>NZ_JBARXZ010000098.1:0-4811 GCF_049647605.1 Mycobacterium sp. | reverse complement strand
CGACCTGGGCCTTTCTTCACACGACGCGATGATGTCAACATAACCTCCAGAATCTCGAGAGGTGTTGCGACCGCACCTAGAAACCACCCCGGAGCAGGCTGCTCAGGATTCAACCGGAGCCGACACGACCGAGGTCGAAGCGGGTTTTTCTCTGTCGGGCTGACAGGATTTGAACCTGCGACCACTTGACCCCCAGGGACCCTACGAGTGTGATTCTGCGTTCCACCGTGTCGCGTTTGTGCAGTTCAGAGCCCTATGCGCGTCTCAGTCGTGTCACTCGATCCGGCGCGTTTGAACGCGTCTTGGGACACTGTTGGGACACTGGGCCACGCGGCGATCGACGACCTGGCGTGCCCGCCGGGGAGGCCCTTGGCATCCCGATCGCCGAGCGATCTAGCCGACCAGCGTCGGCGGCAACGCCTGCTAGGCGATGAGTGACCTAATTGTCGCTTGCCGCATCAATCCGCTCGACGAAGCGCACTACGACCCGGGCGGCCTCCTCAACGGTGGCTGCAAGTTCGAGGTGATCGAGCCCTTCCAGCGCACCCACATAGATCGGCGACCAGTGTGGCAGCGCGGACACTCTCGGCGGCCACAGCTGCTGAGCACGCGCTTCAAACACCGCGATGCACGCGCTGCGTGTTGTCGAAAGGTCGGCGTCGGGCAGCAGCCCTTCGAGCAATTGCAAGTCCACCAAGTCGTGGGCGCGATCGTTGACTCTGGGTGCGTCGAGGACTGCGGTCACCGCGTGCAGCTTCTGAGCGATCTGCCACGGAATCGTCATGCACGGCACGGAGACCGCCGTGGGAACACCCACGAGGCCGAGAGCGTCTGAGGTGAGGGTGTCGAACTGGTCGGCATTGCCGGCTTCGACAGTGGAGGCCTCAATCGGAACAGATGCGAAAGGCTTGCCGCGATAGTTCAGCTTGGCGGTAAATCGGCGTGGCTTCACCGGCATGCCCGGAACATCAATCTCCTCGGGGACGGTGAAGGTCGCAGTGAAACCTTCCCACCCCACCTCGCCCGCCTCAGCCAGCTGATCATGCACGTCGTCGATGTCGCGACGTGCGACGGTGTCAAAATCTTTGGAGGTCCGCGAATCAGGGATGCCCCGGCGCAGTTCCAGCGATGAACCACCTTTGACCAGGAGCAGCGGGGCGCCGCTGTCATCGGTGAGCATGGCCGCGAATTGCGCGACGACGATCATCGCGACGTGACGCTGCAATCGGCCGAACAACACCCCTTGCCGTTGCGCTGCTTGCGTGAGCCGATCGCGCAACGAGCGCAAGTTCGGCGGTGGCGACGAATAGGGCTGGGTCATGCCGATGCGCCCTTCTTGCGAGCCCGTGACCCAGGTTGATCGAGTGCGGCGCGCAGCTCTGCCGCCGGGCCACGACGTAGCGTGCCCTCAGCTTCGGCTTGTTCGATCGCTGCCCGAAGCTGGTAGGGATCAGTCCCGGCGTCCAGGCAGTCTTTGATGGTGCGCGCGACCGTCGTGACGGGTATGTCGTCGACCGACGTGATGGCGGTTGCCGTGAGATCGCGGCGATGAAGCCTGTACAGCTCGGCCCCAGCTGCGCGCGGATGGTTGTCACGCGGAACCGTGAGGTGGATGCGCGAAGGGTTGACGTCAGCGAGTGCGTGAAGCGCCAAGGCCGACTCATGCGAAATAACGCCGCGGCCCAAAGTCCAGGCGACGGCAGCTGCGAGATCGTCATGCTCACCACGCGGCAGAACAGGCACCCGGTACACACCACGACCGGTGCGCTCAAGGCGTCCGCGCGCAGCGAGAAGTCGCAGCTGCGTGGGGTCGACACCGATATCCCTAGCGTCACGAGTCGTCACATAGCCATGCTGCTCAGCGGCAAGTTCAACTATCCGATCCCAAATGGCCATGTGCGCAATCGTATCAACTAGATACGGTTAAGCACACGGATGTCTTTAGACCTTTACGAAGGCCGGTCACCGTTCTCGCCTACGTCCTCCGCCGCAGGTATGACGAGGGATTAGCAGCGACTTCGCCCGCCAGGAACGGTAATTGGGTGATAGATCTGGTGCTGCCCATTGTTGTGGTGACCGGGAGGCTCTGCCTCATTCCCAATTTGTTGCCTGGTTTTCCAGGCCGCACACGAAAGGAGGCGATGCGCATGGACGGAAACTCACTAACGGGCAAGTCGCTTTCGACATCTGCATTTGTTAATTCGGCCCTCCTCACGAACGTCGCCGCAGCTGCGGGCCAGCAGCCAACGCTTAATGCCGGACGGCTGCGAACGCAGCATGTCAATCCGGCCCGGACATGTTCGCGGTGCCCGTCTCGTCTGCCAAGTTGGCGCGATTCCGCCAAACCTGCATCCTCGTTTCCAAGGTAGGAGCCTCCGGGATTTCCTGAGCGTGTCAACCAGGTCACTCAGGAAGCTGCGGATACGGCGGCGCAGGGAACTACACGTTCCAAAAGCCAAACTCCGGACTGTCCGATCGGCTCGGTCGCCACGGCGGCCTTCGACTACACCGTCGCAGTCGGTGTTCTCGGTACCGAACACCCACAAGTCAGCTACCTGGGGCGTCTTCCGGATGACTTCCTCGATGCCCTGATAGCAGTGGCAAACGACCGCAGATGAATTGACACGCGACTAAATAAGCCGGCAAACGCGGTATCGGCCTTTACTGTGAAGATGCTATTAACGGGGCTTGCTGAGCAGGGGCAGATGACGAATTACGGGTTCCGGCTATTCCGCGTGACAGTTCACCGCAGCGGGCGGGGCGATGCGCTTTCGGTCGAGGTCGGCGTGGGCGAGTCGAAACAGCACATCAGGGACTACCTGTTCGATCTGGTCAGCGCGCGGAAGCTCCTGGAGTGTCACGGGACGCCGACGGCGTCCGACCTCGATGACGCAGACGACGGCGTGGACGAAGAGGAAATCACCGAGGAAGAGCAAGCGGAGGCCCAGGCCAAGGAAGCCGCCAAACCTGTGCTGGTCGTCACTGACGTGGATCGTCGCGGCGACCACATGGTGATCGAGTACGTCTACGGCCGTCGTCAAGGCTTCACCGGCGCCGGATACGCCGGTAATGGCGCCGCCCCGTTAGACATCTCCGACCTGAAGTCGGTGAGGCCCTACCGCGCGGTGTTCATGTTCCCTGACGTCGGAGAATTGGGTATCGCGGCAGTTGAGGACGCGAGCCGTACCCACGCCTCAAAGAAGCTAGAGCAGTGGATGCGGGCGTGGGCGCGTGAGGACGGCAAAGCTGAGGCAGCCGAAGAGGCAGAGACCACCGGCAAGAAGATCGTCCGACCCGTCTGGTGGTCGCTCCGGTTCACACCTCTGAGCGACCCCGAGAAGCTCAAAAGCCTCATGACGAACGGCACCAGCAGCAAGATCGTGCTGACCAAGCAGGGGGGGTCCGACACCAATACCCCTGGTAAGTCGCCGCTCAAGGTGGAGATGGGGCTCAGTGAGAACAGCGCAATTGCCCGCGCCCGGAAAGTCCTCAACGGATGGATCGAGTACTTCAACGGCCCGGCGACTGCACCCGGTGACGCGCAGACGCAAGCGACGAAAGACCTGGCGGCTGTACTCGGCGACAGCTACGACAACTTCGACGACCAGGACTACGACGACGCCTGGATCGAGGTCAAAGATGCCGATGGCAAAAAGAAGGAAATCAGCCCGTCAAGATGGGCTGATATCTTCATTTACCCGGTTTCCAGGGGCGTAGATTGTCCTACCTCGCGGTTATTCTTCGGGAGAGTACAAAGAGCAGTCGCACCCTTGGAGAACTCGCTCGAGGTGTCGGTCGACTGGGCAGGATGGGGAGTCGAGGATGGAGAGATTTGACCTACGACCGCTATTCCGTGGCCAGCTCAAAGGCCTGAAGCTCGCGACTCACAAAAGCCGCCCGTACGACTACTTCGCCATCGTGGTGCTGTACGGCGTCCCCCTTGTTCTGCTGATCTCGGCGTGGGTCTGGGACTGGCACCTGTCGGCCCCAATGCCGCTCCTGACCGCCGTGTCGCTGCTGGCCGGCGGCACCCTGAGCGCATTCGGGTCGTTGTCGACGCTGCGCCTGAAACTCACGGAGCGATCGGACACCCGCGACGGCAAGAACGTGTACCGCGACAGCCTCGACGAGAGCGTCGCGCACCTGTTCATGATCGCGCTCGCCTGCGTCGTTGACGCCGCAATTCTGGTCATCGGCCTGAATGTCTCGCGCGGCGAACCAAACACGCCGCTGCAGGACGCAGTGGTCTGCGCTCCCGCCTGGCTGGCAATAGGGGTCACGGCCTACATCTTCCTGGCGTTCGTGATGGTCTTACCTCGCCTGTACTGGGCGTACACGCGGATGAACCGGGTGTCTCCTCAGCTCGACGGGTTCGACGCAACCAAGTAGCGCGGCCTCCTAAACGGCCCCGGCTCCGTAGATAGGCCCCCGGGATGCACCCGCCCGGCCTCCACCGCACCCACGGCCGCCAGGTATCCCAGCGCGCGGCACCAGCCCGGGCAACCCCGGACGCCGCCACACCTCCCCCACAGGCCGGGCGTCTCAGCGGGCTGGACAGCTTCCCACCACTAATCGACGCCAGCTCCGACTCCCGGCCCAAATTGGGGCCAACTAACAGGCCATATACATGCAGCCCTCACCCACTCATCAGCAGTTCAGGTCCACGGACTTCCGGCGGTGGACCTGGCGTGTTCCCGCTGAATGAGTCCAGCAAGTTCTAGAGTCCTGTGGCCCGATGTCGGGCGAGAAGGGACGATGAACGTATGGCTGGTCGGAAGCGGCACTCCGCAGAAGACATCGTGCGCAAACTG
>NZ_JBARXZ010000097.1:0-1692 GCF_049647605.1 Mycobacterium sp. | reverse complement strand
GTCCAGCGTCGCCCGTGTATTCCTGAAGAAGGGCTCCGGCAAGATCACTGTGAATGGCAAAGACATTCAGCAGTACTTCGGCCGCGAAACCTCCATCATGATCGCAAAGCAGCCCCTGGTGCTGACTGGCAATGTCGAAGCTTTCGACATCCAGATCAACGTCCACGGCGGCGGTGAATCCGGCCAGGCTGGCGCTGCCCGCCACGGTATCACCCGCGCTCTGATCGATTACGACGCTTCCCTGAAGTCCGCACTGAGCCAAGCCGGCTACGTGACCCGTGACGCTCGTGAAGTCGAACGTAAGAAGGTCGGTCTGCGTTCTGCACGCCGCGCCAAGCAGTTCTCGAAGCGTTAATCCGCTTCTGCTGCAGGATGGTCTTCCTCCGGGAAGGCCATCCGCCAAAAAAAGCCGCCAAGCCTTCGGGTTCGGCGGCTTTTTTGTGGTCGCTCCCGCGCCGGCATGGTCCGGTACGGCCGCCCCTCCCTGGTCCGGGCGAAGTCCCCAGCGTCCTCCGGGGGCAAAGCCCCCACTTGCACTGTCGTCAAAGCTGGAAGCGGCAGCAATTCCCGAGCCCTTTGCTGTACCATTCGGGCCAATTCAGAACCATCGGAGTATCCCCATGAGCGCCGTTGCCGAAAACACCATCACCGAAATGCCGGCCCCCATCCTCTTCACCGACAGCGCAGCTGCCAAGGTGGCGGATCTGATTGCCGAAGAAGGCAATCCCGACCTGAAGCTGCGCGTCTTTGTGCAAGGCGGCGGCTGCTCGGGTTTCCAGTACGGTTTCACCTTCGATGAGATCACCAACGACGACGACACTACGATGACCAAGAATGGTGTGTCGCTGCTGATCGACGCCATGAGCTACCAGTACCTGGTCGGCGCAGAGATCGATTACAAGGAAGACCTCCAAGGTGCCCAGTTCGTGATCAAGAACCCCAATGCCAGCACCACCTGCGGCTGCGGTTCCAGCTTCTCGGTGTAAGCGCTTTCTGCCTGCCACGCGGGATGCCGCCGACACTGCGCCATCCCCTCCGATCCAGCCGCTGCACGCCAGCGGCTTTTTTGCGTCCGTTGCACGCATTGCCGTGCGAGTTTTGCTTCCCTGTTTCCCATGAGTGAATCCCTTGCCCCCCACCGTGAACGCCTGCTGTGGCTGGTGGCCATCGCCTTCTTTTTGCAGTCGCTGGATGCCACCATTCTGAACACGGCACTGCCGGCGATGGCGCAGTCGCTGGGCCAGAGCCCGCTGAAGATGCAGTCGGTGATCGTGGCCTATTCGTTGACCACGGCCATGCTGATCCCGGCCTCGGGCTGGGTGGCGGACCGTTTTGGCACCCAGCGGGTCTATGCCACGGCGATCGCGCTGTTTGTGCTGGGCTCGGTGCTGTGCGCGCTTTCGCCCAACCTGGGCTTTCTGGTGGCCGCGCGCGTGGTACAAGGGGTCGGGGGCGCCCTGATGATGCCGGTGGGCCGGCTGGCTGTGCTGCGCAGCCACCCCAAGGGTGAATTCATCCGTGCCATGAGTTTCATTGCCATCCCGGGCCAGGTGGGCGCGCTGCTGGGCCCCACGCTGGGCGGTGCTCTGGTGGAAGTGGCCAGCTGGCACTGGATCTTCTGGATCAATGTGCCGGTGGGGCTGTTCGGAATGTGGGCCACACGCCGCTGGATGCCCGTGGGCGCGGAGCAGC
>NZ_JBARXZ010000096.1:0-12195 GCF_049647605.1 Mycobacterium sp. | reverse complement strand
ACCCTGGACGTCACCGCGGCGCCGCGGGAGGTACATGTTGTCGACGAACTGCCACGCCGCGGCATCGGGAAGGTGGACCGGCGCGCCCTGGCCGAGCGCCTCCGGCCGCCACCACCGCAGGCCCGGGCCGGGGGTCACCCACAGGCTCGGTGAGATCGCAAGGGAACCCGCCACGGCGCGACCGGAGCGAGCATCATGAACAGCATGCGCCAGGAAGTCAGCACCGTCGAAGAGCTCCGAGCCATCGTCGGCGAACCCAACGACGCCGTGAAGAACAAGGTCGCCACCAGGCTCGGGCCGATCCACCGTGACTGGCTGGCGCACTCACCGCTGTGTTTTGTGGCGACCACCGACACCGACGGCAATATCGACGTCTCCCCGAAGGGTGACCCGCCGGGATTTGTGCATATCATCGACGACACCACCATCGCCATCCCCGAGCGCCCCGGGAACAAACGGGTCGACGGCTACTTGAATGTGCTGCAACGCCCCCGCGCCGGCACCCTGTTCCTGCTTCCCGGCCGCGGTGACACGCTGCGGATCAACGGCGGCGCTTGCATCGTCTCCGACGCCGACTACTTCGACAGCCTGATCGTGTCCGGGAAGCGGCCGATCCTGGCACTGGAGATCTCCATCGAAGAGGTGTTCTTCCACTGCGCCAAGGCTTTCCTGCGCTCCGATGCCTGGAAGCCGGAGTCCTGGAACCCGACGGCGCTGCCCAGCGTCGCGCAGATGATCAAGGCCATCGACGCCGGCCTGAGCCTGGCCGAGCTGGAGGCTCACTTCAGCGAGGACGCCATGCGCACTCAGCTGTACTGATGCCCGCCGGGACTCGGGATCAGCGTGAGCCGAATCACGCCTCTCGGAATAGCCCGGTCGCCGATCGACTTGTGCCAGGGAAGAGCACAATCCACCCAGGCGAGGAGACCGAGCATGTCGCGACCGATTCGGATCGGTGTTCAGTTGACACCCGGCGGCACACCGGACTACCGGACGTGGCGCGCCGCGGTGCTGCGCGCCGAGGAACTGGGCTCCGACGTCATCTTCGGCTACGACCATTTCCATGCGCCGAACTTCAGCGCCCCCGTCGACGGCAAACCCACCCTGGCTGACACCCAACCCGACGTACCGAACTTCGAAGGCTGGACAGCACTGGCTTCCTGGGGCGAGATCACGTCCCGCGCCGAGATCGGACTGCTGGTCAGCGGCATCGGCTACCGCAATCCCGATCTGCTGGCCGATATGGCACGTACCGTCGACCACATCAGCGGCGGCCGCACGATCCTGGGCGTGGGGGCGGGATGGTACGAAAAGGATTACACCACCTACGGTTACGAGTACGGAACTGTCAAATCACGGATGGACCTGTTCGACGAGGGGCTGCTGCGCATCGAGGCTCGGCTACGCCGGCTCGATCCGGCGCCGGTGCGGCACATCCCGATCCTGATCGGCGGCGCCGGCCAGAAGCGAACCCTGCCCGCGGTGGCCCGGCACGCCGACATCTGGCATGCCTTCCTGCCCATCGAGGAGTTCCGGCAGGCCAGCGCTCGCGTGGACGAACTGGCCGCCGGGTTCGGCCGCGACGGCGCCGATATCGAGCGTTCGGTGACGTGGGAGGACCAACACAGTGCCGACTCCTACGTCGCGGCCGGCGCCACCCTGATCCTCACGGAAATCCGGCCCACTGCAGCGGGTTACGACTTCAGCACCCTGGAGTCGATGCTGAAGTGGCGGGCCAACCAGTCCTGACCACGCTCACGGTCGCTCCTGGGCGTCACCCGAACGTGGATACCAGGGTGACGTAGGTGATGGTGCCGACCATGATGCTCAGCACCGCCTGCCGGCGCCACAGATGCAGACCGCCGGTGACGACCACGCCGATCGCCAGGAACAACATCTCCGGTGCGGTGGCGTGGCGGGCGGTGGTCAGGGTGTAGATGGCCAACATCACCATCACCCCGACCGGCATGTGCACGGACAGGTAACGCACCACCGCGCTGTGCCGCATGGGCGCCAGTACCGCAAACGGCAGCGCACGCAATGCCCACGTCACCGCGGCACTGACCACTACCAGCAGCGCGATGTGACCGTTGTCAGGCATCGAGTGGACCACCGAAGTGCTTGCGCACCAACAATACCGCCGTGAATCCCGCGAACGCGCACACCAACAGCTGCCCCGGAACCAGCACCCAGGCAACCACCGCGCACACCGCTGCCGCGGCCGCGGTCACCGGATCGGGCCGCTGCCGGTAGGCATCGATGGCCAGCACGACAAACAGCGCGGTCAACGCGAAGTCCAGCCCTTCGAGGCGTTCGACGGGCAACGCCTCGCCGAGCAGGCCGCCGAGCGTCGCCCCCGTCACCCAGAGCAGCTGAAAGCAGGCCTGCATCAACAAGATCGGCCGCGAGGTCCAGCCGCGGGCCTCCGGGCTGACCCCGACGGCGTACGCCTCGTCGGACAGGGTGTAGGTGCTGTACAGCTTGCCCAAGGCGCCGCGTACCCGGTGCAGGGGGAACGACAGCGCGTAGAACACGTGGCGGGCGTTGACCACCGCAGTCGTCAACGCGACCGTGGCCACCGGCGCCCCGGCCGCCGCCAGCGGCACCATCAGGAACTCCAGCGACCCCGCATAGATGACGGCGGCAAACGTCGGCGCCCACCACCAATCCAGCCCGGCGTGGACCACCACAAAACCCAGGGCCATCCCCAGCGGAATGAACGCCAAGCCGAGGGGCGCCGACAGCGCCAACACATGTCGCAGCGAGTGGGGCATGTGCACAGTGTGCGACAGCCGGGCACCCTGAACCGACCCGATACCGCCACGGCTGATTTCTTCGAGGCCGAGGGCACGCATTTGTACAGAAGTCTCCGGCGTGTTGCGTGCAAACCCGCGCGCTCGGCAGAGATGCGGAACCCATCTGATCGGGAGCCGGTGACGAATCACTGACATCCGCCCACCCGGCCGGGTTTCAGAAGGAGGCGCGGTGGTTACTTTCAGGTCCATGGCTGCTCGCGTGCTGATCGCCGACGACGACGTGGTCGTCCGAGACGTCGTGCGCCGCTACCTGGAGCGCGACGGGCTCGCCGTCGCCGTTGCCGACAACGGCACCGATGCATTGCGCATGCTCGGCGCCGAGCGGATCGACGTAGCGGTCCTCGACGTGATGATGCCCGGACCCGACGGCCTGACCCTGTGCCGCAGCCTGCGCCAAGGCGGCGATTTCAGCGTCCCGGTGATTCTCCTGACCGCCCTCGGAGAAGAGGCCGACCGTATCGCCGGCCTCGAAGCCGGTGCCGACGACTACGTGACCAAACCGTTCAGCCCGCGCGAGCTGGCGCTGCGGGTGCAATCGGTGTTACGTCGCTCGCCGTCGCCGGTGGGTGCCGTGGGTCTCGAGATCACCGTCGGTCAGCTGTCGGTATCCTCGGCCTCACGGACCGTCTGTGTGAGCGGACATCGGGTCGGGCTGACCAACCGCGAATTCGACCTCTTGATGTTCTTCCTCACCCACACCGACACGGTGTTCTCCCGCGAGGAACTGCTGGCCCGGGTATGGCACTGGGACTACGGCGATCTGTCCACCGTGACGGTGCACGTCAAACGGCTGCGCGCGAAGCTCGGAGATCAGCATCAACTGCAGACCGTGTGGGGTCGCGGCTACCGGTGGAGCGGCGATGCCGACCAGTGAGATAGCGGTGATCTCGCTGGCCTGTTCGGTGCCGGTGGTGCTGGCGGGTGCCCTGATCATCAGGCTGGCCCGATCCTGGTCGTTGGCCCTCAGCATGGTGGTTCTGGTGCTGATCCCGGTGGTGGCCACGTTCACCGGGGTCCTCGGCGCCAGCGGGTTCATCCTCACCGACAACTTCGAGCAGACAGCCGTGGTCCTGGTCATCGTGGCGGTGGTGACGATCCCCGCCGCGGTGATGTTGGGGCGCTACCAGGCCCGGCGCACCGTCTGGGAACGCGAGATCCGCGACGCCGAGCGTGGCGCCGAAGAGTCCCTGCGCAGGCTGGTCGCGTTTGTCAGCCACGACCTGCGGACCCCGCTGGCCGGCATCCGGGCGGTGTCCGAAGCCATCGCCGACGGGGTGGTCAGCGATCACGAAGTTCACGAGTACGCCAAACGCATCGAACAGGAATCGATCCGGCTATCCGAAATGGTCGACGACCTGTTCGAGATGTCGAAGATCAACGCCGGAGCCATCATCCCGCCCCATGACCGGGTGGCCCTCGACGAAGTGGTGGACGACGTGGTGGCCGCGCACCGTATCACCGCCGACCGCGCCGGGGTGCTGTTGCGTTCCGAGCTGTCCGGTTCCGCGGTCACCGTGATCGGCAGTGCCTGCGCGCTGGTGCGGGTGTTGTCCAATCTGGTGGCCAATGCCATCGCCCACACCCCTGCCGGGGGGACCGTCAGACTCGGCCTGGGCTGCGACGACCAGGGCGCCTGGGCGCGGGTCGACGACACCGGCGTCGGCATCAACGACGAGGACCTGGCACGGGTGTTCGACGTCGCCTACCGCGGTTCCAACGGTCGGGTCCCGCGGGCGGATTCGTCGCTGCCGAGCGGATCAGGCCTGGGACTGGCGATTGCCGCCGGGCTGGTGCAGGCGCACCACGGCACACTGTCGGCAATGAACCTCGATGCCGGCGCCCGGTTCGAGGTGCGGCTCCCGTTGGCTACCGGCTGAGCAGGACGTTCTCGAACTCGGTGCAGAACCAGTCCACGTCGGAGGCCGAGAACACCAGCGGTGGACGTATTTTCAGGACATTGCCGTCGCGTCCGCACACCGACAGCAGGACCTGCCGCTCCCGCAGCGCATTCACCAGCCGGCGGGCCGCCGCTCGATCGGGTTCCATGGTGTCGGGGTCGCTGACGATCTCGACACCGATGTACAGACCGGCGCCCCGGACATCACCGATGCTCGGGTGCTGGAGCGCGATCCGCGACAGTTCCTGTTGCAGCTGCGCGCCCACCCGAGCCGCACTGTCCATCAGCCGGTCGTTCTCGATCACATCGAGAACCGCGGCGGCCGCGGCCATCGACACGGGATTGCCGCCAAAGGTGTTGAAATACGGCACTTTGTCCGCAAACGGCTCGAGAACCTCGGAGCGGGCCGCCAGGGCAGCCACCGGCATCCCGTTGCCCATCGGTTTGCCGGCCGTCACCAGGTCCGGGGTCACCGCGTGGCGCTGGAAACCCCACATCGAGTCCCCGGTGCGGGCGAATCCGGGCTGTACCTCGTCGGCGATGAACACGGCACCACGGGCACGCACCACGTCGACGGCGGGCCCGAGCACGCTGGCGTCGGTGTAGATGCCGTCGGAGGAGAAGATCGTGTCCACGATCAGACAGGACACCCCGTGGCCGGCCGCGGTGAGGTCGTCACACGCCGCGGCGACATCGGCGGCGAACCGCTGCGCCCGTTCGGATGCCGGGATGCGGTAACTGTCCGGTGCGGCGACCGCACGAACGTGCGCCCCCAGCGACGCGACGCCACCCAGTGACGGCGAAATGGCGGTGACGGCCGCGGTGTTCCCGTGGTACGCCTCGCCGGTCACGATGACACCTGTTGCACCGGTGGATGTTTCGGCCACCCGCAGGGCGAGGTCGTTGACCTCCGAGCCGGTGCATCCGTACATCACCCGGTCGAGCTCCGGCGGCATCGTCGCCAGCAGCCGCTGCGAGTAGTCGACGATCAGCTGATGCAGGTATCGGGTGTGGGTGTTCAACGTCGAGAGCTGACGCGTGACCGCCTCCACCACGTGCTGGTTGCAATGCCCGACGCTGGCGACGTTGTTGTACGCGTCGAGGTAGCGCCGACCGTCGGCGTCGAACAGGTAGCTGCCCTGCCCGCGTACCAGGTGCACCGGACGCTCGTAGAACAGCCGGTAGGCCGGGCCCAGCACCTTCTCGCGGGCAGCGATCAGCGGCTCGGCCGCGCCGGCGGAACCCGCGGAGTAACTGTTGGAGTCCATGATGTTGGAGAAGCTCATAGCGCCCCCTACGATGCCATCACCGGGCGGACCGCGCAGTGATGAGACACACTGTTGTGATGTCCGGACTGCCGCCCAACCATGAGGAGTTCGCCCGCGCGGCGCTGTCGGCCTACGGCCACGACACCCGGGCACCGCTGCGGCTGCTGAGCCTGTCGGAGAACGCCACCTACCTGGTGGACGGACCCGATCCCATCGTGTTGCGGGTGCACCGGCCCGGCTACCACTCACTGTCGGCGATCCGTTCGGAACTGAGCTGGATGGCCGCACTGCGCGACGAAACCTCGGTTGTGACACCGCATCTGATCCCGGCTGTCGACGGCCGCGAGGTGGTGGCCGCCGTCGTCGACGGTGTGGTCCTGCATGTGGACGCGGTGTCGTTCATCGCCGGCTGCACCGCCGAGGAGCGGCCGGACGCTGCCGGGTTCGATCAGCTGGGCCGCCTGACCGCCGTCATGCACAATCACGTGCAGACCTGGCAGGCCCCGGATTACTTCACCCGATTCCGCTGGGATTTCGACACCATGATCGGCCCGGGGGCGCGGTGGGGTGACTGGCGCACCGCACCTGGCCTCGGCGACGACGACACCGCGCTCATCCAGCGCGCGGCCGACCGGATCGGTGATCGGCTCCGCAACTTCGGCTCCGGCCCGGACCGGTTCGGCCTGGTACACGCCGATCTGCGGATGGCCAATCTGATGGTGGACCCCGCCGACCCGGGCGCACCGATCACCGTCATCGATTTCGATGACTGCGGCTGGTCCTGGCATCTGGCCGATCTGGGGGCGGTGGTGTCGTTCATCGAGGACACCCCGGAGGCCGAGCTGATCATCGCCGACTGGCTACGCGGCTACCGGCAGGTGCGCACGCTTCCCGACGAGCACCTCGACCTGGTGTCGACTTTTGTGATGCTGCGCCGCATCATGTTGACCGCCTGGATCGCCAGTCACGCCGACGCCGACGCTGCGGCCGCACTGGCCCCGACATTCGCCGCCGACACCGCCCGCCTGGCGTGGCGTTACCTGCACGACGAGACCTGGCTGACCGAGGCCACCGGGGTGGTCAGCCCTCCAGCGAAGAACCCAGACGTTGCGCCGCCGCAACGTAGTCCTCGATGAACTCGAACACGACTTCGCGGGCGGGCTTGACCTTGTTCATCAACCCGACGCCCTGGCCCACGAAGTACGTGGCCAGCGCTTGAGCTCCCGGATGCCCCTGCGCGGCAAGTTTGTCCACTCGACGCAATACCGGCTCGACCAACATGTTCTGCAGTGGAAGCGGCAGCGCGGCGTGCCCGTCGCTGCTCGGCTGCCAGGCGTCGGTCCAGTCCGAGACCAGTTGCCGCGCGGGCTTTCCAGTGCGCGCCGGCGAGCGGACCGTGTCACGCGAGGACGCAGCCAGCATCTTCTGCACCGTGTGCGGTGCGGTCTCGGCCTCCTCTGTCGTCAACCACACCGACCCCGTCCATGCCCCGGCCGCTCCCATGGCCACACAGGCGGCCATCTGCCGTCCCGTCACGATGCCCCCGGCCGCCAGCACCGGAACATCCTTGCCTGCCGCGGTGGCCGCCAGTGCCTCCAGGACTTCGGGCACCAGCACCAGCGTCGACACCTCACCGCAGTGCCCACCGGCCTCGGTGCCCTGCGCGATGATCACGTCCACCCCGGCGTTGACCTGCTTGATCGCGTGTTCTTTTGCGCCGACGAGTGCGGCCACCGGGACGCCGCTGCCGGCACCGGCCTCGATCATGTATGCCGGAGGCACCCCGAGGGCGTTGGCCATCATGGAGATCGGGTGGCGCAGCGCCACCTCGAGCAGCTGCTCTCCGGTGTCACCGGAGAGATTCGAGCCGCCCAGCCGCGGCCGATCATCTGCTGGAATATCGTGGGCAGCAAGGAGTTCGGCAACAAACGTGCGATGCTCGGCGGGGATCCGGTCAATCAGCTGCTGAGTCGACAACGACTCCCCTTTGCCCTCGAACTTGGCGGGCACGATGATGTCGACGCCGTAGGGCCGGCCCCGCACCTCGCAGTCGATCCAGGCGAGTTCCTGCTCGAGCCGTTCGGGGGTGAAGGCCGTGCCACCGAGTACCCCGAACCCGCCGGCGTTGGTCACCGCGGCCACCACATCGCGACAGTGGCTGAACGCGAACAGCGGAAACTCGATGCCGAACCGTTCGCAGATCGGAGTCTTCATCCGCTCAGTATTGCCGCATCGGATTGACACCTGTCAAGGATCGTGGCGACCGGCACTCGGGGTTGCCCATTCTGGTGTATCGAGTCGCTGCCGGTCAGCGGCGGCGGTGGTTGACTGCCGTCATGACTGTTGGGTCGGTACTCAGCGCAGACGGTCCCGCCGCGGTTCGCCTGGCCGGAGCGGTTGTCGGCGGCGGCGCCGCGGCGGCGGTGGTGGCCGGCACCGCCGGGGTGCCCTACGCCCCCGCCGCCGGGTGGGTGGTGCTCGCCTCGATCTATCTGGCCTGGACCTGGCTGCTGGTGGGCCGCATGGATGCCACGCAGACCGAAGAACATGCCCGCCACGCCCACGAGGAGGACTCCACCCGCGGTTTCACGCAGGTGGTGATGCTGCTGGCCAGTGTGGGCAGCCTCGGCGGGGTCGGCTATCTGCTGGCCGCGGAGTCCACCAGAGGTGGCGACGTGGCGGCCGCCGTCGTCGGGATCCTGTCGGTGGCCGCCTCGTGGTTCGCGGTGCACACGGTCTTCATGCTGCGCTACGCCCGTCAGTACTACACGGGGCCACCCGCGGCGATCGACTTCAACCAGGACGAGAAGCCGGCCTACAGCGATTTTGCCTATCTGGCGTTCACGCTCGGTATGACCTACCAGGTGTCGGACACCAACCTGCGTAGCCGGGCGATCCGCTCCACCGCCCTCACCCACGCCCTGCTGTCCTTTCTACTGGGCGCGGTGATCCTGGCGATGACCCTCAACCTGGTGGTCGGCCTGACGTCCAACAGCTGAGCGATGACGCCCATGGGACGATCATCGCCATGGCCACCATCGCGCAATGGATCGAAGGCGCCCGTCCCCGGACCCTGCCGAACGCCGTCGCGCCCGTCATCGCCGGTACCGGCGCCGCCGCCTGGCTGGGCGGGTTCGTGTGGTGGCGGGCACTCCTGGCACTGTTGGTGGCTCTGGCCCTGATCGTGGGAGTCAACTACGCCAACGACTACTCCGACGGCATCCGCGGCACCGACGATGTGCGGGCCGGCCCGCTGCGGTTGGTCGGGTCGAAAGTGGCGTCACCCCGCTCGGTGCTGACGGCGGCAGTGGTCGCCCTGGTGGTGGCGGCGCTGGCCGGGCTGGCGCTGGCCCTGGTGAGCAATCCGTGGCTGATCGCGGTGGGCGTGGTCTGCCTCGCGGGCGCCTGGTTCTACACCGGCGGCTCGAAGCCTTACGGCTACTTGGGTTTCGGTGAGATCGCCGTTTTTGTGTTCTTCGGTCTGGTGGCGGTACTGGGCACGCAGTACACCCAGGCATTGGCCGTCGACTGGGTCGGCCTCGTCGCCGCCGTCGCGATGGGTTGCCTGTCGTCGGCGGTGTTGGTGGCCAACAACCTGCGGGACATCCCCACCGACACCGAATCGGGGAAGATCACGCTGGCGGTGCGACTCGGCGACACCCGTACCCGGAGGCTCTACGTGGCACTGCTCGCGGTGGCCGGTCTCGCGACGGTGGGCTTGGCTCTGGCGACGCCATGGGCGCTTGCCGGGTTCCTCGCCGCACCCCTGGCGGTACGCGCCTCCCGGCCGGTCACCACCGGCAAGGGTGGGCCGGCACTGATTCCGGTGTTGCGCGACACGGGGCTCACCATGCTGGTGTGGTCGGTTGCCATTGCCGCGGCCCTGACTGCCGGCGTCTGACTGCCAACCTTCTCCGGCCGAGGTGGGTCGATTTGCTGAACGGCACCGAAATTGTGCGCCACGTCACCGAAATTTCCCCGCTGATGGGCATGATCCTGCCACTGGCCGATCAAATGCCGCCAATGGAATTAATCCCCTGAGCTGCCGGTTTAACAGGTCAGATCGGACAAACCGATCGCGAACCGAGACTCACGAGAGCCACGATTCGCCCGCAGGCACTCAAGAGGGAAGCATCAAAATGAAGAAGTTTGGATTTGCCACCGCAATCGCAACCGCACTGGCCGCCGGCGCTATCGGCTTGGCGGCACCCTCGATCGCGGCACCGACTGGCGCTGGGAACGCGCAGGACACCATCTCCTCCCTGGAGAGCCAGGGGTACAAGGTGATCGTCAACCGCCTCAGCAACAAGCCGCTGAGTGAGGCGGCGGTGGTGTCCGTCGGCCAGGGACCCACGTTCACTCACAACGATCTGAACGCCAAGGCCAGCAAGGGTTACGCCGGCAACGACTACCAGTTCGGCGCCAAGCAGGTGCAGACCATCTACGTCAACGTCCGATGATCCCGGTGGACAAGAGGAGGCGGCCCGTATTCGGGTCGCCTCCTCTTTTGTCGTTACCGCTTTTCAGTGACGGCAGAGTCGATGGTGGCCGCGGTCACTTGCCCGGTTCACTTGCCCGGTGAATCCTCGCCACGCAACCGCGCCTGCAATTGGGCACGGTCCTGTCTCCGGCGTTCGTCGACGGCGGCGATGCTGGCGGTGGCCCGCCGGCGCAGCGGCGCAAAAACCCAGATGCCCAACGGCAACGCGATGACGATCGAGAACAAGATCGCAATCACCAAGGGGAATTCCGTGATCCCGAGCAGCTGCGCGCCGAAGAAGATCACGGCCGCCAAGGCCGCCACCAACAGCAGGCGCGCCACCGTGTAAGCCACCACGTCGATCACCATCTGGCCGGTCCGGCGCTCATCAACCACGAACCCGAGCCTACCGACACGCGTATATTTGGACCAAGGAGGTTATTCGTGTCGTTCCTGGTCCTGCTAGTCCTACTGGCCGCAGCGGTGTACGTCGGCTGGCGTGTCTACACGGCTCGTGCGAACCGTCCGACGTCCCGCACCATCGGGCCGGACGATGATCCCGAGTTTCTGTGGAGGCTCAACCATCCGGACAACAAGCCGCGGTCATAACCACCCGGGTGGCCTCAGATCAGCGGAGTGCCACCGCGATTGGTGCTGGGAAAGCCGTCGGCGACCACCGCCGCCAGCTCGAGCAGCGCCTCCCGGGTTTCCCGTTTGAGACGATCGAGATCGATCTCCGCGCCCTCCTCCAGGTGCGGGTCGAAGGGCACCAGCTGCACCGCGCGGCACCGACGTGAGAAGTGGTCGACGACCTTCTGGATGTCGACCTTCCCGGAACGGGGACGCACCGCGTTGATCACCGCCACCGAGTTCTGCACCAGATCCTGATGGCCGTGCGCATCAAGCCAGTCCAATGTCGCCGACGCGCTGCGGGCACCGTCGACCGAACCCGAACTGACCACCACGAGGGTGTCCGCCTTGGCGAGGACCGCAGCCATCGCCGAATGCATCAGTCCGGTACCGCAGTCGGTGAGCACCAGGCTGTAGAACTTCTCCAGCACGTGCAGGGTCCGGGCGTAATCGTCGGCGCTGAACGCTTCTGACACCGCCGGATCGGTTTCTGAGGCCAGCACCTCCAGCCGGCTCGGCCCCTGAGACGTGTAACCCCGGATGTCGCTGTAACTCTGGATCCGACCGGCATCGCGCAGCAGGTTGCGCACGGTGGCCGACGTCTCCAGCGGCACCTTCTGACTCAGGGTGCCGCGGTCCGGATTGGCATCGACGGCAACCACCCGATCACCGCGCACCGAGGCGAACGTCGAACCGAGGGTGGCCGTGATGGTGGTCTTGCCGACCCCGCCCTTGAGCGACACCACCGCAATCCGGTAGCAGCCCGCCAACGGCTGGTTGACGTGTGCGATCAGGTTGCCGCGGTGAATATCTCGCGGGCTCTCACCGACATTGATCAGCTTGCCCGACGCCACATACAGGGCGCGGCGCCATCCGCTGGCCGGTGGCGTCTTCTGCTGACGCAGCAACGATGTCGTCGACAGGTCCGGATAAGGCGTCTGCGGTACTTCCGGCCGGTAAGGCACCGGCAACGCCGGGCTCGGCGCCGGAACCGGCGGGGCCGGCTCGGTGAGGAACCCGGGCATCGGGATCCGCTCGGTGTGCGGCTCGTGCTGCGGTGGCAGCTCGCGATGTGGCGGCAGCTCGTGGTGCTGCGTCAGCTCG
>NZ_JBARXZ010000095.1:0-3853 GCF_049647605.1 Mycobacterium sp. | reverse complement strand
AGTTTCGGATGCAGAATGCGTTTGCGTAATTCCGCCGGCTGGGCGACGTCGTGGTGTTTCCACAGGGTGGCGAAGTCGGGGCTGCGCTCCAGCAGCGCGTCGACGATGTGGGCAGCGCGGGAACCGGTGCCGTCGCGTGCGTAGGCCACCCGCGCACTGGCCACGAACGTGCGCGCGACGGCTTCCTGATCCTCGGGAAGGTGCAGTGCCCGAGACGCTTCGGTGGTGAACCAGCGATAGACCACGCTGCGGGCCAGCCCCTGGTGCCGCGTGTGGTCACCGGGTAGCGCCTGCGCCGGGGGAGTCTGCACCAGCGTTTCACCCAGCGCGGCACCACCTGCGCGGCGGTGTCCTGGAGCCGGTCCAGGATCCGCAAGGTCGCCGGGCTGACCAGATCGCCGCCGAGGGCGCGGGCCGGAGCGTTGTGCCCGGCCAGCCGGTACAGGTGGTCACGCTCGTCCGGGGTCAGCCGCAGCGCCCGCGCCAGGGAAGCGACGACGGCGACGGAGGGCTGCGATCTGCGCTGCTGTTCCATCCGGTTGTAGTAGTCGGTCGAGATGACCGCCAGGGCTGCAACCTCTTCGCGGCGCAGGCCGACAGCGCGCCGCCGCGGCCCGTTGGGCAGTCCCACGTCCTCTGGTCTGAGTGCCTCGCGGCGGATCCGCAGGAAGTCGGCCAACTGGTCCTGATCCATCAGCCAAGTCTGACGGACCTTCACCCAGCCCAACCAGGGATCGTCAGACCCCCGGCGAATCCGGGCCGGCGGGAGTTTTATGAGGAAATGATGGTCGGTCCGCGGATCAGGTCGCGATTGCTGTGGCTGGGATGCTGGGTGGCGCGGCACAAGGCTGCGTCCAGCAGCGGGTGACTGGCGCGGTTTCCGGTTCGCTGCTAAGCATGCATGAACCAGCAACGAATGGTCAGGAAGGTCGCTGTGGCGATAAGGGTGAACATCGAGGATCTGGTGTCCTCGGGAACCGCGGTGACGGGCCACGGTGAAGACGTTGCGATGAAGCACACCTCGGCGGACAGTCGGATTGAGAGTGCACAGCTCGGATGGCAAGGGCGTTCGGCAGGTTCCATGGCCACCCGCCTTGCGGCATGGTCGACGACCACGGCCGCACTCCTCACACAAATGAGTGATCACGCGCAGAATCTCCACAGCTGCGCCCAAGAGTTCTGTGCCATGGAGGAGCGTCACGCCGAGTTACTGAAGATTCCGGGGCAGCAAGCAGAATCCATCGCCAGGCAGATGTAGCGGCCAGGTGTCATGACCCTGACCATCGCCGATGTTGAATGCTGGGATGCCGGCGATGTCCGTGAGGTGTTCCACGCAGCCAGTAGTCGCGCCCAGGCGGTACAGGATGCAGCCAACGGCCTGGCGACGCTGCCCGCCTTTGTGACATGGGGCGGCGAAGCAGCAGCCGCCGCTAAGGAAGCGATCGGCAGGACGCGGGCGGACCTGAATGCTCATGACCTGGAGGCTCTGACGGTAGCCAACGCGGCCCGCAGTGCCGCCGATGAAATCGAACGCATCAAAGTCGAGTTGGCGACACTGAAGTCCGATGCCGCGGTGCTCGGCATGGAGATCGATCCGGTTTCGGGTCGGGTGGTCGCCACAGCTGGGTTTGCAGGCAGTCCGATCGAACTTCTCCTCAAACAGGAGCAGCTGCAGCCGCGGGTCGACAAGTTGATTTCCGAGGCCAATGTGGTCGACATCGCGCTGGCAAATGCCATCGACATGGCTGGCGGGATGAGTCCTTCTCCCGGTTCCTCTGCGACAGATCACAGCGTTGGTGGTCAGCCAGAAGTTGCTGCACTTACCAGCGGCGGGGGCGGCGGTCCGGTCGGCGCCCCCGGGCAGATGCCGGCACCCGAGCAGGCGCATTCGGCCGATGTGACTTCGTCAGGTGCTCAGTCACCACCGACCAGCTTGCGGGATCTCCTGGGACAACCAGCTTCGTCTCCTACGCCGATCCCACTGAACCCTCGTGCGGTGGACGAATTCAAGTCTGTGGCACGTGAAGTGATGAAACGTGATGGTGTGCCTGCGGATCAAATCGAGCAGTGCCTCAACGAGATCGTTTCTCGAGCCCAGCAGCCGCTACCCGACTACGTTTCGCCGCCCGAACCTGGCGGGATGCCCGCCCCTGGTTTCGGCGAGGGCTTCGGTGACCGCTGGTTCGCCACAGAACAATTGGTCAAGGACCTCACAGGACAAGAAGGGATGGACGCCCTCCAGCAATCGTGGGTAGGAGTGGCAGAAGGACTCCACAAGGCGGTTGTCGATCCTATTGGTTCTGCGATCGGAGAGGTGCAGAATGCGCTGGACTCGCCCAGCGCCGCGTACTACCTCGGCGAGAAGGCAGCGGATGGAGTCATGAGCACACCCGCACTCATCTTCGGCGGTGAAGCCGTGCTCGCGAGAACGGCCCTCACCGATCTCGACGCCCCGGAAGACTTCAGCCACCACTCACTCGAGGTTCGAGCGCCGCAAGGGTTTGATGGATCTGCCGGCGATTACACGCTCGGACATGGGCCGACCCATGCCGACGTCTTGCCGTTTGAACTCGGTAGTCCCCTCGATACCTCCCGTCCCGAATTCACCATGCCTAACCCGCTTGACCACATGGGTCCAGAGCTGGTGCGCCAGTCTGAGCAATATTTGACGGGCAGCGGTGAGACGGTGCTGGGGCCGTTCGCCCCGGCGAACGGTGGAGATTCCTATATCCAAGTGGCCCAGGAACGAGGTTCGAGCTACTTCGATCTTGGCGATGACTGGTATTCCTACACTCCGAGTCAACAACTGGCCGCCAACCAGCACGTTCTGGATTCCGCGATCTCCAACGGCGACACCATCAAGCTATCTGTTCCGTTCTACGAGATTCGCCCCGATACTTACACTGGAGCTGAGCTGCGCTACATCATGGAACACGGCTATCAACGGGTCGATGACACAACCTTCGTTCCGTCAACAACGGGCAGGTGACAATGAAAGCACTTCTGGAACTCTTCGTAAAACACTTCGAGTTCCTGTATTCAAACTCGGCCAACCGCATAACTAACTCGAAGGCGAGTGGCGCAAACGCAATCAACGCATCTTTGACAGTTACGGGCCCAGAGCTGAGTTGGCTCATTGTCAACGATCGTGGGCAGATGCAGTTGAGCCTTGCACCTACTCGACTGCTGTCGTCAGACAACTGGTTCTGGGTGTCGCTCATCAGGCAGTACGTCGACGCACTTGACGAGATTCAGTACCTTCCAGCGACAGGAGAACTCAACTGGGTACGGGCGAACGAGCAGCGCGTGGCGGATCTATTCTCCGATCCTTCAACAATCGAGAATGTGTGTGCAGAACTGCGGGCTTTGCGTCGAGCTAATGCGGAAAAGTACTGGGGCCCTGCGGCAACCGGTGGTTCCACACCTGACTCGGTCGTTCCGCCTCGCTGAGTTAACTAGTTCAGGGCGGCTATAGGCCCGAGGGCGTGAAGGTAAGCGTCAGAGAGCTGGTCAACGAGGGAGTGCGGATGACGACGGACCACCCCTTGGACGATAAGTCCGAGGAACTACAGGCCAAGATTGACGATATCTCGGAGCGTCTCGGTGTGCGCCCCTTGTCCGTCGGACTACTCACCAACGACGGCCTCAACATCTACGTTGACAAGGACGGTTCGTATCATTTCGCGTACTTCGAACGAGGAAAGCTCCACTTCGACAGAGTGGGAATGGCGTGTTCCCGCTGAATGAGTCCAGCAAGTTCTAGAGTCCTGTGGCCCGATGTCGGGCGAGAAGGGACGATGAACGTATGGCTGGTCGGAAGCGGCACTCCGCAGAAGACATCGTGCGCAAACTG
>NZ_JBARXZ010000094.1:0-9804 GCF_049647605.1 Mycobacterium sp. | reverse complement strand
CCGGAGGGGGTACCGCCAAGGCCGCGGTGAGGGCGGCCAGTGCGGCACCGTAGACCACCCCGGCCCGTGAGTTGTTCGGCCACATCACGCCGTGATATTCGATGTTGAGCTCGGCGATGCGCGGGGTGAGCGCACCCCAGACCGACGGGTTGATGCCCTGGCAGGTCGCCTCGTCGACGCGGTTGGCCACTGCCACCGGCGCCGGCACCATCGTCGACACCGCGGCCTCGTAAGCGGCGACGGCGGCACTGGCCAGCGGCGGCTTCTCCGTGACCCACCCGGCCAGCAGCTGCAGCGCGGTGTTGAGCCCCAGGCCGGCCTCGGCCGAGCCGACGGCGCCCGCACCCTTCCAGTTGGTCATGGTGGCTGCGCTGTTCATCACCGACAGCCCGAAAGAGATCTCGTGGCTGGCCAGCTGGCTGATCCAGGCCGCCATGTTGGCCAGCGTGGTCGCGGTACCGGTTCCCGCGGTCAGGCGGGTGTAGTTGTCTTCCGGTCGCATGACCGGCCAGAGCGGATCCATAGGAGTCTCATCTCCGTGGTGAGAAGCTTCTGGACAAAATGCCTAGGTGAGAAACGCTGACTTGGTGATCGTGTCGGCAAGCGCGTAGGTGCTCGACGCCAACGACTGCGCGCCCGCGTAGGCGGCCCGCTGACCGGTGTGCTCGGCGGTGGTACCCAAATACGCCGCACCCGCGGCGTTCAAGGCAGCCGCGAACTGCACCGAGTCGGCATCGGCTCCCATCGGTGTGGCGCCGAGCAGCGCTGCCGACGCCGCCGATGCGCTGGCGGCCATCGAAGCGCCGATTCCGCCCTCGGTCGCCGACGACAGACCGATCACTGCTGGCTGTACATCCATCATTTCTGATGCCCTCCCTGAAGATCGCGGGCCGTGCCCGCGTGCTGTTCCACGAGTCTAGGTGTGCTGACCGTTGCCGTCGACACATGTTTTGGCTATCCGTAGCGAATTCTCGTCCCCCACTCATTCGGGGTTGCCCACCAGAACTCCTTCGATGTCTCCTTCCGTGGTCACCAACAGCCCGCGGCCGGGTGGTAGTTGCTGGGCACTTGTTCTGGCGAACACCTTGACGGTCGCGCCGTCGTTGTCCATGAACAGCGTGGGGGTTCGTGCTCCCGTCAGCTTCTGCAGCAGTGGGTTCATCACCGAGACACCGGCCCAATTGCCCGGCAACCGCGAGATGATCACGTGCAGTCCGATTTCACGGCTGCGCTCGATCAATCCCCACAGCGGTGCGGTGGCCGCCGGTTTCCCGAGCACCCCGTTGGGCCGGAGCTCCTGTTCATCGTCGATCAACACGAAGTGATGCGGACCTTCCCACCGCGGCCGGTTGAGCAGCTCTTCCTGACTCAGACCGGACGGCGGCAGCCGGTCGTGGAGCTCCGCGGCCAGTTCACCGATCACCTTGTCGATGTCGTCGACGGTGTAGGCGTAGGCCCGAACATGGGGTCCTTGCACTTTCCCGATCAACGTCGTCTTGGGATCGACGATCGTGATCTGCGCCTGTTCCGGGGTGTAGAGCCGCGTCACCGCCTGCCCCAGCGCAGCCAGCGTGGTGGTCTTGCCGCACTGGCCACGCCCGACGACCAGCAGGTTCGGCGTGGCCCGAGCCGGGAGCGCCACCGGCTGCAACGCACTCTCACCGATCGCAAACGGGATGTTGAGCGGATCCGCCCCACCGGGGGCCGCACTGTGGGCGGCGATGATCTCTTGCAGCGCCACCCGCTCCGGCAGCCGGGCCAGCTTCTCCACCTTGCCGGCCCCGGTACTGCCGGCGATCACCGCACCGACCTGGCGGGTACCGACCACCTCACCGGACGGTCCGACGATCTCGGGGACGCCGATGAGGATCTCGTGGCCGTTGCGGGTCAGCCCGAAACCGGGCCGGTCCAAGGTGTTGCGGGCTGCCCGACGATGGTCCATCCCGGTGCCCATCTGAGTTTCATCGGGGTTGCTCAGCCGCAGCTGAAGCCTGGCGTTGGACACGTTGAGCAGCGCCTGCTTCTGCCCCACCAGCCAGGCGGATGCGCTGGTGATCACGTGCACGCCGTAGGACAAGCCTTGTCTGGCGATGGCGATGGCCCGGTCACCGAGCCCGTAGTCCTTCTCATAGAGCTCACCGAAATTGTCGATCACCATGAAGACGTCACCGAACTTGTCGGCCGGGTCCGTGCCGGCCCCGCCCGCGGGACCGAAACGGCGCTCCCGGAACTCAGAGATGTCGATCTGGTACTGCTTGAACGCCGCCTCCCGGGCCCGGATCAGCCCTTCGATGGTGGCGATCGTTCGTGAGACCCCTTCGGTGTCGGTAAGGCTGACCACGCCCGCGACGTGCGGATACTCCTCCACCGGGTACAACGAGGCCCCCACGCAGAAGAACGTGACCCGCTCGGGCCGGTACATCAGCGCGGCCGTCGTCATCAGCGTCATCAGGGTCGTCGACTTACCGCGTTGAGCGGTTGCCACCACCATGATGTTGTCCATCTCGGCATCGACTACAAAGACCTGTTGCAGGTGGTCCTCGGGGATGTCCTCGACGGCCACCGGGAACACCAGGCCTGGATTGTCGCCGTAATCGACGTGCCACGGTTTCCCACGCCAGCGATAGACCAGCTCGTCAGCCCGCTCGCTGACTTCCAACGGGGGCAGCCAGATCTGGTGCGGCGCTCTGGCCGGATGCGCGACGAGGGATTCCCGGATGACATCCAACAGCTTCTTCTTTTTGAATCCATCTGAGTGGAACAGGAACTCATCCGGTTCCACCACGTCGTCCGCCCCGGCCAGCGCAGCGCTGTCCTCGTCGCTCAGTGGCTGGTACTCCCACGTCAACGACCGCGGCTGCCGGAAGCTCATGTCGACCGTCTTGTCGGTGATGACGTTCTTCTTCGGAACCACAAAAGGCGCCGACACGTAGAAGCACCGGAACTGCTCGAGCTCTCGCGGGCCGACCTTCAGCAGCGCGTAACCCGCCTCCTTGGACGGCAGATGCAGCGCCGCGTCACTGCCGATCACGTCCCGCGAATCTTCTGCGGTCTCGGCACGTAGCGCCACCCGGAAAGCCAGATTGCTCTTGGCCTTACTGAGCGACGACAGGTCCAGCCGCTGACCGCCGAGGGTGAAGAAGACGTTGCAGCCGCGGCCCTCCTGCCCGATGTGGATCACCAGGTCGATCCAGTCGGGATGGTGGTGGAACAGTTCCAGGTACTCATCGATGATGACCAGCAGGATGGGCACCGGTTCGAGATCCCGTCCCGCCAGCCGCATCTCCTCGTACTCATTGGCATCGCGGGCCCCGGCATTCTTGAAAAGCGCATAACGCCGCGCGATCTCACCGTTGATGGCCTTGCGCATCCGCTCGGCGAGGTGCCGATCATCCTTGCCCAGGTTGGACAAGGAGCCGGCCACGTGCGGCAGGCCCGCCAGATCCTGGGCCGCCGATTCGAATTTCATGTCGACGAATATCACGATGAAGGTTTCCGGCGAATGGGTCAGCGCAATGCCGTTGCACAGCGACAGGAAGTACTCGGACTTCCCCGAACCCGAGGTGCCGACCACCACCGAGTGGAAACCGAAACCACCGAAATCCTTGGCCCGCAGCACGATGTACTGCAATTCACCACCAGGTTTCACGCCCACCGGGACCATCGCCCACTTCGCGTCGCCGCGGCCTCGGCTCTCGGCCCACAAGCGGTCCACATCGAGATTGCGCGGATCACCGATCCCCAGCGCGCGCAACAACTCTCCGCCCTGACTGTCCATTTCCGAGAGTTCGCCCGCACTCATCGGCGCCCATCGCGCCAATGCCCGGGCATACCGGTCGGCCGTACTCTCGGCGAGCATGTCGGCGACGGCGTAGAACGCGTCACGATGCCGCAGCCGACCCTCACGAAGCTGGAACCGCTCATCGGCGGCGGCGAAGCCGACACCGTGACCCGGCCGGGTTGTCAACCGCAACACCGTGATACCTGCACGACCCTTCTGCCCGGTCACCCCTTCCCACGCCTCGGGTGTCCCGGTGTTGTCGTCGATGATCACCCAGTGCGGCCCCAGGGAAGTCGCGGCCGCCTCCACCGGCGACGGCATCGACAACGGGCTGCTGCCGGCCGGCGGCGCCCACGGCCCCCGGCCCTTCCGGTTCAGCTCGGCGTCGAGGGCCTCCTCCAACTCGGTCGGCGAGCCGAACACCAACCTGCGCAGACCGCAGGCGTCGAACATCTCGTCATGTTGATTGTGCGGCAACCAGACCAGCCACGACCACGCCTCCGGGTTACGAGTGACCACCATGAGTTTGACGTCGTTGGGCCCGTGGTACACCGCCAACCCCGACAACACCGCCCGCATCATCGCGCGCAGCTGCTCCAGATCGTCTGACAGGAAACTGAATCCGGGCCGCGACCGCAGGCTCAGCACCTTTCCGATACCGCGGATCTTGCTCTGCTCCAGAATGAAGTCGCGGAGCGCGCCGCCGGTGACGGGCTCGAGCTCCTCACCGACCGGCACATCCGGCCACTGCAGCGATACCGCCGAATCCGCGGTCTGCTGCACCCCGATCCCGAGGCGCACGTCGAGGAAATCCGGGTCGGCCGGGCGCCGCTCCCACATCCGCGGCCCCCCGATCACGGTGTCCAGCCGCTGCGGGTCGCCGTGGACAAAGAGCTGGCTGCGACGCTGATCCTGGGCTGCCCGCTGAACTTCGTCACGATCGTCGTCGAGCTGACGCAGATAGATGCGTCGCTGTTTCTCCTGCTCGCCCCAGGTGATCTTGCGGGCGCGGCCAAAACGGCCACTGAACATCATCGCCGCAAAACCGATCAATCCGAGCATCGGGAAGATGCCGGACTGCAGCGAGCGGACCCCTGAGGTGTACATCACCACCAACGTGCCGATGATGCCGACCAGCAGCGCCGGGATGGCGATCATCAAGAGGATGTTGCGTGGTTCGCGTTCGGGCAGTTCCAGCGGTGCGGCGACGGCAACCCGGGCGGGCGGCACGGTGGGCACCGCGGTTCGCGGTCCCCGGACAAACCCCCGTTTCGACACGGCTAACCTCCCGCAATCGGCTGGTTGGCATCCGGTATCAGCGCAACCTGACCGCCGCCGGGCAGGGTGTCTCTGGCCAGCAACGCGGCGTCGCGACTGATCGCCGGACCCGCCGCGAAGGTGCGGACGATCGGCCACGGAGCCTGCACCGCACTCGCCGGGTTCAGGCCGAGGGCGCTCAGCGTGGCCTGGTCCCAGCTGATTCCGTAGCGAACACCCTGCGGCGAAATCCAGTACAGGCTCTCCCGGGTATCGGAGGTGATCACCCCGCTGGTGGTGGCGACAAAGTTGGCCGCACCCGGTAGCACCAGCGTCTGATCGGCAACCACGGAGTCCGCACCGCGGTCATCGCGAACCAGCGCAACGATATTGGTGTCCATCGCAGGGGGCACCGGCAGACCCCGGCCGCTGAACACCGTCACTGTGGCCTGACGATCGGTGGACATCTTCGTCCAGCCGACACAGGTGACCGGATGAGCGGCGGTGTCGACAAATTCCAGCGACGTCTGCGGATAGAAGTCCACGTTCAGCAGGTCGACATCGGGGACTCCGACCAGGCGATCCGGTGAGATCAGTTGTGGTGTCGGGGAATTCTGGCTCAACGACGTGCGCAGCAGGTCCGCGACAAAGGCACTGATCTGCTGGATCCCCTGGGGAAGCAAGACGTAGAAACCACTGACCACTCCGCTGGCGTCTCGAGACTCGAAGACGGTACCCACCGTGGAGTCCGGCAGCCACTTCGATGGAGCACCGACCTCCGGGACCTGGGGGACAACGATCGGTTCAGTGGCCGGGAGCGCGTCGAACAGCGCATTGGACATCACGACCGGCCGGGTCGTACCCGGATCGAGGCCCAGATTGAAGGTCACCGACCGGTCGCCGGCCTCGATCCGCGATCGGTGCCCACCCCAGATCACAAACGTCTGGTCGCCGTGGGTGGCCAGCACGGCCTGGCCCGGCGCCATCGGCGCAGCTCGTCCGCCCGCCGACAGGGGTCCGGCGATCGAAGTCACGACCGGAGGTGCGCCGGCACCACGGGTCGGCGCCGTGTCGCACACCGACCACGCCGACGTCCCACCCGCCACTCGGAGGTCACTGGGCACTCCGGGGATACCGACCATCGGTCCGGTTGGGTATTTCGCGATCTCGGCTGCGCTGACCCAGGCCGGGGCCGCCGCGTTGCCGGTGACCAGACGCGCAGAGGTGAGGTTCAGGGCGGGATAGAGCCGGCCGTTCAGCTTGGCGTAGACCGCGCCGGTCTGCCGGTCGCCGATGATCGCGGAGTCGCCGACCAGTCCGGCGGGTTTGAGCACGTTCAACAGCGCCATCCACGCAACGCCGATCAGGACGAAGACGATACCGAGAGCGACCGCCGCCTGCTGTTTGCGGTCATCGTGTTTCATCCGCACCGAGAACCGCGTGACGGCCGCCTTCAACCGTCGGTTGTAGAACAGGTGTCCCGAATTCTGGTCTCGGTTCGAGAGATTCAGCGGCACCAGCAGACTCCTTCCGGCGCATCAGATCTCGCCGCGCGGCCACTGGCGCCGCGACGTGACGCAACCGATGACACCAAACCCCGGCCATCCCCTCCGCGGCCGTGGCAGGTGTCTCGGATGTCGCCCATCAGCTGAGTCCGCCTCCATATCGCGCCTCATTGTCGGCTCGGGCCTCAGCACGTAGCGCCGCAAACGCGGCATTCAGCCGATCTGCCAGCTCGGCGTGGGTGTAGTCCGCCGTCACGCGGGAGTGCAGGACCAGCTCGAGCAATCGCCCGTCCGAGTTGGCAATGGCCTGCACATCACCGAGATCGACGCTGTAGGTGACGTTCTCAGCCTCGGCAACCAGCTTCTCCCAGCGATCGGCGGCAGCATTCAATTCTCGGAGAACCTCGTCCACCAGGGCGCGGTCATCCATCCGGACCCGCTTCCCCACCGCACCCCAAGCCCCCGCCTGACATCGTCACAGTATGTCCACGGCCAGCAACCAGCGTCAATTCAGCAAGTCGATGACGGTTACGGTCGGCGAGGCCCACGATCGGCGGTTCTCAGCAAAGTCAGGTCAATAGATGGGGCCTCGGTTGCCGTATGTCGGCTCATATAGGGCCTCAAACCACGCGAAGTGGTAATTCGCCGTAATTTGGTCCCCCGCTGCCAGGGCGTCGGTGGCCGCCAGGAGCTGGCAGTTCAGCAACACTGTCACATCGAGGTCCGGGTAACCCGCAAGCAATTGATACCGAGCGGTATCGAGGTGGACCCGCAACACATCGAGCTCGGCGTCCACCACACCGGTTCCTGCGGCCGCAGCCTTCGCCAATGTATGCACGATCCGCGGCAGTCCGTCGCGCCACCGGGTGGCTTCGGCGAGCTGCCAGCCGAGGTCCTCGACCACCGGCACCGTCCGGCTACCCGGCCGCTCGCGCGCTGCGGCGCCACGGGCCGGCGCAAACCGGTCACCGGGGCGGTAGGTGGCCGACGATTCCGTGCCGTGCAGCAACGCCCGCAGATTTCCTGGGCGACGGCCGGGAGGCAGCACCTCAACACCGGCGGGCACCTCGATGCCCGGCGGAATCCAGCCACCCGCGAGGTCGGTGAGCACAACGGTGGTGCCGTCGGGGTTCCCGGCGACGGCCCACCGCAACCCCGGTTCCTGCCGGGCGAACCCGTCCACCAGCCGGCGGAGGCGGTGTTCTTCGGATTCTTCAGACGCTTTGGCTTCTTCGGGATGGGCGACCTGTTCCGGCACGGCGGCTTCAGGAGCCGTCACTTCTTCAGCAGCGTCGGGCACCGCGACTTCCAGAACAGCAGCGTCGGGAGCCGTGGGCGGCGCCGGATGACGTGGCAGCACCGTATGTAGTTGTCGCACTGTCGAATCGACCCGTTTTGTCGCAAAGGCCCGGGCGGCGTCGATGACGCGCTGCTGATCGGCCAGCTGCACGGGTGCGGACAGGCCGGCCTCGCTGATAGCCCGGATACGGTGGTTGGCCGTATCCGCGATGCGTTGCAGGTCGCGCTTCAGATACTCCGCGACCGTGGCCGTCTCGGCGGTGAGCTCATTCAGCTCGATCGGCCAGAGCCCGCCCAAAACCCATGGCGTACAGTCCTCCGGCGTGCGGAAGGTGGGCACCGAAAGGGCCTGCGCCGTAGCCCGGCGCAGACGCTGACGCGCCGATCGCCGTCCGAATGCCGCCACCGGCCAAGCGTACCGACGAACGGCGGCGCCGCCATTCACCAGCCACCGACCGGGCCGAGGGGTGAATTGTGAGGGGCGCGGTCGGTCGGTAGCGTCTCCGCCATGTCCGATACGTCCCTGCAGGCGCAGCTCGACGAGGTGCGCGCATTGCTGGCTCGAGCTCGGGAACTATTCGGCGACAACCCCGTCGCGCCACCCACGGACATCGCGCCTGCCGCCGACACCGCGCAGACCTGGGTGCACTGAACTAGCCGTCGGCATCAAGCAGCTCGTGCGCAGCCAGCGCAGCCTCGGCTGCGTCCAGTTCGCTTTGAGTCGGCACCTCGTCAGTGGGGGTGTGACCTGCGGACAGGATCTCCGAACGCACCTCCATGAGTGCCCGGAGATACGAGACGTCGGCAGTCAGTTTTATTGCTGCGGCCAGTGTCTGGGCATCCGCGCCCATCGCTTCCTCGGTGAGCACGACGCTGTGCAGGTAGCCGCCACGGCAGCTGCGAAACAGCAGCTGGCCACTCGGGTGCAGCGCATCGAAGACCGGGTTGGGTTCTGTCATCGGTTCTCGCCGAGCAGTGTGTGCATCTGCTGCGCACTCGCCGCATCGTGGTCCTCCCACATCGCCGCGGATCGCTGCAGATTGTCGGCCATGTCGGCGTGGTCATCCGCCTGCTGCTGGTAGCACAGCCGGCGTTGTTCGAGCAGTTCTCGGGCCGCGTCCCGTAGTTCGCCGAAGATCGGCCCCAACGACTCCAGGCTGTCCTGGATCGATTGGTGGCTGTCGGGCACCGCGCGCAGGTGATCGGCAGCCTCGGCATGGTGGCGGGCGGCGTCACGCAGTTTTGCCGGGTCGACGAGGATGCGGTCCTGCATGGCGGTCTCCTAGTTGGCAGGTGTGGTGGCGGGTCGAGTCGGGGCGGGGCTCTCGGCGGCGGGTGCGGTGGCGGGTCCGGAATCACTGGGCGACGGCGGGTGCATCCAGCCTAGGAAGCTGGGCCCACTCACGCTGGCAAGTGGCTGGATCTCACCGGCCAGCAGCGCTCTGGTGCGGTCCAGCGCCAACGCTTGCCGGTCGGTGAACATCCCGACATCGCCGGTGGCGACGTCTTTCGGGTCGACGGGAGAATCCACCGGGGATCCGGGCGGCGGAATGGTCAACCCGTTTCGGTGGAATGCCTCCCCGATCGGCGTACCGCTCAGTGCGGCGTTGATGACCTGGGCGAGCTGCGGGTTCGGCGCGGTGATCAGGTCACCGTTGGGCAGGCGAACCTCGGCAGATTCCGGCATCGGTTGGGGTTCGGGGTCCTGTTCGGTTTCGGCTTCGTCGGGTTCCGACTCCGATTGCCCGGTGTCGTCCTCGGTTGCGGGCGCCTCGTCCGACAGCGCCGCATCCGCTGCGGCCAGGAGATCCTCGAGGTCCTGGCGCGGAATCTCAGCGCCCCGCCCGGAAACCGGTGTTCCGTCCGGGGACCAACCGGCACCACCGGGTGAGCCACCGCCGGCGCCCGGGAGGCCGCCGCCCAGCGCGCCGGGCATCGGCAGGCCGGACATCGCCGGCACGG
>NZ_JBARXZ010000093.1:0-49129 GCF_049647605.1 Mycobacterium sp. | reverse complement strand
CCGCTGGATCAAGGTCCGTTCGGGGCCCGCACCGTCCCGGTCGGCCCGTCCCCTGGTACCGCACCTGCCCCGGTGCCCGTCCCGCCGGTGCATCCGGGAGCCCCGCCGGCGCCCGGTCCGGGTCAGCAGCTCTCGCCGAACACGGTGGCTCCGCTGCCGGGCAACCCGCCGTTTGTCATCCCGTCCACCACGAGCGACAGCACGGGAGGGTAGAAGCAGATGTCCACCATCTTCAACGTGCGAAACATGAAGCTACCGAAGATGTCCCGGGTCTCGGTAATCGTCGGAGTGCTTGTTGCCGTGCTGGCCCTGGTGGGTGCGGTCGGCGGGTGGCAGCTGTACAAGAAGCTGACCTACAACACCGTCGTCGCATACTTCCCGCAAGCGCTTGCGCTCTATCCGGGCGACAAGGTGCAGATCATGGGGATCAAGGTCGGGTCGATCGACAGCATCGATCCGGCTGGGGACCGGATGAAGGTCACCTTCAGCTACGAGAACAAGTACCAGGTGCCCGCCGATGTCACCGCATCGATCCTGAACCCGAGCCTGGTCGCGTCACGGACCATTCAGCTGTCGCCCGCCTACACCGGCGGACCGGAGCTGGCGAACAACGCCGTCATCCCGATGGAGCGCACCCAGGTGCCGGTCGAGTGGGACGATCTGCGTAATCAGATCACCGACATCGTCTCCGAGCTGGGCCCGACGCCGGAGCAGCCCAAGGGGCCGTTCGGTGACGTGGTGGAGTCCTTCGCCGACGGATTGGCGGGCAAGGGAGAGCAGATCAACACCACGCTCAACGCACTGTCGGACTCGGTCACCGCGCTCAACCAGGGCCGGGGCGACTTCTTTGCGGTGGCCAAGAGTCTGGCGCTGTTCGTCAACGCCCTGCACCGCAGCGATCAGCAGTTCGTCGAACTCAACAACAACCTTGCCGAGTTCACCAACTCCTTCACCAACAGCGACCAGGAACTGGCCACGGCCCTGCGTGATATCGACGATTTGCTCACCACTGCAAAGCAATTCATCGATGACAATGGCTCTGAGCTGTCCACCAGCATCAACAACCTGGCGTCCACCACAAACGCGATCCTGCAGCCCGAACCCCGCGATGGCTTGGAGACCGCGCTGCACATCTTCCCGAACCTGGCGGCCAACCTCGTGAACATCTACGAGCCCACCAACGGTGCATTGACCGCGATCCCGGTGGTGGCGAGCTTTGCCAACCCGATGCAGTTCATCTGCAGTTCCATCCAGGCTGGTAGCCGGCTGGGCTACCAGGAGTCCGCCGAGCTGTGTGCGCAGTACCTGGCGCCGGTGCTGGACGCCATCAAGTTCAACTTCCCGCCGTTTGGTGTCAACCAGTTCTCCACGGCCGCAACGCTGCCCAAATACGTGGCGTACTCGGAGGCGAGGTTGCAGCCTCCGCCCGGTTACAAAGACACCACGGTGCCGGGAGTGTGGTCGCGAGACACGTTGTTCAGCCACGGCAATCACGAGCCCGGCTGGATCGTGGCTCCGGGCATGCAGGGCCTGCAGGTTCAGCAGTTCACCAAGAACATGTTGACGCCGGACTCGTTGGCGGCGTTGATGGGCGGACCCGATCCGGCCACGATTCCGCCGGCCGGACCGCGGGGCGGCGCACCGCCGAATTCCTACGACCAGACCAACCCGCTGCCGCCGCCGTGGTACCCCCAGCCGGGTCCACCGCCGCCGCCGGGACCAGGGGTGATTCCGGGGCCCCTGCCGGTGTCACAGCAGGTTCCAGGTCCGGCAGCTGTCGCACCGGTCCCGCCGTCACCGGCGGGTCCGCCGCTGCCCGCTGAGGCGGGTGCCCCGTGATGCGGGTGGTGCAGCTGACCCGGCGCACCTTGGTGCTGGCCGTCGCGGTGATGGTGCTGGCCTCCTGTGGCTGGCGTGGGGTGGCCAACGTGCCGCTGCCGGGTGGTCCCGGCACCGGCGGTGACAAGATGACCGTCTACGTGCAGATGCCGGACACCTTGGCGCTCAACGTCAACAGCCGAGTCCGGGTAGCCGACGTGTTTGTCGGTTCGGTCCGCAAGATCGAGTTGATCAACTGGGTTGCGACGCTGACCCTCGACGTCGACCCGGACATCCGATTGCCCGCGAACGCGACCGCCCGCATCGGCCAGACCAGCCTGTTGGGCACCCAGCATGTGGAACTCGCGGCGCCGGAACAGAACCCGTCGTCGTCGCTGTTGCGCAGCGGGGACACCATCCCGCTGCAGAACTCGTCGGCGTTCCCCACCACCGAACGCACGCTGGCCAGCATCGCCACGGTGCTCAACGGAGGCGGCATCCCGAATCTCGAGGTGATCCAAACCGAGGTCAACAACATCCTCGACGGCAACGCCGAACAGATCCGCGCTTTCCTGGGCAAGCTCGATGTGTTCACCGAACAACTCAACGCCCAGCGGGAGGATCTCACCAGGGCAATCGATTCCACCAACGAACTGCTGGCCATCGTCGCCAACCGCAACGACACCCTGGACCGGGTGCTCACCGAGTTCCCGCCCTTGATCCAGTATTTCGCCGATCAGCGTGACCTGTTCGCCGATGCGGTCACCGCGTTGGGCCGGTTCAGCAGGGCCACCGACGAGAGCCTGTCAGCGGCCCGCGCCGATCTGGAAACCAATCTGGCGTTGCTGCAACGCCCGCTCAAGCAACTGGGCCGGGCGTCGCCGTACCTGGCCGGTGCCCTGCAGCTGATGCTGACGGCGCCGTTTCCCATCAACAACGTGCCCAAGGTGGTGCGGGGCGACTACATCAACACCTCGGCGACGTTTGATCTGACGTTGAGCACACTGGACAACGCCTTCCTCACCGGCACCGGCTTCTCCGGGGCGCTGCGCGCCCTCGAGCAAGCCTGGGGCCGTGACGTCGATCAGATGATTCCGGATGTCCGCTACACCCCGAGCCCGAACTCGGTGCCCGGCGGTCCTCTGGTGGAGCGGGGTGAATAGGCCGTGCTGACGCGCTTGATCCGGATTCAGTTGGTGCTGTTCACCGTGTTGACGATGATCGCCCTCGTGACATTGGGGTGGTACTACCTGCGGCTGCCGAGCATGGCCGGTATCGGGCAGTACACGCTCACCGCGGAGCTGCCGGCCTCGGGCGGACTGTATCGGACCGCCAACGTCACCTATCGGGGCATCACCATCGGCAAGGTCACCGATGTCGAGCCCACCGAGACCGGGGCGCGAGCGACGATGAGCATCGAGAACGACTACAAGATCCCGGTCGATGCGTCGGCCAACGTGCACTCGGTGTCGGCGATCGGTGAGCAGTACCTGGACCTGGTGTCGGAAGGTAATCCGGCACAGTATTTCTCGCCCGGCCAGACGATCACCACCGGCACGGTGCCGCGGGAGATCGGTCCGGCCCTGGATGCGGCAGATCACGGTCTGGCCGCGCTGCCGAAGGAGAAGATCGCCGGGCTGCTCGACGAGACGGCGCTGGCAGTCGGTGGGCTGGGGCCGGCGTTGCAACGCCTGGTCGACGGAACCCAGGCGATAGTCACCGATTTCGATGCCAATATCGCCGACATCAACGACATCATCGACAATTCGGCACCGATCATCGACAGTCAGGTCGACTCCGGCGACTCGATCAAGCAGTGGGCGGCGAACCTGAACAGCATCACCGCGCAGACCGCGCAACAGGATCAGGCACTACGAAGCGGATTGTCCAAGGCGGCGCCCACCGCGGATCAGGTCACCGCGGTGTTCAGTGATGTGCAGGAAGCACTCCCGCAGACCCTGGCCAATCTGTCGGTCGTGTTGGACATGCTCAAGCGCTACAACAAAGGCTTGGAGCAGACGTTGGTGATCCTGCCCCAGGGTGCCGCGGTGGCTCAGGCGGTGGCCGCACCGTTCGAGAACGCCGCAGCCCTGAACTTCAGCCTGACGATCAATCAACCGCCACCGTGTCTGACCGGTTTCCTGCCGGCCAGCGAATGGCGTTCGCCCGCGGACACCACCACGGCGCCGCTGCCCACCGGCAACTACTGCAAGATCCCGCAGGACACCCCGGCCAATGTGGTCCGCGGCGCCAGGAACTATCCCTGCGCGGATGTCCCGGGGAAGCGGGCCGCGACACCGCGCGAGTGCCGCAGTGAGGAACCGTATGTGCCGATGGGAACCAACCCCTGGTACGGCGATCCCAATCAGGTGCTGAACTGCCCGGCACCGGGTGCCCGCTGTGACCAGCCGGTGAATCCGGGTCAGGTGATCCCGGCGCCGACCGTCAACAACGGAACGAACCCGTTGCCGGCCAACATGCTGCCGCCGCCGGCGCCGATCGTCAGCGATCCGTTGAGCCGGCCCAGCAGCGGTACGGTTCAGTGCAGCGGTCAACAACCCAATCCGTGCATCTACACCCCGGCACCGGACGCCGCGATCTACAACCCCCAGGCAGGCGAAGTAGTGGGACCCGATGGGGTCAAGTACTCCGTCAGAAATTCGACCAACACAGGAGAAGAGGGATGGAAGGAGATGCTGGCACCGGCCGGCTGAATCCCGACGACTCGGTTCCTGCCGAGAGCGAACCGGCCGCCCGCAACGCAGTGGCCGAGACGCGTCCCGGTGACGACGGACCGCAGGGTGTCTCCCGGCTGTCCAGCCGCGGTTGGCTGGTGGGAGTGTGTGCCACCTTGCTGGTACTGGCCGCGGTGGTGGCATCCGGTGGCTACCTGGTGTTGCGTTCGAATCAGGAAGCCGCGGCACTGGCACAGACCGAAGCATCGGCCACGCAGGCCGCGAAGGACTGTGTGGCCGCCACTCAGGCCCCGAACACGGCGGCGATGGCGGAGAGCCAGCAGAAGATCCTCGACTGCGCCACCGGCGACTACGCCGCGCAGGCGAGGTTGTACAGCGGCGTGCTCGTCGATGCATACCAGGCCGCCAACGCCCAGGTCGAGGTGACTGATATTCGGGCGGCAGTGGAGCGTCACAACATCGACGGATCGGTGGACGTTCTGGTGGCACTGCGGGTGAAGATGTCGAATACCCAAGTGCAGGAACAAGAAATCGGATACCGGTTGCGGGTCCAGATGTCCCTGGACGAGGGCGCGTACAAGATCGCCCGGCTGGACCAGGTGACAACGTGAGTGTGGTCGCCGAACCTGCGCAGACGGACACCGCTGATCCCCTCCTCGGTGTCCCCGGCGGGACCGGCAGACCGGCGGGCTGGCTGCCGCGGGCCGGCGCCCTGGTCATCGATGTTGTCATCGGGACGTTGACCTTGGCGACTCTGGTGCTCGTTGCCTGGTCGACGGCGCAGCGCAGCCCGCTGTGGTGGGGGTGTGTGCTCGCCGCCGGGGTGGTGCTGCTGGCAATCGTGGTGAACCGCTTGCTGTTACCGGCACTGACCGGATGGACTCTGGGACGTGCGGTGTTCGGTCTCCGGGTGGTGCGGCCCGACGGTACTGCGGTGGGGCCGTGGCGGCTGCTGGCACGTGATGTGGCGCATCTGCTCGACACGGCGGCGGCTTGTGCGGGTTGGCTCTGGCCATTGTGGGATTCCCGGAAACGAACCTTCGCCGATCTGCTGGCCGGTACCGAGGTGCACCGGATGCCGGCGCCGCCGCAGCACGCGACCCGGTGGGCCGCCGTCACGATGATCGCTGCCGCTGCGACCGCGGTCACGGCGACTGCCCTGAGTTATACCGTTGTGTACCAGCAAGATCTACGGATCGCCCAGGCGCGCGAGCAGCTGGCGGTAGCGGGACCGCAGATCGTGGAGGGCGTGCTCAGCTACGACGTCCCGACGCTGCAGGCCGACTTCGACCGGGCCCGCGGCCTGGTCACCGACGGTTACCGCGAGCAGTTGGTGGCGCAGCAGGATGCCATTGCCGATGCCGGTGCGGTCCCCAATGAATATTGGGTGGCCAACAGCGCCGTACTCGCCGCCACCGCGGATCGTGGCAGCATGCTGCTGGCATTGCAGGGTCAGCGGGGTACAGTGCCGGACCAGCGGTTCATCACCGCCACGGTGCGCGTCGACTTCGAGAAGTCCGGCGACCAGTGGCGGGTGGGCGGGTTGACGGTTCTGGCCGGCCCTCGAAACGAGGGGCCGGCCCAGTGAGTCCACGATGCAAGGTCGGGCCGGAGGCCGCGCAGGCATTCGGTGACCGGTCGCCGCAGCGGCCACCCCGGATCGGATTGGCGGTGCTGGTGACGTCGGCCGCGGCGGTGGTCATCGCCGCGCTGACACTGAGCACCCTGCTGTTGATCACCCACGAGGAACACCGGCGCACCGCGGTCACCGATGTCGAGGTGATCGGTTACGTACGTGCGTTCATGACGCAATACACCTCACCGGATCCGATGCACGCCAACGACTATGCCGATCAGGTGCTCGCGCAGGCCACCGGCGGGCTGGCCCAGGCCTACCGGGAACGCATCAACGAGATCGTCGTGCAGGTGGCGCAAGCCGAACCCACCATCGGAACAGTCCTGGATGCCGGGGTGGAACGCTGGAACGACGACGGCAGTGCCGATGTCGTGGTCGCGACAAAGACGGTGACGACATTCCCGGACGGGACGACCTATGAGGACGGCTCCCGGTGGGTGGCGACAGCGATCCAGGAAGGAGACCAGTGGAAGATCAGCAGTCTGCTGCAGGTGATTTGACCGGCGATGACGCTCCGGAGAGGTCTCGGCAGCGTCATCGCATGCCTGTCGGCAAAGCCGCGCGTGGCCGCATAATCGGACCGGTGGCTGAGGAAAACGACAGTGCCACAGTCGATTCGGCCGATTCCGGCGCGGATGTCGAACAACCCGAAATTGTCGGGGAACCCGCCGTTGCCGCGTCTCGGCAGCGCCGCGCGGCCCCTCGGTGGGGGGCTGCGGCGGTGGGGGTGGCGGCAGCATTGTTTGTCGGCGCCGGTGCATTCACAGGTGCCGTCGCGGCGCCCTACCTGGCGGAGCGGGCGCTGGTGAACACCAAACTGGACATCGCACGCACTGCCGCCGAGGCGATCGCCACGTTGTGGACCTACACGCCGGAGGACATGGAGTCTCTGGCGGACAGGTCGGCCCGGTTCCTCGGGGGTGACTTCTCGGTGCAGTACCGCAAATATGTCGACGCGATCGCTCCGACAAACAAGCAGGCGCAGGTCACCAACAGCACCCAGGTGGTAGGTGCGGCGGTCGAATCGATCAACGGTCCCGATGCGACCGCCATCGTGTACACCAACTCCACTGCGACGAGCCCATTGTCGAAGGGCATCCCGTCGCTGCGGTACCTCTCCTACCGACTGACGCTGCACCGCGATGACTCGAGATGGCTGGTCACCAGTATGAACACGCTCACGTCCTTGGATCTCAGCCCACAGATCTGAGCCTGGCGCACCATTAAATTCTGACAACGTCAATAAATCTGGACACGGTCGTGTACATTTTCTACCGCAAGCTGTGACTGGGCGGAGTGTGACGCGTCGGGGCGCCATTACCTCGCCTGTCACAGGTTGCGCGACTTGGGAGCTTCGACTCCCGCCATGCGTCGGGGGCGGACACCGGGGCGAGGTGATGCATCGCCGTCGCCTCCCCGGTGTCCGGCTGATCCGCGTTTTCTCGCCACCGGAGCCTGCTGCGAAATCGCGGCCTTCAGGTGGGCGAATCCTTCTGTGCCGCAGGCGATATAGGCGAGAGCTCTGAGTGCGGTGTCGCCCATGCGGACACTCCGGCGGCCCCAGCGGCATGGGTTCGCGTGCCGTATCTGAAACACCGGGACTTCGGAATTACGCCCGACGGTTTCCCGATCGGACCGGCGGGCCAGGTCGTGACGGTCGTCGGGTTTCTGTTGGTCGATCGGTGACCGGGATGAATTCATAGCTAACTGACGAGGGCGCTAAATTTTCGCCCAGAACTTGTTTCGAATAGATTCTGGCAATTGCGATACGGCCACCTTCGGGCATTGTTACCGTCGCTGAGATCAGCCTGAGAATCTCTCGAAGGGACTGGTCACATGGCCTCTAGCCGTCGTCGATCCACGCGTACTGCCCGAAGAATCGCCACGGTGAGTGTGGTCTCCGCAACGGTGACCGCCATGACGATGAGTTTGTCGCCGCCATTTCTGGCAAACGCCGACAGTGAACCGAGTGCGGTGCGACGCGGCAATGCGGGACCAGCGGTGGTGGGCGCCTTCGCCACCGCAGTGGCTGGGGACGTGCACGGGTCGGTGCCCGTGGCGTTCGCGGCCACACCGGGATCGCCCGGGCTCCCGCCGATGGAGATCGCCCCCGGTGCGATCCCGCCGAATGTCATTCCCGATCTGACGTTTGGCTTGGGAACGGCGGCATACAACGGGTTCCAGGAAGTCGGGGCCGCCTTCGAACGCTTCCTCCTGGACAACGTCAACCTCTCCGGACTGCTGAATGCGCTGGGTTATGACCCCGAAGAGGTGGTCAACAACGCGCTCGGCTCGGCATTGACCGGGCTGCTGGCAGGCATTCCGCTGGACCTCAGTGGCATCCTGGGTGGTCTCGGCCTGCCACCGGCCATCACCAATGCGTTGGTCACGATCCTCGATGCCGCCGGAATCGACAACGTGCTGGCGTTGACGCAGTTGATCGGTCTGAATCTCGACGACCCACTCAACCTCGCCGGTGTGGCGGCCCCCGGCTTCAGCATCATCACTGCCGGAACACCGTTGAGTCTGCTGAAGTTCCTGGGCGTTGACCTGGGGTGGGTACCGGGCTACCCGAACTCGGTTGCCGACGAGATCAACGGCACCGAATACCTCGACGTCAGCGCTCTCGGCATCCTCAACCCGTTGACCCAGCAGTTCCCGGTCCCGCCCTTGAGTAATATCCCGGTTGCCACCGCACTTGCGCTGCTGACCGGGATCGTCTCCAGTCTGCCGGGTGGTGACGTCGACATCGTCGACCTCCGGATTCCGGTGGTCGCCGGTTTCGGGTTTGGTGCCTTCGCCGCCGGAATGGCGTATCCGCAGGTTGTGGAGCAACTGCCCTATCAACCCGGTGGCGCACTGTACGAAGGTGCGAGCAATCCGCTACTGGGTAGCCTCACCATCTTGCCAATGGTGTTGTTGCGCAACCCCGGTCGCGCCAACGGTGGTCTGTTGGCCCGCTTCTATCCGGTGGCAGGTCTGGCCGGTATCAACACCGTCACCCCCGACACCGCCGCGTCCAGCAGCACCAACCCGAACAGCACACTCAACATTCCGGTGCTGGGAACCGGGATCACGCTCGGCGGCGCCAACCTCATCCCGATCAAGATCGACGCGGGCGTCCAATACGACCCGATGTCGGACTTCCCCTCTTGGTTCAATCCGGTGTCCTTGGTCAATGCCGGTGCGGCACTGCTCTTCCCGACCTACATCCTGCGGGGGCTCACCCTGAACGGGATCATCGATACGCTGTCCGCTCAGGCGCTGCCACAATTGGGCGAGGCGTTGGCGGCTGCTGCCGCAGGCGAGCCGCTGGCGCTGAATCTCTACCTGACGCTACCCACCGCCAGCCTGCCGCTGCTCGAGCCGATCCGACTGCCGGTGGACTTCCTGAACCTGGTCACCGGGATGAACTTCAACAACCCCCTCGCCACCGCGTTGGAGCCGATGCTGAAGATCCTCACCAACCTCGGCTTCACCGACGTCGACCAGAACAACGGCTACGAACGCACGCTGGACCAAGCCGATGTCATCACCCCGTTCGGCACCCTGCCCGCCAACATCGACTGGGCCAGGGTTCCCGGCGATCTGTTCCGGGCGCTGGTGACCGGCATCCAGCAGGCCATCGCAGAGGGCATCGTGAGCCCGACTCCGGTGCCGAACCCGTTGCGCACCCTGGTGAACATCATCAGGGAGCTGATCGACGGTGGCAGTCTCGGCGGCGGCATCCTTCCGGCTGCGACAGCGCCGAGCGCTCTACAGGCGAAGGTGGCCGGGGTGCCGGCCGGGGAAGCTGTCACGGGCGAGCCGGATATCGCGCCGGTACGGTCGACCAAGGCACGTACCGGTGCCGGGGAGCCCGCGGAGATGCTCGACGGCGCCGAAGCCGGCATCGATTCCGATATCAAGGCCGGCATCGATTCCGATATCGAAGCCGGCATCGATTCCGATATCGAATCCGGCACTGAAACCGGTGCCCCCAACGCCGGCCTCGACAAAAATGCCTCGCAAGAGACCGAATTCGACGATTCCGACAAGAATGAAGTCGGGTCCGACAGCGTGGAATCGCTGGCCAAGAGCGCACGTGCCCACACCGCATCCGCGTTCAAGAATGCCCGCAAGGCGATCGACGACATCGCCGACCGGGGTCAGAAGGAGATCGACAACGTCGTCGCCGGCGGGAAGCAGCAGCAGCGTGAAGCCGCCCAGGGATCGTCGGACTCAGACGGTCGTGGCGACAAGTCGACCTCCACCAGCAAGTCGACCTCCACCAGCAAGTCGACCTCCAGAAGTAAGGGTGCTCCGTCATCTGACCAGTGACAGGTGGGCGTGGCGATTCTGATCGTCATGAATTGACGTCTGCGCTAGTGGTGTTACCGTCTGAGAAGTTCCTGAGAGTCGGGGACGAAAGGACTGGTCAAGAGATGGCTTCGCCGCAGCGTCAGCACCTCCGGGCAGCACAGAGGACCATGGCCGTCGCCATTGCGTCGGCGACCCTGACGGCGACTGCGATCTCGCCCACGGCACACGCCGACACCAGCCGGGAGTACCCGAGCGCCACGGTCGCCGGACCGACCTCGGCCCTGGGCGGCGGATACGCATCCGCGCTGGTCGGCTACGCCGGCGCTGTCCCCACCGCCGCGACGTCCACCCCGGGCTCGCCAGGCCTGCTGCCGATGGCGCTGGCCCCCGGGGCGCCCGATCCCGCCAAGATTCCCGACCTGACCTTCGGTGTCGGCAGCGCTGTGTCCAGTGGCCTGCAAGCGGTCGGCGCTGCCGTGGACCGGGCCGTCCTGGACACCGTCAACCTGTCCTGGCTGTGGCAACTCTTGGGATATGACCCCGAAGCCGCGATCAACACCGCGCTCGGTGACGCCCTGACGCAGGCGCTGGCAGGAATCCCGTTCGACATCTCGTCGGTGCCGAACGTCGGCCCGGTCCTGGCGCCGTTCTTCAAGGCCGGCAACGTCACGAACGTATTGGCACTGACCGAGCTGATCGGCCTGAATCTCGCCGATCCCCTCAACCTTGCGGGAGTGCCCGCGCCCGGCCTCAACATCATCACCGCCGGCCCGCCGTTCAGCCTGCTGCGCTTCCTGGGCATCGACCTCGGGTGGACACCCGGCTCCGCCGGCGCCGTGGGCGAGCAGGTGAACAACACGCCCTACCTGAGGGTGGACGGCATCGAGACGCTGATCACCCTCCGGAGCCGGATCAAGCCCAACTCGCTGACCAACATCGGCCTGATCGCCACCCTCAGCGGCATCATCCTCGGCCTCGAGCAGTCAGGGGAGGACGCCGACGTCGACGTGCGGTTTCCCCTGGTGGCCGGATTCGGACTCGGCGCATTTGCCGCCGGCATGAGCTATCTGCAGGTTCTCGAGAAGTTGCCTCAGCAGCCCGGCGGCGCCAGCGCCGAAGGGGCCGGCCCATCGCAGGGCAGCTACACCGTGATGCCGATGTTCCTGGTGCGAAACCCGGGCCGGGCCAACGGCGGGCTGTTCGCCCGTTTCTACCCGCTGGCGGCACTGCTGGGTCTCAACACGGTGACACCGGACACCGAAACCGTCAGCAGCATTGCCCCCGAGGACGGGACCGACGGCCCCAAGCTGAGTCCGGGGCTCAACAACGGTGGCGCAAACCTGTTGCCGGTGAAGTTCGATGCCACTGCCGAGTACGACCTGCTGTCGGATTTCCCGTCCTGGTTCAACCCGGTGTCGTTGCTCAACTCCGGTGCCGCGCTGCTGTTTCCGACGTACATGCTGCGTGGAGACGAGCGGCTGACGGCGCTCGCCGAGCTGGAAGAACGGGCGACCGAACAGCTCGGTGATCCCCATGCCGAGGGCGCCACCGATTCGCCGGCGAAGAACGTCTACCTCACCCTGGCGGCCAACGCGCTGCCGTTGCTGGAACCGATCCGACTGCCGATCGATCTCCTCAACCACGTGACGGGGATCAACTTCAACAATCCGCTCGCCACCGCGCTGGAGCCGGCACTGCGAATTCTCACCAATCTCGGCTACACCGACGTCGACCAGGCCAATGGCTACGTCCGCACGTTGGACCAAGCCGCCGTGCTCACGCCATTCGGCACCCTGCCCTCCGGTGTCAACTGGTCGCGGGTGCCCGGGGATGTGTTCCACGCGCTGGTCGGCGGGATCAAACAGGCCCTCAAGGACGGCCCGGTGAGCAGGACGCCGGTCGACAACCCGGTGCGGAGCCTGGCGGACCCGATCGCCGGGCCGGCCCAGGATGCCAAGACGGTGAAGCCGTCGCCGGTGGCCGCCGATGTGGTGTCGGACAAGACCGGCGGTGACACGCCGGACTCGGCAACCGACGCAACGTCGACCGAGGTCGATGACAGCACATCCGCCACCAAATATGCACGGGCACAGGACCGGATGGCCCTGAAGAACTCCGCGGTGGCAGATTCCGGGAAGGCCGACCGCCCAGCTACCGATGGTAAGGGTGGTCAGGGCGGCAAGGGCTCGGCCGGTTCAGACGAGGCGGGAACAGGTCAGTCCGGTGCCGACCAGGCCCCGCGTGCCAGCAAGGCCAACTCGAAGCGCGCGGAGAAGGACGCCTCGGGCTCCGGGACGGACAGCGCCCGCGCCACGCGGGCAGCGTCGTCGGACTGACGGCGGCGGGGCCGGCCTGGCCCGTGAGATCAGTTGAAAGCCAACCAGCTAGGTAGTGCGCGTTCGCGTGAGTCGCAGAGCACCTGATAGGTGTCACACGACCCGCGGGGTACACCTGCACCGGCCCACATGCCACCGGTGTCACGGCGCAACACGATGGCCGACGAGCCGCCTCCGTCGAGCAGTACTGCGTGGTCGCTTCCCAAGGCGCGGAACAGATCCTGGATCTGATCGGGGGTGTAGGTGCCGCCTTGGAACACGTACATCTCGTCTTTGGTGTTCGAGTAGGCGATCGCGGTGCGGGCTGCCGACGGCCCCGGGTCGTTGAGCTGACCGGTGTCACCCGGAGCCAAGAGGCCGAGCCCGGCGACGGCGACAAATCGCGCACCCTCGTTGACCATGCGCTCGATCGCGGGCCCGGCGGCGTTGTAGTCGTCGGTCGACTTCGGGGAGATCACATAGGGCGCCCCACCGGCCGGAAGGATCATGGTGGACAACGCCGTCCACTTCTCGTCACCGCCGGACAGGCCCTGCTTGCCGGCGTAGGGGATGGTGCCCGTGACGGCCATGTTGGTCTTGCCTTGCCCGCGGGTGTTGTCGACATAGGCGCCCAGCGGCGAGCTGCAACCGGTGTTCTTCCACGAACCACCGGTCTGTCCCCGGATGTCGAAGAAGTTGGCATTCACGGCAATGGTGGGCTGGCCGAGCGCCTGCCAGGCCGCGACCGGGGTGTAGATCTCTGAGGCCTGCCACAGCCCCTCGGAGGTGCGTGCGCCCGGCGTGCGCTCGCATCGGGCCTGGTATCCGGTGTGGGTATCGACCAGCAATCGTGGTGCCAGGCGTTGCGCGGCGGACTTGATGATCATCAGGAGCCCGCCATTGTCCATTTCGTACCAATGGCCGGCCGCATTGAGCATCGGAGCCGGGTGTCCGCCTCCGAAGCTGTAGACCAGATATGAGCCCTGAGTGTTCGCGATGGCGTTTGCCAGGGCCTCTTTGCCGCTGGCCCGGGCGACGGGCTGGCCCGAGGTGGCCGCCAGGGCCGAGCACAGCAGCACGGCCACGACAGCAGCAGTGGTGCGCCGGGCCACAGCGATAGCGGTTCTCACGGTTGACCTTTCGGCGCGCACGATGCATACGTCAAGCAACACGATAACCACATCTGAAACACTGTCAACTTTGGTAACAATGGGATGACGGTTTGACGCCGCCGCAATCACGTTCGCCCGGTTGGGCTTTGCCGAATCAGGCCGGTGGTGCCAGCCGGTACACCGCACCCGCGTCATCGTCGGTGACGTACACCGCACCATCGGGACCGCTCACCGCGGCGACCGGGCGGCCCCAGCGTGATCCGTCCTCGGCCTGGAATCCGCCGATCAACGTCTGCTGATCACCCAAAGTGTCACCCTGCCAGGGAAAGAACGACACCTCGGGAGCCCGCGGCGGGGTCCTGTTCCAGGAGCCGTGGACGCCCACCAGCGCGCCGCTGCGGTAGGGGGCCGGGAGTGCGCCGTCGGTGAAGGACAGCCCCAGCGGCGCGGAGTGTGCGCCGAAGCTCTGCTCGATCGGGGGCAGGGCCGCACAATCCATGGCGGTTCCGTCGGGGTTGGTCTGCACATCGGCGACCATCGGTAGATTTGCCGGTCCGCCCTCGGGATTGCAGTAGGGCCAGCCCAATTCGCGACCCTCGGTCAGCTTCGCGAACTGCTCCGGCGGGTTGTCGTTGACAAACTCCTGCACCACTCGGCCATCGCTGGGCCGGGCGATGTTGTCGCGGCCGTTGTTGGCGGTCCACAGCGAACCGTCGGGGGCGATCGCCAGCCCGGTGCCGTTACGCACTCCGGTGGCGTACGGTTCGGCGGGCCCGCCGCCGGGGGCGACCCTCATCACCGTCGCGCGCGGGGGAGTGGCGTCGCGATCCTCGGCCGAGATGTTTCCCGTGGAACCGATCGAGAAATACACCGATCCGTCGGGCCCGACCGCGACGCTCTTGAGTGCGTGCGAGTAGGCGCCGCGCAGCTCCGGGCTCTTGGCATCCGGTAGGTCGGGTGCGACAACACGAGGTTCACCGACCTGGCCGTTGCGGTAGCTGTAGGCGTTGACCTGGTCGCTTTCGGCGATGTAGAGCGTGTCCTGCCAGAACGCCAGCCCGTGCGGCTGCTCCAGGCCGTCGAGCAGCACACTGGACTCGGCGGTGTCCCCATCCGGGGTGAGTCTGACGACCTCGCCCGCAGCCGGTACCGAGATCAGCAGGGTGTTGTCGGGCATCCACTGGGCCAGCCGGGCCTTGGGCACCCTGGCCCACACCGACATCGACCAGCCCGGCGGCACCAGCGCCTGACGTGCGGTGTCGAAGGGGGCGCCGTCGAGTCCATCGGGTACCTCGACGGTGACTTCGGACAGCTCGGCAAGCGGTGCTGCCGTTGTCGGCGGCGGCGCCTCGCTGGTGGCGGTAGCGGTGTCGGTGGGCGCGGGGGCAGGACTCGAGCAGGCCGCGACCATCAGGATCGCGGCCATGCTCGCTGTCTTAACCGGCCAGTCCGGCATGCATCTCCCATACGAGGATCTCGGCGGCCTCGGTGGCGGTGACCCGTTGGCCACCGGTGGCGGTGAACCGCACGGCGTCACCTTCGCTCAGTGGGCCCGCCCCTTCCAGGGTGACCTCGCCGCGTGGGACGAACAGGTGCAGGTAGGGCGCCTCGGGCAGTTGTACGGACTCGCCGGCCTGCAGCCGGGCGCCGTGCAGCGCCGCGTACTTGTTGGCGATGCTGATGGCGGTCTCACCCCGATGCTCGGGCATGCCGGAGGCGATGGTCACCAGCTTGCCGCGCAGCAGTTCGTCGTCGATCTCGAGCTGCTGGTATCCGGGCGTGATACCCGACTCGTCGGGCACTACCCACATCTGAACGAAATGGACTGGTTCACTGTGACTCTCACCGCCGGTGAGGCGCCACGAATCGTTCTTCTCGGAGTGCATGATGCCCTTGCCCGCCGACATCCGTTGTGCCAGACCGGGGTAGATGACGCCGGAGTGTCCGGTGGAGTCTTGATGCACCAGTGAGCCGTGCATCACCCAGGTCACGATCTCCATGTCCCGATGCGGGTGCGTGTCAAAACCGCTGCCCGGCTTGACGATATCGTCGTTGTTCACCAGCAGCAGGCCGTGATGGGTGTTGCCCGGATCGTAGTGGTGGCCGAAGGAGAAGGAGTGCTTCGAATCCAGCCAGGCGATCTTGGTCTTCGCGCGGTCCTCGGCACGCCGGATATCTACGGCGGTTGCAGTGGTCATCAGCACTCCTCGTGGCGTGATCGCCAGCCTAGGTGGTGGCGCTGATGCCCACAACATGGATGACGTGTCATGTATTCCGGTAGGCTGCCGACATGTGGTTGACCGACGACCAGCAACAGGTGTGGCGGACCTACTTGGCCATGGTGAGCGGCCTGCAACGGGCGATGAACCGGCAGCTGCACGCTGACTGCGGCATCTCGCTCGGCGACTACGACATCCTGGTGGCGCTCGCCGAACGTGGGCCGCTGCGGGTGTTCGAGCTGAGCGAGAAGCTGGAGTGGGAGCAGAGCCGCCTGAGCCACCAGCTGCGCCGGATGCGCGATCGGGGATTGATCGAGCGCGTCGGCAGCGACGACGACCGCCGCGGGGCCACCATGTCGCTGAGCCCGGCCGGCCGGGCCGCGCTACGCAAGGCCGCCCCCGGGCACGCCGAACTGGTCCGCTCGGTGGTGTTCGACGGGGTGGATGCTCCGGACCTGCAGGTGCTCGACCGGTGGACGAGCACCGTCCTGGGGCGACTGTCCTGAGCTACCAGTCTGATTCGTCGAACGTGACGACGCCACGGATGTTCTTGCCGTCCAACATGTCCTGGTAGCCCTGGTTGATGTCCTCCAGCCGGTAGGTGGCGGTCACCATCTCGTCGACCTGCAGCAGCCCGGCCTTGTACAGGCCCGTCAGCCTCGGGGTCTCGACATGACTGTTGCCTCCACCGAAGATGTTGCCCTTCAACGTCTTCTGCAGCATCGTGAACAGGAACAGATTGAGCTTGACGTCGACGTCGTAAATCGAACCCATGCCGGTCACCACACAGGTCCCGGTCTTGGCCGTCAGCGTCATGGCCTCCTCGACCATCTCGCCACGCATCTCACCGACCGCGATGATGGTCTTCTGCGCCATGATCCCGTAGGTGAGCTCCATGATCGGCGCGATGGCCTCGGCCATGCTCGGATAGACGTGGGTGGCGCCGAACTTGATGGCCTGGTCGCGCTTGAACTCCACCGGGTCGATGGCGATCACATTCTTGGCGCCCGAGATCACCGCGCCCTGCAGCGCGCTCATCCCGATGCCTCCGACCCCGACGATGATCACCGTCTCGCCGGGTTGGACCTCGGCGACATTGGTGGCCGAGCCGAAACCGGTGGGCAGCGCGCAGCCCATGATGGCCGCCGTCTCGAACGGGATGTCGTTGTCGATCTTGACGACGGAATCCTTGTGCACCGTCATGTACGGCGCAAACGTCCCGAGCAGATTCATCGGCGACACCTCGCGCGAACCGGCGTAGATACGGTTCGTGCCGTCGGCGATCGCCTTACCTCCGAGCAGCAACGCGCCACGGTCACACAGCGACCGGTGGCCCCTCAAGCAGGGCGGACATTCGCCGCAGGCGGGGATGAACGCCAGGATGACATGGTCGCCCTCCTGCAAGCCGGTGACGTTCTTGCCGACCTTGGTGATGACGCCGGCACCCTCGTGCCCGCCCAGTGCGGGCAGCGCGATCGGCGTCGCGCCGGTGGTCAGGTGGTAATCGGAGTGGCACATGCCCGCGGCATGCATCTGGATCTGCACTTCGTCGTCCACGGGGTCGCCGAGATCGATCTCGTCGATGCGGAAGGGAGTGTTCAGCTCCCACAGCAGTGCGCCCTTGGTCTTCATGCGGGTGATCATAGTCACGTTCTGGAACACGTTTCAATTGGAATGGCGAAAGACAACGTGACATGCAGATTTCTGGCTTCAGAGCCTCTTGTTGCTGTTGTCTCAGGGGCGCATGGAGCGACCGGGGAATACCGCCGGGTCAGCGGTGACCCCACCGAACTCAGAGGTGCTCGGGGAGTCCGAACTTCGGGAACACCGAGGTATCCAGGAACGCGACGACGCGGGAGATACCGTCGGGCTTGACGTCGAGGACATGTAGCTGGAACGGAAGGTGCCGGTCGCCGTCCGGCCCGGGTGAGCGCATGTACATCGCCGCGGCGGGCTGCCCGTTTGCGGTGGTGCGGACCAAAACCATATCGCCGGGTTTCTCGGCCGGGCACTTGTCCCGCGACAGCGCCACTATGGCCTCGGGCCCGACGTACCAGCTGTCGAACGGTGGCATCTCCCACACGGCGTCCACCGTGAACAGCTGCACCAACTTGTCCATGTCGTAGGACTGGAACGCGTCGATGTAGCGGTCCAGTAGATCCCGGGCCGCCGGCGACTCCGGAATCTCGATCCTGTCGTCCTGGCTGGGGCCGACCTGGTCGAGCTGCACCCGTGCCCGCTGCAACAGGCTGTTGACGGCGGCGGTACTGGTCTCCAGCGCGGCGGCAACCTCGGCGGCCTTCCACTGCAGCACATCGCGCAACACCAGTACCGCCCGTTGCCGCGGCGACAGATGCTGCAGGGCCGCGATGAATGCCAACCGTACTGATTCGCGCGAATCGACTATCACCGACGGGTCGGCGCGGTCGTCGGACGGGGAGTCGGGCAGGGGTTCCAGCCAGGGCACCTCGGCGCGGGAGTTGAGCTCATCGGCGGGGTCGGAAGCGGGTCCACCGAGCCCGGAGGGCAGCGGCCGCCGCTGCTTGCCTTCCAATGCCGTCAAACAGGTATTGGTGGCGATGCGATGCAGCCAAGTCCGGATCGAGGATTTGCCTTCGAACCGGTCGAAAGCCTTCCAAGCTCGAAGATAGGTCTCCTGCACCAGGTCCTCGGCATCGTGCAGAGACCCCGTCATCCGGTAGCAATGCGCCAACAGTTCGCGGCGGTAGCGCTGCGCGTCGGCCAGGAAGGCATCCCGCCCGGCCGTGCTGCTGTCGCCCAAAGGCTGCGCCGGCACGCTCACGGAGACGACCTTACTCACCTGCTCTGACAATTCCAGCTGCCCTGAGAATCTCACCGGCCCTGAAAATCCAGGAGGGGTCGCGCCGCTACGCTGCCCAGATGGCCACTACCCGGACGGAGCGCAGCTTCAGCGGCGTCGACGCCGTGAACATCGTGTACGACACCTGGACCCCGGACGGAGCCGCTCGGGCGGTGGTGGTGCTGGCCCACGGTTTCGGTGAGCATGCCCGCCGCTACGACCACGTGACCCAGCGGTTCGGCGACGCCGGGTTGATCACCTACGCCCTGGACCACCGCGGCCACGGACGCTCCGCAGGTAAACGTGTCTTCCTGAAGAACATGGCCGAGTACACCGCCGACTTCGGCACACTCGTCGGGATCGCCCGCGGCGAGCATCCGGACCTGCCGGTGATCGTGCTCGGGCACAGCATGGGTGGCGCGATCGTCTTCACCTACGGTGCCGAAAACCAGGGGGACTACGACCTGATGGTGCTGTCCGGCCCGGCGATCGCCGCGGCGGCGGCAGTGTCGCCACTGCTGGCGACCGTCGGCAAACTTGTCGGCGCGGTGCTGCCGGGCGTCCCCGTCCAGGAACTCGATGCCACCGGGATCTCACGTGACCCGCAGGTGGTCGCCGCCTACCGGGCCGACCCCCTGGTGCACCAGGGAAAGGTGCCCGCAGGGGTGGCGCGGGCGCTGCTGCTGGTGAGCGACACCATGCCGGCGCGGGCCAACGCGTTCACCAAGCCACTGCTCGCGGTCCACGGCGAGCAGGATCGGCTGGTCCTGGCTTCGGGCAGCGAGCGGCTGGTCGAGTGCGTAGCGTCTGAGGACGTGCACCTCAAGATCTATCCCGGGCTCTATCACGAAGTGTTCAACGAACCCGAACATGACAAAGTGCTCGACGACGTGGTGTCGTGGATCGAGGTGCGACTGTGAAAAGAATTGCTGCAGCCCTGATTTCAGCGCTCATGGTGGCCACCGTGGGGTGCTCGTCCGACAGCTCGACCCCGGCAGATGCCGGCGCGCCGGCCAGTGACGGCGGCTGGGTCGAGGACAACGTGACCTTCGATGCCGACGGCCTCACCATCCACGGCACCTACCGGCATCGGCCGCAGGACCAGCCGGGACCTGCCGCGCTGTTGATCTCCGAGAGCGGACAGACCGACCGCAACGGCGACAACGCCGTCGCCGGGCCCGTCGGCAACATGCGCCAGCTCGCCACCTTCCTGTCCGACCACGACGTCGCCAGCCTGCGCTACGACAAGATCGGCACCGGCGTCACCGGGCTGGGACCGTATGCCGAGCGGCCGCAGGACGTGGGTAGTGCGGTGTACACCTCCGGCGCCGGAGCCGCCATCCGCTTCCTCGCCGGAGAACCGGGCACCGACAAGGAGCGGGTCTCGGTCTACGCGCTCGGCGAAGGCACCACCCACGCGATGGCGCTGGCCACCAGCACCGACCCAGGTGCGCCGCTGGTGCACTCGTTGGCGCTGCTGCAACCGTTGACCGGGCGGTACCTGGATCTGATCACCAGCAGGGTTCGCGCGGACAACGCCGCCCAGCTCGAGGCGGGCAGCAAGACACCGGAACAAGCCGAGGGGGTGCTCAACGCCTGGCTGGCCGCGGTTGCGCAGGTGCGCAACGACGGCACCCTGCCCGCGGGACAACTGCCCGACGGCCTGAGCGCCATCCTCAACCCGGGCAACGTCAAAGCGGTCGCCGAACAAGACGCCATCGACCCGCTCGCCCTGGCAGCGAGCGTCCCCGGCGGCACCCCGGTGCTGCTGACCTGCTCGGACTCCGACGGTCAGGCCAGCTGCGCCGATATCAAGCCGCTGGCCGCCGCGCTCGAGCACACCAAACTGACCCTGGTGGAGCTCGAGGGTGTCAACCACGTACTGCGTGACGACCCCACCGACAACGTCGCCAACTATGCGAGCCAAGATCCACTGTCGCCCCAACTGACCGACGCACTCGACAAATTTGTCAGGGAATCGGCGTAATGACCCGCGGGGTGTTCGCAACGGCCTACGGCGGACCGGAAGTGCTTGCCCTGCAACCGGTCGAGCTGCCACCGCCCGGTGCCGGGCAGGTACTGATCGAGGTGCGCGCCGCCGGCACCAACCCTTTCGACTGCAAGCAGTACAGCGGGCAGATGGGCGACGACCCGGCCGCACTGCCGATGCCATTGGGTTCGGAGATCGCCGGCGTCGTTGCCCAGGTCTGTGGTCCCGCTGTCGGATACACCGGGCCGCTGCAGGTCGGTGACGCAGTGATCGCGACGGGTGTCCGTGGGGGCTACGCCGACCAGGTCCTGGCCAACGTGGCCGATGTCGGGCACAAACCGGCGACGTTGTCGTTCGAGGAAGCCGCCGGGCTTTTGCTCGCCGGAACCACCGCCTGGCACCTGTTGGCAAACACCGGTGTGTGCAGCGAGGACACCGTGCTGATTCACGGCGCCGGGGGCGGAGTGGGGCAGGCAGCCATCCAGTTGGCGCTCGCCCGCGGCGCCACCGTCATCGGCACCGCCAGCGCGGCACGCCACGATGAGCTGCGCCACCTCGGCGCCCATCCCGTCACCTACGGTGCCGGCCTGGCCGACCGGGTGCGGCAGATCGGCACCGTCACCGCGGCCCTGGATCTGGTAGGCACCGACGAAGCGCTTGATGTCTCAACGGAATTGGTGGCCGACCGGTCCCGAATCGCCACCATTGCCGGATTCGGCAGAGCCGCCGAACTGGGTGTCGCGGCACTCACCGCGGCCGACGGCGGGCGGGCTGTTCGCGATGCGGCGCGTCCGGAACTGATCAGGCTGGCCGCCGCCGGGCAGCTGACGGTCTCCGTCGACTCCGTGTTCCCGCTGGAGCAGGCGGCCGAGGCGCATCGTTATCTGCGGTCCGGGCACGCGCACGGAAAAGTCGTACTGGTTCCTTAGATTGGCGCACATGACTATCCGGCGCGGAGTGCGCACATGACTGACGACAAGATGCTGGCCCGGATCGCGGCATTGCTGCGTCAGGCCGAGGGCACCGACAACACCCATGAAGCGGAGGCCTTCATGGCCGCCGCCCAGCGGCTGGCCACCGCGACGTCGATCGATCTGGCCGTCGCACGGTCGCACACCGCCAAACGGGAAGCGGCGCAGGCACCGACGCAGCGCACCATCACCATCGGCGAACCCGGCACCAAGGGGCTGCGCACCTACGTGCAGCTGTTCGCGGTGATCGGGGCGGCCAACGACGTCCGCTGCGATGTGGCCTCCAACTCGGCGTTTGTCTACGCTTACGGATTCGCCGAGGACATCGACGCCACGCACGCGTTGTACGCCAGCCTGGTGGTGCAGATGGTGCGGGCCTCCGATGCCTACATCGCAACGGGAGACCATCGGCCCACCGCCACGATCACCGCCCGGCTGAACTTCCAGCTGGCGTTCGGGGCTCGGGTCGGCCAGCGCCTCACCCAGGCCCGGGAGGAGGCGCAGCGTGAGATCATCAAGGACCAGCAGCGGTCGGCCGGGACTGAAATAGTGTTGCGGAACAAGGAAATAGAACTGCAGGACCACTATCGCAGCGTGTCGCAGGCACGGGGTACCTGGCGTGCGGCTCGCGCCTCGGCAGGGTACTCGTCGTCGGCTCGCCGGGCAGGTGACCGCGCCGGCAAGCGAGCCCGGCTGGGAAACAGTCCCGAGCTTCCCGGCGCGCGTACCCCGCTGGACCGGTGACCGGGCGCGACAGCCAGCGCTCCAAGGTCTACGGCGCCGAGGAGTTTGCCCGGACACTGTTCGACCGGGCCGCCGAACACGGCTCCGGCACCGTCGACTTCTTCGGGGCGGCGCTGACGTTGCCACCGGAGGCGCGCTTCGGTTCCGTTGAGGCCGTGCAGAGATATGTCGACGAGGTGTTGACGTTGCCTGCTGTGACGGCCCGGTGGCCCGGGTCGGACGGATTGACGGTGCGGGCCCGACGGGGTGCCGGCGCAGCGCATTACGAGATCCGTGACGCAACCGCGGTGATCGCAGTCCCGGAGCAGACCACCCGGTGGGCGCTGCGTGAACTTGTCGTCTTGCACGAGATGGCTCACCACCTTTCACCGACGCCACCGCCGCACGGCCCGGAGTTCGCCGGCACCTTCAGCGACCTGGCCGAGATGGTGATGGGCCCGGAGGTAGGCCACGTCCTGCGGGTGCTGTACGCGAAGTACGGTGTGCGGATACGGTGAAGCCATGAGCGAGCCCACCGCAAACATGGTCGACGACATGCTGAACCGGGTTGTCCTGGCCGAGGATCCGGTGCTCGCCGCCGCCCTGGCCGACAGTGCTGCGGCCGGTCTGCCGGCCATCGAGGTGTCACCGCAGAGCGCGCAGCTGCTGGGTCTGCTGGTCCGGATGTCCGGGGCGCGGCGGGTACTCGAGATCGGCACGTTGGGCGGCTACAGCACCATTTGCCTGGCGCGCGCCGTAGGCCCGGAAGGCCACGTCGTCACCCTGGAGTACGAGCCTCGCCATGCCGAGATCGCTGCGGCCAACATTGCCCGGGCCGGCGTTGACGACCGGGTGCAGATCGTCGTCGGCGCTGCCTTGGACTCGCTGCCCACCCTGAGCGGGGAGTTCGATCTTGTGTTCATCGATGCCGACAAAGAGAACAACTCCGCCTATGTGCAGTGGGCCGTCGACCTGGGGCATCCCGGAACAGTCATCGTGGTGGACAACATCATTCGCAATGGGCGCGTCCTGGACCCCGCCGCCGATGACCTGCAGGCGATCGCGGTGCGCGACATGCTCGCGATGATGGGTGCCCACCCCAAGCTGGACACCGCCGCCATTCAGACGGTCGGCCTCAAAGGCTGGGATGGATTTGCGCTGGCGCTGGTGAGCTAGCTGCAGGTCAGGGATTTGCGCCGCTGTCCGGCAGTGAGTCGTCACGCCCGTGCCGGCCGGTGAGTTCCTCGGCGGTGCCACCCGGCAGTGCGTCGTCGCGCACCGGGCGGTCGGCCAATTCCTCGGCGGTGCCGAACAGTAGGGGATAGGCGACGCCGGCGAGTGCCGCACCCACCAACGGTGCCAGCCAGAACGCCCACAGTTGCATCGGTGCGCCGTCACCGTTGAAGAACGCGACCGCCGTGGAGCGGGCCGGGTTGACCGAGGTGTTCGAGATCGGGATCGAGATCAGGTGGATCAAGGTCAGGGTGAGACCGATTGACAATCCGGCAAAGCCTTTGGGCGCGCGGTCATCGGTCGAGCCGAGGATGACGAGCAGGAAGATGAACGTCAGCACGACTTCGGCGATCAATACCGCGGCCAGCGAGAAACCGCCCGGCGAGTGAGCGCCGTAACCGTTGGCAGCCATGTTTCCGGTGGGCGTCCAGTCCTCCTGGCCCATGGCGATCAGATAGATGACGAGCCCGGCCACGAGCCCGCCGATCACCTGGCTGATCCAGTAGGCGGGTAATGCCGACCATTCCACCCGCCGGGACAGTGCGGCGCCGAGGGTGACGGCGGGGTTGAAATGTCCTCCGGAGATGGTTCCGAACGCGTAGACGCCGGTGAGCACCGTCAGGCCGAACGCCAATGCCACACCGAGGAATCCGATACCGAGGTGCACCCCGTCGGCGGAGGTGAATTTGGCCGCGAATACGGCGCTGCCGCATCCGCCGAGCACCAACCAGAACGTTCCGATGAATTCTGCTGCGAGGCGGTGTGACATCGTGGGCGTACGCATGTTGCTGCCCTTTCATCTGCACTGGGTCGACAGTTCAGGGTGGCATGCATACATTTTCGCGACAGCAATTTTGCCCGAATTCCGTGAAATTCCTTTCACAAGAAATGAATTCAGAACTGTGGTGGCGAGCGCACGCATTGGTGCGGAAACCCTCGGCGTGTTGTGTACAGACACGCCCCCTCGCGCGCGGGCGCGCTGGGGGTCAGCTGCAGACGGCGCCGGTCGCGGCCGACCCCACCAGCTTGGTGTACTTGGCCAGCACGCCTGTGGTGTACACCGGAGGCAGCGGCTCGAAACCGGCCTTGCGGGACTCGAGTTCGTCGGCGTCGATGAGCAGGTCGAGGGTGCCGTTGCCGACATCGAGGCGGATCTTGTCGCCATCCCTGACAAACGCGATCGGGCCGCCGTCGACCGCCTCGGGCGCAATGTGGCCCACACACAACCCCGTGGTGCCACCGGAGAACCGGCCGTCGGTCATCAACAGCACGTCCTTACCCAGCCCGGCACCCTTGATCGCGCCGGTGATGGCCAGCATCTCGCGCATCCCGGGGCCGCCCTTGGGGCCTTCGTACCGGATGACCACCACGTCGCCGTGGGTGATCGTGCCGTCCTCCAGAGCATCCAGGGCGGCGCGTTCCCGCTCGAAAACCCTTGCCGTGCCCTCGAACACGTCGGAATCGAAACCGGCCGACTTGACTACCGCGCCCTCGGGAGCCAGCGACCCGTGCAAGATGGTGATGCCGCCAGTCGGGTGGATCGGATTGTTCATCGCCCGCAGCACCTTGCCGTCCGGGTCCGGCGGTTCGATGTGGGCCAGGTTCTCGGCCATCGTCTCACCCGTCACCGTCAGGCAATCCCCGTGCAGCAGACCGGCATCCAGCAGCGCCTTCATCACCACGGGTACGCCGCCGATCTCATCGACATGCTTCATCACATACGCGCCAAAGGGTTTCACGTCGGCCAGGTGCGGCACCTTCTGCCCGACGCGGGTGAAGTCCGCCAGCGATAGCTCGACTCCCGCCTCCCAGGCGATCGCCAGCAGGTGCAGCACGGCGTTGGTGGACCCGCCGAACGCCATCACCACGGCGATCGCGTTCTCGAACGCCTCCTTGGTGAGGATGTCGCGGGCGGTGATGCCGCGGCGCAGCATCTCGACCACCGTCTCGCCGGAGCGGCGGGCGAACTCGTCGCGCCGCTTGTCGATCGCGACCGGAGATGCGCTGCCGGGCAACGACATCCCCAGCGCCTCAGCGGCTGAGGCCATGGTGTTGGCGGTGTACATCCCGCCGCAGGCACCCTCACCCGGACAGATGGCACGCTCGATGATGTCCACGTCCGCACGCGACATCAGCCCGCGCGAGCAGGCTCCTACCGCCTCGAAGGCGTCGATGATGGTGACTTCCCTCTCGGACCCGTCGGTCATCCTGGCCACGCCGGGCATGATCGAGCCGTTGTAGAGGAACACCGAAGCCAGGTCGAGCCGGGCGGCGGCCATCAGCATGCCGGGAATCGACTTGTCGCAGCCGGCCAGCAGCACGGTGCCGTCGAGGCGCTCGGCCTGCACCACCGTCTCGACGCTGTCGGCGATCACCTCGCGTGACACCAGGGAGAAATGCATGCCCTCGTGGCCCATCGAGATACCGTCGGACACCGAGATGGTGCCGAACTCCAGCGGATAGCCGCCATTGGCGTGCACGCCGGCCTTGACGGCCTGGGCCAGTCGCTGCAGCGACATGTTGCAGGGGGTGATCTCGTTCCACGACGAGCCGACGCCGATCTGCGGCTTGGCCCAGTCGTCGTCGCCCATCCCGACCGCTCGCAGCATCCCGCGGGCGGCGGTCCGTTCGAGGCCGTCGGTGACGTCGCGGCTACGGGGCTTGATATCGGGACCGGAATCTGAGGGCATGAGGCCAGTATGCCCTCGACAGAGCTACCACCAGAACCGTTTTCGATACCCCTCGGGGGTACCAGGTACGGTGGTCTCATGACCACCCGGAACTCCACCCGTGTCCTGGCGGCTCTCGCAGCCCTGGGGACCGCCGTTGTCCTGTCCGCCTGCAACAGCCCGCAGCCGGCCTCCGACGGACACACCGACCACAGTCACGCCGAGGACTCGCAGGCGCCCGTCATCAGCGGTGAGCCCGCGGCCTTCAACAGCGAAGACGTCAACTTCGCCAGCATGATGGTGCCGCACCACGAACAGGCTCTGGAGTTGTCGGCGCTGGTCCCGGACCGTTCGACCAACCCCGAACTGATCCAGCTGGCCCAGACCATCGAAGCCGCCCAGGAACCCGAGATCGCCACCATGAAGGCATTCCTGGTGCAGTGGAACGAGAACTCCGACCCCGCGGCCGGGCACGGCGGCCACGACATGTCCTCGATGCAAGGCATGGTCGACGCCGCCACCATGACCAAGCTCGAGTCCCTGCAGGGTCCCGAATTCGACAAACTGTGGCTGGAATCGATGATTGCGCATCACGAGGGCGCGATCGTGATGGCCGAGGCGGAGCTGGCCAACGGGGCCAACGTCGACGCCAAGCAGTTGGCACACCACATCGTCGACGGCCAGCAGGCCGAAATCGACCAGATGAAAGCAATGCTCGGAGGTGGTCAGTGACGAATGAGGTCGCCGCGGCTGAAGCCGGCGCGCACGGCTACTCGGCGAAGAAGGACAACTACGCCAAACGGCTGCGCCGCATCGAAGGCCAGGTACGCGGTATCGCGAAGATGATCGACGAGGACAAGTACTGCATCGATGTGCTGACCCAGATCAGCGCGGTGAACAGCGCCCTGCAATCGGTGGCGCTGGGCCTGCTCGACGAGCACCTCGGGCACTGCGTATCGCATGCCGTCGCCGAAGGCGGCGAGGAGGCCGACAAGAAGCTCGCCGAAGCGTCGGCGGCCATCGCCCGGCTGGTGCGCTCCTAGCTCGCTGCGCCGGTCAGTCGTGGTGACTGTCGAGATGACGCTCCAGGCGTTCCATCTTCGCGGTGAGCTGACCGGTGTGGCCGGGCCGGATATCGGCCTTGAGGACCAGTCCCACCCGCGGGGCGACGGCGGCCACCGCATCGACAGCCTGCTTGACGACGGCCATCACCTCATCCCATTCGCCCTCGATGTTGGTGAACATCGCGTTGGTCTCGTGGGGCAGGCCGGAAGCGCGGACGATGCGGACCGCCTCGGCGACAGCCGCGCCGACGCTGCCCGTCTCGTCTCCGGTGGTGGGGCTGATGCTGAAGGCAACGATCACCTGACCAGCCTGGCATACCCGGGCCGCGGCAGCCGGGGTTGCAGGCACCCGTCGATTTGCTGCTCACCAGGCTTGACGGGGGGTCCCGATGTTGCTGTCCAGCCCTGATCGGGTTTATCCAGGTAACAAATCCGGCGCCGGTGCCGATCATCTTCACAGTTCACCGCGATGTCACCGCCGAAACGGGACGGCTTCACGGGAATTTTCAGGTCGGTAGCTGGCCCACACGCTGTGCCACACTGGTCGTTGAGAGTGGGAGGGAACTGAGGTATGCGTCGCAGATTGATGGCACTGATCGGTACGGCCGGGGTGGTTGCGTCACTGGTACTGGCAGCGGCACCGGCAGGCGCAGAACCCGCCCCGGTGCCACCGCCGCCGGTACCCGCGCCGCCGGCCAATCCGTTCGGCTTCCCGCCGCCCCCGCCGAACCTGACGGTCCCGGCTCCGGTGGCCGATCCGCTGGCCGTACCCGGACCGACCACAACAACGGGCACCGCGGCCGGACAGAACCCGCTGCCGTTCACCGGGGAACCGCCGTTCCGGCCGCCGACGTTCAACCCGGTCAATGGCGCACTGGTGGGCGTCGCCAAGCCGATCATCATCAACTTTGCGGTGCCGATCGCCAACCGCCAGATGGCAGAGGACGCCATCCACATCTCGTCGAACCCGCCCGTACCCGGCCGGTTCTACTGGTTGAGCGATTCCCAGGTGCGCTGGCGGCCCCAAGACTTCTGGCCCAAGGGCACCGTCGTCAACATCGATGCCGCCGGCACCAAGTCCAGCTTCCGGGTGGGGGAGTCTCAGGTCGCCACCGTCGACAACGACACCAAGCAGATGGAAGTCATGATCAACGGTGAGTTGGTCAAGACCTTCCCGGTGTCGCTGGGCAAGACCGGCTACGAGACCAAGAACGGCACTTACTACGTGCTGGAGAAGTTCAAGGACATCGTGATGGACTCGTCGACCTACGGCGTGCCGGTCACCTCTGCTCAGGGCTACAAGCTCGACGTCAAGGATGCCGTCCGCATCGACAACAGCGGCATCTTCGTGCACGGCGCCCCCTGGTCGGTCGCCGATCAAGGTGTTCGCAACGTCAGCCACGGCTGCATCAACCTCAGCGCCAAAGATGCCGAGTGGTTCTACGACAACTTCGGCAGCGGCGACCCGGTGGTGGTGAAGAACTCGACCGGCCTCTACGACCAGAACGACGGCGCGCAAGACTGGCAGTTGTTCTAACGCTGTTGTTCTAACGCCGAAACTCACAAACGGGCGCGAAATCTAACCGATTTCGCGCCCGTTTGTGAGTTTGGGCGTAGAAGAGGTGGGCGGGTTAGTTCCAGATGCGGACGCGGTGGTCCGGCTCCAGGAAGAGCTCGTCGCTCTCCGTGACGTCGAATGCCTCATAGAAGGCGTCCATGTTTCGAATCACGCCGTTGCAGCGGAACTCCGGCGGCGAGTGCGGATCGACAGCCAGGCGCCGGATCGCTTCGGCATCACGGGATTTGGTGCGCCACACCTGGGCCCAGCCGAAGAAGACCCGCTGCACACCGGTGAGGCCGTCGATCACCGGCGCCTCGGCGCCGTCGAGCGAGAGCTGGTAGGCCAGCAGGGCGATCGACAGCCCGCCGAGATCGCCGATGTTCTCACCGACGGTGAACGCGCCGTTCACATGATGGCCGTTGTCCAGCCCGCGAGGCGTGAACTGCTCGTACTGCTCGATCAGCGCCGCGGTCCGGGCTCCGAACTCGGTACGGTCGGCGTCGGTCCACCAGTCGACGAGGTTGCCGTCGCCGTCGTACTTGGCGCCCTGGTCGTCGAAACCGTGCCCGATCTCATGACCGATCACCGCACCGATGCCACCGTAGTTCGCGGCGTCATCGGCGTCGGCGTCGAAGAACGGGGGTTGCAAAATCCCTGCGGGGAACACGATCTCGTTCATCCCGGGGTTGTAGTAGGCGTTGACGGTCTGCGGTGTCATGAACCACTCGTCACGATCGACGGGCCCGCCGAGCTTGGCGAGTTCGCGGTCGTAACCCACCACGTAACCGCGCCGGTAGTTGCCGTACAGATCGTCGCGCACGATCACCAGCGCCGAGTAGTCACGCCACGTTTTCGGGTAGCCGATCTTCGGGGTGAACTTGTCCAGCTTGGCCAACGCCCGCTGCCGGGTCTCCGGAGTCATCCATTCCAGCTGGTTGATGCTGACCCGGTAGGCCTCCCGCAGGTTGTCCACCAGGACATCCATCCGCACCTTGGATTCGGGCGGGAAATGCTTTTCCACGTAGAGCTTTCCGACGACATCACCCAGAAGGTTCTCCACCAGCGAGACGCCGCGCTTCCACCGCTCCCTGATGGCCTCGGTGCCCGACAGGGTGCGCCCGTAGAACTCGAAATCCTCGGCCACCAGCGCATCGGTCAGCATCGCCGCGCGGGCATGGATCAGCCGCCACCGCGCCCACAGCTTCCAGTCCTCCAACGGCGCCGAAGCCCACAGCGCCGCGAACGCGGTCAGATAATCGGGTTGGCGCACCACGAGCTCCGCGGCCCGCTCGGGGGTACTGCCCACCGCGGTGATCCAGCCCGACCAGTCGAAGCCGGGTGCTTCCTGCGCCAGCTCGGACAGTCGGCGCAAGTTGTAGGTCAGGTCGGCGTCGCGGCGCTTCACCACATCCCAATGTGCCGCTGCCAGAGAGGTTTCCAGCGCAACAATCTTGGCTGCGGTGGCGGTGTAGTCCACCGCGGGGGCGCCGTAGACCAGGCCGAACATCGCGGCGATGTGCTCGGGATAGGCGGCGAGGATCTGTGCGTGCTGCTCGTCGCGGTAGTAGGACTCATCGGGAAGGCCAAGACCGGACTGGGACAGATGCACCAGATAGCGGGTCGAGTCCTTGGAATCGGTGTCGACGTAGAGGCCGGTACCCCCACCGACACCGGTGCGCTGCAACCCGCCCAGCACCGCGGCCAACGAGTCGGCGCTGTCGGCGGCGTCGATGAAAGCGAGCTCCTCCAGCAGCGGCTGCACGCCGCGCCGTTCCACTGCATCCTCGTCGAGGAAGCTGGCGTACAGATCGCCGATGCGCTGCTCATCGGTGCCCTGGGCCGCCCCTGCGGCGGCTGACGCGGCGGCCTCGGTGATCAGGTCGCGGACCTGCTCCTCGGCGCGGTCGAACAACGAGCGGAAGGCGCCGTCGGTGGCGCGGTCGGCGGGAATCTCGTAATCGGTGAGCCAGCTGCCGTTGACGTGCCCGAACAGATCGTCTTGAGGCCGGGCCGAGGAATCAACATGACTCAGGTCGATGCCGGATCGGATTGTCGCTGCCTCCGGCGCGCCGCCACGAATGTTTACCGTCATCTGGCCAGTCTTCCAGACACCGTGCGGGTGCTCAGTTTCCTGAAAGCGAACAGGTAGCCTCACCGCCATGCCCGAGGCTGACAGCAATACAGTTCCCGGCGACCCTGCAACCCACCACCCAGCCGGCGACGACACAGCTCACGACGATCGGCCCATCACGGGCTACGGCATCGGCTCGGCGGTCCTGGGTGCGCTGTGCGTCGGTGCCGCGGTGTTGCTGGTCCTGATCTGGACGGGCCATCGCGGCGACTCCGCGGAGCTGAGCCACCGCGCTGAGGCGATGCGAGCCGCGGCGGACTGGACCAGCGTCCTGATCAACATGAACGCCGGCAATGTCGAGCCCAGCCTGCAGACCCTGCACGAGGGCACCGTCGGCCAGCTCAACGCCGATTTCGACGCCGCCGTCGCCCCATATCGGGAGGTGGTTCAGACACTGCAGTCCAGCACCACCGGCTCCATCCAGGCCGTCGCCGTCGAGACCACCCATACCGACCTGGATCGTGAACCCGGAACCGCCCCACCACCACAGCCACCCGCATTGGCGCCGGGAATGTCGTCGCGCACCGACACGGTCCTGGTGGTCGCAACCTCGGTCAGCGAGAACGTCGGCGGCGAGCCCCAGACGGTGCGGTGGAACATGCGCCTGGATGTGACCGAGGTCGACGGTCGGCTGCTCATCTCACGTCTGGAGTCGATGCGATGAGAAACATGTGGCGGGTTGTGGCGTTCGATGTGCTCGCGCCGCTGGCGGCGATTGCGGCGCTGGTGCTGATCGGCGTCTTCCTCGGCTGGCCGCTGTGGTGGGTGGCGGCCTGCGCGATGCTGTGCCTGCTGGTGGTCGAGGCGATGGTGGTGAACGGCTACCTGATGCGGCGAGATCGGGTCACGGTCGGCACCGACGACGACGGCCCCGCGGTGCGGTTGCTGGTGGTCGGCGTGACCACCACACTGCTGGCCGCGGCGACGGTGGTCGGCTACACGCACTGGACCGCCCCGGACCGTGCGCTCCTGAGTGACACCAGCGAGGTGGTCCGGCTGGCGACGGCGGTGTCGGAGGCGACGGCGACGTTCTCACCGCAGGATCCGACCGCCTCGATCGACCGCGCTGCGGCGTTGATGGCACCTGAGCAGGCCGAAGCGTTCAGATCGAACTTCGGCGCCTCCACCGAAGACCTGGCCCGCCGAAACATCTCGGCACAGGCCCAGACCATCTCGGCCGGGGTGGAGGCGATCGGCCCCGATGCCGCCAGCGTGCTGGTGGTGATGCGCGGCACCCAGAATGTCCCCGGCGCACAGCCCAGCCGCGCCGTGCTCTCGCTGCGGGTGGCATTCACCAAGCAGGACAACAAGTGGCTGGTGATCGACGTCGCCCCGGTAGGGGCCTGACACCCTCGTACAGACCCCCGGCGGAACTCAGGACGGTGGCGTGTAGCCGGGTCGGTCCAGCAGCTCCCGGATGCCGTTGTCGATGAACGCCGTGTCGACGGGATTCACACCGCCGCCGGCGAAGTGCCCCCAGATACCCGGTATCACCCGGACCTCACCGGTGGCGATGAACGCCGACGCCCACTGTTCGTCCTCCGGTGGGAAGTAGAGGTCTTTCTCGGCCGGCATCGACAGCAACGGGCACCGGATGGATTCGAGTGCCTTCTGGGTGTCGCCTCCGAAACCTGGTGTCTCACCGACATTTCCGCTGTGCCAGGTGCGCAGCATGGTGATCAGGTTGTTGGGATCGCGGCCGTCGCGGAAGAACTGCTCCCAGAAGCCGTAGAGGAAGTCGTCGAACGAGGTGAATCCGAGCTCGCGCCAAGCCTCTTCCCAATAGAAGGCCTGGGAGTAGCCCCAGCCGGAGTACACCCGAGCAAAGGCGCGTAACCCTTTGATGGGCAGTGCTTCCGGAGAGTAGTCACCGTCGGCCCAGGCGGCGTCGGCGGTGAGCGCCGCGATCAGGGATTCGAGGAACACCTTGTTGTGTGGTGCGGTGATACTGGAACCGCAGAACGGTGCGGCACGTTGCACCATGTCGGGATGGCTCACCGCCCATTGGTAGGTCTGTCCGGCGCCCATCGACCAGCCGGTGACCAGGGCGATCGTCGATATCCCGAACTTCTGGGTGACCAGCGCATGCTGTGCCTGTACCTGGTCGTGGAACGTGACGAGGGGGAACCGCGCCCTGTCGTACGGGGAGGCCGCGTTGGATGGCGACGTGGACAGGCCGTTGCCGAGCATGTTCGGCACGATGATGAACCACTTGTCGGGGTTGAGGGCTTTGTCGGTGCCGATCAACCACTCATTGTTGGTGTGCCATCCGGAATACCAGGTGGGATAGACGATGACGTTGGATTTGTCGGCGTTGAGGGTGCCGTAGGTCTTGTAGGCCAACGTGGCATCACGCAGGGTGAAGCCGTTTTGCAGCGTGAAATCGCCGAGTTCGAAGTACTCGGCATCGGTGGGGGCAGGCATGGGGTCCTCGTTGTTTGTAGGAATGCCGGAGCGTAGGTGAAGCCTCGGGTGACAGGAACAGGGGTCTACGTGCTGACGGCGCACTGCCCCCGGTCGACACGCTGCGGGCCGCGGGCCGACGGGCGGACGTCGATGTCGAACATTGCTGTCGGAACGTAAAGGGTGGCACAGGAATTCGGCACGTCGACAACGCCGGAGAGCCGGCCCTCGACCGGTGCTGCACCGAGCATGAGATACACCTGTTCGCGGGTCCAGCCGAATTTCGAGAAGTACTCGATGGCGTTCAGGCAGGCATTCTGGTAGGCCAGCGTGCTGTCCAGGTAATGCTGCGTTCCGGACTGGTCGACCGAAAAGCCGACAAAGGTCAGGAATTCCGAGTACTGGGGATCGACATTGCCCGGCATGAAGATGGGGTTGGTGGTGACGCCGTAGGTGGCCATGCCGCCCTTGATCACCTCGACCCGAAGGTCGATGTAGCCGCCCATCTCGATGGCGCCGCAGAAGGTGATCTCTCCGTCGCCCTGCGAGAAATGCAGGTCGCCCAGTGACAGATTGGCTCCGTCGACGAACACCGGGTAGAAGATCCGGCTGCCCTTGGACAGGTTCTTGATGTCCTGGTTGCCGCCGTTCTCGCGGGGCGGTGCGGTCCGGGCGGCCTCGGCGGCAGCACGTTCGTAGGCGGCGCCGGTGAGACTGCCCAGCACCGCGTTGGACGGCAACGGAGGCAATGCCAGCGGCGGGACGCGGTCGGGGTCGGTGGCGATGAGCGCGCCCTCGCGCTTGTTCCAGCTGGCCAGCAGCTCCGCGCTGGGGGCGGTGCCCATCAGACCGGGGTGGATGAGGCCGGTGAACTCGACCCCGGGGATGTGCCGGCTGGTCGCCTTCTGGCCGGTGAAATCCCAGATCGCTTTGTACGCAGCGGGGAACCAGTCGGTGAGGAATCCGCCGCCGTTCTCCTTGGCGAACAGTCCGGTGTATCCCCAACCCTGCCCGGCGACCGGGCCGGTTTCCTGAGGTACCGGACCGACGTCGAGGATATCGACAACCAGCAGGTCACCCGGTTGGGCGCCCTCGACCGCAAACGGTCCGGAGAGTTGATGGACCATGGACAGGTCGCAGTCCCGGATGTCGTTGGCGTCGTCGGAATTGACGATGGTGCCGTCGAACCACTCCTTGGACTCGACGCGGAAGGTGTCTCCGGATTTGACGGTGGCAACGGCCGGGATGTCCGGATGCCAACGGTTGTGTCCCACCAGTTCCTGTTCGCGGAACGGCTTACTCTGGTCGACGGGAAAGATGACGTCGGGCATCTGATCTCCTGGTTCGGGTACTCGGTATCGGGCCAACCGCGCCCGCCGCCGGGTGTGCTGTTCAGGGGCGGGGGAGTAGGCTGTGTCGTGGATCGGCGAATTGCCGTGAAGGTGATGATGTTTCGTTGCCGGAGCGGGTGATCACCCCAGGTTGGGACTGCGATCTCTCATGTATTTCAAGGGCTTTGGAGCCTGCGCTACGGGTCGCCAGCCTCGGTGCCGAGAAGACCCGTTGTGCGGGTGTTTGGCAGGTGGGGCAGTCCACGGTGGCCGGTGCGGTACCGATCGGTGCTCGAATATCGACGTATCCGTCTGTTGGGCAACGATATCGATATCCAGCCATGGCGCCTTCCGGTCGGTGGAGAGGAATGCTCCCAATTGGGAATAATCTTCCTCGAACCTACTCGTTCGGTGCCTGACGTCAAGAGATGCCGGGCCCCGAATCGGAGCACGGCATAATTTGTTTACAAATCGGCAATAGTGCCCCGCCGCGAAGGGAACTGTGTTACATGACAGCAACAGCTACCGATCGTTGTTGTCAGATAGCTGACGCAGGATGGTTGTCGGTACCTACGGTAGAAGTCGGTCAGAGGTGTGTCGCGTTGATGGCCACGATCGCCGGTTCGACATCACGAAGGAGTGCTTGACCATGCGAAGACAACCGCAAGGTTGTCCGACGACGATCGTTCGGCGACACCGTCCGGAAGACGGCGCCGATCTCCACGAGGGAATCCACGATCCGGGTGACAGAGGTCGACGGCACCATCAGCGCCTCCACCAGGTCAGACATCGAACAACCGGGTTCGGTGGCGATGAAGACCAGCGCGCGCCAGCGATCCACGGTCAGAGCAGTTCCAGCCAAGGCCGCCTCGATGTTCGCAGCGACCACCGACGCCTGCCGGAGCAAGGCGAGCGTGTCTGCGACAGCGTCCATGGCCTGACCTCTGATGCTGCTGGGAATCCTCGGAACGTCCTGATCACGCGACCAGGGCAGCCCCAGCATGCCAGATAGCAACGCCGGGTTCGAACCAAAGCGGCGCCGCGAGACAGATTTCCGGGTTGCGCTCGCACTTCCCAGACAAGGACCCGCCGGCATATTCGGCCTCGAATGCCGAGCCGCGGCAGAACTGGCGGCCGCCGAGATAGACGAGGCCGGAGGTGCTTCCGGGCGAAGCCTGCATTTCGTCCACGTCGATGCCGGCGGCGCACCCGCGACCGTCGCCGCCGAGATCAAGGCTCTGCTGGACGCCGGCGCCATCGATGCCGTCACCGGCTGGCACCTCTCCAACGCGCGGCAGGCGATCGCCACCGTCGTGCGGGGCCGGATTCCGTATGTGTACGCGGCCGCCTACGAGGGCGGGGAGCGCAGTGACGGCGTGCTGTGCAGCGGTGAAGTGCCCGGCGATCAGATCATCGCGTCGCTGCACTGGCTGCGCACCGAGATGAAGCTGCGCCGCTGGTTCATCGTGGGAAACGACTACGTGTGGCCCCGCGGAACCGCAGCTGCCACCAGGCGCGGCGTGCACGGCACCGACATCACGATCCTGGGAGCCTGCTTCCTGCCGCTGGGCACCGACGAGCCCGATGTCTGGGAGCGGGTGCTCAACCAGATCGTCCACAGCGGTGCCGACGGCGTGATCACGTTGCTGGTCGGCTCGGACGCGGTCCGGTTCAATCGGGCTTTTGCGGCCAAAGGTCTGGACGCCGGTCTGGTGCGGTTCAGCCCGTTCACCGACGAGACCGTCATCCTGGCCAGCGGTGCCGACGCCACTGCCGACCTGTTCGTCTCCGCCGGGTGGTTCGCGGGCCTGGGCTCCTCGTCGGCGGCAGAGTTCACCGCAGGCTTCGCCCGCGCCTTCGATCTGGTGAACGGCACCGGCCCCATCGGGGAATCGGTGGCGCCGCCACCGGGCACCATGGCAGAAACCACGTACTCGGGGGTTCACCTGCTCGCCGGCATCGCGGCATCGTCGGTGCCGACGGTCGAGGATGCGCGCCGGGCCTTTCACCACTGGGGGTGGGATTCGCCCCACGGTCCGGTGGACCTACGCAGCGGTTCGGCTCGTCATCCGGTGCATCTGGCGAGCGCGCGGGGGGTCGAGCTCGAGGTCATCGCCCGCGTCAGGTGACCAGCAGCTGGTAGTCGACCTTGAGACACCGGTCCATGACAACCTGCAGGCCGGCGGCCCGGGCGTCGCGGGCGACCTGCTCGTGGAACAGGCCCTGCTGCAGCCACAGTGTCGTCGGCAGCGTGGGAAGAGCAAGCACCTCCTCCAGAACCGACGGCAGCAGGTCGTGACGACGAAACACATCCACCAGATCGGGAACCACCGGCAGCTCCGCCAAGCTGGGATAGACCTTCTCGCCGTCGATCTCGGTGACGGTCGGGTTGACCGGATACACCTCGTAGTGACTGTGCGACCGCAGGTAGGAGTACACCCCGTGACTGGGTCGTGCCGGATCGGCGGACACGCCCACCACCGCAACCGTGCGGGTGTTGCGGAGAAGCTTTTCCAGGTCGGCCGAGGTGCTCACCGGGTGTCGGTCCGGTGCGTACGCATCTTGGCGAACCGGTCGGAGAGCCTGCGCATCCGGATCATCAGCGACGCCGGCGGGCTCACCTCGCCGTCGAGGTAGATCACCAGGTCGGCGGCCGGGACACCGATCCGGGAGGCGAACTCCTGCTCGGAGAGCCCGGACCGGGTCAACAGCAGCCGGACATGGCGTGCCGCCTCGGCCCGTTCGTTGGCTTCCAGGTGTTGACGGCTACGCACCAGCACCTCCGACAACGCCTTGGAGATGCCGTGTGGTTCGGCGTTTTCCAGCACTTCCTCGACCTGGCGGGCGGTCCGGCCGAACGGGTCCCGCTTGATCGCCACCACGATGCGCTGCCACACGGTGATGTCACCGATCTCGAGCGCCGAGCGGATGGCGGCCGTCGACCAGAACTCCACGGGCCGATCGGCGGGGAACCGGTCGTCAGCCGGGTGCCGAGTGTTTGCGCCGTTCTGCTGGCCGGGCTGGTGACCGGGTCGGCGAGCATCAGCGGCCAACGTCACCTCGCCTCCTCCAGCATTGCCACAGCGACGGAAAGACACCGCTGCCGGACTCTCTCCCAGGCTGCCAGGGTGTCGGGGTCGACGCCCTCGTCGTTTTCATCACTGCGATCATCGGGTGTCGGATCGGCGAGCCGGCGGACCAACTGTGTCGCCACCCACTGCCTCTCCGATGGGTGCCCAGCGTAGTACCTGTCCATGCTCGAGAGCACCACTGCCGCGGTCTGTGGCTCCATGACATCGACCAGATCGGCGAACTCGCGGAAGTCGCGACGGCTGTTGCGGGACATGATCAAGTAGCTCTTGAGTCGCAGCGTCTCCGCCCCGGTGGGGATGCGCAGCCGGTCGCCGGTGGGCAGCGCAACGTGGGTGGTCTCCATCGGGCTGCGTCGTTGCAGGGCCGTACCGGACTCCTCGGTCGTCTCCTGTTGCACCCCCAGGGCATCCAGCGCGACCGCCAGCCGGCCGCGCCACATGGTGATCGGATGGACCGGGCGTTGCACCCGGACCGTCACCTGACCCTGGGCGCTTCCGTTTCCGTCTCCGCTTCCACCTGCGTCGCCGTCGCGCCCGCGGCGAACCCGGCGCAGCGGCAAACCGAGTCGGGCCTGACGCGCACTGACCGCGCGGGCTTCCTCGCTGCCTTTGAGCTTGCTCTTGAACGCGTCGGTGAGCGCGCTCAGTCCGGTGCATCCGCTGAACGCCAGCGGGTCGGCCACCGTGATCGCATCCGGTGCCAAGCTCTTCAGCTTGGCGGCGGACTTGACCACCATCCGCATATCGGCGCTGGGCGCGACCAGTGCCGAGATGTCATCGGGGATGACCACCAGATCCCCGAGATCGACCTTCGGTAACGGCTTCTCGAAATCGACCGACGGCAGCACCCGGCCGAGCCACTTGGGCAGCCACCAGTTCCACTGGTCGAACATCGCCATCAACGCCGGTACCAGCACCAGCCGCACCACGGTCGCATCGACGGCGATCGCCACCGCACAGGCCACCCCGAGCTGAGCGACCAGCGGCATACCGGCGAACGCAAACCCGATGAACACCGCGATCATGATCAGCGCCGCGCTGGTGATGGTGCGGGCGCTGGTGGACACGCCGTAGGCCACCGCGTCTCGGGTGTCACCGGACTGCAGGAAGCGTTCGCGGACGCGGGTCAACAGGAAGATCTCGTAGTCCATCGACAGACCGAAGGTCAGCGCCAGCACCAGCGGCGGAATGGTGCTGTCGATGGAGCCCAGAGGTTCGAAACCGAGATCCTGCAACCAGCCCCATTGGAAGATCATCACCAGACTGCCGTACGCGGCGGCCACCGACAGCACGGTCATCACCACGCCCTTGAGCGCGAGTAACACCGAACGGATCGCGGCCAGCAGCATCACAAACGCGATCAGCGCAACAAAGACGAAGACCCACGGCTCGGTGTGGGCGACCCGGTCGTCGAAGTCCTTGATCAGCGCGGTCGGACCACCCACATCGACGGATACCGCGTCGGCGCCGGGGAGCTGCGGCAGCGTCTGACGCAGGAAATCGACGGTGCTGCGGGCGGCGTCGTCCTCGGGGTCCACGGCCAGCACCGCGCTGACCAGAGCGCTGCGATTGTCGTCGGAGAACACCGGCGGTGCGACGGAGGCGATGTTGACTGTCCGGTCCATCTCCGCGGAGATGGAGTCGACGACGGCGGCGTTCTGCGGCGCTGTCGCATCCCCATCGGGGAAGGTGACCAGCACCCGCACCGGGCCGAGGGCACCTGGGCCGAGTGCCTCGGCGGCCGCGGCCACCCCGCCGCGGATCTCGTGACTGGACTCGAATTGGCGCAACATGCTGTTGCCGAGACTCATCGACAGCACCGGCGCGGCCAGGGCGAGCAGGAACGCCGTCGCGCCCAGCGCCGACAGCCACGGACGTCGCATCACCCCGGTGACCCAGCGGGTCCAGAACCGCGACTGGGTGGTCTCGGCCCGGCGTCCCCAGTGCAGCAGTCGGGACCGTTTGGCGGCGGCCCGGCCGAAGGTCGACAACACCGCGGGAATCAGTGTCGTCGACGTCATGACCGCCACCGCGACCGCGAGGATGGCGCCGGTGGCCATCGACGTCAGGACCGGGGTGTTGATCAGGTAGATACCGGTGACAGAGGCGATCACCGTCATACCGGAGAGCACCACCGCCAGACCCGAGGTGGCCATCGCCGCGTCGGTCGCCTGACTGACGTCCCGCCCGGACCGCAGCTCCTCCCGGAACCGCATCAAGATGAAGAGCGAATAGTCGATGGCCAAAGCGATGCCGAGCATCGAGACCGTCGAGGTGACAAATACCGACATCGTGGTGAACATCGACAGCAGGAAGACCACACCCATGGTCACCACCACCGTGCACACACCGATCAGCAGTGGGATCGCCGCCGCGGCAAACGATCCGAAGACCGCCAGCAGCACGATCAGGACGATCGGCAGATTCCACTTCTCGGCTTCGGCGATGTCGTGCTTGGTGGCCTCGGAGGCGGCCGCACCCAGCGCGCCCTGGCCGATGACATACAGGCGGACCTTGCCGTCGGCGGTTTCACCGGGCTGCTCGTTGGCGATCCCCACCTTGTTGCGCAGCTGTTTTGCGGTGTCGACGGCACCGGTGTTGTCGAACCCCAGCTGCAGCGACACCACATAGGGACGGTCGGGTTGCGGCGGCGGCTGCGCCGGATTCGGCACGATGGACACGCTGGGCACTTCGGCGGCCAGCCGCTCCAACTCGGCGACGGCGGCGTTCATGTCCGCGTAGCTGGCATCGGGTCGCGGTGCCGCCACCAGCGCCAGCGGCGAGGCGCCCTCGTCCGGGAAGTGGTCTTCGATCTGGTACTGCACATGCAACGACTGAGATCCTTTGACCTCGAAGCCGCCGCCGGTGAGATTGCTTGATTGCGTCAGGATCAGCCAGACCGCCGGGACCAGCGCCAGCAACCACGCCGCGAAGACCAGCCAGCGGAACCTGCGCAGCAGGCTACTCAACTGGGTCATGAACTGCTGGATGGTGATCTCCCCGCATTCTCCCCGGATTGCGTGGGTGTGAGCGTACCGCAGCGCCCTGGGATACCTGGTGTGAAAACAGGTCAGTGGATTCGCCCGGGATACGGGGCGATGGCACTATGTCAGTGGCCGGCCGTCACCGGCCGGATCCATTCGGGTTGGGGAACCAGACCACGCCGGTTGCGCGTGTGCGCGTTGTTACGCAGTTAGGAGCCGTCCCCATGGCTTTTCAGTTCACCTCCCTGGCCGTCACCCCCATGGCGGCAGCAGCCTTGGTTCTCGGCACCGGAGCGCCGGTCGCGCATGCCGCACCGGCCCCCTGCGCGGCGAGCACGATCGCCAAGACGGTGGGCTCCGTCGGCACCAACACCGGCATCTACCTGGAAGCCAACCCGGAGACCAACGACGTGCTCACCACGCTCGCCGCACAGCCGGCCGGGCCGCAGTCCGTCGCGGCGTTGAAGCTGTACTTCGAGCGGGACCCGCAGGCGGCCAAGGACCTGCAGGCCATCCAGCAGCCGTTGACATCACTGACCGCCAAGTGCAAACTGCCGATCTCACTGCCGCAGGTACTCGGCCTGATGCAGGCCGCACAACAGGGCGGGTCGCCCGCCGGATTACCGGACGCGGCCACCGCGATCGCCGGCGCGGAGTCGGCCCTCGGCGCGTCGCCCGCCAAACCGGCGTTGCCGGTGGGTGTCGCCACCGGGACCCTCGCTGGGCTCCCGTGAGCCGTCTACCTGTGTTTTTCTCGAACAGGCCCGGTGAAGTCGGGACCAAGTGAAGAAACTGCCGCAGGAATCTGATTAGCTTTGGTGGTCAGGATCAGTTGTCGGGACCCACTGGCAGCTATCTCACGTCTTGTATCGACTACTCACCTCGAGCCCTCGAAGGAGCCGATCAATGTTGCTCACAGCCCGTCGCGCTGTTGCCGGAGTTGTAGGAGCCGGAGCGGTCACCGGAGCGATGCTGTTCACCGCTGCGCCCATGGCCAGCGCCGAACCGCCGCCCAACTGCACCGCCGCCGATCTGGCCGGCGTCGCCTCCGGAGTGTCGGCAGCCACGTCGGCCTACCTGTTCACGCACCCGCCGGTCAATGACTTCTTCACCAGCCTGCATGGTCTGCCGCACGAGGAGATCCGCCCGCTGGTCGACGAGTACTTCGGGGAGAACCCGCAGATCGCCGACGAGCTCAAAGGGATCCGCAAGCCCCTTCAGGACATCCGGATCCGTTGCGGTGATACGAACGGGGATGGCCAGGTCGACATCCTGTAGTGCCGCCGGGAACCGACTCGCCCGCCATGGGGTCCGCGGGCCACACAGTGCTGATGGTCGACGATGACCCGGATGTGCGCACCTCGGTGGCCCGAGGACTGCGCCATTCCGGGTTCGACGTCAGGGTGGCCGCCAACGGTAAGGAAGCGCTTCGACTGCTGTCCACCGAATCTCACGACGCCCTGGTGATCGATGTGCAGATGCCCGAGCTGGATGGCGTCGCGGTGGTCACCGCCCTGCGTGCGCTCGGTAACGACATCCCGATCTGCGTGCTTTCGGCCCGGGATACGGTCAACGACCGTATCGCCGGTCTGGAGGCCGGGGCCGACGATTACCTGACCAAGCCATTTGATCTGGGTGAGTTGGTCGCCCGCCTGCACGCGTTGTTGCGCCGCCGGGCGCACTCCGACGAACGGTCGGACGCCATGACCGTCGGTTCGCTCACCATCGACACCGCCCGCCGACTGGTGTTCGTGTCGGGGGAGCGGGTCGATCTGACCAAACGAGAGTTCGACCTGCTGGCCGTGCTGGCCGAGAATTCCGGGGTGGTGCTGTCCCGTCAGCGCCTGCTGGAGCTGGTGTGGGGTTATGACTTCGACGTCGACACCAATGTCGCCGATGTGTTCATCAGCTACCTGCGGCGCAAGCTGGAACGCGACGGCGTGCCGCGGGTGATCCACACGGTGCGGGGGATCGGGTACGTCCTGCGAGACGAATCTTGAGTAGACATGCCCTCGAGGCAGCCGCGTGACCGTGGGGCCTGAGCCGGAAGCCCAGCCGGCTGCGCTGTCGCTGTGGCGGCGCTTCACCAACCGGGTATCGCTGCGCACCCGCGTTGCCCTCGCCGCCGGGATCGCCTCGGCGGCCGTGGTCGCCACACTCGCTGCGCTGACCTCGGTGGTGCTGGCCAACAACGACGAGGCGCAGCTGGACCGGCGACTCGACTCGATCGTCGATGCCAGCATGTACCCCGAACAGCTGCAGGACCCGCGCCGCGGGGTGCTGACCACCGGCCGGGCCAGGGCCGGTGGAAATGTGGTGTTCCAGCGGGGATTCCAGCTACCCGAACTGCCCGAAGGCACCGTGACCGTGGCGGTCAACGGAGTCGACTACCGGGTGCGCACCGTACTGCTCAAGCAGCAGGGGGTGGATGTTTTCATGTCGATCGGCATCCGGGCCGACAGCATTCTGCTCTCGAGTCAGCGAATACCGATCTATCTCTTTGTCGGTTCGGCCGCGGTGCTGTTCGCCGGGCTGCTGGGCTGGCTTCTGGCCGGCGCCGCAACCCGGCCACTGCGCAAACTCACCGAACAGACCCGCAGCCTCGGCGAGGGCGGGGAGCCCCAGATCACCCCGGTCCACGGTGTCAAGGAAGCCGAGGATCTCTCCGAGGCGATGGTCGGGATGCTCAAACGGCTGGCCGCAGCCCAGCTGGTCACCACGAAGTCACTGCAGTCCGCCCAGGATTTTGCGGCCAACGCCGCCCATGAGCTGCGGACACCGCTGACCGCGATGCGCGCTGACCTGGATACCTTGCGAATCCACAATCTGCCGGCCGAGGAGCGCGACGAGGTGGTGGCCGACCTGTCGCGGGCCCAGCGCCGGATCGAGGCCACCATCACCGCACTGGGCCAGCTGGCGTCCGGCCAGCTGGCGCAGGAAGAGGACCGCGAGATCATCGACGTCGCCGAATTGCTGTACCGGGTGGCGCGGGAGAACAGCCGTGCCGCGGTGACCACGGAGATCGACGTCGAGTGTGACGGCAGCGGCACGATCCTGGGCTGGCCGACGGGACTGCGGCTGGCGGTGGACAACCTGGTCCGCAACGCGATCACGCACGGTCACGCCGGCCGGATCGTCTTGTCGGCGCAGCGCCACGGCGATCAGATGGTCATCGTGGTCGACGACAACGGTCGCGGACTGCCCGCAGAGGAACACACGGCGGTGTTGGAGCGGTTCTCGCGCGGCAGCACCGCCGCGATGACCGGCTCCGGTCTGGGGCTGGCGCTGGTCGAACAGCAGGCCGTTCTGCATGGCGGTTCGATCGAGCTGTCCGATGGCCCGCTCGGTGGGCTACGCGCGACCCTGACGGTGGCTGTGGTGCCCCCGCCGCCCGAGTAGGGCCCGCCAGCCCAGCAGCAGAATTGCCGTCACCGACGAGGCCACCACGATGAAACTCGGGGCCACACTGGCTTGAGTGAGCTTGCGCAGCAACATCCCGACCACGATCGTCGACACCCAGATGATCAGCCCGGTCGGTGCTACGGCGGTCGGGCGGCGCCACCCTCGGCTGGCCAGCCAACCGAATGCCGTTCCGGTGAGGAACGGCCAGGCGGTCTCGGCGACACCGGTGATGGTGACACCTTCGGCATGGCTGCGGCGACCGATGGCGCAGAACGCCACCACAGCAAGTACATCGGCGCCCACCGCGAGCAACGGGCGCGAGCCGGTGGAGGAAGTCACGGATTGAACTCCTTGTGCTGCAGGGGAATTCACGGACTTCGCCGTCCGCTTGAACACTAGATCACGCCCTGGGCCAGCATCGCGTCGGCCACCCGGATGAAGCCGGCGATGTTGGCTCCGGCGACGTAGTCGCCGGGCTGGCCGTATTCGTCGGCGGTTTCCAGGCAGCGCTCGTGGATCCGGCTCATGATCTCGGCCAGCCTGGCCTCGGTCTCTTCGAACGTCCAGGAGTCGCGCGAGGCGTTCTGCTGCATCTCCAGGGCGCTGGTTGCCACGCCGCCCGCATTGGCGGCCTTGCCCGGGGCAAAGACCACGCCGGACTCTTCGAAGACCTTGACCGCCTTGGGCGTACACGGCATGTTGGCGCCTTCGGCGACGATCTGGCACCCCGCGGCCGCCAGCCGTCTTGCGTCGTCACCGTCGAGTTCGTTCTGCGTCGCACACGGAATCGCGACATCACAGGGCACTTCCCAGACCCGGCTGTCGGTGACGTAGCGCACCGCGTCGCCGCGCAGGTCGGCGTACTCCGAAATCCGGCCGCGCCGTGTCTCTTTGATCTCCCGGAGCAACTCGACGTCGATACCGGACCGGTCGACCACGTACCCCCCGGAATCGGAACATGCGACGACGGTCCCGCCCAGCTGGTGCACCTTCTCGATCGCGTAGATCGCCACATTTCCCGAACCAGACAGCACCACCTGTTTGCCGTCGAAGGATTGGCCCTTGGACTTGAGGATCTCGTTGGCGAAGAAGACCGTCCCGTACCCGGTGGCCTCGGTGCGTACCCGAGACCCGCCCCAGGTCAGCCCCTTGCCGGTGAGCACGCCGGACTCGTAACGGTTCGTGATGCGCTTGTACTGGCCGAACAGATAGCCGATCTCCCGGGTGCCGACACCGATATCCCCCGCCGGCACATCGACGTACTCGCCGATATGCCGGTACAACTCGGTCATGAACGACTGACAGAAACGCATGATCTCGCCGTCGGAGCGACCCTTCGGGTCGAAATCGGCGCCACCCTTGCCGCCGCCGATCGGCATCCCGGTCAACGAGTTCTTGAAGATCTGCTCGAAGCCCAGGAACTTGACGATGCCCAGGTAGACCGAGGGATGGAAGCGTAAACCGCCCTTGAACGGACCGAGAGCCGAGTTGAACTCGACCCGGAACCCTCGGTTGATCTCCACGGTTCCGTTGTCCGCCACCCAGGGGACCCGGAAAATGATCTGCCGTTCCGGTTCGCACAACCGGTGGATCACCGCGGAGTCCGTGTACTCCGGGTGCTTGGCCACCACCGGCCCCAGGCTGAGAAGGACCTCGTACACGGCTTGGTGGAATTCGGTCTCGCCCGGGTTGCGACGGGCCACATCTGCGTAGATTCCGTCCACGTGCACGTGCAGATCAGGCATCTCACTCCAGGTGTATTTTGCGACTCGGTCGCGTCCACTTTATGGCGAGGAGGTAAACCGCCTGGATGCACCCTTCAGCGAGAGTCGGATTCCGGCCGGATTTCCGGTTCGGCTTTCGGCCCCGTCTGGTCGGGGTCGATCTGGCTTTCGGTGCGGAACATGAAGAAGAACATCACCCAACCGATCGCGGAGATGAAGATCCAACTCACCAGCCGGTAGATCAGCATCGCCGAGATGGCGGCGGGCAAGGTCATACCGCTCGACACCAGGCCGGGCACCAGGACGGCCTCCACCACCAGCAGCCCACCCGGCATCAGGGGGATCGACCCGACGGCGCGGGCCGCCGCGTAGGCGACGGTCAGTCCAGCAAGCGACGGATGACCACCCGCGGCATAGGCGGCAAACGCCAGGCAGGCGACATCGGTGACCCAGTTGAACAGCGACCAGCTGAACGCCGTGCCCAGCGTGCGCCGGCTCATGCTCACCGATTCCAGCTGGTGCAGGATCTCCCGCCACTTCGTCACCCCGGAATCGACCGGCTTGTTGCGCAACTGGTTGAACCAGGACAGTACCCGCACAACGATGCCGTCGAGCAACTCGGGTCGGGAGATCACCGCCTGGGCTAGCAACAGCAGCAGGACAAAGCCACCGAGAGTGAACAGCAGCGAGAACGGATTGTTCTTGGCGCCGAGCAGGAATGCGCCACCGAGCCCCAACAGTGCCAACCCGACGATCTGCAGCACCCCGGACATCACCAGCTGCCAGGAGGCCACCACCGGCGAGGCTCCCCAGATGCGTTGCTGTCGGTAGATGAACGTCGCCGACAGGACCGGGCCGCCGGGCAGCGTCGTCGACAACGAGTTACCGGCGTAGAACGCCGCCTCCGAACGCCACTGCCGGACCGGTACCCCGGCCGATTTCAGCAGGGTGCGCTGGATCTGAGCAAAGCTGTGTATCGAGAGCATGGCCGCGGCTGCAGCGGCCAGTACCCACCACCAATTGGCGTCGAGCATGCTGCGCCAGGCCTTGGCCAGCTGATCCCACACGAGGGTGGCTTCGACGGCCAGGACGATCACCGCGACGGCCAACACCGCCCAGCGGACCCACCAGTATTTGCCGCGGGCCTCCCGTTGTGCGGCGGCCGGGCCGGCCTGTGCGTCGGAGGACACCCGATCAGCGTAGCGGGGTGAGGCCGCCGTTTTCAGACGTCGAGCTGCGGCGCGCCCCCTCGGGGCTACAGTTGCTCAATGTCGACGCCTGTGTCCGAGGACGCATCGGTCAGCCCGCTGGTCCGCAAGTCCGCCGCCTGGGCGTGGCGCTTGCTCGTGGTGTTTGCTGCCGTGCTGGTGCTGCTCTGGGTGGCGCAGAAATTCCTGGTGCTGGTGGTGCCCGTCGCCCTCGCCACGATGCTGTCTGCGCTGCTGTTGCCGCTCGTCGACTGGCTGGATCGCCGAGGCGCACCGCGCGGCGGTGCGGTGGCGCTGGTGTTGCTGGGCAGCTTTGCGATTCTCGGCGGCCTGCTGACCTTTGTGGTCAGCCAGTTCGTTTCGGGTCTGCCGCAATTGGTCAACGAAGTGACCCGCAGCATCGACAGCGCCCGCACCTGGCTGGTCGAAGGGCCGGCGCACCTGAGCCGCGAGCAGATCGACAACTTCGGGAACTCGGCGATCGAAGCGCTGCGCAACAATCAGGAGCGGTTGACCAGCGGAGCGTTGTCGACGGCGGCCACCGCCACCGAGATCGTGACCGGGGCGTTGCTGGTCTTCTTCACATTGATCTTCCTGCTGCACGGCGGCCGCAACATCTGGGCGTTTGTCACCAAGGTGTTCCCGACCTCGGTTCGCGGTCGGGTCGCTGATGCCGGCCGGGCCGGCTTCCACTCGTTGATCGGCTACATCCGGGCCACTTTCCTGGTGGCGCTGGTGGATGCCGTCGGTATCGGTACCGGTCTGGCGATCATGGGAATTCCGTTGGCGTTGCCGCTGGCCTCGCTGGTGTTCCTGGGTGCCTTCATCCCGCTGGTCGGCGCCGTGATCACCGGCTTCCTGGCGGTGGTGGTGGCGCTGCTGGCAAAAGGTTTTGTGTACGCCCTGATCACGTTGGGGTTGATCATCGCCGTTCAGCAGCTGGAAGCCCATGTGCTGCAGCCACTGGTGATGGGCCGGGCGGTGTCCATTCACCCGCTGGGCGTGGTGCTGGGCATCGCCGGCGGGGCCGTGCTTGCCGGCATCGTCGGGGCGCTGCTGGCGGTTCCGGCGATCGCTTTCCTCAACAGTGCGATCCGGGTGCTGGTGGCCAAGGATCCCGCCGCCGAGGAAGCCAGGCAGGAAGCCGAGGACGGACCGGTGGTGGACGCCATACCCGACGAAGTGCCGGACAAGACGGGCTGACCCGGGGCGGGGCCGCCGTCGGCTCTAAGGCCGGCGGCCTTCCCGTCGCAGCAGGTCCTGTGCGCTGACCCCACCGCTGCGTCGTTGACGTGACTTGTCGTCCGCGTCACCGCGCGCATTGAGCTTCTCGGTGGCCGTGTCGGTGTCGTTGCCTTGTGGCTTGGCGATCGGGATCGCGCGGGTGGCGCTCTCGTCAGCCTCTTCGGCCGGGGCCGGAATGGCGGTGGTGGCAGAGCTGTCCCCACTCGACCCCGGGCCCATGCCGCGGGTGGGTTCGGCCGAGGGCGGTTGCACCGGCGGTTGGGTACCGGTGGCCCCCGGTTTGCCGCGCAGTTCACCGAGCCACGACTCGATTTCCCGTTCGCCGGTGCCCTGAGGGGGCTTGGGCGGGCGGTTGCCGGTGTTGGTGGCACCGCTCACCGCGTTGCGGACGGCGTTCTTGGCCGAGCTGAAGCGGGTGGTCGGCGCCTCGCTGTCGCCCGCGGGCGGTGCCGGGGGAGGGGTCGGGATCCGGGTGGTCG
>NZ_JBARXZ010000092.1:0-45737 GCF_049647605.1 Mycobacterium sp. | reverse complement strand
CCGACGGTGCCGGGCATACTGCCCGGCACCGTCGGCGCATCAGCTCTTGCTGTTCAGTTCTTGCTATCCGCGACGGCCGCAGACCGGCCACGCGCCGATCCCCTGGGACTGCAGCACGTTCTCCGCGACCCGAATCTGCTCTTCGCGCGATGCGTGCTGCGGAGATCCGCTGCCGCCGTTGGACTGCCAGGTGCCCAACGTGAACTGCAGGCCGCCGAAGTAGCCGTTGCCGGTGTTGATCGCCCAGTTGCCACCGGACTCGCAGGCCGCGACGGCATCCCAGTTGACGGAATCGGCATTGGCTGCGCCGGCGCCCAGCGCCATCGGGGCCACAACCAGCGCCCCACCCATCACAGCCATCGCGAGCTTCTTACGGACGTTCTGCAAAACTTTTCCTTTCGCCACGCGCGCGCCATCGCCACACCCGCCAGAGGCGGGCGTGCAGGGGTCCATGGGAGACCGCGGATTCATCGGGTTGTGCCATCTCGGTCAGGCACAACAGGGGAGGCGTGTCTCGAGACAAGACATGCCCGCCGGCTCTCGCACAGCGGCGGCCTGCCCGTTCGGGCTGCCACTCCCCACTCACACGCAGGGTTGTTTTCAGATCATGTGAAGTTGTCTGTTCCCTCGCGGGACAAAAAGGACCGTACGTGCCGATTCGCACCGAGTCACATCGCCGAAACCACTATCTCGTTTTGATCACGGGCAGATAACGATGAATTGTTGGCCTGGTCCACGCAGGTCAACGGCACAATTGCGAGTGCCGCCACTTGTTACCAAATACCCCGCAATCGTGACATATGTCACTCATATTTTGTGAAGCCGGACACGTTTTTGCAGACAATCCCAATTGACCTGCGCACGAGCCAAATTGGCAGAAGTTAATGGTGTGACGGATGTGCACAGATGGATTTGCAGTCGCAAAATGACTCTCCAGCAATCGTTTTGCCATTCCTCGAGTCACACCCGCTCCAGCGAGGCGTTGTCATCATGACCTGAATCTGTTGCCCATCAGTCACATACACGTCAACACGATCGATCACCACACCAGCCAACTCACCCTCGGCACCTCCTCGAAATATGATCTATACCAACAGCTTTCGCAACCATCTGCAGCGCGCCTCCAATCATGCTGTACAGCAGAGTTTTTCGATAGCCGCCAATCTCACCCATCTCGCGTCGGCGGGCGTAGTAACTGGTTTGTCACAGCGCCGCGGCGACAGCCATTCCCGGCGCCCACCGTCTCGCGCGGCGACCGTGCGTGTCCAACACTCAGAAACAAACGTTCCGATAACCCATGCAACTCCATAAAGTGCTGGAGGACAACAAATCTTGACGGTCACGGCAGAAAGATCGGCGGTACTCACCGCTGCCGGGCCACGCACCCACGACAACAACGCGCCAAATTGTTCGACAACAATTCAGCTGGGTCGGTAATTGTCAGACGAGGTCGGCGGCAGCATTGACGTTGGTCAGCGCCGGCGAGGCCGCCATCACGATCCGCTGAGTGTTGACCGTGTCGACCAGCGCCCGCATGCTGCGCTCCCCTGCCGCGATCAGCTCCTCGATCCGGCCGGCCAACGCGGTGCTGTAGATACCGGCCAGGTAGTGATCACGACCGTCCCAGGGCAGGATCACGTCGGCTCCGGTGTGACCGGCAAGCTCGTCGATCAAATCCGCCGTCATCTGCGGCATATCGACCGCACAGACAAAGGCCCGTTCGGCGCCCGCATCGGCAGCCGCCCGCAGCCCTCGAGCGGTGGCCAGCAACGGACCGACCCCGCGAACCTCGTCCCGTAGCACCGAGGCAGACAGCTCCGGCAACGCCTGGCCGGGAGCCGCGATCACAAACACCGGCGCACAGCGCGCGGAAACCGCAGCCAGGACGTGTTCGACCATGGTCTTGGAGCCCGTAGGTCCGGAAACGACCATGCTCGCCTTGTCGCGCCCCATCCGTCGGGACGCACCACCGGCCAGAACAACACCGGCCAGCGGAGAGGACATGCGCCTCAGGCTAGTCGACGGTCCAGGTGTCTCGCCCCCGAAGCAGCGACTGAAGTGCAGCCGTGTCGTTCGGGAGGGTCTCCATGGCGCTGGCCACCTGGGTACGAGCGGCGTCGTTGTAGGTGGGCCGACTGATCTGCCGGAAAATCCCCATCACGGTGTGCTCGAGGTTCTGATCACTGAGCCGCGACAGCGCAAACGAGTACGACGGATCGTTGAGCGACGGATCGTGTACCACGATCTCCTCGGCGGAGACGTCGGCGGTCTTGGCGACCTCGAGTCCGAATCCGTTGCGCACCACGGCGTACTCGTCACCCGAACCGAAGGTGATGGGCTCGCCCGGCTTCACCCGGATGACACGCTCTTCGGCGCCTTCCTTACGGAGCAGGTCGAAGGAGCCGTCGTTGAAGATCGGGCAGTCCTGCAGGATCTCCACCAATGCGGCACCGCGGTGAGCCGCGGCGGCGCGCAAGACCTCGGTGAGTCCGGCCCGATCGGAGTCCAGCGCCCGCCCCACAAAGGTGGCCTCGGCGCCCAGCGCCAACGACACCGGGTTGAACGGGTGATCGAGGGAGCCCATGGGCGTCGACTTGGTGACCTTGCCGACCTCGGAGGTCGGTGAGTACTGGCCCTTCGTCAAGCCGTAGATCCGGTTGTTGAACAGCAGGATCGTGATGTTCATGTTGCGGCGCAGCGCGTGGATCAGGTGGTTGCCACCGATGGACAGCGCGTCACCGTCACCGGTGACCACCCACACCGACAGGTCGTCACGTGCCAGCGACAGTCCGGTCGCGATCGACGGCGCGCGACCGTGGATCGAGTGCAGACCGTAGGTCTCCAAGTAGTACGGGAAGCGGCTGGAGCAGCCGATACCGCTGACAAACACCATGTTCTCGCGCCGCAGGCCCAGCTCCGGCAGGAAGTTGCGGATGGTGTTGAGGATGACGTAATCACCGCACCCGGGGCACCAACGGACCTCCTGGTCGCTGGTGAAGTCCTTGCCCTTCATCGGCTGATCGGTGGTGGGCACACCACTGGTCTTCGAGATCGGGGTCAGGCCAAGATCCGCGTGGTCGAGTCCGTTGACGCTACCCATCAGGTCAGTCATGAGTCTGCTCCTACACCGGTCTCGGCCGGCGCCCGCACTTCTTGAATTACCGCGCCCAGTCGGGCGAGTTTGGCTTTGTCACTTTCCTTTTCGGCCAGCGTTCCGTCGAGTGCGGAATCGATGACCTCTTCGAGCTCGTCGGCCAGGAACGCCATACCCTGCACCTTGGTCACCGACTGCACGTCGACCAGGAAACGGCCCCTCAGCAGCAGCGCCAGCTGGCCCAGGTTCATCTCGGGGGCGACCACCTTGGGGAAGCGCCGCAGCACTTCTTCCAGATTCGCCGGGAACGGGTTCAGGTACCGCAGGTGGGCATGCGCCACCTTGATGCCCTTGCGACGCGCGCGCCGGCAGGCCTCACCGATCGGGCCGTACGAACTGCCCCAGCCGAGCAACAGCAGTTCCGCATCACCGGTCGGGTCGTCGACCTCCAGGTCGGGAACCTCGATGCCGGCGATCTTCTCCTGCCGCAGGCGCACCATCAGGTCGTGGTTGGCCGGATCGTAGGAGATGTTGCCCGAACCATTGGCCGATTCCAGGCCGCCGATGCGGTGTTCGAGACCCGGGGTGCCCGGGATGGCGAACTGCCGCGCAAGGGTCTTCGGGTCACGCGCGTAGGGCTGGAACGGCTCGCCCTCGTTGACAAAGGCGTGGGCGATCTTGGCGTAGCCGGCGATATCCGGAATCCGCCACGGCTCACTGCCGTTGGCGATGGCGCCGTCGGAAAGCACGATCACCGGGGTGTGGTACTTGATGGCGATCCGCACAGCTTCCACCGCGACGTCGAAGCAGTCGGACGGCGAACGCGGCGCCAGCACGGCCACCGGCGACTCGCCGTTACGGCCGAACATCGCCTGGAGCAGATCAGCCTGCTCGGTTTTGGTGGGCAGACCCGTCGACGGACCGCCACGCTGCACGTCGATGATCACCAGCGGCAGCTCGATCATCACCGCCAGGCCGATGGCCTCGGACTTCAGCGAGATGCCCGGGCCTGATGTGGTGGTGACGCCCAGAGCTCCGCCGTAGGAAGCACCGATGGCCGAACCGATTCCGGCGATCTCGTCCTCGGCCTGGAAGGTCAGCACATTGAAGTTCTTGTGCTTGGAGAGCTCGTGGAGGATGTCGGAGGCCGGCGTGATGGGGTAACTGCCCAGCATCACCTGCAGGTCAGCGAGGTGGCCGGCGGCGACGAGACCGTAGGCCAGTGCGGTGTTACCCGAGATCTGCCGGTACTCACCCGACTTCAGCTTCGCCGGCGCCACCTCGTAGGTGGTGGCAAACGCTTCGGTGGTCTCGCCGTAGTTCCAGCCGGCCTTCAGCGCGAGCACGTTGGCTTCGGCCACGTCGGGCTTGCGGGCGAACTTCTCCCGGATGAACGTTTCGCTGGTCTCGATCGGCCGCCCGTACATCCAGGACAGCAGCCCGAGGGCAAACATGTTCTTGGCGCGCTGACCGTCCTTCTTGGAGGCGCCGATGACTTCGACCGCACCAAGCGTCAGCGATGTCATCGCGACGGCCTGGACGTTGTAGTCGGAAAGCTCCTCGGTCTCGAGCGGGTTGGCCTCGTAACCGACCTTGGCCAGGTTCCGCTTGGTGAACTCGTCGGAGTTGGCGATGATCAGGCCACCACGGGGCAGGTCGTCGATATTGGCTTTGAGCGCCGCCGGGTTCATCGCGACGAGGACGTCGGGGCGATCGCCCGCGGTGAGGATGTCGTAGTCGGCGATCTGGATCTGGAACGACGAAACTCCGGGCAAGGTGCCCTGTGGCGCCCGGATCTCGGCGGGGTAGTTGGGCTGGGTGGCCAGGTCGTTACCGAAGAGAGCGGCCTCGGAGGTGAAACGGTCGCCGGTGAGCTGCATGCCGTCGCCGGAGTCACCCGCGAAGCGGATGACCACCTTCTCCAGTTTTTCCCTAGGTTGCGACTTGGTTCCGTTATCCATCGGCCCCACGTCCCCGCCTTTCACCCGTCGAAAATGTGCAGCTTCGGATCGAGCTTGCCCCGGCGCAGTTCGGTGAACACACCTGGGATGAACAGCTCATCAGAAGTTGATGTCACTCTTAGTACCGATTATTGCACTTTCCTTAGGCAAGGCCCGACGCCTGGACTCACCGACACGCCATCAACCCGTTCGGGTCGATGCAGTTCAGGACCATGACGAACGCGCCAATGAGACAAAATTGTGGCTTTCGTCACGTTAGTTGCGCCCGGAAAATAAGAACGAATTCGTACGCGCCGGCAACTTGTTCATCGGCCGGTACCCGATTGCCGATATCACAGCGTCAGCCTGGGATGTTGTAGGGCGTGACCACCTGCACCTGCACCGGGCGAACCGGTCCGGCAGGCAGCGCCCCTCGCTCTTGGAGGATCATCCGCAGCGCCAGCCGCGCATCGGCGTGCAGGTCGTTGTGCAGCACCACCGAGATCCGCCCTTCCCGCAGCAGTCGACGGTTGTCCGCGTCGAGATCGTGGGCCACGAACACCCTGCACTTCTTGCCCAGTGTCTCGAACGCGGCAACGGTTGCCGCGTTGCCGCCGCCCACCGAGTAGACGGCTTCGATGCCTGGGTTCTGCCGTAGCGCCTCGAGCACCAGCCGTTCGTTGGTCTCGTCGATACCGTCGCTGTCGGTGACGTCGACGACGGTCAGCCCCGAGCCCCGCAGGCCGGCCCGGAAACCGACCTCGCGCTCCCCTTCCCCGCGGAAGACATTTCGAGACAGTGTGATCAGCACCCCCGGTGATCCGTCAGCCGCGGCGGGGCGCAGCCACTCGCGAATCAGGTAGGCCGCTGTCACCCCCGCGGCGTGGTTGTCGATGCCGACGTATCCGCACCGCCGGCTGCCCGGCACGTCCGTCGTGTACGTCACGACCGGAGTCCCGGCACCCACCAGCCGGTCGATCGCCTCGGCGACCTCCGGCTCATCCGGCGCTTTCAGGATCACCCCGTGGCTGCCGCGCAGATTCGCCAGCTGGTCCACGGTGGTTGCCGTGGCACCGCTTTCCCAGAGATGGAACCTGGCACGCAACATGGCAGGCGCAAAGGACGGCAGCTCAGCCTCAACCGCGGCACGAAAGGCGTCGGAGAACCGCGTCGGGGTCTGCATCACCACGTCGATCAGGTAGCGCCTGCCGTTCAGCCGCAACTGGGCGCGCTGCTTGTCCAGATCCGCGATGGCCTGCACAACCTCCGCGCGGGTGTTCTCCCGGACGCCGGACCGATCGTTGAGGACCCGATCGACGGTCGCCTCGCTGAGGCCACACTGCTGAGCGATCTCCCGAACCTTGTACCGGTGCGCCATCAGCCCTCCTGCGTGCGATGCGGATGTGGTCCCGCCACTGCGCCGTCCGCAGCCTACCGAATGAGGTGTTTTTGATGGTTTTTTGGTGTTGATTGTGTTCCACCACACAGCAAGACTCGTGGCCATGTCCCTCCACCCCCTCACCACGGCACCGGGCGCCTGGATCGAGGACTCAGACAGCAACCTCGACGATTTCCGTGCACAGGTCCTGCGCACCACCGATCTGGCCGACTACCCGCACGCCCATGCCACCCGCGACGGCGTCCTCGTCTACCCAGCCGATTCGTTCGCCGCGGCCGATCGCCGCACGCTGCAGGCCGAGCTGATCCGCGCCCTGACCGACGGCCCCGGCGTGGTGGTCTTCGAGAACGCCTTCGACGGCGCCGTCGTGGACCGCGCCAGCGCCGCGTTCGACGAGCTGATCGCCCGGCAACGGTCCGAGGGCACCGCGGCGGGTGACCACTTCGGCAAGCCCGGAGCCAACGACCGGGTGTGGAACGCCGCCCAGAAGCTGGCGCTGCACTCCCCGGACGTCTTCGCCGACTACTACGCCAACGACGCGCTCGCGCTGATCTGCCAGGCCTGGCTCGGTCCGCGCTACCAGGTGACCTCTCAGGTCAACGTCGTCAATCCCGGCGGTGCAGCGCAGGTTCCGCACCGCGACTATCACCTGGGTTTTGTCGACGTCGATCAACTCACCGACTACCCCGCCCATCAACACCGGCTGTCCCCGGCGCTGACCCTGCAGGGCGCGGTGGCGCACTGTGACATGCCGGTCGAGAGTGGACCCACCATGCTACTGCCGTATTCCCAGCAGTTCACGGCCGGCTACGTCGCCTTCTACCGGCCCGAGTTCATCGAGTTCTTCGCCGAACACCACGTGCAGACCCCACTCCGCAAAGGCGATGCGGCGTTCTTCAACCCCGCGCTGTATCACGCTGCCGGACAAAACAAGTCGGCCGACATCAAACGAATGGCCAACCTGTTGCAGGTGTCCTCGCCGTTCGGCCGGGCCATGGAATCGCTGGATCGCACCGCCATGGTGCGGGCGATCTACCCGGCGCTGCAGACCATGCGGGCAGCAGGCCGCTCCGGCAAGCACGTCCTCAACACCGTGGTCGCCACCGCCGAGGGTTACGCGTTCCCCACCAATCTCGACCTCGACCAGCCCATCGGAAGCCTCGCCCCGCCGAGCCAGGTCGACGTCGTACTCGACGCTCTGGCAAGTGAATTCACCCTCGATCAACTCGACGAAGCACTGCGCGCACACAACGAACGGAGAATCTCATGACCACCCTCGGACTCATCGGTCTCGGCCGTATCGGAGCATTTCACACCGAGACCCTGACCGGGTTGGCCGAAGTCGACGAGCTTGTCATCACCGACGCACGCCCCGAGATCGTCAGGCAGGTGGCCGACAAATACGGTGCCAGGCCGGTGGACTCGGTGGAGGCGCTGCTGTCGGCGGGCATCGACGGTGTGGTGGTCGCCGCAGCCACCGCGGCGCATGCCGAGCTGACACTGGCCGCTGTCGAACGAGGACTACCCACGTTCTGCGAGAAACCCGTTGCATCCACGGCCAGCGAGAGCGCCCGCGTCGCCGAGGCGATCGCCCGCTACGGTGTCCCGGTGCAGATCGGCTACCAGCGCCGGTTCGACGCCGCCTTCGCCGCCGCCAAGGCCGCGGTGGACAGCGGCTCCCTGGGCAACCTGCACACTGTCCGGAGCACCACCATGGACCCCGCTCCCCCACCGTTGGACTACATCAAAGAATCCGGTGGCATCTTCCGGGATTGTGCTGTCCACGATTTCGACGCCCTGCGCTGGATCACCGGCCAGGAGGCCGTCGAGGTGTACGCCACCGGCAGCGTGCAGGGCGACCCACTGTTCACCGAATACGGCGACGTGGACACCGCCGCGATCATCGTTCGCTTCGATGCCGGTGCGCTGGGCGTGGTGTCGGCGGCCCGGTACAACGGCCGCGGCTACGACTGCCGACTCGAAGTGCACGGGTTCAACGACACCGTGGTGGCAGGTTGGGATCAGGGCGTGCCGGTTCAGAACACCGATCCACACATCGACTTCCCCACCGGGCAGCCCCACCACTTCTTCATGGACCGCTTCACCGAGGCCTTCCGGCGCGAGCTGCGCGGCTTCGTCCGCGTGGTGCAGGGTGGCCCCATTCAGGGCGCCACGGTCGCCGATGCCATCGAGGTGGCGTGGATCGCCGAGGCCGCCGCAGAGTCCCTGCGCCGCGGAGTTCCGGTGCGCATCGAGGAGGTTCGCAAGTGAAGATCGCCGGCGCACCGATCTCTTGGGGGGTATGCGAGGTACCCGGCTGGGGCTATCAGCTCGACAGCCACCGGGTACTCACCGAAATGCGCGAAGCCGGATTGACGGCCACGGAGCTGGGCCCTGATGGCTTCCTGCCTGCCGATCCCGCCGAGCTCACCACACTGCTCGACACGATCGGACTGTCGTGTGTCGGTGGATTTGTACCGGTTGTGCTGCACGACCCCGCCCACGATCCCGCCGACGATCTTGCTGCGCCGCTGGAGTCGCTGGTCGCCGCGAAGGCCGACGTGGTGGTGCTGGCGGCGGCCACCGGCGCCGACGGTTATGACACCCGGCCCGACCTCGACGAGGCACAGTGGAACACGTTGTTGGCCAACCTGGATCGGCTGGCGGACATCGTGGCGCGAGGCGGCCTCAAAGCTGTGCTGCACCCGCATGTGGGGACCATGGTCGAGACCCGGGCCGACGTCGACCGGGTACTGACCGGTTCGGCGATTCCCCTGTGCCTGGACACCGGACACCTGCTGATCGGGGGCACCGACCCGTTGACGCTCACCCGCGACGTGCCGGACCGGATCGAACACGCGCATCTCAAGGATGTCAACCTCGAGCTGGCCCGCAAGGTACAAGAGGGCGATCTCAGCTACACCCAGGCCGTCGCGGCCGGCATGTACGTCCCGCTCGGCGCCGGCGACGTCGACATCGCCGGCATCGTCAAGACACTGGAGGACGGCGGTTACTCCGGTTGGTATGTGATGGAGCAGGACAACATTCTCCACGGTGAGCCCGAAGGTGAGGGCCCACTCTCCGACGTTCTGGCCAGTGTCCGCTTCCTGCAGAGCATTTCGTGACCCTGCGAATAGGTGTCCTGGGAGCCTCCCGCATCGCGGAGAACGCCATCGTCAGACCGGCCGCTGAACTCGGACACCGGTTGGTGGCGGTGGCCGCGCGCGATCCGGACCGCGCCGCGGTGTTCGCCGACAAGTACGGCGTGGAGCGGGTGTTGGGCTCCTATCAGGAGGTGATCGACGACGCGGACGTCGACGTCATCTACAACCCGCTGGCCAACGCATTACACGCACCGTGGAACCTGGCCGCGATCGCATCCGGTAAGCCGGTGCTCAGCGAAAAGCCGTTCGCCGACAACAGGAAACAGGCCGCCGAAGTGGCCGCCGCCGCTGAGTCGGCCGGCGTCACCGTGCTGGAGGGGTTTCACTATCTGTTCCATCCGGTGACCCAGCGAGCACTGGAACTCGCCGGCGACGGCACCCTGGGTGAACTACGGCGCATCGAGGTACGGATGACCATGCCGGAGCCCGCCGACAGCGATCCGCGCTGGTCACTCGAACTCGCCGGCGGCGCCTTGATGGACCTCGGTTGTTACGGGTTGCACATCATGCGGACCTTCGGCGCACATACCGGCGGCGCACCGCGGGTGACATCGGCGACCGCGGTGCAGCGTCATCCCGGTGTGGACGAGAGCTGTAACGTCGAGTTGGCCTTCCCGGGCGGGGCGAAGGGTATGTCTCGACACACCATGGTGTCCGACGCGTACCGGTTCACTTTGCAGGTGTTCGGCAGTGCGGGCGACGTGCTGGTGCACGACTTCATCAAACCCAACGAGGATGACCGCATCACCATCACGACGTCTTCGGGCACCAGGGTGGAGCAGATGGGCAAGCGAGCCTCGTACACCTACCAGCTGGAAGCCTTTGCCGCACACGTCGAACACGGTGTCACGTTGCCCATCGACTCCGCCGATGCCGTGGCCAACATGGCGCTGATCGACGACGCCTACCGGGCTGCGGGAATGCAGCCGCGTTGACAGCGCAGAATCAATTCCGCGGTGCTCCGGTCGAACCCCGGATCACCAGCCGGGGTGCACTGGTCCTGTCGACAGAGCCGCCGACATCTACTCCGCCCAGCTGCGTGACCACCCGATCGATCGCGGCGACCGCAAGCGTGTCGGTGTCTTGACTGATGGTGGTGAGGTCGATGTGAGCCAGGCCGGCGAGTGGGTTGTTGTCATAGCCGACCACCGATACATCATCGGGAATCGCCATCCCGTGGCGGATCAGTATGTCGAGCACCCCGAGGGCACACCGGTCGTTGAAGGCGAAGATCGCCGTGGGCGGCGGTTCGGGATCGGCCAGCAACGCCGCGGCGGCGACCGCCCCTTCCCGCTCGGTGAGCCCGCCGTCGACCAACCGCCCGACGATGCCGGCGGCGGCCACCGCACGGGTGAACCCACGGCGGCGTTGCGCCGCTCCGGGCGCGCGGCCACCGTCGAGGTAGACGATCGAGCGGTGCCCCAGACCGACAAGGTGCTGCACTGCCAGCCCGGCGCCCGAAGCATCGTCGCTGCGCACCACATCCACACCCTGCACCCGGCGGGCCATCACCACCACCGGCACATGCGCCCGGAGAGCAACGAGCTCACGTCGCGGTAGGTCGCTGCCGATCAGGATCAGTGCATCACAGCGGTCGTCGAGCAGCGTGCGAATCGCCCGCCGCTCGTCGCGGCGGGGAGTGACACAGCTCAGCACCACCTCGTAACCAGCGGCGTCGGCGGCCACGTACACGGCGTCGACCAGCCCGGCGTGGAACTCCTGGGCAGGGGTGAAGACCACACCGATCAGGTTCGACCGCCGCTGGCGCAGCCTTCTGGCACGGGGATCGGGGCGGTAGCCGAGCGCGTCGGCTGCCGCCCGCACCTTCTCGCGGGTGGCCTCACTGGCGCCCGGCGCGTTGCGCATGACGATGGACACCAGGGCACGCGACACGTTCGCGCGCGCCGCGACATCCGCCAAGGTCGGCCTGCGATTCTGCACACCGGGATTCTAGAACGATCTACATGATCCGAGTCGCTGCTCCACAGCGGGGCCGGGCGGGACGGAGAGCCGTTCCCCGACCGCACTATTGCCCGAGGTTCTACTCCGCAACTCCGACGTCGAATCTCACAACCCTCACGTCAAGAGCGTGTTACAAGAACCAGTAAAAGGTCCATAGGTCTTGTTTTTAGTTCTTTTGAGTCCTACGCTCTCGTGAACTCAGTGACTCACATCACCCCAGGACGAAAGGCAGGCTTGGATGGCCGTCATTCCAGAACCCGTATCGCAATCCAATGCTGAACCGACAGAACGCCACACACTCAAGCGCGGCGCCATCGGCCTGGCAGGTGTGGTGTTCATGGTGGTCGCGTTCTCCGCGCCGATCACCGCAATGACGGGCAACCTCCCGGTCGCCGTCGGATTCGGAAACGGCTTGGGAGCACCGGCGGGCTTCATCATCGCCACCATCGTGCTGAGCATCTTCAGCGTCGGGTTCATCGCACTGGCACGGCACATCACCGCAGCCGGGGCGTTCTACACCTTTGTTTCGCGGGGTTGGTCGAAGATCCCCGGTCTGCCTGCCGGCGTGATGACCGCCTTCACCTACATGACGATGGAAGCGGGCCTGATCGGCATCTTCTCCGCTTTTGCCAACCAGGCGGTTTCGTCGCAGTTCGGGATCGACGTGCCCTGGCCGGTCTTCGCGGTGATCGGCCTGGTCACCATCGCGGTGCTGTCACATTGGGATATCTCGGTTGCCGCAAAGGTCCTTGGTGTCGTACTGGTCTCCGAGATCGTGATGCTGGCCCTCACCGCAACGACATCGCTGCTGCATCACCCCGAGGGCATGAGCTGGGAATCACTGAACCCGGTCAGCGCATTGAGCACCAACGGTGTCGCCGGCGGCGTCGTGGGCCTGGGCATGTTGATGGCATTCTGGTCGTGGGTGGGCTTCGAATCGACGGCCATCTACGGTGAAGAATCGAAGAATCCCAAGAAGATCGTGCCTCAGGCGACCATGATCGCCGTCATCGGTATCGGCGTCTTCTACACCTTCATCGCCTGGGGTGTCATCGTCGGCAACGGTCCGACCAAAGCCGTCGAACTCTCTTCCGGCCCCAACCCGTTCGACTTGATCTATGCACCGACTCAGCAATACGTCGGACAGTGGGCGGTCACGGTGTTCGAGTGGCTGGTGATCTTCGGGTCGTTCGCCTGTGCGCTTGCCATTCACAACTCGGCAGCCCGCTACCTGTTCGCCTTCGGTCGCGACGGCTTGCTGCCGCGGCGGCTCGGGGAGGCACACCCCAAACACGCCTCACCCTGGATCGCGTCACTCACCCAGAGCGCCTTCGCCGCCATGGTGCTGACCATCTGCGCAATCAGCGGCGCCGACCCCTACGCCGTGCTGTTTGTGGTGGTCGCGATCCTGGCGACGCTGTGCCTGCTGATCGTGCAAACCATGTCCTCGATTGCCACCGTGGTCTACTTCCACGTCCGCAAGCAGCACCCGGAGACGGCCAGCTGGTGGCGGACGCTGGCCGCACCCATCATCGGCGGCGCCGGGATGCTCTACGTCATCTACCTCATGACCTCCAACATGTCTGCCGCCGCCGGAAGCGCGTCGGAAACGCTGTTCTTCAAGCTGATCCCGTACATCCTCGCGCTGCTGTTGTTCGGGTCGATCGCGGTCGCGCTCTATTGGCGAAAAGCCAAGCCCGAGCTCTATTCCCGTATCGGATCGACAGTGTTCGACGACAAGCCCACCGACTGATCGGGGGTCCCGGTGGGGCCACCTCCGCGGTGGCCCCACCGGGACTCACACCACTTGAGAACAGACGACAGCACTTCGGAGAGGCGAACCGTGACGGACTGGTCGACAACAAGGGTCCTGGTGACTGGCGGCAGCCAGGGAATCGGATTGGGTATCGCCGAGGGCTTTGCCGATGCCGGCGCCGCAGTGGCGATCAGCGGTCGCTCCCTCGAGAAGCTGCAGCACGCGGCCGAAGCACTTGCCGCACGCGGCCATCACGTACACACGGTCGTGGCAGACGTGGCCGACCGCGCTTCGTGTGTGGCCATGGCCGAGGCAGCCGCACACACCCTCGGCGGCTTGGATGTGTTGTGCGCCAATGCCGGTATCTATCCAGAGCGCGACCTGGACGACCTCGACGAAGCCGACGTGAATGCGATCTTCGGCACCAACGTGGGTGGAACCGTCTTCAGCGTGCAAGCCTGTCGACCCGCGCTGCGCGCCAGTGGCCGCGGCCGCGTGGTCATCACGTCATCGATCACCGGCGCGATAACCGGCTACCGCGGGCTGTCCCATTACGGCGCGAGCAAGGCTGCACAGCTGGGATTCGCGCGCTCCGCGGCGCTGGAACTCGCCGACGACGGCATCACGGTGAACTCGATACTGCCGGGCAGTATCCGGACCGAAGGACTCGACGGGCTCGGCGAAGCCGCGGTCGCCCAGATGGTCGCGTGCATCCCACAGCGCCGACTCGGCACACCCGCCGATATCGCCGCGGCCGCAATGTTCTTCGCCAGCGAAGAGGCCTCCTTCATCACCGGTCAGACGCTGGTGGTCGACGGCGGTCAGACTCTTCCCGAGCTCCCGGAGAGCAATTGAAGCCGGGCCGCCGGCTCCCGCGGTCAGCGTTTGAGCCAGCTCTCGAGGGTGTTGCGGGTGTCGTTGATGTGCTCTTCCATCCGCACCCCCGCCAGCTCGGGATCCCGGTTCTCGATGGCTTCCAGAATCGACTCGTGGTAGTCGTTGGCGTTGGGTTCCAACCGCCCGAAGATCGCACCCACCGGCAGCCACATCCGGCGGCGAGCATCACCCACCGCGTCCAGCAGTCGATCATTCTGGGCAGCTTGGGCGATTCCCATGTGAAATGCCGTATCCAGGGTCTGAAACTCCGTGGTGTGCTGCGCGGACTGATCCCCGAGTGCGGTCTCCAGCGCCTCGTCCATACCCGTGAGCAACTTGTGCAGGTCGGTGAGATCAGCACTGCGGCGGCGCGTGGCAGCCAGCCGCGTGGCACCGGTCTCCACGATGATGCGGTAGTCGAAGGCGTCGCGGATCGCCCGCTTGTTCCGGCGCAGCTCGCGCCGCATTTCCGCGGCGTCGATGGCGGGCGCCTGAACGGTGAATCCGCCACCGCGGCCGCGCCGGACCGCGATCTGACCTTCACGCTCCAGTACCGCCACCGCCGTCCGGACCGTGGTTCGCGACACATCGAGCATCTCGGAAAGCTCACGCTCGGTGGGCAGCCGGTCACCCGGACGAAACTGCCCCAGCTCGAGAGCTCGGCGCATCTGATCCACCACCAGCTCATGAGCAGGTATCTGGCGGACCGGACTCAATGCCGACGGGCGTTCGGCGGTCATGACGAGCCCCTTCCTTTGCCCGCAGAGACTACCGCATCCAGCTCGAGAAAACCGTTTTGCCCTGCCCTTTAGACCAAAAATTTCGGTGCCGGTGACACCGGGTTGTAGCGTCATATTTTTAAGACCTAAAGACTTGACCATTAGTACTTTGTGAATGAAACTTGGTGGAGAATCTGCGATTTCACACCACCAGCGGAAAGGTTGGAGCATTGGGAAACAAAGTCATCGTGACCGGGGGCGCAGGCGTCATCGGCCAAGCGATCTGTCGTCGGCTGTTGCAGGGCGGCTACTCTCCGGTTGCCGCCGACCTGAAGCCGGCCATCGACGCCGTCGACTTCACCCAGGCAGACCTGCAGGGCACGGCAGCGGTGGTGATGGACGTGACCGACCGCGACAGCGTCGACACCGCGGTGGCGGCGGTGGCAGAGCAGGGCGAAACCCTGTTCGGGCTGGTCAACTGCGCCGGGATCCTGCGTGATTCTTTCCTCGGAGAACTCGACGAAAGCAAGCTCGAGTTGATGTTCCAGGTCAACATCGCCGGCATGGCGCGGGTCACCGATGCGGTGGCACCGCTGTTGACCAAGGGCAGCGCCATCGTCAACGTCGGCAGCCTGACCGGGCACTTCGGCCGGTTCCGTGGCGCTTCAGTCTACGGCGCAACCAAAGCGGGGATCGCCGCCTACACCCGTTACATCGCCGAAGAGCTTGCACCACGCGAGATTCGGGTCAACAACGTCGCCCCCGGAGTCATCCGGGCACCGATGAGTCCGTCGATGGCACGAGTCTCCGGAGGCGAAGAGCTCAGCGCGTCCTACGCAATGCTCAAGCGCATCGGCGAACCGGAAGAGGTCGCCGAAGCGGTGGAGTTCCTGCTGTCCCCGCGTGCCTCGTTCATCACCGCTCAGACCCTGCTGGTCGACGGAGGCGTCGTCGCATGGTGACCACAACCGAGCCGGCCGGCACCCTGGCGGCGGAATTCAGCACGGTCGATGCCGCCAACGCAACATCGTTCGACCGGCTCAACGCTGCCGACCCATGGGTCGTCGATGTCGCCGCGGCACGCAATGTGCTGCCCGGTTACCGGGACAACCTGGTACTGACCTCCGGCGCACCGATGGCCTGGTCGAACTACACCGGAGGGCAACGGGAGGCGCTGATCGGTGGGGCGCTGTTCGAAGGCCTGGCCAACAGCCGCGAGGAGGCCATCGCGGGATTCGACTCCGGCAGCATCGAAGTCGGTGCGTGCCATGACTATGCGGCAGTCGGCTCGCTGGCCGGCATCTACACCGCGTCCATGCCGGTCTTCGTGGTGGAGAACCGTGCCCACGGCAACCGCGGCTTCTGCAACTTCTACGAAGGCAAAGAGCCCCGCCGCCTCAACTACGGCTGCTACGACGAGGGTGTCCACGAGCGCCTGTTGCACGTCAACACCGTGCTGGCCCCGGTGGTCGGTGAAGCCATCCGCCGCCGCGGCGGGATCGCGCTGAAGCCGTTGATCGCCCGCGCACTGCGGATGGGCGATGAGGTGCACAGCCGCAACGCAGCGGCGTCCATCCTGTTCAATCGCGAGATCCTGCCCGCGGTCCTGGACATGACCGACGAGCGGGTGCCCGGTGTCCGTGAAACCATGCTCCACCTGGCCGAGAACGACTACTTCTTCCTGCGGCTGTCGATGGCCGCCGCCAAAGCCTCGGCCGATGCCATGGTGGTGCCGGGCTCGACCCTGATCTCGGCCATGGCATTCAGCTGCCGCGGTTTTGCGGTCAAACTCGCAGGCCTCGGCGAGACCTGGTTCGAAGGCCCGCCGCCGATCCATCAGGGCAAGCTGTTCGCCGGCCACACCGAGGACGAGATCACCTGGATGGGCGGCGAATCCCCCATCACCGAGACCATCGGGCTCGGCGGGTTTGCCCAGGCCTGCGCACTGTCACTGCAGGAGTACCAGGGCGGGTCACCGGAAGTGATGATCGAGCGCAACCTCGAGATGTACTCGATCACCCACGGCGAGAACAGCACCTACCGCATCCCACACTTCGGGTTCCGCGGCACCCCCACCGGAATCGACGCCCGGAAGGTCCTCGAGACCGGCGTGCTGCCGGTGATGGATGTCGGGCTGGCCGGACGCGACGGCGGCCAGATCGGCGCCGGCGTCATCCGCGCCCCGCGGGAATGCTTCGCCGACGCACTCGCCGAGCACCACCGGCAGTTCGGACCCTCGTGACTTCCGGGGCCTCCACACCGTCACTGCCGCTGACCTTCAGCGGCGGTGACGCCCTCGTCACCGGCGCCGCCTCGGGAATCGGCGCGGCCATCGCCCGTACCCTCATGGCGGCGGGAGTCCGCACCATCAGAGTGGACCTGCGGGAACCAGAAGCCGAGGCCGGTCATCCGCCGCACCTGCAGGCGGCGGTGGCCGGCGACGTGCGCGACCCGAACCTGTTGACATTGCTGACCGATGCCGGAGCGCGCCCCGAGAACCTTGGCTATCTGGTCAATTGTGCTGGGGTGATCGACAACACGGGCTTCCATGGTGTCGAACGTGCGGCCTGGATGAGGTGTCTGGAGATCAATTTGGTCGGCGCCTACAACACCATCGATGTGTTGGGCCCGGTCCTGCGCACCGCAGCGGCGGCGGCCGTCGTGAACATCACCTCGATCGAGGCCGCGCGGGTCATAGCGCTGTCGAATCCCGACCCCACGCCCCAGTACGCCGCGTCCAAAGCCGGGTTGCAGATGCTGACGCAAACCGCCGCCCGCGCGCTGGCCGGCGACGGCATTCGGGTCAACAGCGTTTCGCCGGGATTTGTTGCCACCCCGATGGCCGCGGCCCACGGCGACACCTCCACGTTGCCACCGGCCCTGGCCTCCCGGGTGCCCGCGGGACGCTTCGCGGACCCGGGCGATATCGCCAATGCGGTCGCCTTCCTGCTCAGCGACCAAGCCGGCTACATAACCGGATCCGACCTGCGGGTCGACGGAGGCTTTCAGCTGACATGACCGATACCGAAACCCCCGACCCGGTGGTGGTTTACGAACCCTCACTCGGCCGCCAGACCCGAGCCGGATCCTGGGAGCAGCTCGCCAAGGGAACCTTCCGAACCGCGGTAGAACATCTTGCCGTCGGTGACTGGGACGGCGCGGCCACACTGGTGGAGATCTCGGTGGCCGAAGCCGAAGAGCTCCATGACATCTATCAACGATGGCCCGAGGCCATCCGGGCCTGGATCGAAGCCCGCGGTGTCCCAGCAGAACTGGTCGACGCTGCCCTCACTCGGCTGACCACGACGATCGGCGAACCGGCGATGTCGGGTATCGCGGCGGAATGGCCACAGTTCACCGCCGCGGTCGTGATCGCCGCGGACTCCTGCCGGAGGCAGCGCCCGGACGCGGCGACGGCTGTCGAAACCGCCCGAGCCGTCTGGCAGCGTATTCACGACCACGCCGTGGACCGCGTCAGCGGCCTCATCGACATCGCCGTCACCACCGTCGGCGAGCACAGCCTCGGCGAGCTGTGGGATTCGCTGATGGCCGACTGGTATGAGATCCACGCGCAGCGCTACGCCTTGAGCAACCAGCCATGGAGCACCTCGGCACACCAACTCATGATCGCCATCGTCGACGGCTTCCACGCCCACCTGAGCGGTACCGGCCGCCAAGGCGACATCGAGATCATCGACGAACCCACCCGCATCGGCTTCCGGTTTGCCCCCTGCGGTTCCGGCGGGCGAAGTCTCGATGCCCGCATCACCGACAACCAGCCGAGGGCAGGCTCCCCCTTCGGATTTGCCGTCACCACCACCGCGCACGACTTCGCCTGGAACAAGATCGGCGTCTGCAGCTATTGCGTGCACTGCTGCCTGCTCAACGAAGTCATGCCCATCGACCGGTTGGGTTATCCCACCCGCGTGATCGACGCGCCGATCTGGAACCCGGACAACCCGACCACCGACTGCACCTGGTGGGTATACCGGGACCCGGCCGATATACCCGATGACGTCTACGAACGTGTCGGCCGCAGCCCCGACCGCCGGCCGAGTCGACGAGAGGAGCTGTGATGGCAGAACCAATGGCGATGACACAACTCGAAGTGCCCGACTACGACCTGGGCATTCGCGGGAAACTGGTCCGCACCGCAAAGACGGTCCATCCCACCAACCTGGCGTTCTGCACCATCCTGTACGGGCTGTCGGTCGTCGATGACGTCACCGACACACCATTCAGCAACGCCGACAACGGATATCCCGATGCGACGCTGATTCCGGACGAGAGCACTCGTGTTGCCCTGCCCTGGCGACCGGGAACCGATGCCGTGATCGCCGACCTCGCCGGCGCCGACGGCACACCCATCGACATCTCGCCGCGCGCCGCCCTCGGTTCGCTCGTCAGCAAGTATCTAGACCTGGATCTGGAGCCGGTGCTCGGGTTCGAGTACGAGCTGTGGCTGTTCCACGACCGCACCGAGGGCGCCAACGCACGTCGCTCGCTGAGCAGCACCGAGAACGCCTACAGCCTCACCCGAGTTGCCGAAACCCAGGAATTGGCAACTGAATACATCACCCGGATGCACGCGGTGGGCATCGAGGTCGAGATGTTCCACAGCGAGCTCGGTCCCGGATTCTTCGAATTCACGTTGGCGCCGGCCCGAGCCTGTCGGGCCGCGGACAACGCCGTCCGCGCCAAACAGTATCTGCGTGATCTGTGCGCCGAACGCGGCCTCTACGCCAGCTTCATGGCCAAGCCGTTTGCCGGCAAATCCGGTGCCGGCGGCCATCTGCATTCGAGCTTGACCCGCAACAACACCAACATCTTCGCCGACGAGCAGCTGCGGCTCTCCCCGGAAGCCGAGGCGTATCTGGCCGGACTGCTCGCCGGCATGGCCGACACCACCGCGCTGCTGAACCCCTATGTCAACTCCTACAAACGCATCGATCCGGACATGTTCACCCCGGCCACGGCGAGCTGGGGCCATGACGACCGGAGCACCGCATGCCGGGTGATCCTCAACGACGTGAACTCTGCCCGGGTCGAGCATCGCCGTCCCGGCGCCGACGCCAGCCCGTACCTGGTTGCAGCGGCAGTTCTGGCGGCCGGTCTGCACGGACTGCAGGAGCGGCTGGTGCTACCCGAACCGGGCGCCGACCCCGTGCCGGTCCCCGGTGACCTCGCCACCGCGGCCGACGCGTTCGAGAACTCGCCCTGGCTCGCCGACCTTCTCGGCAAGCCGTTTTGCTCCTCCTACGCCGCCACGCGCCACGCCGAAGCCCAGCGGTACGACGAATGGCTCAGAACTACCATCACGACCTGGGAACTCGCCCGTCACCTGGAGCACCAATGAACACTGATTCCGCCCTCCTGGACCTCGACCGGTTCGACGAACTCGCGCGCACCGGAGAAATCGACACCGTGGTTTGCGCCACCCCGGACCCCTACGGCCGCTTGGTCGGGAAGCGCCTGACCATCGGGGCTTTCCGCTCGTTGGGGATCAGTCGTGCCGGCATCAACGCCAGCAGCTTCATCTTTGCGGTGGACCTGGAGATGAACCCGCTGGATCTGCCGGTATCCAACGCCGCCAACGGCTGGGCCGACATTCGGCTGATCCCCGATCTGTCGACGATGCGACGGGTTCCCTGGGAGCCCAATGTCGCCGTGGTCATCTGCGACGCGTACGAATCCGATTCCGACACCTTGCTTTCGGTGGCGCCGCGCACCATTCTTCGGCGTCAGATAGAACGCGCGGAACGCGAGGGGCTGACGTTCAAATTCGCCTCGGAGCTGGAATTCTTCCTGTCCAGCACACCACCCCGGCAGGCCTGGGAGCTGGGGTATGAGAATCTGAAGATGTTGTCGGACTATCGATCCGACTATCAGATGGTGCAGTCCAGTCGAGATGATTGGTTCATCGAGCGGATCCGCAATCAGATGCCAGGATTTGGCATCTCCATCGAATCGTCGAAACCGGAGTGGGGTCTGGGACAGCAGGAGGTCACCCTCGACTACTCCGACACCCTCGAGATGGCAGACCGCCACGTGTTGTTCAAGTACGGCGTCAAACAGCTGGCCCACGCCGCGGATCTCACCGTCACCTTCATGGCCAAACCCAAGATCGATGAAGTCGGCTCATCCTGCCATCTGCACGTCAGCATGTGGTCCACCGACGACAACAGCCTGTGCTGGTCCACCGATCCGGCCGGCGGCATGTCGGCTCAATTCGGCTCGTTTGTGGCCGGCCAACTCGAGCATGCCGCCGACATCACGCTGATGCTGGCTCCGACTGTGAACTCCTACAAACGTTTTCAGCCCGATCAGTTCGCCGGCACCGCCATAGCACTCGGCAACGACAACCGGTCCTGCGCCTTCCGGCTGGTCGGTAAAGGACCGTCGTATCGGGTGGAGAACCGCATCCCGGGTGGCGATGTCAACCCGTACTACGCCTACTCTGCGACCATCGCGGCGGGACTCGACGGTATCGAACGCGGACTGCCCGCACCGGAGATCTTCGACGGCAACGCCTGGTCGGGTGACAACATCCAGATCGTGCCCACCGCGATGCACGAGGCGCTGGGTCGATTCGCCGACTGCGCCATGGCACGAAAGGCGTTCGGCGACGAGGTGTTCGACCACCTCCTGGCGTCATCGCGAAGTGAGCTGGTCGCCTTCGATTCTCACACCGTGACCGACTGGGAGAAGCGCCGCTACTACGAACGCGTCTGACCCGTCACAGCGCAATCTCGCTCGATCCCCCTTCACCGTCCCACAGGAGCCCCCGGATGCCGATTGACCCCATTGCCCAGAAGATGCTCGACGACGCCAAGGAGTCGGGCCGGCCCAACGCCCACCTACTGCCGGTCCCCACCGCCAGGCAGAACTTCGAGGACACGTTCGGCGCTTTGACCAAACCGCCGATTCACCGTACCGTCGATGTCGCCATCCCCACCCGCGACGGTAGCACCATCCCGGGCCGGCTCTACCTCCCCAACGAGAGCGCCACGCTGCCTTTGACGGTGTACTACCACGGCGGGGGTTGGCTACTGGGAAGTATCGACTCCCACGACGTGGCAACCCGACTGCTGGCCAACGCCTCCGGTGGTGCCGTGCTCTCGGTGGGCTATCGCCGCGGCCCCGAGTCGCGATTCCCCACTGCGGTCGACGACGCCATCGACGCGCTCGTGTGGGCCGCGGGACCGGCCTCGAATCTGGGGGTCGACAACACTCGGCTCGCGGTCGCTGGTGACAGCGCCGGCGGGAACCTCGCCGCGGCGGTCGCCCTCCACGTCCGCGACACCGGCGTGTGCACACTGTGCCACCAACTGTCGATCTATCCGGTCACCACCACCGACCTCGACCTCGGCTTCGATACCGAGTACGACGGCGTGATGCTGGAGCGCGATGAGATGCAGTGGCACCAGGACAACTATCTGCCAGGACCGGAAGCCGCCGCCGACCCGCGGGTGAGCATCCTCAACGCAAATCTGACCGGCCTCCCGGACACCACGGTGATCCTCGCCGAATGCGACCCGATCCGCCCGCAGGGCGAGCTGTACGCCAAGGCGCTCGAGCAGTCCGGGGTCACCACCGTCACCCATCTCACGCCGGGGATGGTGCATGGATTCTTCGGCCTCGACGAGGTGTTCCCGTCTGCCACCGAAGCCATGACCTTCGCCGGCGCACAGCTGGCCCAGGCCTTCTCGGCAGCACAGCGATGACCCCGACCGCGCTGGTCACCGGAGCCGCCGGCGGCATCGGCGCCGCCGTCGTGGCCAGACTGTCCGCCGACGGTGTTCACGTGATCGCCACCGATGTCGCCGAGACCGTCACCGGCCTGGCCCCGAACACCGACTATGTACCGTTCGACCTGCTCGACGGCGATCCCGATTCGCTGCTTGCCGCGGTGCCCGGCGGTGCGTTGGACTACCTGGTGAATGCAGCCGGGGTGGCCCTCTTCGACCGCGACGGATCCGTGCTGGACAGCGACGACTCCGTATGGGAGCTCACGCTGGGAGTGAACCTGCATGGGCTGCGGCGCCTGACTGCCGCTGCGGTGCCGTATCTGCGAACGGGCCGCGGGAAGAGCATCGTGAACGTCGCCAGCATCGCCGGGCTCCGAAACATGGACTCGCCGCTGGACGCCTACCAGGTCAGCAAGGCCGCAGTGGTGTCTCTGACCCGCAGCCTCGCACTTCAGTTGGCCCCTGAGGGGATTCGCGCCAACAGCGTGTGCCCCGGTGCGATCCTGACTCCGATGATCGAACCTCTCTACCTCGAGAACCCCTCTCGTCGTACCAATATGGAACAGCGAACACCGCTGGGTCGCATGGGATTTCCCGAAGACATCACCAACGCCATCCGATTCCTGCTCTCACCCGAAGCCTCGTTCATCACGGCAACCGAGCTTGTCGTCGATGGCGGATGGATCGCCCAGACCGTCTGACCTCCACGACACCATTCAAAGGTGTTGACAACTTCATCATTGGTCCAAATACTCGACCTATAGATCTTTAACGACATGAATCGCCCGCAACCAGGGCATGAGCAAGGAGACACGCACCGATGAGCGCACCCGAACAATCCCCACGCGTGGCGATCATCGGTGCCGGATTCAGCGGCCTGGCCGCTGCGATCGCTCTTCGCAAGAAGGGCATCGAGAACTTCGTCATCTTCGAGAAATCCGAGGGCATCGGCGGCACCTGGTGGTTCAACCGCTACCCGGGCGCGGAGGTCGACCTGGAATCGCACGTGTACTCGTTCTCCTACGCACGCAGCGACTGGACCCGCACCCACGTGGGATGGCAAGAACTTCAGACGTACCTGGAAAAAGTCGCCCACGACTGGGACCTTCCGCGGCGAATGAAGTTCAACGAGAAGGTGATCGACGTTCGCTGGTCCGACGAGGACCTGGTCTACACGGTGTCGACCTCCTCCGGTGCCGATCACGGCAAATTCACCGCGGTCGTCAGCGCGGTCGGCTTCCTCAACATTCCGGTGGTACCACCTTTTGCGCGCGGAGACAACGATTTCGAAGGGGCGATGTGCCACACATCGTCGTGGATCGACGGTCTCGATTTCGACGGGAAGTCCGTCGGTATCGTCGGCACCGGGTCCTCGGCGGTGCAGGTCGTCACCGAGGCCGAGAAAACGGCCACCGACGTGACGATCTTCCAGTTGGAACCGAACTGGCTGGTACCCAAGAACAGCCGGGACTTCACGCATGCGGAACGGCGACTCAACAAGCTGCGCCCCGTCTACGCCTGGCGCCGGTTTGCACTCTACTTCGACTATGACCGTCGCCAGATCCGCTCCAGCCATGCCCGCGCCACCGGATCGTTCAACAGGCGGCGCCGCCAGGCTTCCCAGGAGTTCATGCGCCGGGAGCTCGCAGGGCATCCTGACCTCCTCGAGAAGGTCACCCCGGAGTTCGCCTTCGAGGGCCGGCGCACCGTGGTGAGCGACACCTACTACGCCTCGCTGCGCAACCCGAAGGTCACGCTTGTGCCACACGGCGTGAAAGGCCTCACCCGCACCGGTGCCATCGACGCCAACGGTGACGAGCACAACCTCGACGTCATCGTGCTGGCGACGGGATTCGACGCGGCCAACTACCTCGGCAATTACCAGGTGTACGGCCAGGGCGGACAAGAACTCCACGACGCCTGGCAGGGCGAGCCCGAGGCGTTCCTCGGCATGATGGTGCCCGGCTTCCCCAACTTCTTCATCATGTACGGACCGAATACCAACTCGGTACCGCTGGTGCATTTCTACGAGGCTCAGGCCAACTTTGCGGCTTCGCTGATCAACCGCGCCGCCAAAAAGGGCCGCCGGGTGATCGATGTCCGCCGTTCGGCGTTCCTCATCTACAACGACTGGATTCAGGCCCAGCTCGCCAAAACCGTATGGGCCCGGACGGACAACTACTTCCGCGCCGGTACCGGCAAGGTGGTCTCACAGTGGCCCTACGGCGCCTCCCCATACATCTTGCTGACCAAACTGCTGCGCCGGATCGCGGTCCGCATCAGCTGAACCGGATCGGCACAACCACAAAGGAACCACTGATGACAACCAGCCCGCTCATTGCGGTCACTCTCAACGCCCTCGAACTCGACCGCATGGTCCATTGGCGCCGAATGTTCGATGGACTACAGAGCGCCGGCGCGGTACCCATGGCCATCGACTGCGGTGTCTCGATTCTCGGCATCGCCGAGATGATCGGTCGTGTCGACGGTCTGGTGCTCAGCGGAGGCGGCGACGTCAGCCCGGACCTGTGGGGCGGCGATCCGCAGGACGCCACGTTGACCTGGGTGAATCCGGTGCGTGACAGCAACGAGATCGCGGCCTTCGAGACCGCGTGGGACCTGGGCATCCCGACACTGGCGATCTGCCGGGGCGCGCAGTTGATCACCACCGCGCGCGGCGGGACGCTGTACGCCGATCTCAAGCGAGATCACCCCTCGCCGATCGAACATCGATTGGGCGAGGAAGCACTGCTCGAGACCGCCCACCCGGTGACACTTGCCCCGGAGAGCCGCATCCAATCGTGGACGCAGGCCGGAGCGGAGATGGCGGTGAACAGCCAGCACCATCAGGGCGTCCGGACACTTGCACCCGGATTCACCGCCGTTGCGCATGCGCCAGACGGACTCGTCGAGGCCTTCGAATCCGCGGATCGACCAGTCACCGCCGTCCAGTGGCACCCCGAAGTGAACTGGGATTCCAGTGAATTCGCCCGCCGAATCGTCGATGGCTTTGTCACCTCCTGCCGCGATCGCATGTTCGCCACCGATGCGGCATGAGTCAGAATCGGTGATGTCTAGAACGTTCTAGGCAATCTCTTGTCATCCGGGCCTGCGCCCGCTTTACTCGTCATATCCCTAGATCGTTCTAGCAAGTGGAGACACCCATGTCCGGTCGACCGCCTTTCGGTCCCCGACCACACCACGGCCGCGGCGCTCTGTCATGAGCGCCTTCGACTTGGCGGTCTGCGCCGAGATGGTGTTCACCGATCTGCCGTTCCTGGAGCGGGTGCGGCGCATCGACGAGCTGGGCTTCGCGGTGGAAATCTGGAGCTTTCAGGACAAAGACCTCGAAGCCCTGGCGGCGACCGGCGCACGGTTCTCGTCGATGACGGGGTACCTGCACGGTGACCTCCACGACCCCGCGGGTGCCGATGAGGTGGTGCGTACCGCAAAATCGGCCATCAGAGCTGCTGCAGCGCTGGGTGTTCCACGTTTGGTCGTACATCCGGGCGAACTCGTGAACGGCCAGGCGGCCCGCCCGACGTATCGCACCACCGGCACGATGTGGTTCTCGGCCCAGCGTGGCCTGGCCGCCTTGGGAGAGCTCGGCGCCGGCGCCGGTGTGACATTCTGTCTGGAGAACCTCAACACGATCGTCGACCACCCGGGTGTGCCGCTGGCACGCGCCAAGGACACGTTGGAGCTCGTGCGGTCAGTCGGGCACCCGAACGTCAAGATGATGCTGGATCTGTACCACGCCCAGATCGGCGAGGGGAATCTGATCGATCTGATCCGGCGCGCCGGCGATGCCATCGGCGAGATCCAGGTGGCCGATGTGCCCGGGCGCTGTGAGCCGGGAACCGGTGAGATCAACTACCGGGCGGTGGCTCGAGCAGTGACCGAAGCCGGGTTCAGTGGCCCGATCGGATTGGAAGCATTCGCCGCCGGCGACTCTGTTGCGGCGCTCGAAGCGTTCCGGTCTGCTTTCACCGGCTGAGCACTTCGGTAGAAAACGCTGAGAATCCCTCAGCCTGCAGCCCGCAGGTTGGGACTCACCCAACGGTTGCGGCACAGCCTCGACCGCAGCGGAAGCGACGAGTAGTCATCGGCGAGAGCAAAACGCTGCGCCAGGTTGCGCAGCGTTTCGGCGATCTCCGTGCCGTCCCGGTCCGCATCCCCGAACATCTGGTCGAACAGTGGGGTCACCGCGGCACTGTAATCCATCGACTCGGTGACCTCAGTGGTACCGGCCGCAGTCTCGGTGAATTCCCAGCGCCACTTGCGAGCGTAAGCGTCCACCCATTCGATGGACTTGTCGATTTCCAGCGAGGTCACGGTCGAAGTTGCCTGGTAGGGGATCCCCGCTTGCTGCAGACCGACGGTGAAACTATCACCGACCGACAGCCGCTCCGGCCCGAGAACCGGGACATCACGCGTCACTCCGGCACCAGCCAACTCGTGGTGTTCCCGCGGATTTGCGATCAGGGCAAAAACCTCAGCGGCTGGGGCGGAGACCTCCACCCGCCTTGCGACGGTCCGAGGTCCCGCGTCCACATCGACGACTGTGACCATGCTTCGGAGATTACCCGCAAAGGGGTCCCAGTAACCTAACGGAATAGGGGCGGTAAGACATGAATTTGCTGAGAAAAGAGCCAGCGGATCCCAAGAATGGGACTTCCGCTGCGGTGTCGGCAGTGATCGCCCATAAGCCGTACGCGCCAACACCCCGTCACGCCCCGCAAGACGAATCAGCAATGGGCTGAAAACCGAGCGCCGCGGACACTACCGACGACCGAGCTCGTGTGTCAGCGCCTCCAGCTCGTTGCCACCTGCCATCTCCTGAGTCAGGTGCTCGAGGGTGATCTCGTCGTATGAACAGTCCAGCTTCTGCTTTCCCCTGTTCAGGAGCACAAAGTGATCGCCGACCATATGGGCGTGGTGGGGGTTGTGGGTGATGAAGATGACGCCGAAACCCTGCTCTTTGGCGGCGGTGATGTAGCGCAGCACCATTCCGGACTGCTTGACGCCGAGCGCTGCGGTGGGCTCATCGAGGATCAACACCCGGGCGCCGAAGAAGATGGCCCGCGCGATGGCAACACACTGACGCTGACCTCCCGACAGTGAGCCGATGGGGGCATCGACGTCAGGTAGGTCGATCCCCATCTTCCGGAGCTCCGAGATGGTCGTCGCCCGCATCCCGTTGATATCCAGAGATCTCAGCAACCCCTTCTTGCGTAACTCTTGCCCCAGAAAGAAGTTGCGCCACACTGGCATCAGAGAAACCACGGCCAAATCCTGATAGACCGTCGCGATGCCCTTGGACAACGCATCCTTCGGGGAACCGAACGTGACGGCATCACCATCGACGAGGAGCTCCCCCTCGGTCGGCTTGTGCAGTCCCGCGATGATCTTGATCAGCGTGGACTTGCCGGCACCGTTGTCGCCCAAGACCCCCGTCACCTGCCCGGCGTGCACGCGCAAGTTGATGCCCTTGAGCGCGATGATGTTGCCATAGCTCTTTCCGACGTTCTTCAACTCCACCAATGGGAGCTGCTCTGCCGGACCCGGCGAAGTGATCGGAGCTTCTGCGGCTGTACTCATGATGGCTGTCTCCTACCGCTTGGCGGCGTAGTTACGGAAGGCGTTGTTGGCGATCACGGCAAACAGCAGCATGCCGCCGAGGAAGAACTTGAACCAGTCCGGGTTCCAGCCCGCGTAGACGATGCCCTGGTTTGTCATACCGAAGATGAAGGCACCGATCAGGGTGCCGATCGCGGTGCCGTACCCACCGGTCAGCAGGCAGCCACCGATCACCGCGGCGATGATGTACAGGAACTCGTTGCCGATCCCCTGCCCTGACTGAATCGTGTTGAACGAGAACAGAAGATGCATACCGACGAACCACGCGCAGAATCCGACGACCATGAACAGACCGATCTTGACCTTGGTGACCGGCACACCCACCGCGCGGGCGCTGTCCTGATTGCCACCTACTGCAAAGATCCAGTTGCCGACACGGGTCTTGAACAACACATACGTGGCGATGACTGCAAACAGGATCCACCACAACACCGTGACCCGCACCGACACGCTGCCGATCGTGATCGACGAAGAGAACACCGTCCGGCCCGATTCGAAGCCGGCCATATCGGACACGCTGGGAGTGGCGACCTGGCCGGCCACCAGTTTGGTCACAGCCAGGTTGATCCCGGTCAGCATCAGGAAAGTACTCAGCGTGATCAGGAATGACGGGATCTTGGTCCTCATCACCATGTAGCCGTTGAAGAAGCCCACCGCCAGTGACACCACCAAGGCCAGCGCTGCTCCCACCCAGAGATTGAGATGCAGGTTGAACGCCAGCATCGAGGCCGCCAGCGAGCTGGTGGTCACCGCAACACCGGCCGACAGGTCGAATTCGCCACCGATCATCAACAGACCCACACCCACGGCCATGATGCCGATGGTGGAACTGGCGTAGAGAACAGTGGCCAACGCTTCCGGCGTACGGAACGGAGGCGCCACGATGGCAAAGAAGACAAAAATGCCCACCGCCCCGACAAGCGCACCCATCTCAGGACGAATCAGCAGGCGCTGCAACCGATTCTGCTCTTTGACGCGTTCGTCGTGGACGACTGTGTGGGTTCCGAGGTCAAGATCGGTTTGAGTACTCATCAGAACTCTGCCTCCGGTTGGAGATCAGTGGAAGGCACGCTCATCAGCGGGTCCCCGCTTTGGCGTATTCGGCGACAGCCTCGATATTCGACTTGTCGATGAACGACGGGCCGGTCAGGGTTGCCTGATTGCCGCCGATCACATTGCCGTTGTTGAGGTAGAGCCACAACGAGTCGACGGCAAGATAGCCCTGCAGGTAGGGCTGCTGATCGACGGCCCACTGCACATCGCCTCTGCCGATGGCGTCGACGAGCGCGGCGTTGGTGTCGAAGGTGGAGACCTTGGCCGAACTGCCGGCGTTCTGCACCGACTGCACCGCGGTCAGCGCGAAGGGCGCACCGAGGGTCAGCACCGCATCGACAGTGGGATCCTGTTGCAGCTTGGCGGTGATGGTCGACTCCACCGACGGCATGTCCTTGCCGTTGACGTTGAGCACCTCGGTGGCAGGGAACGTGTTCTTCACACCGGCGCAGCGACCTTCCAGTCCGACATGCCCCTGTTCCTGGATGACACAGATGGCTTTGGTGGCGCCTTCGGACGCGAGCCGCTTGCCGGCCTCCTGGCCCGCGATGTACTCATCCTGACCGAAGTACTCCATGACCCCCATCGCCTGCCACGAGTCCAGGCCCGAGTTGAAGGCGACAACCGGAATCTTCTTGGCCACAGCATTTTTCACGGCCGGCTCCATGGCTTCGGGCTTGGCCAGGGTGATCGCGATACCGGCCACATCGCTGTCCACCGCAGTCTGCACCAGATTCGCCTGGTTGGGCGCCTCGGGATCGTTGGAGTAACGCAGTTCGATGTTGTCCTTCTGCGCCGCGGCCTCGGCACCCTTGCGGACCAGATCCCAGAACGAATCACCCGGAACCTCATGGGTGATCATCGCGACCGTCACCCGGGGGGTATCCACCGATCCGCCGCCGCCGGCGCCGTCGCCACCACTGTCTTCCGGCTTACCGCCGGTGCTGGAGCATGCGGCCAACAAGGTCACGGCCGCGACGACGCCCGCAAACTTGACCCAGCGACGTTGCGGGCCTTCCTGCAACTTCATGGATTCTCCTCTTGGATGATCTTTCGGATGACGCGACGCGGCCGGGCCGGCCAGTCGTAGATCACGCACTAACCGTTGATGTAATACGCATCACAAGCGGAAGTCAATAGTTTGTTCTGACATTAGGACTGCATGTCAAACATGCGATCGGCCATCCATCGCGGAGGCGTCATCGATCGGCAAACACTCCACACCCGACAGGCCCGCTATTCTCCCACCAAAACAACAGCGACAGAGATCAATTCATCCGGTCGGCAAACGTGGAGCGCCCACAGGACGTCGGCACCGGACAATCCGCCGGTGCACTTTCAGATTCGGCGTTCCGGGTATCGGAATCCGCCGCACCGCAACAGGATCAGCGATCGACCAGCATGGTGTCGAAGTAATAGCGCGACGCCCGGTAAACGTGACTGCCGAACTCGACAACACGCCCGGAGTCATCGAACGCGGTGCGGGTCATCACCAGCAACGGCGCCTTGGGCTTCTCGTCGAGCAGCTTGGCCTCCTCGCGGTCGGCCGCCTTGGCTCCGATCCGCTGACGGGCCAATCGAATGTGCACCCCGCGGGAACGCAGCGCCTGGTAGAGCCCGGACCGCTCCAGTTCTTCCTGGTCAGGGGCCAGCGCGACCGGCAGGTAATTGGTCATCAGCGCCAGCGGCTGACCACCTGAGCTGCGCAGTCGACGCATCGTGACAACCTCGGCGTCCGGTGCCAGATTGAGGTTGGCGGCGATGTCCTCGGCGACCACACCTTTGCGGTATTCGAGCACTCGGGTGGCCGGCTCCTGCCCCGCGCGCGTCAGGTCGTCGAACAAGCTCGTCAACTCCACCGGCCGATGCACCGGCGTCTGGACCACCTGCGTCCCGACTCCCCGTTTGCGGACCAGCAGCCCCTTGTCGACCAGCTCCTGGATCGCCCGACGTGTTGTGGGCCGGGACAGGCTCAGCCGCGAAGCCAGGGCGAGCTCGTTCTCGAACCGGTCCCCAGGCTTGAGTTGCCCATCCAGAATGGCCTTTTCGAAGAACTGCGCCACCTGGAAGTACAACGGCACAGGACTCGACCGGTCCAACTCGACAGACAACGTCGTGATCACCCTCGCTCCGATCCTTGGTCACCCACCTACCGAGTTCGCTGGTGGTGCACAACACAGTACCGCCCCATGACGGGAAGTAAGAATGTCCGAACAAACTCTTGACATGGCGGGTGACCCGGCGCACAGTCAGATACCAACACCGGGCGCCTGCGAGCCCCACCTGCCGCACGTCATCGACGCACCGCACCACTTCGCACGAACCGAATTCGGAGTCAGCCGTGACCCTCACAGACCCCTTCGACGTCATCGCCATCGGGCGAAGCGGCGTCGACGTCTATCCATTGCAAGTCGGGATCGGACTCGAACACGTGGAATCGTTCGGGAAGTTCCTGGGAGGCAGCGCCGCCAACGTCACGGTGGCGGCAGCCCGGCTCGGAAACCGCACCGCGTTGATCTCGGGTGTCGGCGAGGACCCGTTCGGAAACTACGTACGAGCCGAACTGTCCCGGTTGGGTGTCGACAACCGCTTCGTACAGGTCCACGGCGAGTACCCGACGCCGGTGACATTCTGCGAGATCTTCCCTCCGGACAACTTTCCGCTGTACTTCTACCGCAAACCGTCGGCTCCGGATCTACAGATCACGCCCGGCGAACTCGATCTCGACGCCATCGGCGCCGCCCGCCTCTACTGGTCGACGGTCACCGGACTGTCCGAAGAACCCAGCCGCAGCGCACATTTTGCGGCCTGGGCCGCCAGAGGTCGGGCGCCGCTGACCGTGTTGGACCTCGACTACCGGCCGATGTTCTGGGAATCTCCCGCCGCGGCCACCGAACAGGTACAGCGCGCGCTGGGCCACGTCACCATCGCGGTGGGCAACCGGGAAGAGTGCGAGATCGCCGTCGGCGAGACCAACCCGCACCGCGCCGCCGACGCGCTGCTCGATCTCGGGGTCGAACTGGCCGTCGTCAAGCAAGGCCCTCGCGGAGTGCTGGGCAAAACCCGACACAGTTCGGTGACCGTTGCTCCCAATACGGTCGATGTCGTCAACGGACTCGGTGCCGGAGACGCGTTCGGTGGCAGCCTGATCCACGGCCTGCTGAACAACTGGCCACTGGAGAAGACCCTGAGATACGCCAATGCGGCCGGCGCCATCGTCGCCTCCCGCCTCGAGTGCTCGACAGCCATGCCGACTGCCGCCGAGGTGGCGGCACTCGCCGAGCAGACCGCAGCGGAGGCCGTCAATGTCTGAATGTGCCGACTACACGACGGTCACCGATCTGCGGGCATCCGACCCCGGTGCGATCGCCCGCGCCTGGGCCGGCCGCGTCACCCGCCCGACGCTGCGCGGTAACGGGCGCCTGATGATCGTCGCTGCCGACCATCCGGCCCGGGGCGCGCTGTCCGTCGGATCGCGCCCGACCGCGATGAACAGCCGCACCGACCTGCTGGACCGGTTACGGGCGGCCCTGGCCGACCCCGGGGTCGACGGGGTGCTGGCCACCTCCGACATCCTCGACGATCTCGTGTTGCTCGGTGCGCTCGACGACAAAGTGGTCTTCTCCTCGTTCAACCGCGGCGGGCTGGCCGGCGCAGCCTTCGAACTCGACGACCGGATGACCGGCGCCACCGCCGCCTCCACCGCGGCAGCACAGCTCAATGGCGGAAAGATGTTGTGCCGCATCGACCTCGACGATCCTGGCACGCTCACCACGATGACCGCCTGCGCCCAAGCGATCGACGAGCTGGCCGCCAACGGGCTGATCGCCATGGTGGAGCCGTTCATGTCCTCACGCATCGAAGGCAAAGTCCGCAACGACCTCTCCCCCGACGCGGTGATCAAGTCCATCCACATCAGTCAAGGACTCGGTTCCACCTCGGCCTACACCTGGATGAAACTGCCGGTGGTCGACGAGATGGACCGGGTCATGGAGGCGACCACGCTGCCGACACTGCTGCTCGGCGGAGATCCGGCGGATCCTAACGAGGCGTTCGCCAGTTGGGAAAAGGCACTGGCCCTGCCGTCGGTGCGCGGCTTGATCGTCGGCCGCACCCTGTTGTATCCGCCCGATGACGACGTGAGCTCGGCGGTGGCGACCGCAGTGGCGATGGTCGGCGCCCGGACCGGTGAAACGACGGGAGGGAAGTAACCGTGCACAGCAAGCTGTACATCCCGGCGCGTAGCGCTGCGCCGCCTTACACCGTCGACGTGACGCCCGCGTCGGCCGGCTGGACCGAATCCTCGTTGCAGGTGCTCGAGCTGACCGGAAGCATCGACCTGCACACCGGTGACACCGAGGTGATGATCCTGCCGCTGGCCGGTGGCGGCGCCATCGAATGCAACTGGACCACCTTCAAATTGTCGCCGCGCGCATCGGTGTTCGACGGTCCCGCCGACATGGTGTATCTGGGTGTCAACCAGGACTACTCACTCGTCGGCGAGGGACGGTTCGCCATCTGCGGCGCGCGGGCCACCCGCTCGTTGCCGAATCGCCGGGTCGCCGCCAACGAGGTGTCCCTGGAGCTGCGCGGGGCCGGCAACTGCAGCAGACAGGTACACAACTTCGGTACCGCCGACACCTTCGAAGCCGACTCGCTGATCGCCTGTGAAGTCATCACCCCCGGCGGGAACTGGTCCAGCTATCCCGCCCACAAACACGACGAGAACACCCCGACCCAGAGCGCACTCGAGGAGATCTACTACTTCGAAATCGCCGGCGGACCGGACAATTCACGTGGCTTCGGCTACCACCGGGTGTACGGCACCCCGGACCGGCCGATCGAGGTGCTCGAAGAAGTACGCACCGGTGACGTCGTCCTGGTGCCGCACGGCTACCACGGCCCGTCGGTGGCCGCCCCCGGCTACCACATGTACTACCTCAACGTGATGGCCGGACCGGACGCCGAACGCGCCTGGAAGATCGTCGACGACCCCGAACACACCTGGCTTCGCGGCACCTGGGACGGCCAGGACATCGATCCGCGTCTGCCCCTGCACAACCCCCGAGGAGCCTGATCTCATGGTGTCCACTGCGCCCAAGTCGATCGAAAAGCTGGCCGACACCGAAGGCACCGTTCGCCTGACCGTCGCTCAGGCCACGGTGCGGTTCCTGGCCAACCAGTACGTCGAACACGACGGTGACCGCACCAAGTTCTTCGCCGGCTGCTTCGGCATCTTCGGCCACGGCAACGTCGCCGGCCTCGGACAGGCGCTCCTCCAGGACGAGGTCGAAGCAGCCGAGGCCGGCCGGGAACCCGGACTCAAATACGTGTTGGGCCGCAACGAGCAGGCCATGGTGCACAGTGCTGTCGCCTATGCCCGGCAGAAAGACCGGCTGCAGACCTGGGCCGTCACCGCCAGCATCGGACCGGGCTCCACCAACATGCTCACCGGGGCCGCGCTGGCCACGATCAACCGACTACCGGTGCTGCTGCTGCCCGCCGACACCTTCGCCACCAGGGTCAGCGCCCCGGTACTGCAAGAACTCGAACTGCCATCGTCGGGTGACATCACGGTCAACGATGCCTTCAAACCGCTGTCGCGGTACTTCGACCGGGTGTGGCGGCCCGAGCAGCTGCCCAGCGCACTGTTGGGTGCCATGCGGGTGCTGACCGACCCTGTCGAAACCGGCTGTGCGACAGTCGCCATTCCGCAGGACGTTCAGGCCGAGGCCCACGACTGGCCGATATCCCTGTTCGCCGAACGCACCTGGCATATTCGACGGCCACTGCCGGAACGCTTGGTGATCGCCCGTGCCGCCGAAGTGATCCGCTCCGCCGCCAGGCCACTCATCGTCGCCGGCGGCGGGGTCATCTACTCCGACGCCACCGCGGCGTTGGCGGCCTTCTGCGAGCAGACCGGAATCCCCGTCAGCGAAAGCCAGGCCGGCAAGGGATCGCTGCACCACGACCATCCGCAGGCGGTGGGCGCCCTCGGTTCCACCGGGACAACGGCCGCCAACGCACTGGCCTCCGACGCTGACGTGATCATCGGGATCGGCACCCGCTACAGCGATTTCACCTCGGCGTCGCGGACCGCGTTCAACAATCCGGACGTCCGGTTCGTCAACATCAACGTCGCGTCGCTGGACGCGGTGAAACAGGGCGGCATCAGTGTGGTCTCCGATGCCCGGGAGGCAGTCGACGCCCTGAGCGGCGCTGTCGGCGACTACCGCGTATCCGACGACTACCGTTCTCGCGTCACCGAATTGGCCACCGAATGGGACAACACGGTGACATCGGTGTACAAAACCTCCGATGACGGCGCAGCACTGAATCAGAACCAGGTCATCGGTCTGGTCAACACCCTGAGCGACCCCCGCGACGTCGTGGTGTGCGCAGCGGGGTCCATGCCGGGTGACCTGCACAAGCTGTGGCGCACCCGGGACCGCAAGGGATACCACGTCGAATACGGCTTCTCCTGCATGGGTTACGAAATCGCGGGTGGTATCGGCGTCAAGATGGCGGCCCCGGACCGTGACGTGTTTGTCATGGTCGGCGACGGGTCCTACCTCATGATGGCCACCGAGATCGTCACCGCGGTACAGGAGGGGGTGAAGGTGATTCCGGTTCTGGTGCAGAACCACGGATTCGCCTCCATCGGTGGACTTTCCGAGTCCATTGGCTCGCAGCGCTTCGGGACGGCCTACCGGTACCGGGGTGCCGACGGACGCCTCGACGGTGCCAGGTTGCCCGTCGACCTGGCCGCCAACGCAGCCAGCCTGGGAGCCGACGTCATCAAGGTGGCCACCGCTACCGAGTTCGCCGACGCGATCAAGGTCGCCAAGGCCGGCGACCGCATCACCGTGATCTACGTGGAAACCGATCCGATGATCTTCGCCCCGGACAGCCACTCCTGGTGGGATGTGCCGGTCAGCGAAGTCTCGTCACTCGAATCCACCCAGTCGGCCTACCAACGGTATGCGGACTGGAAACGAGTGCAACGCCCCCTGCTCAATCCGTCAGATCACTAGGACCGCACCGTGAGCACAATCCTCGTAGGCTCGGCACCCGACTCCTGGGGAGTGTGGTTCGCCGACGACCCGCAGCAGACTCCCTACACCCGATTCCTCGATGAGGTGGCCGCCTCGGGCTACCAGTGGATCGAACTGGGACCCTACGGGTACCTGCCGACCGAACCCGCGCAGCTGCGCGACGAACTCGGTGCCCGCGACCTGAAGCTGTCGGCCGGCACCGTGTTCGAGCGTCTCCACCAGGATGACTCATGGTCGGCGGTGTGGAAACAGATCGAAGACGTCGCGCAATTGACGGCGGCCGTCGGCGGTAGGCACGTTGTGGTCATCCCCGAGATGTGGCGCGACCCGGCCACCGGCGCCGTGCTCGAAGAGCGCACTCTGACCCCCGAACAGTGGAAGAAAAAGACCCAGGGCATGAACGAACTGGGCCGGGCGATGTTCGAGAAGTACGGGGTGCGTGCGCAATACCATCCCCACGCCGACAGCCACATCGACACCGAGGAGAACGTCTACCGGTTTCTCGACGGCACCGACGGCGAATACGTCAACCTGTGCCTCGACACCGGCCACATCGCGTACTGCGGCGGCGACAACATCGCGATCATCCGGCGCGCCCCGGAGCGCATCGGTTACCTGCACCTCAAACAGGTCGACCCCGGGGTACGAACCACGGTGGCCGCCCAGGACCTGCCGTTCGGTGAAGCGGTCCGACTGGGTGCGATGACCGAACCACCGCGTGGAATCCCGGACATGCCACCGCTGCTGGCCGAGATCGAGAACCTCGGAGTCGACGTGTTCGCGATCGTCGAGCAGGACATGTATCCGTGTGCGGTCGACACGCCGCTGCCCATCGCCCAACGCACCCGGCAATACCTAGGGTCCTGCGGCATCCCGTCGGTGAAGTTCCGATGAGCCCGGCAGCCCGGAAAGGACAGTGAACTACCATGTCTGACTTGCGCATTGCCGTTCTCGGTGTCGGCGTCATGGGTGCCGATCATGTCGCCCGGATCACCTCCCGCATCAGCGGAGCCAGAGTTTCCGTCGTCAATGACCACTTCACCGAAAAAGCCGAACAGATCGCGTCGGAAATTCCCGGCTGCCGGGCGGTCACCGACCCGCTGGAGGCCATCGCCGACGAAGGCGTCGACGCCGTACTGCTGGCCACTCCCGGACCGACCCATGAGAAACAGCTGCTCGCCTGCCTCGAACAGCGCAAGCCGGTGCTGTGCGAGAAGCCGCTGACCACCGACGTCACCAGCTCGCTGGACATCGTGCGGCGCGAAGCCGAACTCGGTGTTCAGCTGGTCCAAGTCGGGTTCATGCGCCGGTTCGATCACGAGTACTCGCAGCTGAAGACCCTCATCGACGGCGAGGAGCTCGGGGTGCCGCTGCTGATGCACTGCGTACACCGCAACCCGGCGGTGCCGCCGTCGTTCGACAGCTCGATGATCGTGCGTGATTCGCTGGTGCACGAGGTCGACGTCACCCGGTTCCTCTTCGGCGAGGAAATCACCTCGATCCAGATCATCAGGCCATCGGCCAACCCGAAAGCACCACCGGGACTGCAGGATCCACAGGTCGCCGTGCTGACCACCGAAAGCGGCAAGCACGTCGACGTCGAGCTGTTCGTCACCACCGGGGTCGCCTACGAGGTACGCACCGAGGTGGTCGGCGAGCGCGGCAGCGCAATGATCGGCCTGAACGTCGGCCTGATCCGCAAAAGCGCCCCCGGCCACTGGGGCGGACACCTCACCCCCGGCTTTCGGGAACGCTTCGGACAGGCCTACGACACCGAGGTGCAGCGCTGGGTCAACGCCGTCCGCAGCGGAATCCAGGACGGCGCATCGGCCACCAGCTTTGTGGACGGACCGACCGCTTGGGACGGCTACGCCTCCACCGCGGTGTGTGAAGCCGGCGTCAGATCGCTGCAATCCGGTAAGCCCGAACCCGTCGAGCTCGCCGACCGGGCCGGGGTCTGAACGTGAAGATCGCGCTGGACCCCACACCGTTCCACCACGACCACGATCTGCTCGAATTCCCGCGGATCGTAGCGGAATTGGGCTACGACCATCTACAGCTGACACCACACCGGGACTTCATCCCGTTCTTCAACCATCCACGCGCCGACGACCAGCTGGTGGCCCAGTTCCGCAAGGCCTGCGCCGACGCCGGCGTTGGGATCGCCTCACTGCTGCCGGTACTGCGGTGGTCCGGTCCCGACGAAGACGCCCGGGAGGCCGCGGTCCGCAACTGGAAACGCGTCATCCAGATCGCCGTCCACCTCGGCGTCAACGTCATCAACACCGAGTTCTCCGGTCGCCCGGAACGCGCCGAGGAATCCGAGCGAGCGTTCTTCCGCTCCATGGAAGAACTGGTGCCGATCTTCGAACGCGAAGGCATCGACGTCCGGATCGACCCGCACCCCGACGATTTTGTCGAAGACGGACTCGAAGCGCTGCGCATCATCCGCGGCGTCAACTCCCCCAACATCGGGATGGTGTACGTGGCCTGCCACAGCTTCCACATGGGTGGGAACATGGGTGAGATCATCCGCGCGGCCGGCGACAAGCTGAGGTTGGTACACGTTGCCGACACCATGGATCACCACCGCTCACACGGACTGCGCTACATCACCAACCCGCCGGGCAATCCCGTCCGGGTGCACCAGCACCTCAAGATCGGCGATGGCGACATCGACTGGGACACCTTCTTCGCCGCGCTGGCCGATATCAACTTCTACGACCGGTCCGACACCGTCATGGTCTCCTCAGTGTTCGCCGAAGACGAGAATTCCCAACAGGTTTCGCGGTATCAGCTGGCGACCATGAATGACTTCATCACCAAACACCAACGCTGAGAAGCCGTCCGTCAGGGCCGAGCGTCGTCCGGATGCCGATACGCTTCGATGACCTCGATGACCTCGAGCAGCTCTTCACGACTGCTGAATTCCTCGACGACGTCGTCGGACGTCTCCTCGGTACTCGCGTAATCCACCGCGTATCCGAACTCCTCAACCGTCACCGTCGTGTGCACCCAGCCCTCGCCGGTAGCCGACGGCGGCCACGCCCACGTGTCGGACAGATTCTCGAAGTGGACATGGATCGGCTCCCAGCCGCGCCGGATCAGTATCCGGCCGAGCTTCTCGTCGCCGTAGACCTCGTTCTCGATGAATGCTGCCATCAGCGCGTCGGCGAGGAGCATGTCGGCCGGCGACGTGTAGTCGGGCTCCGGAACACCCGCATCCGAGTTGTCGTCGTACTCCGAACCGACGCGGCCCGTCCGCCAAGCCTTGCCATTGGACTTCTTCTTCCGACTCTTGCTCTTCGGCATGACTGCGAGGCTAGTCCGTCGGGCACCGCAAACACACCTGCAGCCTGACGCGAACACCGAGACACTGACCGCCAGCCCCACGAACGTGCGTTGTTGTACGAGAATCACCGCGTGTCGCCGTACCGACACGCACGCTCGCGGGGATTGGGGCCGAGAGAGATGCTCAGAGGATGTAGAGCATCTCCTGATAGGTGGGAAGCGGCCACAAGTCGTCGGCCACAACACTTTCCAGAGTATCGGCGGCGGCGCGGACCGCGGCCATCGCCGGCAGCAGCACATCGCGGGCTTGCGTTGCCTCGGCGAGCGAGCCGTCAGCATGCTCGCCGAGTGCCGCCTTCAGCACGGTCAGCGCCCCGGCCAGCTCCGCCAACGGCGCCGAAACATCTTCCAGCAGAGTGATGCTGGGCTGCACCCCGGCGGCCTTGAGCGCCGCGACATTCTGCGCCAGCTCGGTCTGGTAGCGCAGCGCGGCCGGAAGGATCACCGTGGACCCCAGCTCCAGGGCGAGCCTGGCTTCCACGGCGATGGTCAGCGCGTACTGCTCCAGACGCACCTCATACCGGCTGTGCAGCTCACGTTCGTTGAACACACCGTATCGCTCGAACAGCTCGACGGCCTCCGGCTTGATCAGCTCGGGGATCGCGTCCAAGGTGGTCTTGAGGTTCGGCAAGCCACGCTCGGCAGCCTCGATCTGCCAGTTGTCCGAATACCCGTCGCCGTTGAACACCACCGCGCCGTGCTCGGTGATCACCTCGGTCAGCAGCTGCTGCACCGCCGTGTCGAACTCCACACCCTCGGCCAGCGCATTCTCCAGCTCGGTGGCCATGTAGTCGAAAGAGTCGGCCATGATCGTGTTGAGGATGATCATCGGCACCGCCACCGTCTGCCCCGATCCAGGGGCCCGGAACTCGAACCGGTTGCCGGTGAACGCAAACGGGCTGGTGCGGTTGCGGTCACCCGGATCGGTGGGCAGATGCGGCAGGGTGTCGACACCGATCATCATGGTGCCCTTACCCTTTGACGAGGTGGCCGCACCCTTGGCGATCTGATCGAAGACGTCGGCCAGCTGATCGCCGAGGAAAATCGAGATGATCGCCGGCGGTGCCTCATTGGCCCCGAGCCGGTGGTCATTGGTGGCGGAGGCCACCGACACTCTGAGCAACCCGCCGAACTTGTGCACCGCGCGGATCACCGCGGCACAGAACACCAGGAACTGGGCGTTCTCGTGTGGGGTGTCACCGGGCACCAGCAGCGACCCCAGGTCGGCGTTGCCCACCGAGAAGTTCACGTGCTTGCCCGAGCCGTTGACACCGGCGAACGGCTTCTCGTGGAACAGGCACTCCATGCCGTGCTTCTTGGCGATGGTCTTGAACACCGTCATCAACAGTTGCTGATGGTCGGCGGCGATGTTGGCGCGCTCGAACATCGGCGCCACCTCGAACTGTGCGGGCGCCACCTCGTTGTGCCGGGTCTTGGCCGGGATACCGAGCTTGAACAGCTCCCGCTCGGTATCCATCATGAAGCCCAGCACCCGCTCCGGAATCGCGCCGAAGTAATGATCGTCGAACTCCTGCCCCTTGGGGGGTTTGGCACCGAACAGCGTGCGCCCGGCGTTCACCAGATCCGGGCGAGCCAGGAAGAAGTGTCGGTCGACCAGGAAGTACTCCTGCTCCGGACCGCAGAACGACACCACTTTCTCCAGCTTTTCGTGGCCGAATGCCGCCAAGATGCGCTCGGCATGGGTGCCCATCGCCTGCTGGCTGCGCAGCAGCGGCGTCTTGTAGTCCAGCGCCTCACCGGTCATCGACACGAACACCGTCGGGATACAGAGGGTGTTGCCGTTCGGGTTCTCCAAGATGTAGGCGGGACTGGTCACGTCCCAGCCCGTGTAACCACGCGCCTCGAAGGTCGACCGCAGTCCACCCGAGGGAAAGCTGGAGGCGTCCGGCTCACCCTGGATGAGCGTTTTACCGGCGAACTCCGCAAGCGTCTGCCCGTCGGAGACGGGCTCGAGGAAGCTGTCGTGCTTCTCGGCCGTCAGCCCGGTCATCGGGTAGAACACGTGCGCGTAGTGCGTGGCCCCCTTCGACAGCGCCCAGTCCTTCATCGCCGACGCCACCGAATCGGCCACCGCCGGGTCCAGCGTGGCACCCTTCTCGATGGTGGCGACGACAGACTTGAAGACCGACTTGGGCAGGCGAAGCTGCATTTCGGCCTTGGTGAAGACGTTGGCACCGAAGATCTCACCGGGTTCCTCGGCCGGGTCGAAGCTGATGGCCGGAGGCAGGTAGGCCTCGACGTTGTTGATCGCCTGCAGACGGACAGCATTTCCGCTCATGGACTTCCTCACTGCGAAGCGTCCCCGGCTGACTGGTGGACGCGTGACCGACCCACTGTAGGAACGTTCGATGGCAAACTTGTTACGCAGAAGTCAACGCCAGAATGCGGCGGTGGCGCCGCCAGCCCGTCGAGGTGGCAAACTCGCCAACATCCGGTCACCGGCGCCCCACCGGTCACAGTGGACCCGGCGCCTAGGCTGGTGAGATGAGCCGGCGCCGTCATCTCGATCGGGACATCAACGCAACCGTCGACGAGCGGGCGCTGGTCACTTCCGATCCCAAGCACGAGGCCGCCGGCGTGAAAGCAGTGTTGGTCTCGCTGCAGCGCAGCATGAAGGAGATGGGTCCGCTGCGGACCGCGGCCGTGTGGTCCCGGTTGAACCAGCGGCACGGATTCGACTGCCCCGGGTGCGCGTGGCCCGAGGAACACGGCGGCCGCAAGATCGCCGAATTCTGCGAAAACGGGGCCAAAGCCGTCGCCGAAGAAGCCACCAAACGGGTCGTGACCCCGGAGTTCTTTGCCCGCCACTCGGTCACCGAACTTGCCGGGAAACCCGAATACTGGCTGTCCCAGCAGGGGCGGCTGACACATCCGATGGTGCTGCGGCCCGGCTCCGACCACTACCAGCCGATCGACTGGGATGACGCGTACCGGCTGATCGCCGAGGAGCTCCACAACCTGGCCGACCCCGACGAGGCCCTGTTCTACACCTCAGGCCGGACCAGCAACGAGGCCGCCTTCCTCTACCAGCTGCTGGTCCGGAGCTTCGGAACGAACAATCTGCCGGACTGCTCCAACATGTGTCACGAATCCTCCGGCTCCGCGCTGGTCGAGTCGATCGGTATCGGTAAGGGCTCGGTGACCGTCGACGACGTCGTACATGCCGACTGCATCCTGATCGCCGGCCAGAATCCCGGCACCAACCACCCCCGGATGCTGTCGGTACTGGAGAAGGCAAAAGCCAACGGCGCCATCGTGATCGCGGTCAATCCGCTGCCCGAAGCAGGGCTGATGCGGTTCAAGGATCCGCAGAAAGTCAACGGCGTCATCGGCGACGGCGTCCCGATCGCCGACGAGTTCGTGCAGATCCGCCTCGGTGGCGACATGGCATTGTTCGCCGGGCTCGGACGGTTGTTCCTGGAGGCCGAGGACGCCGCACCCGGCACCGTGCTCGACCGAGCGTTCCTCGAGGCGCACTGCGCGGGATTCGCCGAATACGAGGCCCAGACCCGGGCTGTCGATCTGGACACCGTGGTCGAGGCCAGCGGCATCAGCCTCGAACAGCTACAGCATGTGGCACGGCTGCTGATCGACTCCGAGCGCACCGTGTTCTGCTGGGCGATGGGGCTGACCCAACACCGCCATGCCGTGGCCACCATCGGTGAAGCCACCAACCTGCTGCTGATGCGCGGCATGATCGGCAAGCCCGGAGCCGGGGTCTGCCCGGTGCGCGGACACTCCAACGTGCAGGGCGACCGCACCATGGGCATCTGGGAGAAGATGCCCGACTCCTTCCTGGCCGCACTCGACAAACGATTCGGCATCGTCAGCCCGCGCAAGCACGGTATGGACACCGTCGAGGCCATCCGCGCCATGCGCGACGGACACGGCAAGGTGTTCATCGGGATGGGCGGCAACTTCTCCTCAGCCACCCCCGACACCACGGTCACCGAAGCAGCGCTGCGCAATTGCTCACTGACCGTCCAGATTTCGACAAAACTCAACCGCAGCCATGTGGTACATGGCCGCACGGCACTGATCCTGCCGACACTCGGCCGCACCGACCGAGACATCCAGGCCGGCGGCAAACAACTGGTTTCCGTGGAAGATTCGATGTCGATGGTGCACCTGTCGCGAGGCAGCCTGCACCCGCCGAGTGACCAGCTGCGCAGCGAGGTCGCCATCGTCTGCCAACTCGCTCATGCCATGTTCGGCGCCGACCACCCCGTCCCCTGGTTGTCATTCGTCGACAATTACGACCTGGTGCGCGACGCGATCGCCGCCGTCGTACCGGGATGCGCAGACTACAACACCAGGGTCCGCCGGCCCGACGGGTTCCAACTTCCCCATCCACCCCGCGATGCACGCGAGTTCCCCACCAGCACAGGAAAAGCCAACTTTGCGGTGAACCCACTTGAATGGGTTCCGATACCGCAGGGGCGCGTGGTGTTACAGACGTTGCGCAGCCACGATCAGTACAACACCACCATCTACGGGCTCGACGACCGCTACCGCGGCGTCAAAGGCGGCCGGCGGGTGGTGTTCCTGAACCCTGAGGACATCGTGACCCTGGGCCTGCGCGACGGCGCCCGAGTCAACCTGGTCAGCGAGTTCCCCGACGGCGCCGGCGGTATCGAGGAACGTCGCGCCGAAGACTTCGTGGTGGTGTCCTACCCCACCCCGGTCGGCAACGCCGCCGCCTACTACCCGGAGACCAATCCGCTGGTCCCCCTTGACCACACCGCAAAAAAGTCCAACACGCCGGTGTCCAAGGCCGTGGTCATCCGGGTGGAAGCCGCAGATGGGTAGAGTCACCGCACGTCGACCGGCCAGTCACGTCACGGCCCAACACATCACCGAGCGGCCGGAGACCCTGGTGGTGGAGGAGCCGCTGGAAATCCGGCTCAACGGCAGCCCGCTGACCGTCACCATGCGCACACCTGGTGCCGATATCGAACTGGCACAAGGATTCCTGCTCACCGAAGGTGTCATCGGCAATCGCGATGAAGTACTCACGGTGCGCTACTGCCGCGGCGCCGATGACGACGGCGTCAACAGCTACAACGTCCTGGATGTGACGCTGGCGCCCGGGGTGCCGCTGCCGGATGTGGACGTGCGCCGCAACTTCTACACCACCTCGTCATGCGGTATCTGCGGCAAGGCCTCGCTGGATGCGGTCGCCACCATCAGCCGTCACGCCCCTGGTGACGACCCCACCACCATCGCCGCCGAAACCCTGACCGGCCTGCCGGAGAAGCTGCGCGCCGGCCAGAAGGTCTTTGCCAGCACCGGCGGACTGCACGCAGCGGCACTGTTCACCGCGGACGGCACCCAGCTGGTGCTGCGCGAGGACATCGGCAGGCACAACGCGGTGGACAAGGTCATCGGTTGGGCGCTGGAGCAGGGTCGGATACCGTTGACCGGCACTGTATTACTGGTCAGTGGTCGCGCATCCTTCGAGCTCACCCAAAAGTGTGTCATGGCCGGGATTCCCCTCATGGCCGCAGTCTCTGCCCCCTCGTCGCTGGCAGTGGATCTGGCGTCACAGTCCGGGATCACCCTCGTCGCCTTCCTGCGTGGCACCTCGATGAACATCTACAGCCGCCCTGACCGCGTCATCCTGCCGATGCCCTCGACCTGAATTTGCCTCAACCCTGAATTCAAAAGCGGCCTTTGGCAACGTCATCCGCATTCAACTCACAGCATCCAATGCGCCCCAATCCGACCCACTCGAACCGAATCCGCTATATCTTCGGCGGAACCGCACCTTGATCAACCCCTAATCTGGGCGGGCGCGGTTGAATTCGGAGGGGAGAACATGAAGGTAATCGTTCGGGTGCTGGTGGCGATGATCGCCTCCATCGCGGCGCTGTTCGCGAGCACAGGCACCTCCAACGCCGGCTTGGACAATGAGCTGAGCCTTGTGGACGGCCAGGGACGCACCCTGACCATCCAGCAG
>NZ_JBARXZ010000091.1:0-2965 GCF_049647605.1 Mycobacterium sp. | reverse complement strand
GTCTTCGCCCTGCCCCGGGGCGGCCTGCTCGGCGCCCGAGTCGGGATCTGCCGGCTGGGGATCGGCCGGCTGCGGTTGCGCCGGCGCCTCGGGATTGTCGGGGTGTGTCACCGCGCTGCCCGGAGCTGCAACTCGGTGACAATCTCCGGCCCCAGCAAGGTGACATCGCCCGCACCCATCGTGACGATGACGTCGCCGGGGGCGGCCACCTCGGCGATCGTGCGCGCCGCCGCGGAGAAATCCGGGACATAGGTCACCGGCACGGTGATGTGCTCAGCCACCGAGGCACCACTGATACCGGTCAGCGGCTGCTCGCGCGCGGCATAGACGTCCAGCACGAACACCCGATCCGCCCCGTCGAGGGCGGCGCCGAACTCGGCAGCAAAAGTCTTTGTGCGCGAATACAAATGAGGCTGGAAGACCCCGATCACCCGGCCGCCACCCGCCTGTTCGGTGACGGTCTGCAAGGCGGCGAGCACGGCACGCACCTCGGTGGGATGGTGGGCGTAGTCGTCGAACACACGAATCCCGTTGGCGGTGCCCACCAGCTCGAAGCGGCGGCGGGCACCCTCGAATCCGGCCAGCCCCTCGAGCATCCCGTCCACCGGCGCGCCCGCCTCCAGGCCGGCCAGCAACGCCGCCACCGCATTGAGTGCCATGTGCCGGCCCGGCACCGACAGCCGCATCACCCGTGGCTGCGACTCACCGGCCAGCATCACCTCGGCGACGGCGCCGGTCCCCTGCTGCTGCCAGCGCACCAGCTTGGCGGCCAGCGGCACGCTGCCGTCGGCGCTGCCGTAGGCCAGCACCCGGATCCCCCGGTCGGCAGCCCGCGCGGCGAGATCCGCGGCACCGGGATCGTCGACACACACCACCAGCGCGCCACCGACTCCGATCTGGTCGACAAACTGGTCGAACACCGCCTGGTAGGCCTCGACAGTGCCGAAGAAGTCCAGGTGATCGGCTTCGATATTGGTCACCACCGCAACATTCGGCGCGTACTCCAGCAGCGAACCGTCACTCTCGTCGGCTTCGGCGACAAAACAGGACCCGCTGCCGTGATGGGCGTTGGTGCCCGATTCGCCGAACTCCCCGCCAACCGCAAAAGACGGATCGAATCCGGTGTGCTGCAACGCCACGATGAGCATCGACGTGGTGGTGGTCTTGCCGTGCGTGCCGGTGACCAGCAGCGTGGTGTGACCGGCCATCAGCTTGGCCAGCACCACCGGCCGCAGCACCACCGGGATACCGCGCCGGTGTGCTTCCACCAGTTCGGGATTGGTCTTGGGGATCGCCGCATGGGTGCTGATCACCGTCGTCGGCCCGCCGGGCAGCAGATCCAGCGCCGAGGCGTCGTGCCCGATCCGGATCTGCGCACCACGCGCCCGCAACGCCAGCACCCCGCGAGATTCCTTGGCGTCCGAACCCGAGACCAGGGCGCCACGATCCAGCAGGATCCGGGCGATCCCGGACATACCCGCACCGCCGATGCCCACCATGTGGACCCGGCGCAGCTCGTCTGGCAATGGCACGCTCACCGCAGTTCCCTCCGACCGGCCCGCGCGACCTCCATGGCGACGGCGGCCACCCGCTGCGCGGCGTCGCGGTGCCCGACCCGGGCGGCGGCATCGGTCATCGCCGAAAGCCGATCGGCATCACCGAGCACTCCACCGACCACCTCGGCAACATAGTCGGGGGTCAGCTCGGCATCGCTGACCAGCAGGCCACCGCCGGCCTGGACCACCGGCAGCGCGTTGAGGCGCTGTTCCCCGTTGCCGATCGGCAGCGGCACGTACACCGCGGGCAGGCCCACCGCCGAGACCTCGGCCACCGTCATGGCCCCGGACCGGCAGATCGCCAGGTCGGCGGCGGCATAGGCCAGGTCCATCCGGTTCAGATACGGCACCGCCACGTACGGCGGGGACCCGGGTGCCGCCGGAAGCACCTCCAGGGTGTTCTTCGCGCCGAAGGCGTGCAGCACCGCGATACCGCGCGCAGCCAACCGGTCCGCGGCGGCCGAGACGGCCCGGTTGAGCGAAACCGCCCCCTGGGATCCGCCGAAGACCAGCAGCACCGGGGTGTCGGCGGGCAATCCGAAATGCGCCCGGGCCTCCGCTCGCAACGCCGCACGATCGAGTGCGGTGATGTTGGCGCGCACCGGCACCCCCACCACCTCGGCGCCGCGCAACCCGGAATCGGGCACCGCCGAGAGCACCCGGCCCGCCAACCGGGCACCCACCCTGTTTGCGATACCGGCTCTGGCGTTGGCTTCGTGGATCACCACCGGCACCCGGCGGTGCCGGAGGCCGCCGCGGGCGGCGAAATAGGCAGGCAGCGCCACATAACCGCCGAAACCGATCACCACATCGGCGGCCACGTCGTCGAGCACCTTGCGGGTTTGGCGCACCGCGCGCCGCACCCGAACCGGCAGCCGAACCAGGTCGCCGGTCGGCTTACGCGGCAGCGGCACCGGCGTGATCAACTCCAGGTGGTAACCGCGTTCGGGTACCAGCCGGGTTTCCAATCCGCGGGCGGTGCCGAGGGCGGTGATCCGCACCTGGGGGTAGAGCCTCGTGAGTGCATCGGCAACTGCCATGGCGGGCTCGACATGGCCGGCGGTACCCCCACCGGCGAGCACCACCGAAAGGGGAGCGCCGTCTGCCGGTCTGAGGACCGAGTCGTTCACCCGTACCGCTGTCCTTCCAGAGAACGCCGGCCTTTCGAAGACCGTTGACTTTCCACTGCACGTGAGCGCCCACCCCGCGTCCGGGCGGGGGCCTCTGAACTCTTGGGGGCACCGCCGCGGGCACTGGTCCGCGAGCTGCCTCCATGATGCCCTGTGCGGGCCGGTTTGCGGGAACCGGTGGCCCTCGCAGCCTTGGCGGTCCCGGCTGACTTTGCGGGCTTGGCGGTCCTGGCCGGCCTGGCCGTCCCGGCCGGCCTGGAGGCCCGGCCGGCGCCCGGG
>NZ_JBARXZ010000090.1:0-61463 GCF_049647605.1 Mycobacterium sp. | reverse complement strand
GTTTTCAGCTGAAAACACGCCAGTTTGCGTCTGCTCGCCGCCGGAAGCGTTAGTACACGGGTGGTTCGCCTTCGGCGGCGGGGCCCGCCTCCACCGGCTTGTGCTCGATGATCGCCTTGTAGGCCTGATTCTCGTGCTGGATCATCCGGACGAAGAACGCGACGAACAAGCCCACCGCCAGCAGGAAGACGATCCAGACGCCCAGGGAGTAGCCGCCGAAGGTGAAGACAACGGTCGCGTCGTCATAGGACTCGAATGGGCTGAACATCTACTTCACTCCTTCGGTGATGACCACCGTGGCGTGAATACCGTTGGTGGGCATGGCGGTGACCGGAATGCCTTCGGGGTACGGGGTGGCCGGGACCTCGGTCAGGTCGAGGCCCTGCAGCTCGACCTCGGGCGGGATCCGCAGCAGGCCTGCCTTTTTCAGGCCCAGTGACACCAGGTAGGTCGGAATGAAGCCCAGTGCGGCAAAGGTCAGCGCGCCGATCGCCTGCCCCCACGGTGTGATCGAGGGGTTGCCGTCGGTGTTGGGGTATCCCCACAGGAAGAAGCCGGCGACGAGCACGGAGTACAGGCCGATGCCACCGTGCACCGCAACAGCGCCGACCACGTCGTCGATCTTGAATTTCTCCAGCAGCTTGCCGATGAAGGGGATCAGCGCGCCGGCGCCCAGTGCGAGCACGAAGGTGAGTGCCGGATGGTAGAGATCCAGGCCGGACGCGGCGCCGATGATTCCGGCCAGGCCTCCGGAGATCGTCCAGAACGGTTCACCGCGTGAGGTCAGATAGGCCCCGATGATGCCTCCGGCCAACGCCATCAGAGTGTTGAAGGCAAACGCGCTCAACGTTGTTGGGCTGGCGTAGATCGTTTCGTAGCCGCCCGAACTGTAGATGACGCAGCCCATCAGGAAGCCGAAGAAGCCGGTGAAGATCAGCATCAGGCCGAGCATGGTCAACGGCAGGTTGTGCGGACGGATGGTCACCGCGGTGCCGTCGGCGCGGAACCGGCCGATGCGCGGCCCGAGATTGATGAGGATGCCCAGTGCGGCGAACCCGGCGATCATGTGCACACAGCCGGCCGCGCCGACGTCGTGGAAACCGAGCTTGGTCAGCATCCAGCCGGCGCCATGCCAGCCCCATGCCGCACCGATGATCCAGATGACCGAACCGACCAGCACGGTGAGAACCAGGAACCCGCTGGTGCGGATGCGTTCCAACACAGCGCCGGACATGATCGACCCGGTGGTCGCGGCAAAGAGTGCAAAGGCGCCCCAGAAGATGCCGCTGGCGGGGTCGTCGACGTTGGGCCCCATGTTGTCACTCCAGGGCAGCGCGGCCTTGGCGGCATCGTTGAACTCGATGAAACCGCTGGGCATGGCGTTGTAGAGGAACCAGCCCACGAAATAGAACGATGCGATGATCGTCGCCAGCGCCAACAGGTTCTTCATGGCTGTCGCCAGCACGTTCTTGGAGCGTGAGGCGCCCACCTCGTAGGCGAGGAAGCCGGCGTGGATGAGCATCATCAAGGCGATGGACACCCAATAGAAGAACTCGTTGTTGACCGCAGCCATGGACGACAGTGCGTCCTCGACTTCAGGTGTCACAGGGACCTCCACCTAGGTTTGGGGGTGAGCACGGGTCTGTTTCTTCACAGTGTTTGGGGGGTACTGCCGGTGTACGACGCTGACGCTAGTGCTGGGCGTGTGTCCCACCGGTCACCGCGCGTTAATTTGCTGTGAAGTCCTCTCGCCGTTCGGTTGCCACTCTCGGCAGTTCTGGAACCTGCTCGGCGCCTTTGGGTTCGGGGCGTCCCGGTGTGTCAAGCGCCAGGGCTGTCGCGACATCTGAATCTCACGGCGGCGTCACATCCGCGAAACACACCCATGTTTACCTTGGGTGTACCTTATCCACTGTGAAGAAACAGACGGCAAGAAACCAACACCAAGGAAGAGGCGTGCGAGATGGCAGCCCCCACGGACCTGGCGCAGGCGGCGAAAGACTCAGATACCCGATTCATCCTCGCGCTGTTTGTGGATCTGCGGGGGAAACCATGCGCCAAACTGGTGCCGGTAGAAGCAGTTGACCTGCTGGCCGACGAAGGTGTCGGATTCGCCGGCTACGCCGTCGGCGCCATCGGCCAGGAGCCCAAAGACCCTGACCTGATGGCCATCCCGGACCCGGCGTCTTTCACTCCGATCCCGTTTGTCAAAGAGGGATTGGCGATCGTGCACTGCGACCCCCACGTCGAGGGCAAGCCGTGGCCCTTCGCGCCCCGGGTCATCCTCAAATCGATGCTGCAGCGGGCCGCCGACAGTGACCTGACGGCCTATGTCGGCGCCGAAGTCGAATACTTCCTGCTACGCCGCGACGCCACCGGCGCGCTGCAGACCGCCGATCCCAGCGATGTCGCCGAGCAGCCCTGTTACGACGCGCGCGGGGTCACCCGAATGTTCGACCACCTCTCCGGGATGTCCGCGGCGATGAACTCGTTGGGATGGGGGAACTACGCCAACGACCACGAGGACGGTAACGGCCAGTTCGAGCAGAATTTCAACTATGCCGATGCCCTGACCACCGCCGATCGCGTGATCACGCTGCGCTACCTGCTGAGCATGCTGGCCGATCAGCGCGGCATGATCGCCACCTTCATGGCCAAACCGTTCGGCGACCACACCGGTAGCGGACTGCATCTGCACATGTCACTGCGCAGCAAGGACGAAGCCGTCTTTCCCGCCCCGGATGACCCACGCGGCCTGGGACTGTCGCCGCTGGCCTACAACTTCCTGGGCGGCATCCTCGAACACGCCTGCGCGCTGCAGGCCGTCGTCGCGCCGACCGTCAACTCCTACAAGCGCACCGGCGCGGTCGCCACCACCTCCGGAGCCAGCTGGGCTCCCCGCTGCGCCACCTACGGCGGCAACGACCGCACCCACTACATCCGGGTCCCCGACGATCAACGCATCGAACTGCGTGGTCCCGACGGGGCGGCCAATCCGTATCTGGCCATCGCGGCCGCACTCGGGGCCGGGCTGGACGGGATCAAGCGCAACCTCGATCCAGGTGAGCCCGGAGGATCCACAACGCAGCGCCTGCAACCGCTTCCGTTGACCCTGCTGCACGCGGTCGACGCACTCGAGGCCGACGACGTCGTCATGGGTGCCCTCGACGGGGCCGGTGAGGGAGTGGGTGCGTACTTCGCCAACCTCAAGCGCGAGGAGTTCTTCTCCTGGCACCGCGAGGTGACCCCGTGGGAAGTCGATCGTTATCTGCAGGCGTTCTGACCCGTCATTCGAAGGAGCTAATTGATGTGCGGAATCGTGGGGCTGCATCTACGCAACCCCGACCTTTACCCGCGGCTCGGTGAACTGCTCACCGGGATGCTGTGTGAAATGGGGGAGCGCGGCTCGGATTCGGCCGGAGTGGCCGTCTACGGCGACCCCCGGTGGTCGCCGGCCGGCCATGCCGGAGTCTCGTTGCTGGAAGTCGATGCCGCAGAGGCGGAGTCGTTGGCGGCAACCCTCACAGCGGCGCTGGACACCCCGGTTGTGGTGCTTCCACAGGCCGACACGCTTGTGGTGCACGCCGCGGTGAGCACCGACACGCTGCTCGCAGCGTGCCGAGCCGCCGTTCCCGCCGCGCTGGTCGCCGGTTTCGGCCGCGATGTTGCGGTGCTCAAAGGCGTCGGTCACCCGCGTGACCTCGCGCGACGGTACGGGCTGGCACAGGCCCAGGGCTGGCAGGGGGTCGGACACACCAGAATGGCCACCGAGTCGGCGGTCGACGCTGCGGGCTGCCACCCCTACGCTGTCGGGCCGGACCAATGCCTGGTACACAACGGTTCGTTCGCCAATCATGCGACCATCCGTCGGGAACTGCGTGCCGAGGGTGTGCAATTCGACAGCGAGAACGACACCGAAGTCGGCGCCCGGTTTGTGGCCCATCAACTGGCCGACGGTGCTGACATCGAATTGGCGTTGAAGAGACTGTGTGCCGAGTTCGACGGCTTCTACACCTTGTTGGTTTCCAATTCGGATTCCTTCGCGGTGGTGCGCGACGCCATTGCCTGCAAGCCGGCGGTGATCGCCGAGACCGAAGACTGGGTGGCGATGGCCTCGGAATACCGGGCGCTGGTCGGCCTTCCGGGTATCGCGGATGCCCATCTTTTCGAACCGGAGCCCGAGGTGGTGTACGCGTGGAGTCGCTGACCAATGAGACGACCTTTGATGTCGCGCTGACGAGTGTGCGAGACATCAACGCCGCCTTGCACACCCCGGATGTCGACGGGGTGTTCTCGATTCTGAACCCCAACGGTGCACACAACCTCGCCGTCGGCATCGACGCGCCGGTCCGGGTGGAGGTGGCCGGCCACGTCGGCTACTACGCGGCGGCGATGAACAAACGGGCCGAGGTGGTCATCGACGGCAATGCCGGGGTGGGGGTGGCCGAGAACATGATGAGCGGCACCGTGGTCGTCAAGGGCAACGCCTCACAGTCGGCGGGCGCCACCGCCCACGGCGGGCTGCTGGTCATCGAGGGAGATGCCGCGGCGCGCTGCGGAATCTCGATGAAGGGCGTCAACATCGTCGTCGGCGGTAATGCCGGGCACATGAGCGCCTTCATGGCCCAGAGCGGCACCCTGGTGGTCCGCGGAGATGTCGGTGACGCGCTGGGGGATTCGATCTACGAGGCCCGGGTCTACGTGCGCGGGGAAGTGGCCTCGCTGGGCGCCGACTGCATTGCCAAAGCGATGGACGACCAACACCACGCCGAATTGGCCGCGCTGCTCAAGGAGGCCGGTTTCAGCGACGACACCAGCACCTACACCCGCTACGGCTCGGCACGGTCGCTGTATCACTTCCACGCCGCCAACACCTACTGATCCTGTCCGCATAGGAGAACAACCGGGATGAGCCATCTCCCCATGACCGACGGCGACCGTGCCCACCGTGGCCTGCGCGAATCGGCCACCTTCGATCGCGCCACCATCCACGACATCCAGCGCGCCGCTGCCACCGGGGTATACGACATTCGTGGCTGGGGCGCCAAGCGGCGGCTGCCACACCTCGACGATCTGGCGTTCCTGGGCGCCAGTATGTCGCGGTACCCCTTGGAGGGGTATCGCGAGCGCTGCGACACCGACGTGGTGCTCGGCAGTCGGCACGCCAAACATCCTCTGCATCTGAGCATTCCGGTGACCATCGCCGGGATGAGCTTCGGTTCGCTGTCGGCCAACGCCAAGGAGGCGCTGGGCCGCGGTGCCAGCGAGGTGGGCACATCCACCACCACCGGTGACGGTGGGATGACCCCGGAGGAACGGGGCCAGAGCAAGTATCTGGTGTACCAGTACCTACCGAGCCGGTACGGAATGAATCCCGACGATCTGCGCAAGGCGGACGCGATCGAGATTGTACTCGGCCAAGGCGCCAAGCCTGGCGGCGGTGGAATGCTGTTGGGGCAGAAGATCACCGAGCGTGTGGCGCGGATGCGCGACCTGCCCGAAGGTATCGACCAGCGCAGCGCCTGCCGGCACCCGGACTGGACCGGTCCCGATGACCTCACCATCAAGATCGCCGAACTTCGTGAGCTGACCGACTGGGAGAAGCCCATCTATGTCAAGATGGGCGCCTCCCGCACCTACTACGACGTGAAGCTGGCCGTGCACGCCGGCGCCGACGTTGTTGTCGTCGACGGGATGCAGGGCGGCACCGCCGCCACGCAGGACGTGTTCATCGAACATGTCGGCATTCCGACGCTGGCCGCGATCCCGCAGGCGGTGCAAGCTCTCCAAGAACTGGGGGTGCACAGAGAAGTCCAGTTGATCGTCTCGGGCGGAATTCGCAGCGGTGCCGACGTCGCCAAGGCGCTGGCGTTGGGCGCCGACGCCGTCGCGATCGGCACCGCAGCTCTGATCGCTCTGGGCGACAACGACCCTCGGTATGCCGCCGAGTACGAGAAGATCGGCAGTGCGCCCGGTTTTTACGATGACTTCCAGGACGGCCGAGATCCCGCGGGTATCACCACCCAGGATCCTGAGCTCTCCGCCAGGCTCGATCCCGTCGAGGCCGGCCGCCGGCTGGCCAACTACTTGCGGGTCATCACGATGGAGGCGCAGACCATCGCCCGGGCCTGCGGGAAATCGCACGTCCAGCACCTCGAGCCCGAGGATCTGGTGGCGCTGACGCTGGAATCCGCTGCCATGGCCCGCATTCCGCTGGCCGGAACGAACTGGATTCCCGGCCATGCCTGAGGTGATCATCGTCGGCGGTGGTCTCGAGGGGGCTGCCACCGCCTGGGCGTTGGCGTGCCGTGGGGTCACCGATGTGTTGGTGCTGGAGCGCTCCACCGTCGGGTCGGGAATGACCGGCAAGTCCAGCGGCATCGTGCGCTGCCACTACGGGGTCAGTTCGCTGGCTGCGATGAGTCAGTACGGACTCGAGGTCTTCGAGGCCGCCGCCGATCATTTCGGTCAGCCCATCGGGTTCCATGGCACGGGCTATGTCGTCGGTGTGGGGGCGGGGGACGTGGAGGCACTCGATGCCAACCTCGCCGCGCAACGGGCGGTCGGGGTGCAGACCGAGCGCATCGATGTCGCTGAAGTCAAAAAGCTCTGGTCCACAGCCTATCTCGATGACTTCGCCGGATTTGCCTACGAACCGCGCGGTGGGTACGGCGACGGTTACATGACGGCGCAGGCGTTTGCGGTGACCGCCCGGGCCGCCGGTGTGAAGATCCGCCAGGGCGCCGCGGTCGCCGAGATCGTGGTGGACGCCGACCGGGTTCAGGGAGTGCGCCTGAGTGACGGTGAGTTCATCGCCGGAGGCAACGTCGTGCTGGCCACGGGGGTGTGGTCGTCGTCGTTTCTGGCGGCGCTGGGTATCGACCTTCCGATCGCGGTGGTACGTGAGCAGATCGTGATGCTCAAGCCGCCCGCCGATGTCGGCGACGTCGACGCGCTGCCGGTGTTCTCCGACCTGGTGTCGCTGCAGTACGTCAGACCCGATGTCGGTGGTGAAATCCTCTTCGGTAACAGCGATCTCGACACGGTTGAAACAGCTGACCCCGACGCGTACAGCAATCGGGCCGACAGCGATTTCCTGGAGACCACCGTCGAGAAGCTCTCGCATCGATTCCCCGGTCTGGCCGACGGAGCCGTCGCCTCCACCTATGCCGGCTGCTACGACATCACCCCGGATTTCAACCCGGTGATGTCGCGGGCGCCGATCGAGGGTCTGGTGCTTGCCGTCGGGTTCAGTGGGCACGGTTTCAAGATCTCACCCGCCGTCGGTCGCCTGGTTGCGGATCTGGTGGTCGACGGGGTGAGCAGCGATTCACGAATACCGGAGTCGGACTTCCGGCTGTCTCGGTTCGCCGAGGGGCAGAAGCTGACCAGCCCGCATCCCTATTCCGGCGCTGGACAGCTGCGTTGACGCACTCGCAGCGACAGCCGGGGTAGCGTCTCCCGCCATGACCGACGATTCACTGCGGCGAAACAGTGCTGGTTCGGCCGGGCAACGCACCCCGGCCGAACCACTGCTCGCCGCCGGGCTGGAAGGCGCGATCGCCCGCAACGTCCGCGCGTTGCGCACCCAGAGTGGGCTATCGGTATCGGACATGGCTGATCGGGTGGGCCTTTCGAAGGCGATGATGTCGAAGATCGAGAACGCCCAAACCTCCTGCAGCCTGGCGACTCTGGCGCGGCTGGCCGCCGGTCTGGACGTCCCGGTGACGTCATTGTTCCGAGGTGTGGACGCCGAGCGGGCTGCGGTGTTCACCGCGGCGGGCACCGGCCCGCAGATCGCACGCAACGGCACCCAGGTCGGCCATCACTACGAACTGCTGGGCGCGCTGCGCGGCCAGCACAAGCGGCTGGAGTCGCTGCTGGTGACGCTGACGACGGAGAGCGAAACCTATCCGCTGTTCCAGCACCCCGGTACCGAGTTCATCTATCAGCTCGAGGGGGTGATGGAGTACGGCCATGGCGCGTCGGTGTATCGGCTCCAGCCCGGGGACTCACTGCAGTTCGACGGCGAGGGTGCCCACGGTCCGACGGCCCTGATCGCGCTGCCGATCAGGTTCCTGTCCGTCATCGCCTTCCCCGATGCCACTCCGTAGCGGTCGCGCCGTAGACAGCTGATCGGGGCTCGCAAGCATCCGCACATCGGAGTGGTGTCGGGTGCCCCAACGCGCTCGCCGGGGCAGGCAACCGGCCGGTAGGTTGGCTCTATGACCGGAGCCGAGCGTGAATTCGACATCGTGGTGTACGGGGCGACGGGCTTTGTCGGGAATCTCACCGCCGGCTACCTGGCGAAGGCGGGAGGGGACGCGCGGATCGCACTGGCAGGGCGCTCGCCGGAGAAGTTGCTCGCGGTACGGGAATCGCTCGGTCCCGAGGCGCAGTCCTGGCCGCTGATCACCGCCGACGCCTCGCAGCCCTCGACGCTGAATGCGATGGCCGCCCGCACCCGGGTGGTGATCAGCACCGTCGGCCCCTACACCAAATACGGGCTGCCGCTGGTCGCCGCGTGTGCCGCCGCAGGTACCGACTACGCGGATCTCACCGGGGAGACGATGTTCATCCGCGACAGCATCGACAACTACCACAAGGAAGCCGCCGACACCGGGGCCCGGATCGTGCACTCCTGCGGATTCGACTCGGTGCCTTCGGATCTCACCGTGTATGCGCTCTACAAGAGAGCGGAGGCCGACGGTGCGGGCGAGCTGCTGGACACCAGCCTGGTGGTGCGCCGGTTCGCCGGTGGGGTCTCCGGCGGCACCGTGGCGTCGATGATGGAGGTGATGCGCACCTCGTCCACCGATGCCGGCGCGCGGGCGGCGATGGCCGACCCCTACACGTTGACCACCAATCGCCCGGCCGAACCCGATCTCGGGCCGCAGCCCGATCTGGGCTGGCGCAAAGGTGTCCAGATCGCACCGGAGCTGCGCGGAATCTGGACCGGCGCCTTCATCATGGGCGCCGCCAACGCCCGGATCGTCAGGCGTAGCAACAGCCTGCTGAACTGGTCCTACGGGCACAGATTCCGCTACACCGAAGCGATGAGCATGGGGTCCACGCCGCTGGGGCCGGTGGCCGCGGCGGTGGGGACCGCCACCCAGGCCGCGGTGTTGGGGCTGGGCAGTCGGTACTTCGACAAACTGCCCACTCGACTGGTCGAGCGGATCGCCCCCATGCCGGGCACCGGCCCGAGCGAGAGCACCCGGGACCGCGGTCACTACACCGTCGAGACCTACACCACCACCGCCTCGGGTGCGCGATACCGTGCCACGATGGCCCAGCTGGGCGACCCCGGGTACAAGGCCACCGCAGTTCTGCTCGGCGAGTGCGGCCTGGCACTGGCGCTGCATCGGGACACCCTGTCGGATCTGCGGGGTGTGCTGACCCCGGCCACCGCTCTCGGCGACGCCCTACTCGATCTGTTGCCCGCCGCGGACGGCGTGACGCTGGAGACGGCGCGGCTGAACTGACGGAGTCCACCGATCCGGCCCCGGCGGCTCCCGGGAGGACTAACGTCGCCATTCGCCAGACCATCACGTCAGCGGAGAAGGTGGAAGTCATGGCCGGACTCGACGATCTCTACGCACAGATTCCCGTCGCCGATATCGCCCAGAAACTGGGGGTGGACCAGGCGGAGGTGAGCACCGCGGTTCGGGCCCTGGTACCCACCCTCGTCGGAGGGTTGCAGCACAACGCGGCGAACGACGACGCCACAGCGAGCCAGATCCAGTCGGCAGCCGCCGACCACGCCGCAGCCGGACTGCTCGACGGCGGGGTCCGCGTCGAGGACGTGGATCAGAACGACGGTGACAAGATCGTCGCCAAGATCTTCGGCGGCAACAACAGCGGCGTCATCGGTGACAAGCTCACCGGAGCGGGCGCCGGTGGTGGCGACCTGATCAAACGGCTGTTGCCGATCTTGGCCCCCATCGTGCTGGCCTACATCGGCAAACAGGTCGCCGACGGTGCCGGCGGCGGATCGGGATCCGGGGGCGGCCTGGGTGACATTCTCGGCGGGATTCTCGGCGGTGGCAGCGGCCAGACCTCGCGAGGTGACAACCCCCTCGGCGATCTCCTCGGCGGGGTGCTCGGCGGTAAGGGAGGCGGCCTCGGGGACCTCCTGGGCGGGTTGCTGGGCGGCAAGAAGTAAGGCGGTCCCGCGGCGGTGGGGCCGCTGACCCGACGGTGGTGCCGGGTCAGCGCTTGTCGTGGCGGTGCAACCCCCGGCGGTCCCCACGCGCGTCGCTACCTAGAATTGACCGGTGACTGCCAGCTCCCACGCCGATACCGCCGCTTCCCGGGCGGAAGCCCTTCCCAAAACCTGGGACCCGTCCGCGGTAGAGAGCGCGCTGTACGAAGGCTGGGTCAACGCCGGCTACTTCACCGCCGACCCGACCAGCGACAAACCGCCCTACTCGATTGTGCTGCCGCCGCCGAACGTCACCGGCAGCCTGCACATGGGGCATGCCTTGGACCACACCGTGATGGATGCGCTGACCCGCCGCCGCCGGATGCAGGGGTACGAGGTGCTGTGGCTTCCGGGTATGGACCATGCCGGTATCGCCACCCAGTCGCTGGTGGAGAAACAACTCGCCGCCGAAGGAAAGACCAAAGAGGATCTTGGTCGCGAACTCTTCATCGACAAGGTGTGGGACTGGAAGCGTGAATCCGGTGGCACCATCGGCGGTCAGATGCGCCGCCTCGGGGACGGCGTGGACTGGAGCCGGGACCGCTTCACCATGGATGACGGACTGTCCCGTGCGGTGCGCACCATCTTCAAACGGCTCTACGACGCCGGGCTGATCTATCAGGCCGAACGTCTGGTCAACTGGTCGCCGGTGCTGCAGACCGCGATCAGCGACCTCGAAGTGAAGTACGAAGACGTCGACGGCGAGCTGGTGTCGTTCCGGTACGGCTCGATGGACGACAACGAGCCGCACATCGTCGTCGCCACCACCCGGATGGAGACCATGCTCGGCGACACCGCGATCGCGGTGCACCCTGACGACGAGCGTTACCGGGCGCTGGTGGGGCAGAGCCTGGCGCATCCGTTCCTGGACCGGCAGATCGTCATCGTCGCCGATGATCACGTCGACCCCGAATTCGGTACCGGCGCAGTCAAGGTCACGCCCGCCCACGATCCGAACGACTTCGAGATCGGGCTGCGTCACAACCTGCCGATGCCGACGATGATGGACGCCCAGGGGCGCATCGCCGACACCGGTACGCAGTTCGACGGCATGGACCGCTTCGACGCCCGGGTCGCGGTCCGGGAGGCGCTGTCCGCCGAAGGCCGGATCGTCGCCGAGAAGCGGCCCTACCAGCACAGCGTCGGGCACTCCGAGCGCAGCGGTGAGCCGATCGAACCGCGGTTGAGCCTGCAGTGGTGGGTCAAGGTCGAGTCGCTGGCCAAGGCCTCCGGTGATGCGGTGCGTAACGGCGACACCGTGATTCACCCCGCCAGCCTGGAGCCGAGATGGTTCGCGTGGGTGGACAACATGCACGACTGGTGCATCTCCCGGCAGCTGTGGTGGGGGCACCGCATCCCGATCTGGCACGGTCCCGACGGCCAGAAGGTCTGCGTCGGGCCCGATGAGACCCCTCCCGAGGGCTGGGAGCAGGACCCGGACGTCCTGGACACCTGGTTCTCCTCGGCGTTGTGGCCGTTCTCCACGATGGGCTGGCCCGACCGCACCCCGGAACTCGAGAAGTTCTACCCCACAACAGTTTTGGTGACCGGCTACGACATCCTGTTCTTCTGGGTGGCGCGGATGATGATGTTCGGCACCTTCGTGGGCGACGATTCGGCCATCACCGCCGGGGGATCCCGCAGCCCGCAGGTGCCGTTCCAGAATGTGTTCCTGCACGGCCTGATTCGTGACGAATTCGGCCGAAAGATGAGCAAATCCAAGGGCAACGGCATCGATCCTCTCGACTGGGTGGAGATGTTCGGCGCCGACGCGCTGCGGTTCACCCTGGCTCGCGGCGCCAGCCCCGGCGGCGACCTGTCCATCGGCGAGGATGCCGCCCGCGCGTCGCGTAACTTCGCCACCAAGGTGTTCAACGCCACCCGCTTCGCGCTGATGAACGGTGCCCAGCTGGCGCCGCTGCCGGCTGAGTCGGTGCTCACCGACGCCGACAAGTGGATCCTGGGACGGCTGGAAGAGGTGCGCGCCGAAGTGGATTCGGCGCTGGAATCCTACGAGTTCAGTCGGGCCTGCGAGGCGCTCTACCACTTCGCCTGGGACGAGTTCTGTGATTGGTATGTCGAGCTCGCCAAGGTGCAACTCGGCCAGGGCGCCACGCACACCACAGCGGTGCTGGCCACGGTGCTCGACACCCTGCTCAAGCTGCTGCACCCGGTGATGCCCTTTGTCACCGAGGAACTGTGGAAGGCTCTCACCGGTGGTGAGTCGCTGGTGATCGCCGACTGGCCGCAACCCTCCGGCATCGTGCTGGACTCCGCTGCGGCCGAGCGGGTCGCGGATCTACAGAAGCTGGTCACCGAGGTGCGCCGCTTCCGTAGCGACCAGGGCCTGGCCGACCGGCAGCGGGTGCCCGCACGGCTGGCCGGTATCGACGAAGCCGGCCTGACCTCCCACGTCGGCGCCACCTCCTCGCTGGCCTGGCTGACCGAGGCCGGCGCGGATTTCACCCCGTCGGCCTCCGTCGAGGTGCGTCTCGCGGGTGGCACGGTGCTGGTTGAGCTCGACACCTCCGGCACGGTCGACGTGGCTGCCGAGCGTCGACGGCTGGAGAAGGATCTGGCCGCCGCTCAGAAGGAATTGGCGGGCACCACAGCAAAACTGGGCAACGAGGCGTTCCTGGACAAGGCGCCGGATGCCGTAGTCGCCAAGATCCGGGGCCGTCAACAGCTGGCAGCAGAAGAGGTGGACCGGATCACCGCGCGCCTGGCCGGACTGGCATGACCGACTCGGATTTTCCCTATGACGGCGACTTCCCGAGCGACGAGTTCGAGGGCGGCGAATTCGGTGACGGCTTCGATGACCCTGCGGCGATCACGCCGGAGGCGATAGTCGAACCCAGCCCCGACGAGGTGGCCGCCCTGCTGCAGGTCGAGCATCTGCTCGACCAGCGTTGGCCGGAAACCAAGATCGAGCCGAGCACGGCGCGAATCTCGGCACTGATGGAGCTGCTCGGCTCGCCGCAACGCAGCTATCCGAGCATCCACATCGCCGGGACCAACGGCAAGACGTCGGTGGCGCGGATGGTCGATGCCTTGATCACCGCCTTGCATCAGCGCACCGGCCGAACCACCAGCCCACACCTGCAGTCGGCCACCGAGCGTATTTCCATCGACAACAAGCCGATCAGCCCGGCCCGCTACGTCGAGACGTACCGCGAGATCGAGCCGTTTGTCGAGCTCATCGACCAGCAGTCACATGCCGCCGGCGGCCCGGCGATGAGCAAGTTCGAGGTCGTCACCGCGATGGCCTTCGCCGCCTTCGCCGACGCGCCGGTGGATGTGGCGGTGGTCGAAGTCGGGCTCGGCGGCCGCTGGGATGCCACCAACATCGTCGACGCGCCCGTCGCCGTGATCACTCCGATCGGGGTGGACCATGTGGAGTTCCTGGGCAGCGACATCGCCGGCATCGCGGGGGAGAAGGCCGGCATCCTCGGCAAGCGCGAACACGAGGGTGTCATCCCGGAAGGGACCGACCCCAGTATGGTCGCCGTGATCGCCCAGCAGGTGCCCGAAGCGATGGAAGTGATTCTGGCGCAGGCGGTTGCCGCCGATGCCTCGGTCGCCCGGGAGGGCTCGGAGTTCGCCGTGGTATCGCGTCAGGTGGCGATCGGCGGCCAGCTGCTGGAGCTGCAGGGCCTCGGCGGGCGTTACTCCGAGGTGTTCCTGCCGCTGCACGGGGAGCATCAGGCGCACAACGCCGTCGTCGCGCTGGCTGCGGTCGAGGCGTTCTTTGGCGCCGGAGCCTCGCGGCAGCTCGACATCGACGCTGTGCGGGCCGGTTTCGCGACGGTGGCCAGCCCCGGCCGTCTCGAACGGATGCGCAACGCGCCGACGGTGTTCATCGACGCCGCTCACAATCCGGCGGGCGCGGCAGCTCTGGCGCAGACCTTGGCTGAGGAGTTCGATTTCCGATTCCTGGTCGGCGTGCTCGCGGTGATGGCCGACAAGGATGTTGCGGGCATTCTGGAGGCCCTGGAACCGGTCTTCGATCACGTTGTGGTGACCCACAACGGCTCGCCGCGCGCGCTCGAAGTCGATGTGCTGGCGATGATGGCAGAGGAGCGCTTCGGACCCGATCGGGTCATCACGGCCCCGACACTGGCGGATGCCCTCGAAACTGCCACCGCGCTTGTCGAGGAGGCCGGCGCGGACGGTGGTGTGTCCGGGAACGGCATCGTGATCACCGGCTCGGTGGTGACGGCGGGCGCGGCCCGCACCCTGTTCGGCAAGGACCCCCAATGAGTGAAGCCCCGCAGCCACCCGACCAGCCACCGCCAGCGGATCCCTGGAAGAGCTTCCGGGGAGTCATGGCCGGCGTGCTGATCCTGGAAGCCATCGTGGTGTTGCTCGCCCTGCCGGTTGTCGGTGCTGTCGGCGGCGGGCTGAACGCGTTCTCCACCGCATTCCTGATCGGCTTTGCGGTGTTCCTGGTGCTGCTGTCCGGAATACAGGGCCGACCCTGGGCGATCTGGGTGAACACCGGGGTGCAACTGCTGCTGGTGGCCGGCTGGGTCATCTATCCGGGTATCGGCTTCATCGGCCTGGTGTTCGCCGTGGTCTGGGCGATGATCATCTATCTGCGCGCCGAGGTGCTCCGCCGGCAGCGTCGCGGATTGCTGCCCGGCCAGCAGCGCCCGTCGAACTGACCCTTTGACCAGGCGATACTGTGATTTCACCCGTTTTCGGTACTGTGTGCGACCGTGACTGAGCGGACTTTGGCCCTGATCAAGCCTGATGGCGTCGAGCGGCAATTGATCGGAGAGATCATCAGCCGGGTTGAGCGAAAGGGTCTTGCTATCGCAGCCCTGGAACTCAAGAACGTCAGTGAGGACCTGGCCCGGGCGCACTACGCCGAGCATGACGGCAAACCCTTCTTCGGATCGCTTCTGGAGTTCATCACCTCCGGACCCGTTGTCGCGGCGGTCCTCGAAGGCCCGCGTGCCATCGCAGCCTTCCGTCAGCTCGCCGGTGGCACCGATCCGGTCGAGAAGGCCGTACCCGGCACGATCCGTGGCGATCTCGGTCTGGAAACCCAGTTCAACCTGGTGCACGGCTCCGACTCGCCGGAGTCCGCGGAGCGCGAGATCGCGCTCTGGTTCCCCACCAACTGACCCGTCGCTGACCTGGGCGCAGCTTGGCTGCGCCCAGTCTTGGTCGGATGTACTGCTTCGGTGTGGGATACTGGGCGAGGGTGTACGTCGCCAGACCGGCGGCGGACGCCCGGATGAAGACTTAGACGAGCGCGACCATCGCAACCTGCGATGCGGCGCCGGACGTCACAGCCATCATTCAACCCAGGCGCCGGGTGGGTTCATAAGAGCCGCCCGGGGCGAGACCACAACAAGCTCGGGTGTTGCCCAGCCGAGCCCATAACCGAAGTCCTCGCGCGGCCGCGTCGCCATGACGCGCCCGGGGGCTCGAAGGAGAGTACGTGGACGACGATGCCAAAATCCAAGACCACACTGACAGCAGCGCCGCTGGAAGCAGCGATACGGAGAACAGTGCTGCGCCTGCTGAGCTGGAGCTGCCGGCACGCCTGAGGGTCCACTCATTGGCCCGGGTTCTCGGAACCACGAGTCGACGAGTTCTGGAAGCGCTGGCCGAGTTCGACGGCCGATCACGCAGTGCACATTCCAGTGTGGACCGGACCGACGCGGTCAAGGTGCGAGACGTGCTCGCCGCCGCCGCCGCCGAGACTGCGGCCGCTCCGACACCCGCGGAACAGAAAACCCCGGCACCTGCGGAACAGAGCACGGAGCCGGCGGTTGTCGCCGAGTCTCCGGCCGAACCCGCCGAGACCCAACCCGCCGAGGCCTCACAGCCCGACCCGGTAGCGGATGTTCCGGTGGCCGAGGAGCCGGCCGTCGAGGAGCGATCTGCTCCGGCACTCGAGGCTGAACCGGAGTCCCGGCTGTTGATCGAGACGGTTGGTGGCTGGCCCAGTGCCGACGACCTCTCCGGTGTCGGCGACCTCATGAGCATCGGTGACATCTCGAGTCTGAGCGACCCCACGACCACGGACCGGAATACGGCCGCCGTGGAAGTGGTCGCCGATTACCTGCCGCTGTTCGTAGCGCCGCAACCGGTGCAGACGCGTCCGGTTCCGGACCGCGTCGAACCCGAGGATCGCGACGAGCCGGACACCGACGAAGCTGACGACGACGGCGACGACGAGCAGGCCGAGAAGCCGGCCAACCGCCGGCGTCGGCGCGGTCGTCGCGGTCGCGGTCGCGGCCGCGGTGGCGAATCCGGTGTCGATGGTGACGAGGACGGCGCCGACGACGACAGCCGCACCGACGACGACACCGACACCGACACTGACGACAAGGCCAAGGGCAAAGGCGAGACGCCCGACGCCGAGGAAGATTCCTCGGACGAAGACTCCGACGACGATGACGGCGCATCCGGTGACGGCTCCAACCGTCGCCGCCGCCGGCGCCGTCGACGCAAATCCGGATCGGGTGACGACGGCGACGCAAGTTCGCCCGATGACCCGCCGAACACCGTCGTGCACGAACGGGCTCCGCGTTCCAAGGCCGAGCGGGCGGAAAAGGCCTCCAACGAGATCCAGGGCATCTCCGGGTCCACCCGGCTCGAAGCCAAACGGCAGCGTCGCCGCGACGGTCGGGACGCCGGCCGGCGTCGCCCGCCGATCCTGTCCGAGGCCGAGTTCCTGGCCAGGCGCGAAGCGGTCGAGCGCGTCATGGTGGTCCGAGACAAGGTCCGCACCGAGCCGCCGCACGCCGGTGCTCGCTACACCCAGATCGCGGTTCTCGAAGACGGCGTGGTCGTCGAACACTTCGTGACCTCGGCCGCTTCGGCATCGCTGGTCGGCAACATCTATCTCGGCATCGTGCAGAACGTCCTTCCCTCCATGGAGGCCGCTTTTGTCGACATCGGCCGAGGCCGCAACGGGGTTCTCTACGCGGGTGAGGTGAATTGGGAGGCTGCCGGTCTCGGTGGCGCCCAGCGCAAGATCGAGCAGGCTCTCCGTCCCGGGGATTACGTTCTTGTCCAGGTCAGCAAAGATCCGGTTGGCCACAAAGGTGCCCGGCTCACCACCCAGGTGTCGTTGGCCGGTCGCTACCTGGTGTACGTGCCGGGGGCGTCGTCCACGGGAATCAGCCGCAAGCTGCCCGACACGGAACGCCAGCGTCTCAAGGAGATCCTGCGCGAGGTCGTGCCGGCCGACGCCGGCGTGATCATCCGGACCGCGTCCGAGGGCGTGAAGGAATCCGATATCCGCGGCGATGTCTCGCGCCTGCAGGAACGCTGGACCCAGATCGAAGCCAAGGCAGCCGAGACCAAGGGTAAGGCCGCCGGTGCGGCGGTCGCCCTGTACGAAGAGCCGGACGTGCTGGTCAAGGTCATCCGTGACCTGTTCAACGAAGACTTCTCCGGTTTGATCGTCTCCGGCGACGGCGCCTGGAAGACCATCACCGATTACGTCGAATCGGTCGCGCCGGAGTTGGTCGGCAAGCTCACCAAGTACGAGGCCGCCCAGAACGGTGGACCGGATGTCTTTGCCGTCCACCGCATCGATGAACAGCTGACCAAGGCGATGGACCGCAAGGTGTGGCTGCCGTCCGGTGGAACTCTGGTGATCGACCGGACCGAGGCGATGACCGTCGTCGACGTCAACACCGGCAAGTTCACCGGCGCGGGCGGCAATCTCGAGCAGACCGTCACGAAGAACAACCTGGAGGCGGCCGAGGAGATCGTGCGTCAGCTGCGTCTGCGCGATATCGGCGGCATCATCGTCATCGACTTCATCGACATGGTGCTCGAATCGAACCGGGACCTGGTGCTGCGCCGGCTCACCGAGGCGCTGGCCCGGGACCGTACCCGCCACCAGGTGTCCGAAGTGACTTCTCTGGGCCTGGTGCAGCTGACTCGCAAGCGGCTGGGTACGGGGCTGGTCGAGGCGTTCTCCACGACGTGTAGCCACTGCGCGGGACGCGGCATCGTGCTGCATTCCGACCCGGTGGACTCCGGGCCGGCGGCGCCTCCGCGCAAAGCCGAGCCCACCAGCCGGCGCAGTAAGCGGTCGGCCAAGAAGGGCAAGGCCGAAGAGCCGGCTGTCGTGGCCGACATGTCCAGGGTGCCTGCGCATGCCGCTGCGGAGCATCCGATGTTCAAGGCGATGGCTGCGGCCAACGGCAAGCACGAGGACGACGACACCGATGAGGACACCGGTGTCGTGGAAGCCGGTCTCGACGCCGACCTCGACAAGAACCTCAATGAAGACAAGTTGCACGACGCGGTCGGGGAGGAACAGCCCGACGAACTGGTCTCCGTGGAGGAGTTCGATGACTCCGAGGACGAGGATTCCGAGGACGAGGATTCTGACGACGAGCTCGGTCTCGACGAGGACGACGACGACTCCGATGACGACGACGATATCGAACTGGTCGACTCCGACTCCGACGATGACGATGACTCCGATGAGGACGACTCCGTCGAGGACGACGACAGCGAAGACGACGACAGCGATGACGACGACAGCGATGACGACGACGAGGACGACGACAGCGACTCCGACGATGACGTCGAACCCGTCGTCGACGTGATCGCCGTTGCCAGACCACGCCGTCGCCGGGCGGCAGCACGACCGGCGGGGCCGCCTGCGTCCTAGAAGTTGGGGCCGCCCAGCCTCATAACTAGGCGGTTTGACCCGTAAGACGCTGCTCACGTAGCCTTGAGCAGTTGTCGCCAGGCCATCACCGGCGACAGCGGGTTCATATTGACCCCGCACCAAGACCCGCGTGTGCAGCCTCCGGGTGGCGCGCGCCCGCAAGAAGCATCACCAGAAGTAACTAACTAGAGATAGAGAGACACCAACGATGGCAGCCGAGAACGCCACGTACGCGATCGTCAAGACTGGCGGCAAGCAGTACAAGGTCGCCGTCGGCGACGTGGTCAAGGTCGAGAAGCTCGACTCGGAGCCTGGTGCCAAGGTGTCGCTGCCGGTTGCTCTGGTGGTGGACGGCGCCAAGGTCACCACCGATGTGAAGGCGCTGGAGAAGGTCACTGTCGCGGCCGAGATCCTCGAGCACACCAAGGGTCCCAAGATCCGCATCCACAAGTTCAAGAACAAGACCGGCTATCACAAGCGCCAGGGGCACCGTCAGCAGCTGACGGTCCTCAAGGTCACCGGAATCAAGTAGCAAGGGAGCGAACACATGGCACATAAGAAGGGCGCTTCCAGCTCGCGCAACGGTCGCGATTCCAACGCCCAGCGCCTTGGCGTCAAGCGTTTCGGTGGCCAGGTCGTCAAGGCCGGCGAGATCATCGTCCGCCAGCGCGGCACCCACTTCCACCCAGGCGTGAACGTCGGCCGCGGTGGCGACGACACGCTGTTCGCGCTGTCGCCCGGCGCCGTCGAGTTCGGCGTCAAGCGCGGCCGTAAGACGATCAACATCCTGCCGGTCGACGCCTGATTTCACGAGGACCACGCCTGCGACAGTGAAGCTGCTGCGAGTTCTCGAAAGTACTTCGCACTAGCTTCACATCGCACAGGAAGGTCTTCCGATGCCCCGGTTCGTCGACCGCGTCGTCATTCACGCCCAAGCCGGCTCCGGGGGTCACGGTTGCGCTTCGGTGCACCGTGAAAAGTTCAAACCTCTCGGTGGTCCGGACGGTGGCAACGGCGGACGCGGCGGCAGCATCGTGCTTGTCGTCGATCCCCAGGTGCACACGCTGCTGGATTTTCACTTCCACCCGCATGTGGTGGCCCCGTCCGGCAAGCAGGGGGCGGGCAGCAACCGGGACGGTGCTGCAGGTGCTGACCTCGAGGTGCGGGTACCTGACGGCACTGTCGTCCTCGACAGCGACGGTCGGATGCTGGCTGATTTGGTCGGTCCGGGCACCCGCTTCGAGGCTGCGGCGGGCGGCCGCGGCGGTCTCGGTAACGCTGCGTTGGCATCTCGCGCCCGTAAGGCCCCGGGTTTTGCGCTGTTGGGGGAGAAGGGTGATGAGCGCGAGCTCACCCTGGAACTGAAGACTGTCGCCGACGTCGGTCTGGTCGGCTTCCCTTCTGCGGGCAAGTCCTCTCTGGTGTCAGTGATCTCGGCGGCAAAGCCCAAGATCGCCGACTACCCCTTCACGACCCTGGTGCCCAATCTGGGTGTTGTCTCCGCCGGTGAGCACACGTTCACTGTTGCCGATGTTCCCGGCCTGATTCCCGGCGCATCCGACGGGCGCGGTCTTGGCCTGGACTTCCTGCGGCATATCGAGCGGTGTGCGGTGTTGGTCCATGTGGTGGACTGCGCCACGATGGAGCCGGGCCGCGATCCGCTGTCCGACATCGATGCGCTCGAAGCCGAGTTGGCTGCTTATCAGCCGACCCTGCAGGGAGATTCGACGCTGGGCGATCTCGCCGAGCGTCCTCGTGCGGTGGTGCTCAACAAGGTTGACGTGCCGGATGCCAAAGAGCTCGCCGACTTTGTCCGTGCGGATGTTGCTGCTCGCGGGTGGCCGGTGTTCGAGGTGTCGACGGTGGCACATATCGGCTTGCGCCAGTTGACGTTCGCGCTGTGGGACATGGTGTCGGCGTACCGTGCCGCGTTGCCCGTGCTCGCGCCGCGCCGGCCGGTGATCCGGCCCATTCCGGTCGACGAGACCGCGTTCTCGGTGGAGCCCGACGGCGACGGTGGCTACCGCGTGCGCGGAGTTCGCCCGGAACGCTGGATCGCCCAGACGAATTTCGCCAATGACGAAGCCGTCGGTTATCTGGGGGATCGGCTGGCCCGCTTGGGCGTCGAAGACAAGCTGGTGAAGCTCGGTGCCCGGCCCGGCTGTGCGGTCACCATCGGCGATATGACCTTCGATTGGGAGCCGCAGACCCCCGCCGGCGTCGACGTGATGCCGACGGGTCGTGGCACCGATGTCCGGCTCGAGCGCAACGAACGGGTGGGCGCCGACGAGCGCAAGGCCGCCCGCAAGGCCCGCCGGGAACAGCCCGACACCGGAGAGGGTCAATGAGCGTCCATCGCGACGCCATTCGGAACGCCCGCAGCATTGTCGTCAAGATCGGCACCACTGCGCTGACCACCCCCGCCGGTGTGTTCGACGCGAGTCGGCTGCAGTATCTGGTCGACGCGATCGAGAAGCGGATGAAAGCCGGCTCGGACGTCGTCATCGTCTCTTCCGGTGCTATCGCGGCTGGTATCGAACCGCTCGGATTGCCCAAGAGGCCAACGGATCTGGCGACGAAGCAGGCTGCGGCCAGCGTCGGTCAGGTGGCGCTGGTGAATTCCTGGAGCTCGGCGTTTTCCCGCTATGGCCGCACGGTGGGGCAGGTGCTGCTGACTGCACACGACATCTCGATGCGGGTGCAGCACACCAATGCTCAACGCACCCTGGACCGGTTGCGGTCCTTGCATGCGGTCGCGATCGTCAACGAGAACGACACGGTAGCCACCAACGAGATCCGCTTCGGTGACAACGATCGGCTCTCGGCGCTGGTGGCGCACCTGGTCGGTGCCGATGCGCTGGTGCTGCTCTCGGATATCGACGGGCTCTACGATTCGGACCCGCGGAAGTCGGATGCGCGGTTCATCGGCGAGGTGACGGGACCGGATGACCTCGACGGTGTCATCGCCGGCCGTGGCAGCCACCTGGGTACCGGCGGGATGGCCTCGAAGCTGTCGTCGGCGCTGTTGGCGGCCGACGCCGGGGTGCCGGTTCTGCTGGCCGCGGCGGCCGAGGCCGCCGATGCGTTGTCGGATGCTTCGGTGGGCACGGTGTTCACGGCGCGGTCGGATCGGATGTCGGCGCGTCGTTTCTGGGTGCGTTACGCCGCTGAGAGTGCGGGCAGTTTGTCACTGGACGAGGGTGCGGTGCGGGCGGTGTTGGAGCAGCGGCGGTCGCTGCTGGCGGCCGGGATCACCGCACTGTCGGGCCGGTTCTTCGGCGGTGACGTCGTCGAGTTGCATGGCCCGGACGGTGCGGTGGTGGCCCGTGGAGTGGTGGCCTACGACGCCGCCGAACTGTCGACGATGATGGGCCGCTCGACGCCGGAGTTGCCGGCCGAGATGCGGCGCCCCGCGGTCCACGCCGACGACCTGGTCGCGCTCTAGATCAGCGCGAGCGAGCGTGTCTGTACCCAACACGCCGCGGCGGAACGTACAAACACGTGCGCTCAGGCTGGGAGCGGGGCCAGATACAGTGCCCCCCAGGCGATCTGAGCCAATGATTCGGCCAGCTCGACGTCGTGTTCGGCCGTCTGGGATGGCAGTTCCTGTTGGCAGGCGCGTTCTACCATCCAGGACAGCGCACTCGCTGTGGCGGCCGCAGACAGCTCGGCCCGGATCGAGCCGTCGGCCTGCCCGTTTTCGATCACCTCACGCAGCCGGCCGGCGATATCGGTGAGCAACTCCCGGTACGTGGCGGCCACCTGGGGGTCGTAGCCGGCCATCTCGTTGAGTGCGACCAGAAGTGATTGGTGACGTCGGTACCCGGCGACGATCCCGGTTATCGCCACTCGGATGTCAGCCGGATCGCGGCGTGAGGCGACACTCCACCAGCGTTGCGCGCTGTCGGAGAGTTCGCCGAACACCTGACCGGCCAGGCTGCGCAGCAGATGGCCTTTGTCCTCGAAATAGATGTAGAAACTGGCCCGCGAGATGCCGGCTTCGGTGGCCAGCCGGTCGACGCTCAGTTCGGTGAAACTTGCACCGTCGTTCATCAGACGCTCGGCAGCTGCCAGCAGATCACGCTCGATCTGTTCGCGGCGTTTCTGGCGCTTGGCCTGCGGCTTGCGGGTGACCGACGGCATGGGAGCAGCTTAGCGATGCGATACGCATCTTGACTAGACACACTGTCTAGACTTATTGTCGCGGCATGACTGTGCCGTCGATCACATCTGCAGCCACCGGTGACCGCCCCTATGACCCGATCGATCTGTCGTCGCGGGCGTTCTGGTCCACCGCCGCGGCCGAGCGCGAGCGGTCCTTCGCCGAACTGCGGGCACAGCGGCCCGTCAGCTGGCATCCACCGGTCGACGACGCGCTGATGCACGACCCGAACGATCGGGGCTACTGGGCCGTCACCCGACATGCCGACATCACGGCCGTCAGTCGCAACAGTGAGGTGTTCCTGTCGGGCAAGGGCGTGCTGTTCGAGAACGTCCCCGAGGAACTGCTCGAGGCGTCGCAGTCGTTCCTGGCGATGGATGCACCGCGGCACACCATGATTCGCAAGGTGGTGCACTCGGCGTTCACCCCGCGACAGGTCCGCCGCATCGAGGAGTCCATCAAGGTCAACGCCGCGGCGATCGTCGGCGAACTCGTGCAGGCCGGCAGCGGAGCCGACTTCGTCGACCTCTGCGCCAAGGAACTTCCCGTCCGGACGCTGTCGGACATGGTTGGCATCCCCGAATCGGAACGCCAACAGGTGGCCCGCGCCGCCGACGCGCTGGTGTCCTGGGCGGATCCGGTGTATCTCGCGGGCCGCAACCCACTGGAGGTGTTGCTGGAGAGCCAGATGTACCTGCACCAGGTGGCGGGAACCCTGGCCGCGGAGCGTCGCGAGAATCCCGGTGACGATCTGATCAGTGCCCTCGTGCACGCCGAGGTCGACGGTGACCGGCTCAACGATGCCGAGGTGTCCGCGTTCTTCGTGTTGCTCGCTGTTGCCGGCAATGACACCACCCGTCAGACCGCCAGTCACGCGGTGAAGGCCCTGACCGACTTCCCGCAGCAACGTGCTTGGCTGCTGGAGGATTTCGATGCGCGCATCGGCTCGGCGGTCGAGGAGTTCGTCCGCTGGGCCAGTCCGGTGATGACGTTCCGGCGCACGGCCGCAACCGATTGTGATCTCGGCGGACAGCGGATCCTGGCGGGCGAGAAAGTGGTGATGTTCTATCCGTCGGGCAACTGGGACACCGAGGTCTTCGACGACCCCGCGGCCCTGAACCTGGGTCGTCATCCCAACCCGCACCTGGGGTTCGGGGGCGGTGGCCGGCACTTCTGCCTCGGGGCGCACGTTGCCCGGACACAGCTGCGGGCACTGTTCGGCGAACTGTTGACCGCGCTGCCGGACATCCGCGCCGGCGAACCCAGCTATGTGCCGGGCAACTTCGTGCACGCCATCCGGCACCTACCGATCTCGACGCACCCGTAACCGGAGCGGACCGCAGTCACACGGGGACGGCCGGGTACAGCTCGTCGGCGAGCAGCGTCAGCATTTCCGCGCAGCCGCTGTTGACCTTCACCGTGGCCTGGTCGTCACCGCGGGTGGGGCCGCGGTTGACGATTGCGACGGGCTTGCCCGTCGCGGCGGCGTGCCGGACAAACCGGTAGCCGGAGAACACCGTCAGCGAGGACCCGGCGACCAGGAGGGCGTCAGCGGCATCGAGCAGTGAATAGGCATGTGCAACACGATCTTTCGGTACATTCTCGCCGAAGTAGACGATATCCGGCTTGAGCATGCCGTCGCAGCGGGGACAGTCGAGGTAACGGAAGTTGGAGGTGTCGCTGACCGTGGCGTCGGCGTCCGGAGCCACCGCGATGCCGCCGAGTTGTTCGGCGCGCTCGATGAACCCGGGGTTGAGCGCTTCCAGTTCGTCGGCCAGCGCTTCACGTGACATGGCGTGACCACACTCCAGGCACACCACCCGGGCGTAGGTTCCGTGCAGGTCGACGACGGTCCTGCTGCCCGCCTTGGTGTGCAGTAGGTCGACGTTCTGGGTGATCAGACCGGTGACCACCCCGGTACGTTCCAGCTCCGCGAGCGCCCGGTGACCGGCGTTGGGCAACGTCTGATCCAGATGCCGCCAGCCGACATGGTTTCGGGCCCAATACCGTTGCCGAAACGTCGGGTCGGAGGTGAACTGGCGGATGGTCATCGGATTGCTGGGCGGTGAGTCCGGGCTCCGATAGTCCGGGATACCGGAATCGGTGGAGATCCCGGCACCGGTGAGTACGGCGAGTCGCCGGCCGTTCAGGAGGGCGACGAGCTCCGGTGCTTCCACGCCTTCGAGAGTAAGCGCTGCCGACGACAGTCCGCCGCGGAGAACGCCCGACGACGCTGCTGCGCTGTGGCGCCCGGGGCACCCGCGTTCCGCTCAGACGTAGTCGACCCACCATTGATGTAGTTCATCGAGGTCGCGGCCTTGCGCCACGCCCAACATCAGATCCGAGTTCTTGGTCCACATGATGTCGGGAGCGCCTTGGTAGTCGCCGCAGGCCACCGATCCCTCCACCTCCTCGGGAGTGGAGTCGTAATCCCAGGTGCCCGGGGATTCCAGGCCACCGGGGCAGTCGCGCAGCGTGTCCTCGCCATTGCTCTGGTCGAATGCGTCGTTGAGGTCGTCGATGGTGGGGAACAACGAGTACGACGCGCTCTGGGGTCCGCCCGGGTTGGAGTTCTGGCCGCAGTCCACGGTGGCCAAGGCCCCCCTCACCGGGGGCCTGACGGGCTCACACGACTCGTATCCCGAGGGCACCACCGACAGCAGGCGGCGCAACGTCGGGGACACGGTCTCGTGTGGCGGCAGGGAGATCGGTGCCCGCGGAGCCGAGGTGACGGTGCGGGTGATCGTCTGGGTGGAGTTCATCGAGGTGCCCGGGTCCCGCAATGTCCACGTGGCAGCGACGGCGGCGACCAGGACGACGACGGCCGCCAGGGCGGCGCCCACGACCCAGCCGCGGCGTTTCGGCGGTGGTGCGTGTGTCGACGGTGCCGGGGCCGTCACCGTGAACATGCCGTCGGTGACCCCGGCTGCGTGTGCGGCCGCCGAGGCCAGTTCCCCGGCGGTGGCAAACCGGTCATCGGGCTGCTTGGCCATCCCGCGGGCGATCACCTCGTCCAGGGCCGGTGGCAGGCCCGGTGCCGCCAGGCTGGGTCGTGGCGGCGGCTCCATCAGATGGGAGGTGATCAACACGCTCACGCTGTCGGCGCGGTACGGCTGGGTGGCGGTGAGGCACTCGTAGAGGACACAGGCCAGGGCGTAGACATCGGCTTTGAAACTGACCGCGGCGCTGGTGAACCGTTCGGGCGCCATGTAGGCGAAGGTGCCGATGGCCGAGCCCTGTTCGGTGATGGTCTCGTCGGTGGCGGCGTTGGCGATGCCAAAATCCACCAGGTAGGCGAAGTCGTCGGCGGTGGTGAGGATGTTCTCCGGCTTGACGTCGCGGTGAGTGACCCCGGCGGCGTGTGCCGCATCCAGGGCCGACGCGATCTGCCGCACGATCGCCACTGCGCGGGCCGGGGCCATCGGGCCGTCCCGGTTGAGGACCGACCGCAGATCGACACCGTTGATCAGCCGCATGTCGACAAACAGGTGACCGTCGATCTCGCCGAAGTCGTGAATCGGAACCACGTGCGGCTCTTGGAGTTTGCCGGCCGAGCGGGCTTCCCGTTCCAGCCGCGTACGGAAGGTGGCGTCGTGTGACAGGTTGGCGGGTAGCAGTTTCAGGGCCACCGTGCGGTCCTTGACCGTGTCGTAGGCCTCGTACACCTCGCCCATGCCGCCTCGCCCGATCAGCCGGGTCAGCTGGTAGGGGCCCACCTGGGAACCCTCCCGGGATCTGTTGTCGGTCACTGTGCACCTTCGGTGGTCCGGACAGTTCCCGTGGTGGTCCGGAAGACGAAGGTGTAATCGCAGATTCGGATCTGGTCGCCTTCGGTCAGGGTGGCGCTGCCTTGAACTCGGTTGTGCTGCACGTAGATTCCGTTGGCCGAACGTAGGTCGCTGATCACGTAGCTGGTGCCGGTGTCGATCACGGCCGCGTGATGCCTGCTGACCTTGGCGTCGGCGAGCACGATGTCGTTGTCGTCGAGCCGGCCGATCCGGGTGGCCACCGCGCGCAGCGGGTGCTGCCCGCCCGACGGGTCCTCCAGATAGGCGGTGGACGACGACGCCGACATCGCGGTTCGCTGGTCCAGCTGCGTGACGTTGCCGACGGCGGCGGTCTTGGCCGAGGCCTTTGCGTCCAACGGTTCCTGGCGCAGGATCTTCTGGTAGAGGTCACGCAGCGACGGCCCGGGGTCGATGCCGAGCTCGTCGGCCAGGTTGCGCTTGAGTCGCCCGTAAGCCTCGAGGGCGTCGCTCTGGCGCTCGCTGAGGTAGTAGGCGCTGATCAGCTGCGCCCACAGCGGTTCCCGGTAGGGGTGCTCGGCGGTCAGGGTTTCCAGTGCGCCGAGCACCTCCCCGGCCCGCCCGCACGCGATCTCGGCCTCGGCGTGTGCGGTGACCGCGCTCAGCCGGTCCTCGGAGAGCGCGGTGGCCAGCGCGTCGACAAATTCGAAGTCCTGCAGATCTTCCAGAACCGGCCCGCGCCATTCGGCCAGCGCGGCCGCCAGGTGTCTGCTGGCCAGCCCGAACTCGCCGGCCGCGGCGGCGCGGAACCCGGCGGCTTTCTCCGTGGTGAACCGGCCGAGGTCCAGCGCCGTCTCGGACACCGTGAGCCGGTAGCCGGGTGGGGCACTGGCCAGGGTGGCCTCGGGCTCGGCTGCGGCCGTGGACAGCAGCTTGCGCAGATTGGAGACGTAGGAGTGCAGACTGGCGCGCGCACCCGCCGGCGCCGCGTCCGCCCATGCTGCGGTCACCAGTGCGTCGACGGAGACAGGCCGATTGCGATTCATCAGCAGTACGGCCAGCACAGCCCGTTGTTTGGGGGTACCGAGCGCGATCGGGTTTCCGTCGACGGTGATCTGTAGTGGACCCAGCACACCGAACTGCACAGACTGTCCCGTCATGGCGCGTGTCCAGGTCCTTTGCTGTCGGGTGGTCGTGTGCTCCCTAGATTGTGCCGTGTCCGCGACGATGTCGCGGGCAAAGGCCGGCCCTGGCGGCGCTCGTCGAGCAAACGCGCTTGTCAGCGTAGTCCGAGACCCGGCGGCAGCCGAGATGCCGGAGACCGGCGGCGGTGTCGAGGCCCTGGGCACGAAACGACTCGAGCGCAGAAGTTGGGTTAGTGCCAACGGTGTGGGGTGGGCCGGGAACAATGAGGTGGTGATGGACTTCTACAGCGCCTATCGCCATGGCTTCCTCCGGGCCGCCGCGTGCACTCTGCACACCACGATCGCCGACCCGGGCGCCAACGTCGAGGCGGTGTTGCGGGTCGCCCGGGACTGCCATGACGACGGCGTGGGGCTGGCGGTGTTCCCGGAACTGACGCTGTCGGGCTACTCCATCGAGGACATCCTGCTGCAGGACACGCTGCTGGATGCGGTGCAGGACGCCCTGGCGACGCTGATCGCCGCATCGGCGGAGCTGTTGCCGGTACTTGTTGTCGGCGCACCGCTGCGGTACCGGCACCGGATCTACAACTGCGCGGTGGTGATTCACCGGGGGACAGTGCTCGGCGTGGCGCCGAAGTCCTATCTGCCGACCTACCGGGAGTTCTACGAACGCCGCCAGGTGGCGCCCGGCGACGACGTGCACGGTGAGATCGCGGTTGCCGGCCGGTCGGTGCCGTTCGGGCCGGATCTGCTGTTCGAGGCGACGGACATGGCCGGGTTCGTGCTGCATGTCGAGGTGTGTGAAGACATGTGGGTGCCGGTGCCGCCCAGCGCTGCGGCCGCTCTCGCCGGAGCCACGGTGCTGGCCAACCTGTCGGGAAGCCCGATCACGATCGGCCGGGCCGATGACCGCAAGCTGCTGGCCAGATCGGCGTCGTCGCGGTGCACGGCTGCCTACGTGTACGCCGCGGCCGGGGAGGGGGAGTCCACCACCGACCTGGCGTGGGACGGCCAGACGATGATCTTCGAGAACGGGACGCTGCTGGCGGAGTCCGAGCGATTTCCCAAGGGCGCGCAACGCAGCGTGGCGGACATAGATGTCGACCTGCTGGCCTCCGAGCGGCTGCGAATGGGCACGTTCGACGACAACCGCCGCCATCACCAGGACATGCTCGAGTCGTTCCGGCGCATCGAGTTCACCCTCGATCCGCCGGCCGGCGATATCGGGTTGCGGCGCGCTCTGGAACGGTTTCCGTTTGTGCCGTCTGATCCGGCACGGCTGCAACAGGATTGTTACGAGGCCTACAGCATCCAAGTGGCCGGGTTGGAGCAGCGGCTGCGGGCGCTGAACTACCCGAAGGTGGTCATCGGCGTCTCCGGCGGGCTGGACTCCACCCATGCGTTGATCGTCGCGGCCCGGGCGATGGACCGTGAGGGCCGGCCGCGCAGCGACATCCTGGCGTACACCCTGCCCGGTTTTGCCACCGGTGACCGGACCAAGGGCAACGCGATCGCGTTGAGCAAGGCGCTCGGGGTGACGTTCTCCGAGATCGACATTCGCGACACCGCGACATTGATGCTGACCGAGATGGGGCATCCGTTCGGTCGGGGGGAGAAGGTTTACGACGTCACCTTCGAGAATGTGCAGGCCGGGCTGCGCACCGACTACCTGTTCCGCCTCGCCAACCAGGAGGGTGGCATCGTGCTGGGCACCGGCGACCTCTCCGAACTGGCGTTGGGCTGGTCCACGTACGGGGTGGGCGACCAGATGTCGCACTACAACGTCAACGGGGGCGTACCGAAGACGTTGATCCAGCACCTGATCCGCTGGGTGATCTCCTCGGGCCAGTTCGACGACGACGTTGACGCGGTGCTGCAGTCGGTGTTGGACACCGAGATCAGCCCGGAGCTGGTGCCGGTCGGCGAGGACGAGGAGATCCAGAGCAGCGAGAGCAAGGTCGGGCCGTATGTGCTGCAGGACTTCTCGCTGTTCCAGGTGTTGCGGTACGGGTTCCGGCCGTCGAAGGTGGCGTTCCTGGCCTGGCATGCCTGGCACGACGCGCAGCACGGACATTGGCCGTTGGGATATCCGTTGGACAAGCGGCCGCAGTATTCGCTGTCCGAGATCAGGCATTGGCTGCAGGTGTTTGTGCAGCGGTTCTACTCGTTCAGCCAGTTCAAGCGTTCGGCATTGCCCAACGGGCCGAAAGTGTCTGCCGGTGGGGCACTGTCGCCGCGTGGTGACTGGCGGGCGCCGTCGGATATGTCGGCCCGGATCTGGCTCGAGGAGATCGAGCGCAATGTCCCGGAGGGGCCGCTAGCGGCTGACTGACCGGCCGACTCCTGGGGCGAAGCGCCCCACCGAGCTGCAGTAGTCGCGATACGAATCTCCATGTTTTCCAAGAAGATACGGTTCCTCGACCAGGCGTACCTGCACCTCGATGGAGGCGACCAGGAGGATGAACCCGACCACTGCGACGACATTGGGTGTCACCAGCAGCATTCCGGCGGCGAACACCATCATGGCGCTGAAGACGGGGTTGCGCACCACCGCAAAAGCCCCGGAGCGCACCAGTGTGGTCGTCTCGCCGGCGTCCACGCCGACCCGCCACGAGTCACCCATGTCGATCTGGGCGTAGACGGTGGCGATGATCCCGGTCACCGCGACCGCGATGCCGGCACCGGGTAGCCACGGTGCCCGGAGCGCGTCGACGGCGCCGAGCAGCTGTAGCGCGGGCGCTGCCACGGCGATCGCCAGTGCGGCGACAAACCCGAGGCCGGCGAGCCATTCGAGTGATCCGGGTTCACCGGAGATGCCACGGAAACCGGTGGATCCGGTACGCCGGCGCTGTAACCAACTACGCCAGCCGAATGCGACCAGGATGAACACCGTGAACAACACCAGCGCGGGAATCGGCATACCCGGGATAGTACAGAAAATTCTGTACTAAGGGTATCCGGTGGTCACCGAGACCGGCGTCTACTAATCGCGCGCCAGTGCATCCTCGATGGTCTCGTCGAACGGTGCGCAATCGCCGGCGCCGGGTACCAGTGTTGCCAGTGCGCCGGCCGCGCAGGCACGCCGTAGCGCGTGATCTCGATCCGCGGCCCAGCCTGCGGCCAGCACACCCGCGAACACATCACCGGCGCCGGTGGTGTCGACGGCCTCGACCGCCGGTGCCGGCACCTCGAACTCCTGATCATCGCCGACATAGCTGGCGCCGCGGCCACCGCGGGTGATCACCAGATGCGGCACTGGCCAGCGCCAATGCTGATACTCGGACTCGTTGACGATGACCACATCGGTGACGGCTGCCAGCTCCGCCAGCTGGTGCTGGTCGTCCGCGGCGGGTGAGGCGTTGACGATCACCGTCGTTCCCGCCGCCTTGGCCACCCGGGCGGCCACCAGCGCGGTGGACAACGGGATCTCCAGCTGTAGCAACAGCACGTCGGCTCCGGCGACCAGATCCCGCAAGTGTCGGGAATCCAATGTCAGATGGCCATTGGTCCCGGGGGCGACGACGATCATGTTCTCGCCGTCGGCATCGACGAAGATCGCCGCGGTCCCACTCTGGCCCGGCAGCGTGATCAGTCCGTCGACACCGATGTTGTTGGCCACCAGATGGTCTCGTAGATGCAGGCCGTTGGTGTCGCTGCCGATGGCCGCGACCAGCTGAACCTCGGCCCCCGCGCGTACCGCGGCGATCGCCTGGTTACCGCCTTTGCCGCCGGGTACCGATCGCGCCGCCGACCCCAGTACCGTCTCGCCCGGAGTCGGCATCCTGGCCACGTCGAACACGACGTCCATGTTGACGCTGCCGACCACCGTCACCCGACTCATGCCGTCACCGAGAACGGTTGAGGCAGCGGTGCGCGGCCGGTCAGTGCCCGCAGCACCACGTCGCCGCGGCCCATCGTCACCGAGATCTGTGCGCTGAGCGTGGTGGCCGCCAGCAGTGCGGGCTCAGGTGGTGTGAAGTTCAGCCCGGTGGCGTCGGCGATGTCCATGCTGTGCACCACCAACTCGAAGATTCGGGTCGGCAGGTAGTCGGTCAACCGCATCCCGGTCCCGCCCAGAACGGCGATCAGCGTGTCGTCGCGACCGTCGAGGGCATCCAGAGCCCGGGACACCAGGGCCTCGACCGCGGTGGCCGGATCGGGACCCAGCTCGACCCCGGCCCGCACCCCCCGCTCCAGCACACCTGCCGCATCGGCGGCCGCCAGGTCCGCCGCCAATCGGTAGTACTCGGCCGGGCCGTCGACATCGACCTGCTCAGCGGGCAGATCGAGGTAACTGATCACAGTGATCAGGGACCGCGACGTGTGCCCGACCAGGGCCCGGAGATCCCAGGAGCCCAGACCGGGGCCGGCGAACCGGTCGGCGGGGACACGGCGCACCAGGTCGGCGAAACTGTGCGCCGCGGCGGCGTAGGTCGCGGCGACCTCTCGGACGTCCATGCTCGGTGAACCTACCGGCGAACCGGGCCGCGGCGGGGGACGGTCGGCCAATCTCGCCGGGTTGCGCCCGCCCGCCGCACCGGGCCGTTCCCCTCCACCGCCCGGAGCCCGATAAGCTGGGCTAATGAGTCTGGAGGCACCAGCGCTGTCAGGTTTGCGCGACACCGTGCACGACGCCGCCAAGCGCGCCCGGGTGGCGGCCCGCATCCTGGGAACACTGTCCACCGTGGTCAAGGACCGTGCGCTGCACACCGCCGCCGATGCGGTGCTGGCCAACAGTGAGCGCATCATCGAGGCCAACGCGGTCGATCTCGAAGTGGCCCGGGCGGCGGGAACATCCGCTGCGATGCTGGACCGGCTGGCACTCAATCCGCAACGCATCGACGGTATTGCCGCGGGTCTGCGCCAGGTGGCCGGACTGCCCGACCCGATCGGCGAAGTGCTGCGGGGGCGCACCCTGCCCAACGGGCTGCGGCTGCGTCAGCAGCGAGTTCCGCTCGGTGTCGTCGGCATCGTCTACGAGGGTCGGCCGAATGTCACCGTCGACGCCTTCGGCCTGACGCTCAAGAGCGGCAACGCCGTTCTGCTGCGGGGAAGTTCGTCAGCCTCGCACTCCAACCAAGCACTGGTGTCGGTACTGCGCGACGCCCTGGTCGATGAGAGTCTGCCCGCCGATGCGGTGCAGCTGCTGCCCAGCGAGGACCGGGCCTCGGTGACTCACCTGATCCAGGCCAGGGGACTGGTCGACGTGGTGATCCCGCGCGGTGGGGCCGGCCTGATCAACGCGGTGGTCCGCGATGCGTTGGTGCCCACCATCGAAACCGGTGTCGGAAACTGCCACGTATTTGTGCATGCCGACGCCGATCTCGACGTCGCAGAACGAATCCTGCTCAACGCCAAAACACGTCGTCCCAGTGTCTGCAACGCCGCCGAGACCTTGCTCGTCGACACCGCCATCGCCGAGACCGCGTTACCCCGACTCGTCGCGGCATTGCAGAACGCCGGTGTCGCAACACATCTGGACCCCAGTGATGAGGAACTCCGAGCGGAGTTCCTGTCCATGGACATCGCGGTCGCCGTCGTCGACGGGGTGGATGGGGCGATCAACCACATCAACGAATACGGCACCGGACACACCGAAGCCATTGTCACCGCAGATCTTGCCGCGGCCCAGCGCTTCACCGACCAGGTGGACGCGGCGGCGGTGATGGTGAACGCGTCGACGTCGTTCACCGATGGCGAGCAGTTCGGGTTCGGCGCCGAGATCGGTATCTCCACCCAGAAGCTGCATGCCCGCGGGCCGATGGGCCTGACGGAACTGACTTCGACCAAGTGGATCGTCTGGGGAGACGGCCAGATTCGACCCGCTTGATCGCCTGAACCGCGCGCACCGGTGGAGCCTCCGGCTCACCGCCGACTAGTACTAGGAGCCGTATTGGACACCCCCACACGCTCAGTGCCGTTGTTCACCGATATCGATGACGTGGCCCGGCGGTTGGCAGAGACCGGCTACCTGCCCGATACCGCCACCGCCACCGCGGTGTTCCTGGCTGACCGGTTGGGTAAGCCACTGCTGGTCGAGGGCCCCGCCGGTGTCGGCAAGACGGAGCTGGCGCGGGCGGTGTCCCAGTGCGCCGGGGCCGAGCTGGTGCGGTTGCAGTGCTACGAAGGCGTCGACGAGGCCCGCGCACTGTACGAGTGGAACCACGCCAAGCAGATCCTGCGCATCCAATCGGGCTCGAGTGACTGGGACCAGACCCGAGATGACGTCTTCAGCGAGGAGTTCCTGCTCTCGCGGCCGCTGCTGACCGCGATCCGCCGCACCGAGCCCACCGTCCTGCTGATCGACGAAACCGACAAGGCCGATATCGAGATCGAGGGCCTGCTGTTGGAGGTGTTGTCGGATTTTGCGGTCACCGTCCCTGAACTCGGCACCATCAAAGCCACCCGCACGCCGTTTGTGGTGCTCACCTCCAACGCCACCCGGGAACTCTCCGAAGCACTCAAGCGGCGCTGTCTGTTCCTGCACATCGATTTCCCCGACCCCGACCTGGAGCGGCGCATCCTGCTGTCCCGGGTCCCGGAGTTGCCGGAGAAGATGGCCGAGGAGCTGGTCCGCATCATCGGAGTACTGCGGGGCATGCAGCTCAAGAAGGTGCCGTCGGTGGCCGAGACCATCGACTGGGGCCGCACCGTACTGGCGCTGGGCATGGACACCATCGATGACGCCACCATCGCCGCCACCCTCGGTGTTGTCCTCAAACACCAGTCCGATCAGCAGAAGGCGTCCGGGGAACTGAGACTGAACTGATGACCGCCCGACGAATCCGTCCACCGCAGCCCCTGGCGCCACACGGGTTGCCGGGACATCTCGTCGAGTTCGTCGAGGCGCTGCGTCGCTCCGGTATCGCCGTCGGCCCGTCGGAAACCGTCGATGCCGGCAAGGTGCTGGCGACCCTGGGTCTCGGGGATCGCGACGTGCTCCGTGAAGGGCTGGCATGTGCGGTGTTACGTCGCCCGGATCACCGCGACACCTACGACGCCATGTTCGACCTGTGGTGGCCGGCGGCGCTCGGTGCCAGAACGGTGATCGAGCCGCAGGAACCCGAGGACGCCGCACCGGAACTGCCGGCCGAGGATGCCGAGGCCATGCGCGGGATGCTGCTGGATCTGCTCGTAGACAAGGACGCCCCGACCTCCACCGATCAACGGCTCGAGGCGATGATCGCGGCGATCGTCGAAGCCTACGGTCGCTACAACTCCAGCCGTGGCCCGTCGTACTCGTCGTATCAGACCCTGCGGGCCATGGCACTGGACCAGCTGGAGGGCAAGTTGTTGGCCGGGCTGCTGGCCGGGTATGGCGAGGCGCCCACCCCGTCGCAGGAAGAGATCGCCAAAGCGCTTGCTGCGCAACGCATCGGCCAGCTACGCAAGATGGTGGAGGCGGAAACCAAACGCCGCACCGCCGAGCAGCTGGGCCGCGATCACGTCCAGATGTACGGCATCCCGCAGCTGTCCGAGAACGTCGAGTTCCTGCGTGCCTCCGGCGAGCAACTGCGCCAGATGCGCCGGGTGGTGGCGCCCCTGGCCCGCACCATGGCCACTCGGCTGGCGGCCAAACGGCGTCGGCACCGCGCCGGGCAGATCGATCTGCGTAAGACGCTGCGCAAGTCGATGTCCACCGGGGGAGTGCCGATCGATGTCGTGATGAAAAAACCACGCCCGGCCCGTCCGGAGCTGGTGGTGCTCTGCGATGTCTCCGGGTCGGTCGCCGGGTTCAGCCACTTCACCCTGCTGCTGGTGCATGCATTACGCCAGCAGTTCTCTCGGGTGCGGGTGTTCGCCTTCATCGACACCACCGATGAGGTCACCGACATGTTCGGACCCGAAGCGGACCTGGCGATCGCCGTGCAGCGCATCACTCGCGAGGCAGGTGTCTACACCCGAGACGGCCACAGCGACTACGGGCATGCGTTCAGTTCGTTCACCGAGCTGTTCCCCGGTGTGCTGTCGCCGCGCAGCTCGCTGCTGGTGCTCGGTGACGGCCGGACGAACTACCGCAACCCGGCCACCGACATCCTGGCGCACATGGTGTCGGCGTCGCGGCACGCCCACTGGCTCAATCCCGAACCCCGGCAGTTGTGGGGTACCGGCGACTCCGCGGTCCCGCGGTACGCCGAGGTGATCCCGATGCACGAGTGCCGCTCGGCCAAACAGCTGGCCGCGGTGATCGACCAACTGTTGCCCGTCTGAGGCCGAGGCTGCCCTGAGGTGCTGGCGCGCCCAAACTCACAATCCGGCGAACTTCTACGAGAGCGCGGCGGCGAAACGTCGATCTCGACGCCTGCGCCGCTGCCGTAAGCTGCCTAGTCGTGACTCGACGCAGACTGGGGGTGATGGGTGGGACATTCGATCCCATCCACCACGGGCACCTGGTCGCCGCCAGTGAGGTCGCCGACCTGTTCGAACTCGACGAGGTGGTGTTTGTCCCCACCGGGCAGCCGTGGCAGAAGGCCGGCCGCCATGTCACCCCCGCCGAGGACCGGTACCTGATGACGGTCATCGCCACGGCATCCAATCCCCGGTTCTCCGTCAGCCGGGTCGACATCGAGCGCGGCGGCAAGACCTACACCAAGGACACCCTGCGTGACCTACAGGCGCTGAACCCTGACACCGATCTGTTCTTCATCACTGGGGCCGACGCACTGGCGTCGATCCTGTCCTGGCAGAACTGGGAGGATCTGTTCTCCATGGCACGGTTCGTCGGGGTGAGTCGGCCCGGTTTCGAACTCGACGGCAAGCACATCGCGGCGGCGCGCACCCAGTTGCCGTCGGATGCGCTGTCGCTGGTCGAGATTCCGGCACTGGCGATCTCGTCGACAGACTGCCGTCGCCGCGCCGAACAGTCTCGCCCGATCTGGTATCTGGTGCCCGACGGCGTGGTGCAGTACGTGTCCAAACGCGGGCTGTACCAGAACAACCTCAATACCGCACATGGCCGCAGCCTGGCCCACACGACGAAACAGGAGAACCCGTGACCGCCACCGACGAGGCCACCGCGATGGCAGCGGTTGCCGCCCGAGCCGCGGCGGCCAAGCTTGCCGAAGACATCATCGTCATCGACGTATCGGGCCAGCTGGTCATCACCGACTGCTTTGTCCTCGCGTCCGGTTCCAATGACCGGCAGGTCAATGCGATCGTCGACGAGGTCGAGGAGAAGATGCGCCTGGCCGGCCACAAGCCCGCCCGGCGGGAGGGCACCCGCGAGGGGCGCTGGGTACTGCTGGACTACATCGACATCGTGGTGCATGTCCAGCACCGCGACGAGCGCGATTTCTACGCCCTCGACCGGTTGTGGAAGGACTGCCCGGTGATACCGGTCGATCTCGACGACGTTGTGGCGGAGCCGGAGGCCGGTCTGTGAGCGTGCCGCGTCGAGTTCGACGACTGGTCCTGCTGCGGCACGGCCAAACCGAGTGGAATGCCAGCAGCCGCATGCAAGGTCAGATCGATACCGTTCTGACCGAACTGGGTCGGGCCCAGGCGGTGGCCGCCGCGGAGGTGCTCGCCAAGAGGCAGCCGTTGCTGATCGTGTCCTCGGATCTGCGCCGCGCCTATGACACCGCGGCCGCCTTGGGGGAGCAGGCCGGTCTACCCGTGGAGGTGGACACCCGGCTGCGGGAAACCCACCTCGGTGATTGGCAGGGCCTGGACCACCACGAGGTGGACGTGGTGGCACCCGGTGCGCGGTTGGCATGGCGTGACGACGCGCGCTGGGCGCCGCATGGTGGTGAGAGCCGGGTGGATGTCGCCGAGCGCAGTCTGCCGTTGGTGACCGAACTTGTTGCCAGAGAAAAGCAATGGGGTTCGGAACCCGAGGCGGACCGGCCGGTGGTGCTGGTGGCCCACGGCGGCTTGATCGCGGCACTGACGGCCGCGTTGCTCGGGATCCCGGTCGACAACTGGCCGATTCTGGGCGGTATGGGTAACGCGAGCTGGGTTCAGCTGTCGGGGCACTCGGGATTCGGTGCGCGGCCGCAGGACGTCAAGTGGCGACTCGACGTCTGGAATGCCTCCGCCCAGGTCGCCAACGATGTCCTTTGAGCCTGGGGTCCCCGATTCGCGGCCAGTGCTGCTGGTCTTCGCCGATTCGTTGTCGTACTACGGTCCGGCCGGCGGATTGCCCGCCGATGATCCCAGGATCTGGCCGAATCTTGTTGCCGATCAGTTGGGTTGGCGGCTGGAACTGATCGGCCGGATCGGCTGGACCTGCCGTGACGTCTGGTGGGCGGCTACCCAGGACCCCCGGTCGTGGGCGGCGTTGCCGCACGCCGGAGCGGTGATCTTCGCCACCAGTGGGATGGACTCATTGCCGTCACCGCTGCCGACGGCCCTGCGCGAGATGATCCGCTACATTCGTCCGTCGTGGTTGCGCCGGTGGGCCCGCGACGGCTACGGCTGGGCACAGCCCCGGCTGTCGCCGTACGCGCGTGCGGCGCTACCGCCTGAGATTTCGGTCGAATACCTCGAAATGACCCGCGGTGCCATCGATTTCAACCGGCCGGGAATACCGGTGGTGGCCTCGCTGCCGAGTGTCCACGTTGCCGATGCCTACGCCCGTGCGCATCATGGGCGAGCCGGTACCGTGGCGGCCCTCACCAGCTGGGCGCGCGAGCATGACGTTCCCCTGGTGGATCTGAAAGAGGCAGTGGCCGAGCATATTTACGCCGGCCGTGGCAATCCCGACGGGATTCACTGGAACTTCGAGGGTCATGAGGCCGTCGCGGATCTGATGCTCACGGCGCTGGCTGCTGCCGGTGTCGACGACCCGCGGCGCGGTGGCTGACAGATGACTGTCGGCATCGTCACGGATTCCTCGGCGCGGCTACCCCGGGGGCTGTTGGATGCGTACGGAATCCAGGTGGTGCCGATGCACATTCTGGTCGACGGCACCGACTTGCGGGATATGGTGGACGAAGTTCCCGACGGCATCCACGATCGTGATGCCTCCACAGCCGGGGCGACCCCGATGGAGCTGGGCGCTGCCTATGGTCAAGCTCTGCAGGGCAGCGGCGGCGACGGGGTTCTGGCCGTGCACATCTCGTCGGCGATGTCGGGGACCTTCGGCGCCGCCCAGCAGGCGGCGCGGGAGTTCGACGGGGCGGTGCGTGCCGTCGATTCACGTTCTGCGGCAATGGGTACCGGTTTTGTCGTGCTGGCCGCGGCAAAGGCTGCTGCAGCCGGCGGGGATCTGGACGCGGTGGGGGCGGCCGCCGAGGCGGCGGTGCGTCGCAGCCACAGTTTCATCGTGGTCCAACAGCTGGACAATTTGCGCCGAAGCGGACGTATCGGTGGGGCCGCCGCATGGTTGGGTACCGCCCTGTCCCTGAAGCCACTGCTGCGAATTGATGACGGCAAACTGGTTCTGGCGCAACGGATTCGCACTGCATCGAAGGCTGTGATGGCGATGCAGGATCGAGTCTGTGAGCTGATCGGGGATCGGGTGGCGTCCATCGCGGTGCATCACGTCGCCGACCCGGCCGCCGCCGACGAGTTGGCCGCGGCCCTGCAGTCGCGATTGCCCGGATGTGAACCGCCGATTGTCACCGACCTCGGTCCGGTGCTGGCATTGCACGTCGGCGCAGGCGCGCTGGCCGTGGTCGTCGATGTGTGAGGTCGGTGAACGGCCAGATCACCCGGAAAAGCGGCCGGTCACCGGCGGCAGATCCTTCAGCGTGACGATGCCCGGGCGGGCGGCTACGACGGCAGGTACCGCGTTGGTGACCGGCATCGCGGTGTAGATCATTCCGAGGCCCATGAAACCGGGCTCGGTCCAGTCCCGCGGTGGCAGGCAGTGCAGCACAGTCCGCATGTTGGGGGTGCCGAACACCTGGATGACGTGTCCGTGCTCCAGGGGTTTCGGCGGAGTGACGTGTTCGCCCATCGTCCAGTTGAATCCGACGCTGACGACGTTGCGGTCGCCCACCCAGCCCCGGTGATAGCCGTACACGGAGCCGACGGTGCCGGCCGGGATCGTCATGAATCCCAGATCGGTGTCGCCGGTCGCCGCGGTGAACTGGACGTCAAAGGTCATCCGGTCCAGCTCTGCTCCGATCGCGTCGGCCATCATCGCCGCTGATTCGGCAAACACCTCGCTCTCGCGACGCACGCTCTCGGCCAGACCCGGAGTGTCGGGATCTTGACCGAATCCCATCGCCGACTGGGTTCCCGCCGATTCGTAGGTCGAGCAGTCCACCGACTCGGTGATCCGGATTTCGTCGACGCGCTCACAGGAGCCCGACAACACCATGCCGACCATGTTGGTCATCCCCGGATGGGCGCCGCTGCCGAAGATCGTGGAATTGCCGGTCTCGCACGCGGTCAGGATGCGCGCCCGGTCGGCGGCGCTCTGTTTGCCGCCGGTGATCCAGGCGGCGGTGGTGCAGACATTGACGCCGTTCTCCAGCAAGGCGACCAGCTCGTCGATACTCGGCCACAGCGGGTTGTAGCAACACGCGTCGGCGCCGAGCTGCAGGAGCGCGTCGATGTTGTTGGTGGCCAGTACCCCCGTCGGCTCCGGATGGCCCGCCAGTTCGGCGGCATCCTTGCCGACCTTGTCCTCGCCGTGCGCGTACACGCCCACCAAGTCCAGGTCGGGGCGGCCGATGATCGCGTGTAGCGATCGGCGGCCGATGTTCCCGGTGGTCCACTGGATGACCCTGAGTGGTCGTTGGCTTGGCGTGGCAGTCATCGGCACTCCCCGGTAGTAGACAGTTCTGTGATTATGTACTCAGTGGTTGCCGGGCAGGGGCGGAACCTGGTTATCCACACTCGGGGGACCATCCACAGCTGACGGTGGCCGGGTCGCCTCTGGCCGCTCGGAGTCGCCGTGGCTACCTACGGTCGGGCGTATGCCAGCTGAACGGCGTATGCCAGCCGAACTGCCCACCGAGCGATTGCGCCGCCGACTCGGTGACGTCTCCAGTGATGTGTTCAGCGACCCCGAATCCGACATTGACACCGACACGGACGCACCTCGGACCGATGACCCGCACGACCTCCTGCCGCGCTGGCTTCCCGACGCCAAGGGGCAGCGGCCCGGATGGTGGGAGACGGTGCGTGCCGACCCCGGTCGCGCCGGCACAGTGGCGCTCGCCGCGGTGGCCGTGCTGGCGGTCCTGGTCACAGTCTTCACGCTGATCCGTGATGAGCCGGACCCGGTGGTGGCGGCGAAACTGCCTGCGGTGGAGATGGTGTCGTCGGGCAGCCCGCGTCCCGACGACACCCCAGCCGCGAATCAGCCGGTCATCGTCAGTGTGGTCGGCCTGGTGCAGAAACCGGGCCTGGTGACACTCACGCCGGGCGCCCGGGTCGCCGATGCGCTGGCGGCCGCCGGTGGGGTGACCGACGGTGCCGACACGATCGGGCTGAATCTGGCCAGGCATCTCGGCGACGGTGAACAGGTGGTCGTCGGGCTGGCGCCGCTGCCGGGGCAACGCCCCGGGCTGGCCAGTTCGGTGACCTCGGACGGTTCGGGAGCCACCGACGGTGCGGTGGCCACCCAGCCCGGCCCGCGGGCCGGGCCGAGTGACCGGGCGGGCACCCTCATCGACCTCAACGCCGCAACCATCGAACAACTGGACACGCTGCCCGGGGTAGGGCCTGTCACCGCGGCGGCCATCGTGGCCTGGCGTGAGGCCAACGGGCCATTCGGCAGTGTCGAGCAGCTCGGTGAGGTCGACGGCATCGGGCCTGCCCGCCTGGACAAGCTGCGAGACCTGGTTCGGGTGTGACGGTCGGTGACTGATGCGGCGGCCGAAGCGACCCGTTACGACCTGCGGTTGGTGCCTGCCGCGGTGACCGGTTGGGTGATCACCGCGGCAGGCGTCCTGTGGCCCGTCGGGGTGCCGATGACTGCCCTGTGTGCGGTCATTGCCGTGGGAGCAGCAGTGGCATCGCGATGCCTGACGTCACGGGCGGTGAGCCTCGCCGTTCTGGCGGCCGCAGCTGTCGGGGTGGGCTTCGGTATTGCGGTGACCATGCGCGACAACGCGATTCGTGATCACCCCGTCACCCAGAGCATGGGGCGTCAGGTCGAGGCGACGGTCCTGGTGACGGAGAGTCCGCGGGTTGTCGGCGGTAGCCGCATGCTGATCCGCGCGGATCTGCGACTACTGAACGACCGCAACATCCGGGGACGGATCATCATTTTTGCCTCGGTGCGCGATTTCGGGGAGGTCACCGCGGGGCAGTCGGTGCGGCTACGGGCCAGGATCGGGCCGCCGACACGACGTGATCTCACCCTTGCGGTGTTCACCGCAACCGGCCGGCCGACGATCGGGCCGGCCACCGCCGTCCAGCGTGGAGCCCAGGCGTTGCGCAGCCGGTTGGCGGAGTTGGCCCGCGAGGTGCTGCCCCCTGATCAGGCTGCGCTGCTGCCGGCATTGGCGCTGGGGGACACGTCGGGGCTGTCGCCGGTGTTGGTCAAAGACTTTCGAACCTCCGGGCTCACCCACCTGACCGCGGTCTCCGGAGCCAACGTCACCATCGTCTGCGGTGCGGTATTGCTGTCGGCGGTGCTGGTGGGACCCCGCATTGCCGTGGCACTGGCCGCCGTAGTCCTCGTCGCCTTCGTGGTGGTGGTGCAGCCGACGGCCAGCGTGCTGCGGGCCGCCGTGATGGGCGCGATCGCGCTGGTGGCGATCGTGTCGTCGCGACGTCGGCAGGCAATCCCCGCACTGGCGGCCACGGTGATCGGCCTGCTGGCCGTGGCGCCCCAGCTGGCCGTCGACATCGGATTTTTGCTGTCGGTATCGGCGACGGCAGCACTGGTGGTGCTGGCGCCGATCTGGTCGCAACGGCTGGTGGGGCACGGCTGGCCCAAGCCCGTCGCCGACGCGGTGTGCGTGGCGACGGCGGCCCAGCTGGTCACTGCACCACTGGTCGCCGGGATCTCCGGAGCCTTCAGTGTCGTTGCAGTCGTCGCCAATGTGCTTGTCGCGCCAGTCATTGCGCCGATCACCGTGTTGGGGACAACCGCCGCAGCGGTATGTCTGGTGATGCCCGGCGTAGGGGCGCTACTGGTCCGCTTCAGCGGGCCCGAATTGTGGTGGTTGTTGTCGGTTTCGCAGTGGTCCGCCGGAATCCCGCACGCGGCAGTACCGGTGCCGTCAGGGTTCGCCGGTGCGGCGGTGGTTGCTGCGGCGACAGTGGGTACTGTGCTGCTCTGGCGTCTGCTGTCTACCCGCATCGCACTGGCCGCGCTGGTGATCTGTCTGCTCGCCTGGTTGATCTCTGGCTGCACCGACGGGCGGCTGACCGGCCTGTCGGCAGGACATGGCACCATCATCGAGTGAGCCAACAGGTTCAAGGATTACATCTGATTCTCGGCGAGGAAGATCTGCTCGTCGAGCGTGCCGTGCTGGCTGTGCTCAACCAGGCACGTGACCTGGCCGGAACGATGGACGTTCCCGTGGACAGGTTGCGGGCCGGCGACGTGAGTACCAGTGAGCTCGCCGAACTGCTGAGCCCGTCGCTGTTCGCCGATGAGCGGGTGGTGGTTCTGGAGGCAGCGGCCGAGGCGGGTAAAGATGCCGCGGCGATGATCGCGGCGGCAGCCGCCGACCTGCCAGAGGGCACCATGTTGGTGGTGGTGCATTCCGGCGGCGGTCGTGCCAAGGCGCTGGCCGGGCAGCTGCGTGAGCTCGGAGCCGACGTCCACCCGTGCGCCAAGATCACCAAGGGCAGTGAGCGCGCCGACTTCGTGCGCGCCGAGTTCCGGTCGCTGAAGATGAAGGTCAGTGAAGATACAGTCACGGCGCTGATCGATGCGGTGGGCTCGGATATCCGAGAGCTGGCGTCAGCGTGCTCGCAGCTGGTCGCGGACACCGATGGTCTGGTTGACCCGGCCGCGGTGCGTCGCTACCACAGCGGCAAAGCTGAAGTGAAGGGCTTCGACATCGCGGACAAGGCCGTGGTCGGTGACGTCGCGGGTGCCGCCGAAGCGCTGCGCTGGGCGATGATGAGCGGTGAGCCCCGGGTGGTTCTCGCCGACGCGCTGGCCGAAGCGGTGCACACCATCGCCCGGGTGGCGCCGCTGTCCGGCGACCCCTACCGGTTGGCCTCGGAACTGGGAATGCCGCCGTGGCGGATCCAGAAGGCACAGAAACAGTCGCGACGGTGGTCCCGTGAAGGTGTGGCGACCGCGATCCGCTTGGTGGCGGCGCTCAACGCCGACGTCAAGGGTGTCGCAGCAGACGCGGACTACGCCTTGGAAACGGCGGTGCGGAAGGTTGCCGAGATCGCGGCTGGCGGTCGCGGCTGAGGCGTGCCCGGGACCACGCCCGGCTAGCGCCACCCGGACAACGCCACCACGATAACGCTGCCGAGAACGACAACGCTGCCGAGAACTCTGCCCGGAAACCGTGCCACGGAAACACTGACGGCAGCCGCATCCCTCGGACGCGATCACAAGGATCACGTCGTGATCACGTGGATCACTATGAGGTGGTGCGACTGCCGCGGACGTCTCGGGCGTAGCGCCCGGACGCTCAGAGCTTGTTGAGTGCCAGCGCCAGCGCGGACTTCTTGTTCGCTGCCTGGTTCTTGTGGATGACACCCTTGGTGGCAGCCTTGTCGAGCTGACGGCTGGTCGATTCGAGCAGCTCGGAAGCCTTGCTCTTGTCGCCGGCGTCGACGGCTTCACGGAACCCGCGGACAGCCGTGCGAAGCGACGACTTCACCGCCTGGTTGCGCAGTCGGGCGCGCTCGTTGGTACGGATGCGCTTTTCCTGCGACTTGATGTTGGCCACGCGTGAGTTCCTTCGCACTTTCTAGAAGCTTGTGTCTGGACGCCCCAAGGGTGGAGGCCAGCGCGCCCGGCAACGGGCAGCGAGTGTTCAGGTTACCAGCAGGGCCGCCGATCTCCCAAAGTCGACTCGACTAACCTGCCGAAACGCCGATTGTGCGGCAGCATGTGACGGGTGAGTCTTCGAACCTTGCCCAGTGAGACTGGTCGGCAGTCGCGTGCCACCGCCCGATCGGCAAAAAAACACGAGCAGATCTTCGGTGGCTACGACCAACGCGGCTCCTATGACCAGGCGTTTGACGAGATGTTCGACGCTGCGGGCAATGTTCGCGGTCCCTACAAGGGGATCTACGCCGAGCTTGCGCCGTCGGATGCTTCCGAGCTTGCTGCGCGCTCCGATGCGCTGGGGCGCGCATTCATCGACCAGGGCATCACCTTCTCACTGTCCGGGCAGGAGCGGCCGTTCCCGCTGGACCTGGTGCCTCGGGTGATTTCGGCCGCGGAGTGGTCCCGCCTGGAGAAAGGCATCACCCAGCGGGTCAAGGCACTCGAGATGTACCTCGACGACATCTATGGCGACCAGGAGATCCTGCGTGACGGGGTGATCCCGCGCCGGCTCATCACCTCCTGCGAGCACTTCCACCGGGAGGCGGCCGGCATCGTCCCGCCCAACGGGGTGCGTATCCACGTTGCGGGTATCGACTTGGTGCGTGACGGTCAGGGCACCTTCCGGGTACTCGAGGACAACCTGCGGTCTCCCTCGGGGGTGTCCTATGTGATGGAGAACCGTCGCACCATGGCCCGCGTGTTCCCCAACCTGTTTGCGTCGCACCGGGTGCGTGCGGTGGGTGACTACTCGTCGCACCTGCTGCGGGCGCTGCGCAAGTCGGCGGCCACCAACGAGGCCGATCCCACGGTGGTGGTGCTGACCCCGGGTGTCTACAACTCGGCCTACTTCGAGCATTCGCTGTTGGCCCGACAGATGGGCGTCGAACTGGTCGAAGGTCGTGACCTGTTCTGCCGCGACAACACCGTCTATATGCGCACCACGGAGGGTGAGCGCCAGGTCGACGTCATCTACCGGCGGATCGATGACGAGTTCCTGGACCCGATGCATTTCAAGCCGGACTCGGTGCTCGGTGTCGCCGGTGTGCTCAACGCCGCCCGCGCCGGCAACGTGGTGATCTCCAGCGCCATCGGCAACGGGGTCGGTGACGACAAGCTCGTCTACACCTACGTACCGACCATCGTCGAGTACTACCTCGGTGAGAAACCGTTGCTGGCCAACGTCGACACCTTCCGGTGTTGGCTCGACGACGAACGCGAAGAGGTGCTCGACCGCATCGACGAGCTGGTCATCAAACCGGTGGAAGGCTCCGGTGGCTACGGGATCGTCTTCGGGCCCGATGCCTCCGAGAAAGAGTTGGCCGCCATCTCCAAGAAGGTTCGCAGCGATCCGCGCGGCTGGATCGCCCAACCGGTGGTGCAGCTCTCGACGGTGCCCACCCAGATCGATGACAAGCTCGCGCCCCGCCATGTCGACCTGCGCCCGTTTGCTGTCAACGACGGTGACAGCGTGTGGGTGTTGCCTGGCGGTCTGACTCGAGTCGCGTTGCCCGAGGGGTCGTTGGTGGTGAACTCCAGCCAGGGCGGCGGCTCCAAGGACACCTGGGTGCTGGCCTCCCGCACTTCGGCCGCCGTTCGTGAGCTCGGTGCCGCCGAAGTGGTGCGTGCCCTGCCGAAATCCCCGAGACCGGGTGCCGAACGCAACGGTGATGCCGGGTTGTCCCAGCAGCAACAGCAGCAGTCCGCGGTCGTCCGTCATGCACAGGGATCGCAAGGCCAGCAGCAACAGCAACAGCAGCAGCAGCAGGCGGTGGTCGACTGATGTTGGCTCGCAACGCCGAATCACTGTATTGGATCGGGCGCTACGTCGAGCGCGCTGATGACACCGCGCGGATTCTCGACGTCACAGTGCATCAGCTGCTCGAGGATTCCAGTGTGGATCCCGATCAGGCATCGCGGGTGCTGCTGCGGGTGTTGGGGATGAAGCCACCCACAAGACCGCTCGACGTGTGGTCGCTGACCGATCTGGTGGCGTTCAGCCGTGACACCGACGGCGGCTGCTCCATCGTCGAATCCATCTCAGCGGCCCGTGAAAATGCCCGTGGTGCAAGGGAAGTCACCTCGACTGAAATGTGGGAGTGCCTCAACGCCACCTACAACGCGCTCGGTGAGCGAGAGCGGGCGGCCAAGCGCCTGGGCCCGCACGAATTCCTGGGTTACGTGGAGAACCGGGCGGCGATGTTTGCAGGCTTGGCCGATTCGACGTTGTCGCGTGATGACGGCTACCGATTCATGGTTCTCGGGCGGGCCATCGAACGTGTCGACATGACGGTGCGAATGCTGTTGGCGCGAGTCGGGGACAGTGCGTCCTCCCCGGCCTGGGTCACCGTGCTGCGCTCAGCGGGAGCGCATGACACCTACCTGCGCACCTACCGGGGGGTACTCGACGCCGGCCGGGTGGTCGAGTTCATGTTGTTGGACAGGCTTTTCCCGCGGTCGGTGTTCTACTCGCTGCGGCTGGCCGAGCACAATCTCGACGAGCTGATGAACCGTCCGCACAACCGGCTCGGGGCCACCGCCGAGGCCCAGCGGTTGCTGGGCCGGGCGCGCAGCGAGCTGGAGTTCCTGGGGCCGGGGTTGTTACTGGAGTCGCTCGAAGAGCGGTTGGCGGCTCTGCAGAAGACCTGCTTCGACGTGGGAGAGGCGTTGGCGCTGCAGTACTTCCATTCTGCTCCGTGGGTCGACTGGACCGACGCCGGCCGCAACGGATCAGTGGTCATCGAAGAAGGCGAGATTTAGATGTGGCGTATGCGGGTGGTGCACGCGACGGGGTATGCCTACAAGTCGGCGGTCACCGCGTCCTTCAACGAAGCTCGGCTGACGCCACGGTCGGACTCACGTCAGAACGTGATCCTCAACAGGGTGGAGACGGTGCCTGCGACGCGCTCGTACCGGTACGTCGACTACTGGGGCACCGCGGTGACGGCGTTCGACTTGCATGCTCCGCACACCGAACTCGAGGTCACCTCCTCGTCGGTCGTCGAGACCGAGAAGTCCGAACCGCCGGAGACAACCGTCAGTTGGGAAGACCTCGCCACCGACGCCGTGGTCGACAAATTCGATGAATACCTGCGGCCTACTCACTACACACCGGCCAGCAAGCGCATCGAACGGGTCGGCAGGCGCATTGCCAGGGACTACGAACCCCAGCAAGCCGTCATCGAGGCGGCGCGGTGGGTGCAGGCTGAGTTGCAGTATGTGCCGGGTACCACCGGGGTGCATTCATCGGGACTGGACGCATTGCGGGAAGGCAAGGGCGTCTGTCAGGACTTTGCGCATCTGAGTCTGATCCTGTTGCGCGGGATGGGAATTCCTGCCCGCTATGTGTCGGGATACCTGCATCCCAAGCCGAAGGCCAAGGTGGGCGACACCATCGAGGGACAGAGCCATGCGTGGGTGCAGGTGTGGACGGGCGGCTGGTGGAATTACGACCCCACCAACGACGCCGAGATCAACGAGCAGTACATCAGTGTGGGGATGGGCCGGGATTACGCCGACGTCACGCCGCTGAAGGGCATCTATTCCGGTGCGGGCTCCACCGATCTCGACGTCATCGTCGAGATCACCCGCCTGGCCTAGAGATCCGATTCAGGAGGTTTTGGTGGGTGCGGCCTCGGCGCGTCTCGAGGCCGACCAGCGGGCGCTTTCGCTCTGAGCGGCGAGCATGACGGCGTCCGCGATCTGGAGCAGCTTGGTGTCCTGCGGCGGATGCTGGATCGGTTTGGCGACCGACCGTCGCATCACCACAGAGCCGAGCTGGTCCGATGTCATGTGAGGCACCACCAGCAGGGTCGCGATGGAGTCGTTTCCGGCCACCACCATCAGGCGGGGCCGTCGAGCCGGGTCACCGCTGACGAACTGTCCGGCGGCAAACGTGTTGAGGTCGCGCGGACCTTCGGTTACGGACCAGTTGATGAGGATGTCGACGACTGCGCCGAGGGACTGCTGGAGAACGCCGACCAATTCGGGGAGTTCGCTGGCTATCGAACCGGTGTGGGGCCACCAGGCCCCGTCGATGTCGCTGCCCAGCGGTTTCGTGAGGGCAATTCTGACGGGTCGGGCCAAGCGCCGCGAGCCGTCGAGTCCGTTCACGGCCTCGCCGGCGACGAGGACTGTTGGTGCGGGCTGTCCGAGAAGAGCGGAGCGGTCGGGGCCGGGATCTTGGTGTTGTCTTCGCCGGTGGTCGACTCCGGGTCGTAGGGATGGGAAAACAGGTTGTACAAATCTGTCACGGGTGTCCTTCAGTAACTGATCGGCTGTGCTGGTGCGCCACGGGGGACGGTCCAATCTGCGGCCTTGGTCAGCCGGATAATTAGTGAACCGGCAACGGCACGGGCTTGAGCTGCCACGTGCTCGGCATGCCACCAGTGCCACCAACCCTACGCTCCTGTCTTGAGACCGCAACGCCGACACGGAGAATTCAGGGGTCAGCCGATCTCCACGCGGTGCAGATCGTCACCGAGTTCAACCCGTCCGCTGAACTCGGTTGCAGCCAGTGCCCGCCACTGATCCTCCTGGCCGGGGATCAGCGCCGGGACGTAGTGCGTCAGTATCAGTGTCTGCACTCCGGCCCGTGCGGCCGTCGCGGCGGCCTGCTCCACCGATGAGTGGTAGTCCATGATGTCCTTGAATCGCTGCATCGGCACCAGGTCCACGAGGTCTTTTCGGATCACGGTGTGTACCAACGCATCCGCGCCGGAAGCCAGTTGATCCAAGTCGGCACACGGCACGGTGTCGCCGGCCAGCACCACGGACGCTCCGTCGTGTTCGATCCGGAATCCGACGGTCGGCTCGACGGGCCGGTGGTCGGTGCGGCCGGCGGTGATGAGCACCCCGCCCTCATGCCACACCGTGCCGTCGGCGTACTCCACTATCACCGGAGGCGGTTCGTTCAGGTCGGCGTGATGGGCGATTCGGTAGCCGATGTCGAAGCGGAAAGCCTTGAGGGTGGCCTCGACGACCTCGGCGGTGCCGGGCGGCCCGATGATCTGCAGCGGCGGAAGGTCGGGGGTGAAGTTGCTGACCCACCGGGTGATGATCACGTCCCCCAGGTCGGTGATGTGATCACTGTGCAGGTGGGTCAGCAGGAGTGCGGTGATGCTGGTGGCGCCCAATCCCACCGCAGCCAGGCGTTGCAGTACGCCGCGCCCGCAATCGATGAGGAAGGTCTGCCCGCCCGCGCTGACCAGCGTCGAAGGCCCGGCCCGGTCGGCGTCTGGAATCGGCGAGCCGGTGCCCAGGAGAGTGACGTTGATCATTGCCCATACCTAACCGGACGGCCCGACGATGTGTGGCGTGTTCCGGCCGCAGAGTGTCGGCCGTTGCGGGCGGGTGCGGGCCCACTGGTGGCCACATCCGTTGCGATGACCCCGAGCCCGGTGGTCGCGATGCCAGGAGTTGGATACAGCATCTTCACAGCCGGCGGGTCAAGGCTTAGCCTGATGTGAGATAGATCACTTGATGGGAGGAGCGATGCGCATCGCGGACGTGCTGCGGGCCAAGGGGGATGCCGTGGCAACCATTACCCCGCAGACCTCGGTCGGTGGGTTGTTGTACGAAATGGCGTTGCACAACATCGGGGCCATGGTGGTGGTGTCGCCCGATGGGGTGGTGGGGATCGTGTCCGAGCGTGATGTGGTGCGCAAGCTACACGAACTCGGTGCCGATCTGGTGCGACGGCCGGTGTCGGACATCATGTCGGTGCGAGTGGAAACCTGCGCGCCGGGCGATTCGGTGGACAGTGTGAGTGCGTTGATGACGCACAACCGGGTGCGGCATGTACCGGTCATCGACAACGGGCGGCTGGCCGGCATCGTGAGTATCGGCGATGTGGTCAAGACTCGCATGGAGGAGCTGGAGGCCGAGCAGGAACAGCTACAGGCCTACATCACCCAGGGTTGAATGAGGCGGTGACCCGTCCGGCGCGCAAATCCGACCTACCCGGCCTATCGCGCACGCTGGGCCGTGCGTTCTTCGATGATCCGGTGATGTCCTGGATGTTGCCCGACCCCGAGAAACGGGCCAGGGGATTGCCCGGGCTGTTCGCGACGATGACGCGGTTCCACTTCCTGCCCGGAGCCGGTACCGAAGTGGCGACCACAGCGCCCGGCGACATTGCCGCCGCCGCACTCTGGGATCCGCCCGGCCGGTGGAAACAGTCGCTGCTGGAGGGCTTGCTGATGCTGCCCGGGGTTCTGCGGGCATTCGGTCCTCGGGTGCTGGCCGCCCAGGTGGTCGCCGCCCTGATGAACGAGCACCACCCCGAGGAGCCGCACTGGTATCTGTCGGCGATCGGCAGCGATCCCGCTCACCGCGGCACCGGATTCGGGCGGGCCCTGATGGAATCGCGGCTGGACCGGTTGGATGCCGAACACGCGCCGGCCTACTTGGAGTCGACCAAGGAGGACAACGTGCCCTACTACCAGCGGTTCGGTTTCGAGGTGACGCGGGAGATCACGCTGCCCGACGGTGGACCGATGATGTGGGCGATGTGGCGACAGCCACGCTGACCGCCTCAGGACCAGGAGTAGTCGGCACGTAGTCGGGTGGCCACCACGTCGAAAGTGGTGCGCTCGACGATCGCTCCTTCTCGCCGGATGCCTTCCTCCGGCACGTCGAGAACCCGGTCGAGCCGCACCCAGCTGGGCCGTCCCTCGTGATCCCACGGGCCGCTGCCGATGCCGATCCAGTCGGGATCCTCGGCGTGGTGTGCCTGGCTGGACAGCATCAAGCCCAACAGCGTCTGACTGTCGCGGCCAACGACCAGCACGGGACGGTCTTTGCCCCGGGTGGGGTCGTCTTCGAACACCACCCAGGTCCACACGATCTCACCGGGATCGGCGCGACCGTCCAGATCGGGGGAGTAGGCGACCTTACGGGCGCGCTGGCTGGTCGGGACCACGTTGTTGGTGATGGGCCGTCCGGCGGGAATTGCGGCGCGCTTCTCGGCGGCACGCTGTTCGGCAGCATTGGCGGCCAGCGCATCGATGCCGACCTTGAGGCCCTGGACCAGCCCCCGCTGAAGACCCTGCTGGAGGTTGCGCTGCATCGCCTGCGGGTTCTGTAACTGCTTGACGAGCTTGGGTGCTTCGTTGAAGACCAGCCCACCGGCGGCCTTGAGTACCTGCTGGAACGACTTCCACTGCGTCGCCATGACATGCAGCATAGGCGAGGTTCCTGGCCGCGATTGTGTCGTGAGGGTCGCCGCTCGATACTCTGGACAGGCCTAACCGGGCGTTATGAGGGCAAGCACGACCCATGTCACCAGGAGATTCCCATCAGCAGTTTCGCCGACAAGACCTTCACCGCCCCGGCGCAGATTCGCAACTTCAGCATCATCGCCCATATCGACCATGGCAAGTCGACCTTGGCGGACCGCATGTTGGGGATCACCGGGGTTGTCGCTGACCGCGATATGCGAGCTCAGTACCTCGATCGGATGGACATCGAGCGCGAGCGCGGCATCACCATCAAGGCGCAGAACGTCCGGCTGCCGTGGACGGTCAACGATGAGCAGTTCGTCTTGCATCTCATCGACACGCCCGGCCACGTCGACTTCACCTACGAGGTGTCCCGCGCGCTGGAAGCCTGCGAGGGCGCCGTGCTGTTGGTGGACGCCGCGCAGGGCATCGAGGCGCAGACGCTGGCGAACCTCTATCTGGCGCTGGACCGTGACCTCACGATCATCCCGGTGCTCAACAAGATCGACCTGCCCGCGGCGGATCCCGACCGCTATGCGGGCGAGATCGCGCACATCATCGGCTGCGAGCCCGAGGACGTGCTGCGGGTGTCCGGTAAGACCGGGGTCGGGGTGCCCGAGCTGCTGGATGCGGTGGTGCGTCAGATTCCGGCTCCGCAGGGTGAGGCCGACGCGCCGGCACGGGCCATGATCTTCGATTCCGTGTACGACATCTATCGGGGCGTGGTGACCTACGTCCGCGTGGTGGACGGCAAGCTCACCCCGCGCGAGAAGATCAAGATGATGTCCACCGGCACCACTCACGAACTGTTGGAAGTCGGCATCGTCTCGCCGGAACCGAAGGCCACCGCCGGTCTCGGCGTCGGCGAGGTCGGCTACCTCATCACCGGTGTGAAAGACGTGCGGCAGTCCAAGGTCGGTGACACAGTGACGACGGCGCGCCACGGTGCCACCGAGGCGCTGACCGGCTACCGCGAACCCAAGCCGATGGTCTACTCCGGGTTGTATCCGGTGGACGGGTCCGACTACCCGAACCTGCGGGAAGCCCTGGACAAGCTGCAGCTCAACGACGCCGCGCTGACCTACGAACCGGAGACTTCGGTGGCGCTCGGGTTCGGTTTCCGGTGCGGCTTCCTGGGCTTGCTGCACATGGAGATCACCCGTGAACGCCTGGAGCGTGAGTTCGACCTCGATCTGATCTCGACCTCGCCGAACGTCGTCTACCGGGTGATCACCGAGGGCAAGAACACCCCGGACGAGGCGCTGATCGTCACCAACCCGTCCGATTGGCCGGAAGGCAAGATCCGGGCTGTCTACGAACCGGTCGTCAAGACCACCATCATCTCGCCCAGTGAGTTCATCGGCAGCATCATGGAGCTGTGCCAGTCCCGGCGCGGTGAGCTCGGCGGTATGGACTACCTGTCGCCGGAGCGGGTGGAGCTGCGCTACACCATGCCGCTCGGCGAGATCATCTTCGATTTCTTCGACATGCTGAAGTCGCGCACCCGCGGTTACGCCAGCCTCGACTACGAGGAGTCCGGCGAGCAGGAGGCCGAGCTGGTGAAGGTCGACATCCTGCTGCAGGGTGAGGCCGTTGACGCCTTCAGCGCGATCGTGCACAAGGACTCGGCTTCGGAGTACGGCAACAAGATGACCGGCAAGCTCAAGGAACTGATCCCCCGCCAGCAGTTCGAGGTGCCTATTCAGGCCGCCATCGGCGCGAGAATCATTGCCCGCGAGAACATCCGGGCCATCCGCAAGGATGTGCTGTCCAAGTGCTACGGCGGTGACATCACCCGCAAGCGCAAGCTGCTCGAGAAGCAGAAGGAGGGCAAGAAGCGCATGAAGACCATCGGCCGGGTGGACGTGCCGCAGGAAGCCTTCGTCGCGGCGCTGTCAACAGACTCCGCGGGCGACAAGCCCAAGAAGTAGCCAGACAGCCCGCACTTCCAGAACAGGCCGAGCGAGCGTGTTTGTCCGGCGACGCTCCGTGTTTGCCGTACAAACACGTGCCTTCGAGCGGGTGGTGCGATCTCTAGGAGGCGACGACGATCGTCGATGCCCTTGTCGAGAACGCCGACTGAGTCGGTCCTGCTCATGCAGGACCGACTTCGACTGTCGGCATGTTGACCACCGGTGCCGTTGACCAGGATCGGGGCCGATCGCGCTGAGCGGCACCAAGATCCGTTGTCAGTTCCTCAGCCCAGCGCCCCATAGAGCTCGGGTCGACGATCGCGAAGGAAGGGACGCGTCCGGCGGGTCGCCGCAATGGTGTCGGCGTCGAGATCAGCGATGGCGATACCCGCGCCCTCGTCGACCTGAGCGAGTATCTCGCCGCTGGGCCCGTACACGGCGCTCATTCCGAAGTAGTCCTTTTCGATCTCCAGACCGGATCGGTTTGCGCAGACGACCCCCATGCCGTTGGCGATGGCCAGCGCACGCAACTCGATCTGGAACACCTCGCGCATGGGCGCACTTGCGCACGCGACGGGCAGAGCGAGGGCAATGCCTCCATCGAGTGCCACGGCGCGGGCAAGCTCAGGGAAGTGCCGCTCGTAACAGATGATGGTGCCGACCCTGCCTGCCGTCGTGTCGACGGCAGTCGGTGGTTCGGCGCCAGGGCGGAAGTAGAACTTTTCCGGAAAGCCGTTCGAGAACGGCAGGTGCGACTTGCGGTACGTCTGAACGAGCTCGCCCGCCGAGTAGGTACAGGAGGTGTTGTGGTAGACACCGGGCACCGCCGCCGCCTCGAAAACCGAACCGACAACGGTGATTCCGTGGCGCTCCGATGCCTCGCGTGCCATGGTGTTCGACGGCCCGTCGAGCGCCTCGGCGAGGGCGAAGTACTCGGGGTCCGGGGTCGGTTGCACAAACGGCACAGCGAACAGCTCGGGTAGGACGACGAGGTCGGCGCCCTGCGCGGCCGCCTCGTCGACAAGCGCCTGCGTCGCCCGAATGGTGTCGCTGACCGTCCCACCGACGCTGGTCTGGATGGCAGCAGCGCGCATCAGTTATCTCCTCGCTTCAACCGGTCGTTTGCCGCCGAGAAGATCCCGTCGAGCATCTCGATACCGAGGTCGAGCTCTGCCTCGGTGATGACCAGCGGCGGGGTCAGGCGCAGCACGTTGTTGTTCGCCGATAGGTAGATGCCCTTGGCCCAGCCGTCGGCGACGATCTTCTGCATCGGGGCCGCGGCTGGGCCGGTGGCGTTGAATGGCACGAGCGGAGCCTTGGTGATGCGGTCGCTGACGAGCTCGACCCCGAAGAACAGTCCCTTGCCCCGCACGTCACCGATGATCGGGTAGCGATCACGCATACCTTGCAGGGCTCGCTCGAGCTGCGTACCGCGTTCGCGCACGTTGTCGAGGATGCCCTCCTCCTCGATGATGCGCAGCGAGGCGACCCCCGACGCGCACGCCAGCGGGTGTCCGGCATAGGTCTGGCCGCCCCAGAATTTGTTGGCCTCGAGCCATTCGCGCGAGCGGTCGCCCACGATCATCGCTCCGAGCGGCACATATCCCGAATTGAGGCCCTTGGCGCTGGTGATGATGTCAGGCACCACGCCCCAATGGTCGACGGCGAACCACTCACCGGTTCGGCCGAGACCGGCCATCACCTCGTCGGCGATGAGCATGATCCCGTAGCGGTCACACACTTCACGCAACGAGCGTAGATAGCCGTCAGGTGGCACGAGCAAGCCGTTTGTCCCAGTGATGGACTCGACGATGATCGCGGCCACCGTAGAGGGATCCTCGTACTGCAGGATCTCCTCGACGTGCGGAGCGCCGAGGCAGACCGGGCACTCTTCGGGGGGCCGACCGGTGGGCGTGCGGTACACGTCAGGGTCCTGAAACCGCACGATGCCGGGCACCAGTTGGCCGCCTGCGTTGTGCCGAGGATCGCCCGTGGCGGCCAGCGCGCCCAGTGTTGCCCCGTGGTAGGAGCGGTACCTCGCCATCACCTTCTGCCGCCCGGTGATGTGCTGAGCGAGTCGGATGGCGTTTTCGTTCGCTTCGGCACCACCGGTGGTGAACAACGACATCGACAGGTCACCCGGAGCGATGTCGGCGAGCATCTCGCCGAGCTCGGAGCGGGCGCGTGCCGCAAAGCCCGGACCGACGTACGCCATCTCTGCGACGGCCTGCTGGATGGCCTCGACCAGGCGGGGATGCTGGTGGCCGAGGTTCAGATTCACCAGCTGGGACTGGAAGTCCAGGACGCGCCGACCGTCTGCGGTGAAGAACCACGATCCCTCGCCGTGGGTGACGACCGCTTGGGCGGGTTTACCTTGCTGCGACCAGCTACGGATGACGTAACGCTGGTCGGAGGTCAGTACCCGCTCAGGCGTCCACACCTCGGAGCGCGCCCGTATCAGTACATCACTCATTTCGCCACCTCCGCTCCAAAGGTCGCCAGCCGCGCCAGGGGACGTCCCGTGTTGGCCGCCAGGCATGCCACCACGATCTCGTCGGGCCGCGGTGCGTCGGCGATCGTCAGGGTGATCGTCTGATGGTGGGACCGTGTCTTCGAATCGAGCTTGTGCTTCAACGGTACGTCGATGGAAGCGCCTGTCACGCCGACCTTCTCGGCGGCAGGGAGCAGCTCGGTGCCGCCCGCGGCATTGCGGAACTCGTTTCCGAAGCGCAGATTGTGAATGAGGGCCGAACCGTGCTCGACCTCACCGCCGATGCCCACGAGCGCGGCCTTGCCGAAGGCCTCGACCTCGGTGCCGAGCAACTCGACCGTCGCCGGGCCCAACAGTGCCCCGATCTCCTGGCCGATCTCATCGGCCTTCGTCACCAGGTCCTCGATGTATCCGCCAGTACCGTAAGGGTTTTCGATTACTGCGGCGACCCAGGCGACGACGTGCAGGCGGGGGACGTCGTGACCGTTCTCCCGGGTGGTCTCCTCGCGGTGACGGACGATCTTCCTGACGACGATGCTCATGCCTGTATCTCCTGGGGGATGTGTTGTAGATACGCCTCGGGGCGGCGGTCGCCGAGAGGACGGTTGAAGGGGTCGCTACGCCTAGCCTGGCGCGAGCCGACCGGGTCGATGTCGGCCCAGATGAGATCTGGCTTGTCCGTTCCTGGGCGAGACAGGAGCCAACCGTCGTGGCCGACGATGACGCTGGAACCGATGAACTGTTGCCCGCGCTCGACGCCGACGCGACTGGCTGCCGCGACGTAGAGCTGGTTCGAGTGTGCAGCCGACATGGTTACCAGATGCGCCAAGGGCGGCATATCCGGGGGCTGATGCGGGTTGGGCACCCAGTCGCTGGGCGCCAACACCAGATCGGCGCCTTGTAGTGCCATGGAACGGAAGCTCTCGGGGAACCAGGCGTCGTAACAGATCAGCATGCCCACCCGGCCGAATGGTGTATCGACGACTGGGAATCCGCCGTCGCCGGGTGTGAAGGAGTCGTGCTCGGAATTCCAGAGATGTACCTTGCGGTACACCGCCGCGACACCGTCGGGCGAGACGAGAGCGGAGGAGTTGTACACCTGGTCGTCATCGCGGAGCTCGGTGAAACCGCCGCAGACCCAGAGGTTTCGGTCGCGCGCCTGGGCGTGCCAGGCCCGGATCGTCGGACCGTCGAGCCGTTGAGCAGTGGCGCGTGACTCGACTGTCCCAGTGAAAGCCCAACCTGCCGAGGCGCATTCGGGCAGCACCACCAGGTCTGCATCCACCTCGGCGGCAGCCCGGATGGCCTCCACGGTTGCCGCGATGTTCGCCGCAACGTCACCGATGACGGGGTCGGTCTGCGCGCACGCCACGCGGATCGCAGACGCCGTCCTGCGGGTCATGGCTATCGGCCACCCTCTTGGAGTTCGACCTGCGCACGCTGCCAGTCGGTGCCCATGGAGTCGTAGCCCTGTTCGGCCATGATGTTGCGCGCTGCCTCGGTCAGGTCGGTGCGGTAGCCGTTGACGGGTGGCGCAGTGAGTACCCCGCCGGCGATTGCGTTGCGCACCGTTTGGTCCCAGGCGGCTTCGTCGACATCGCCGATTCCGTTGGTGGACGGCCAGATCAACGCGTTCACCTCGTTCATCATCCACTTCTGATGACTGGTACCGAGGGCGCTGCCCTGCTTGAGCACGAAGTCGACGCAGGCGTTGCTGTCGTCGCGGCAGTCGGCCCACCCCATGTAGCTTGCGGCGAGGAAGCGTGTGGCGATATCGGCGTTGTCGCCTTCGGCGAGCCAGCTTTCGCGGGCGTAGATGCCGTCCTCGAGCGAGGCGTAACCTTCGTCCTGGAGGTTGATCACCGAGAAGTCCTGGGGCTGGTACAACTTGCCGGTATCGGGGTTTTTGGTCTCGAGCAGCTGGGCGTACTCGTTGTAGGTCTTCGCTTGAACGCTGTCGGCTTCGCGGTTCACCAGCATCGACATGTCGAACGGCTGCTGTAGTACGTCGACATCGGTGTTCGGCTCGACGCCGTTGTCGCGCAGCGCCGTGTAGAGCACGAGTTCGTTACCGCCGCCCCAGGATCCCATGCGGGTGCCTTTGATGTCGGCGAGCGAGTCGATGCCTGAGTCGGCCCAGGCAACCTGTAGATAGGCGCCGCGCTCGAAAACCTGGCCGATGTTCACGATGTCGGCGCCCTGCTCGCGCGAGACCATGCTCTTGACGACATGCGAGACGGCGAATTGGGCGTTGCCCGAGGCCAGCACCTGCTGCGGCACCACGTTGGTGCCGCCCTCTTGAATGGTGACGTCGAGACAGAGATCGGCGTAGTGCCCGTTCTCTTTTGCCGCGTAGTAGCCGGCGAACTGCGCCTGCGCCACCCACTGGAGTACGACGGTGACTTTGTCGACGCTTTCGCAATCGGCGTTCACCGGCGCTGCGGTGGGTTGCTCGCCCATGCCGGAGCATGAGGACAGGACGATCGCGGCCGCTGCGAGCGCGGGAACAACGCGCGCTGTGCGCCATTTGCGAGAAAACATGACGGGTGAACCTCCTAGGTCCGGCTGAGGGAGTGGTGCCACGGCATGGCCAAGCGCTCGAGCAGCAGCACGAGGCCGTAGATGGCGAGTCCGAGGACGCTTGCGGCCGCGACGGCGGCCCAAGTCTGTTCGAACCGGGACAGCGCCGCAGTATTGGCAATCAACACGCCCAGCGCATTGATGGTGCCACCGAAGTATTCGGCGACGATGATGCCGATCACCGAGAGAGTCGAACCGATCTTGAGACCGTCGAAGAGCGACGGCAGCGCGCCGGGAATCCTGACCCACAGCATGAGTTGCACGGGCGAGGCCGAAAGCGAGTCCATGAGCTCGCGGTGGAGCGGGTCGACGCGCAGCAGCCCGCGGGTGGTGTTCACCATGACGGGAAAAAAGACCATGATGGCGGCCACCGCGATCTTCGACATCAGGTTCGTCGTACCGAACCATTGGTTGAAAATCGGTGCGAGCGCGACGATGGGGGCGCAGCTGACGATCGCGACCATGCCCAGGACGGTGACGGCGAATCGCTCGAACATGCTGACCACGAATGCGGCGAGCACGCCCGTCACCGCACCCAGCGCCATTCCCCCCACCACCGCGGTCGCGGTGACCTGCATCGCCGAGAGAATCATCGACATGTTGGTGTTCAGTGCAGCGGCGATCGCGCTGGGGGCAGGCAGCAGATAGGCCTGCACGTTCAAAGCCCGCACCAGAAGTTCCCAGAGCGCCAGGGAGCCGATACCGACCACGACGGGTGGCAGTACCTGATGGAGCATCATGTGGGCACGTGCTCGGCTGCGGCTGCGAGGCAGCGTCGCCGAGGTCACACGCTGCTCCGCGTCTCGTCGAGCACGCCGTGCAGGGCTTCGCGTACCGCTGACTCGGCGTGGAAATACCCATCGCTCAAACGGGTCTCGTCGTTGCGGTAGGTCGGAAGGTCGATGGTGATGCGTTGGGCGATGCGGCCTGGTCGCGGGGACATGACCACGACCTCGGTCGACAGGAAAGCCGCCTCGGCGACAGAGTGCGTGACAAAGACGACGGTGGTGTTCGTTTCCTGGTAGATCCGCAGCAGCTCGCGTTGCATGTGTTCGCGGTTCATCTCGTCCAGTGCGCCGAGGGGCTCGTCCATCAGCAGCACGCGGGGCTGGAACGACAGCGCGCGGGCGATCGCGACGCGCTGTTGCATGCCGCCCGAGAGTTGACGGGGGCGGTGGTCTTCGAAGCCGTCGAGTTTGACCAGCCGCAGCATCTCGCGGGCGCGCTCGCGGCGCTGCTCGCGTGGGGCGCCCTGCACCTGCAACGGCAGTTCGACGTTGCGCCGGACCGTGCGCCAGTCCATCAGCCCGGCCTGTTGGAACACCATGCCGTAGTCGCGGCGCTTACGCGCCTCTGCGGCGGTGCTGCCGTGGAGTTCCACATCACCGGTGGATGGCTTGATCAGGTCGCCGATCACCCGCAGCAGCGTGCTCTTTCCGCAGCCGGAGGGGCCGAGCAGCGAGACGAACGCGCCGGGTTGGATATCGAGGTTGATGTCGTCGAGCGCGTGTACGGGACCGCTCGCGGTCTCGAACACCTTGCTGACGCTTCGCAACGAGATGGCCGGGGGGCTGGTACCAGGGGTGGTGGTCATAGAGTCCTCTTCCGCAGCACGAGTGTTTCGACGACGGTGATGATCTGCACGAACAAGACGCCTGCAAGGGACGCCACGAGTACGGCCGCGAAGAGCTTCTCGGGGCCGGTCGAATAGAAGTAGGCGGCGCTGAGAATGGCGCGACCGATGCCCCGTCCCGTGCCTGCTGAGAGCTCACCGACGATCGCGCCGATGACACTCGCAGTCGCGGCGAGTCGGAGGCCGCTGAACAGCGAGGGGATCGCCGCCGGGATACGGACCCACGCAAGGGTCTGCAGCCGGGACGCGTGCAGTGACCGCATGAGCTCGACGTGGATCGGGTCGGCTGAGTTGAGCCCGGTGAGCACGTTCACCGTGACGGGGAAGAACGACAGATACGCGGAGATGATCGTGACGGCAATCCAGCTGGGTAGGCCGAGGCCGCCCACCCAGATCACGATGATCGGGGCGAGCGCAACTAGGGGGATCGTCTGTGAGACGACGAGCCACGGCATCACACCGCGGGCAGCGATCGGGATCTCCCGCAGCACGATGGCGAGCACGATGCCGAGCGCACTGCCCAGCGCCAGCCCGAACGCCGCTTCGCGCAGTGTCACGCTCGTTTCCACGAGCAGGTAGCTCAGCAGCGACGCGTCAGTCGCGCTCGATGCCGGAGCGAAAAGGGCCGAGAAGATGGTCCAAACGTGCGGCATCGCGGTGTCCGAGGAGGACACCGGCAGTGCGACGTCGGTGAAGGGAACGCGGTCACCCGTCGCTGCGCCGAGCGCCTTGTACGCCTCCCACAGCGCAAGGGCGCCGACTATCAAGGCCGCGACGATCGCCGCCTGCTGCACGACACCGCGGCGGCGACGGCTGCGGTTCGCGGCTGTCCGCGCGGCGCGCACG
>NZ_JBARXZ010000089.1:0-10398 GCF_049647605.1 Mycobacterium sp. | reverse complement strand
CCTCCCTACCCCCGCCGGGCGGGTGGCGTCGATCTGCAGGCCTGGTGTGCGCGACAGCGCGCCGACTACGCGGCAGGCCTGCTGTCACCGGCCCAGATCGACGCGCTGTCCGCGTTGCCCGGCTGGGACTGGGATCCCGACGAGCACCGGTGGCGCCAGGGTCTGACGATGTTAGTGGAGTTCGTCGACTCAGGCGGCGACCTGGCGATGCTGCACCGCGATCTTCGGGTCAACGGGTTCGCGTTGGGGCGATGGTGGCAGCGCTGCCACGAAGACTGCCGCGCCGGTGTCCTGTCCGCCGAACGGCGGGCGGTCCTGGCCGCCCTGTTCGCCGATAACTGTTGCCCCGACCCGTGGAGCGTCGGATACCTTGTCTTGCAACGTTTCTGCGACGCTCAGGGCCACGCACGGCCGCGACAGAATGCGGTTGTCGACGGGTTTCGGCTCGGCTGGTGGGTCACCGTCCAACGCCGGCAACGCCGCCGCGGCGCCCTCAACGCCGAACGCATCCACCTGCTGGATGCGTTACCGGGCTGGCAATGGAACCCCGGACGCGGGACCCGGCCGCCCCCGGCGCACCCACGCCGACCACAGGTGATCAGCCGCGCTGGCTGACAGCCAAATTCACCCCGGACGGGTCGGCAAGCCTTGGTCTGGTGGCCGACGCCAGCAGCGCCCCCACCGCGGCGATTGCGCCGAGGGCAACGAACATCGCGGCGTACCCGCCGAGCAGGCTGGCCAACGCCGCGCCGACGAACGGTCCGATCGCGGTGGCGACCATGATCGGGGCATTCAGATAGGCGCTGAGATGGCCGTAGTGGGTGGACCCCCAGCGTTCGGTGACCGCGGTGGCTTGCAGCAGCGTCATGATGCCGCGCATCACGCCGGCACCGATGGCCACCGCCACCAACGCGGCGTAGGAACTGAACACCCCCAGCAGTGCCGTGGTGGTGGCGACACCGGCCATGATGAGCACCGTGCGGGGCACGACACCGACGCGGCGCACCAAGCTCTGATAGCCCAGGCGACCCAGCACCTGCCCGGCGCCGCCCAGGCCGAGCGCGACCGCCGCAGCCCCGGTGCTGATCCCGCGTTGGCTCATCAACGGGACCAAATTGGCGATCACCGCATACGACGCGAGCCCGGCCAGCGCAAACGCCGCCACCAGGGCAAGGAACGGCACGCTGCGCGCGGTGCGGCCCGGCGCCTCGACATGGTGATGCTGGGTGACCACCGGCGGCCACGGGCGCCGCAACCCGAAGAAGTGCGCGGGGATGGTGATTACCGCCATGATGACAGCGAGGACGAGATAGGTGTGGCGCCAGCTCATCTGGGCGGACAACGCCGCAGTCAGCGGGGCGAACACAGTGCTGGCGAAGCCGGCCACCAGCGTCAGCACCGTTAGTGCGCGGACCGCGTCGGTGCCGAAGAACCGGGTCAGCGCGGCGAAGGCCGGTGCGTAGAACACCGCGCCCATCGCCACCCCAGCCAAAACCCACGCCGCGACGAACCACCCGTAGGTCGGCGCCGCGACGACCGCCACCACCGACAGCGCGCCGAGGATCGAGCCCGCAGTCATGATCCAGCGCGGACCCACCCGATCCAGCCACCGCCCGACCGGGATGCCGACCACCGCCGAGGTCACCAACCCGGCGGAGAACGCCGCGGTCACCGCTGGGGCGGACCAGCCGGTGTCGGCGCTGATCTGCTCGGAGAGCACGGTGAAGGCGTAGTAGAGCACGCCCCAGCTAGTGATCTCGGTGACGCACAACGTCACCAGCACCCAGCGCAGCCCATGCCGGGCTGCGCTGGGTGCCACAGAAGAACCCGCCGGTGTCATCCGCCAACGGGGTTGAGCGACAACGACAACGGTTGCAGTGTCGACGGCGCGGGTCCGCAGCACCCGCCGCCGGCGTTCTCACCCTCGGGGCTGTCAAACAACCCGGCTCCGTTGCACACCCCGGTATCAGGCAATGTCAGCTCCACCCGGCGGGCGGCCTCGTGGTCACCGGCCAGTTCGGCAGCGATGCTGCGGACCTGCTCATAGCCGGTCATCGCCAGGAACGTCGGCGCCCGCCCGTAGGACTTCATCCCCGCGATGTACAGATTCGGCTCCGGGTGGGCCAACTCGGCGGCGCCGTGCGGCAACACACTGCCACAGGAATGCATGTTCGGATCAATCGAGCCGGCCAAGTTGACCGGGGCCTGCAAGATCGGATCCAGCTCGATGCGCATCTCCGACAGGAACGACAGGTCTGGCCGGAACCCAGTCAGGACCACCACGTGATCAGCCGGCGCCAGAGCCCGCCCGTCCTCGGCGGTCACCACCGCCTGGCCGTCGACCAGATCGATGCGCTCGGTGCGGAACCCGGTCGTCAGGGACACCCGGCCGGCCTCGACCGCCCCCTTCGAGCGCACACCCAGAGCGCCGCGCTGGGGCAGTTCATCGGCGGCACCACCGCCGAAGGTGTCCTCCGACACCCCGCGGCGCAGCACCCACGTCACCGTCGTCGAGGGATCCTTGCGCACCACCTCGCCGAGCTGAATCACCGCGGTCATCGCCGAATGCCCGCTGCCGACCACCACCACATGCTTGCCCGCCAACCCTGAGGCCTGCGCGAGCGTCGGCGGAACGTAGGTCAGCACACCCGAGGCTGCGGCCGCGCGTTCCCCAATCGCGGGAACTCCGTCAGCGCCAGCAGGATTGGGCTGGCCCCAGGTGCCCGAGGCGTCAATGACCGCCTGGGCCTGCACCCGGCACTCCGTGCCGTCAGCATTGCTCACGTGCACGACGAACGGCGTCTCCGCCCGGCCCGGGCTCACCAGTCGGTCGCGACCCAGCCGCGACACTGCCTCCACTCGCGCGCCGTACTGCACGCGCTTGCCCAGGGCACCGGCCAGCGGCGCCAAGTAGCCGTCGATCCACTCCCGACCGGTCGGGAACCCCGCCTCATGAGCAGTCCAGCCCGTCGATTCCAGCAGCCGCGCAGCGGCGGGGTCGACCAGCTCGGGCCACGGGGAGAACGTGCGCACGTGCTCCCACTGCTCGACCGCCGACGCTGGGCTGCCGCCGGCCTCCAGTACCAACGGGGTGAGTCCACGCTCCAGCAGGCGCGCGGCCGCCGCCAAACCTAGCGGTCCGGCCCCGATCACCACGACGGGCAACTCCGACATGCTCAACCTCCTCTTATCGACGTTCTTCGATGGGATCGATGGTGCTCGACCCATCGATATTTGTCAATGCGTGTGTCATCATGGATGACATGGCTACCGCGATCGCACCGTTGACCTCCAGCGACGTGGCTGCCTGCTGTTCACCGCTCACCGGCGGCGTGCTCGACACCCCGGCCGCCGAACGCCTCGCCTCGGTGTTCAAAGCCCTCGCTGACCCCGCCCGGGTCAAGCTGGTGTCCCTGATCGCGGCCTCTGAGGGCGGCGAAGCCTGCATCTGCGACCTCACCGAACCACTCGGCCTGAGCCAACCCACGGTGTCGCACCACATGAAACTGCTCGTCGACAGCGGCCTCGTCAGCCGAGATCAACGCGGCAAATGGGCCTACTACCGCGTGAACGCCGAAGCTTTGGACCGCATCGCCGCCGCGGTGTCGACCCATCCGGCGTGACTAATTCGGAGTCGATGGACGGGCGGCCATGGGCTCTCCGGCCTTGGTCAGCCCTGGGAGAGTTGCGCGTGCGCTCTGCGCTCGACGAACAATGGAACGAAGTCCCGAATCCGGCTGTGTTCGAACTGGGCGTAGGCGCCCTGGACGATCGCGTTGATGCGCTCTACTGGGACGTCTGTGTGGCGGTCTGCTAGTCGACGCTCGACTTCTTCAACCATGACCCGCTCATCGATCTCCGGCACTTCGCCAGCTTGCCCCCGTGGCCAGGTGCCGTCAACCGCAGAGATGGCGCCCGTTCACCTCACACCCGGCCATTGAATCCGTGAGGTCAGGCAAATGCGATGATTTATGAAATGAGCAATGACGAGTCCGACTTGGCGCAGGCACGCCGACTGTTGGCATCGTTGCAAGAGAACATGATTCACACAACGAGGATGATCGAGAAGTTCGAACGGCAACGCCCCGCGGGGTCATCCGCAGGGCCGCGAGAGCGTGTGCTGCGTGGTGAACTCTCCGAAATCCACGGGTACGTCAACCGCATCTACGAACGGTTTCCCGAGACACGGCCGTAGCGCGGTGCAGGTGAGCGAGGCAAACGCCTCCTGACATTGACGTCGGGTTGATCTAACCGTCTCCTGAGGGCATGGAACCCGTCGAGATCACGCTGTGTGGGTGGCGTCGCCCAGCCTAGGATCGGTTCGCTTGTGGGCGGCGGGCATCTTTTGTTGGGACGCAGCGGCAATGATCGCGCCGAGAAGGTGACGCAGACGTGGTTCGTCACCCTGCCCGAGGTAGCAGTCCAGCCAGCTGGCGGTGGCGGCCACCAGGTCGTCGCTGAGGGCGATGTGGTTGCGCGCGATGGCGGTGATCAGGGCGTCGATTGCGGTGAACGTTTCGCCGATACCCAGGGTGATGTAAATGCGGTCGGCCTCGACTCTGCTGAGATGCGGGCGCGCGGTGGCAGCCAGCTCCCAGGCCAAAGCGGCATCGTCGGGCGCTTTACGCACTGGAGTTTTGCGCGACCCGGACAACTGGACCCCTTTCTTTGGCGTCTGATCTGTCTTCTACGGTAGAGCGTGGCCAGACCTGGCGCGCGCTGGTCGACCCACCGATAGCGGCGGCCGACCAGGGACAACGCGCTGGGCACGCCATCGTTTTCCTGCCGTTCACTGGCTAGCTGATCTCGGCACCGCTTGTGAGAACCCTGCCTGTCTCAAATTCAAAGAAATGAGACGCTCCCGCGCGGCTGGCATTGTGGTCACATCGCTCCAGGTCGGGTGTCTCATTTCTTGTCGCACACGGCTTGTCTCAGATCCTCGATGTCGGTAGGTCGATGAGACCTGTGATTGCCGTGACTGCGTTAGTGGAAATCCCCTCGGGCGAGGTCCGAGCCACGTGACGGGACCTCGCCGGATGTCCGAGTTGACTAGTGCAGATAAGTCCGGCCGTAGCGGTCGTGGGAGTCCTGCCCGGGGTCGGTGACGAGCGCGATGCGTTGCCCAGTGAGGGTGTCCGCCGCGAACCGCGCCGCCTCGGGGCCCCAGCATCCGACCGACCAGCCGGGCTTGTGCAGTTCCGGGGAATCGATGCCTAGAAGTCGCACGCGGAGGCGGCCGCGGGTGTCGTCGCGAACATCGAGTGTGTCTCCGTCTACAGCTCGGAGCACTGTTGCGCTCACCGCGGCGGGTGTGGCGTCCGCCGTTGGGGATGAGGGCGTGCAGGAGGTCGCGGCCGCGATCAGCCCGCACGCTATGCCGAGGTGTGCTACCGCGGCCCGGCCGCGCTGCGGCGCAGGGGCTTTTGTTGCTGTATCGCGCTCGCAGCGAGGGGCGCCGGGCAGCGTGAAACATCTCTGCGCGCCGCGCCGAATGACATACCCGCGCCCACACGACGGACATAGCGGCCGGGCGGTGCCCTTGGGCGTCACGGCGCGCGGGTTATCGCCTGATGTGGGTGCACGAAATGCCCACCGGGCTCCGCTGTAGTTGTTGCCTCGCCGCATGATTCGTTGCCCATCGTCCATTAGGGAAGTGCGATTCGAAGTGCCTTGCTGATCTCCGCCATGGTCGATGGCGACAAGGTGCCCAACGATTCGGTCAGCTCATCGTGGTACAGCTGCACGATGTCATCGACCAAGACGAAGCCCACCAGCGGATCAGCCGCGGTCAACGGCACGACCGTGGGGACGTGCGAGTGCTTGCTCGTAGTCGTAATCCGTGCCGCGAGAACGGTATCGAGGTTTCTGTTCCGCGAGTTGTTGCTCAGGATGACCCATGGCTTCGCGCCATGCCCGAGGTCCACCCGGTACGCCTGGCTGCGTAGCGCGCGGCTCACTGACGCCCCTGGCCCCGGCGCGCATAGCGGTCCCGCGCGGTCCGGCGCTCAGCGTTAGACGGTTCGCTGTTGAACTCGGTCGCCAGCTCGGCGTAGCCGGCGTCGAGGACATGTTCCTGGAGGGCCTCGGCGCCCGCCTGGAGCAGCGCCCGCAACGCCGCGGCTTCCGACTTGATGTCGTCGACATCGTGCTGGCTGGCCCAGTGTCGCAACACCTCGTACGCCGGCGATCCCTGATTCAGGTACGGGGCTATCACGGCCTCGTCGGAGTCGCCGAGGATGAGGCTCACACGCTTACTCACAGTGTACATATTACACCACTATCAAGCGCATAGATAAGCGCAATTCTCGGCTCAGATGTGACGTATAGGCGGGAGCGGGTCGTTGGTTGGCGAGCGGGGTTGCGCGGCGCTGTCGGCCACCGCGGCGACAATGGCCTGATGAGTGATGACGTTGGCGGTTTGTCCGTTCGGCAGGGGCCGCGCAAGCGCGCCGGCGATGTGCGCGTCGCTGTGCTGGTGCGCGTCGAGGGACGGCCCGCCGCGGTGCGGGTCTTTACCGATGAAGAGGCCGACGAGGCTGCCCAGTACGCGGCAAGTACCGGGGGAGTAGTTGTGCCGCTGCCGCTTTCACCGCCAGCTGGGTATGTACGCGGACCCGATGGTTCTCTGCTACCGGAGGGGGCGGCTGGGGCTTCGCCGCCAGCATGAGCCCGGCCCCGTCAAAGCGATTCGTCGTGAGGGTGTCGGCCCTCGGAGGCCAGCGCGTCGAGGTAGGCGTCGTGGTAGCGGGTGATCGACAGTCGCTCGGAGGTGAATTGCTCCAGGACGCCGGTGATGAGTGGTTGGCCTCGGAGCGAGGATCCCATTCGGTCGTAGGGCCAGTGGCCGAAACTCATCATGTCAATGCCGAGTGTCTGCTGCGGGTATTCGCGGGCCTCGGTGATGTCGTTTCGGACCGCCTCCAGCTCGGTCTCCAGGCGACGGAGTGCGGACGCGGCACGGCGGAGATGGCGGTCGCGCTGCTCTTTGAGCAGGTTGACGCATTCCGTCCATGTCGGGATGGTGTCGCGAGGGAAGTAGACGTGGCCGGCTTTGCCGCGCACAACCTGGGGGAGCAGCCCGTCTGCGGCCAGCATCTTGAGGACGTCGGTCGGAATCCCGCACAGCTCGGCGGCTTCCGACAGCTTCGCCAGGTGCGGCTCACTCACCCGCCTGGTCCGTTCCCGCGGTCTTGCGTGCTGAATTCTTGCGTGGTGTAGAGCGTTTCGCAGGTGTGCGCGCAGTCGGAGCTGCGAGTTGGCCACGTAACGCCTCAGTAGCCGCCGATGCTACTGCGAGAGCTTCGGTGAGCGCCTGCACCCGATCGTCGGCATTGCGCTGGGCCTGTGCGAGCTGTTCGGCGTGCGCCTGGCGAAGAACATCGCGCTCGGCGACGGTCTCCTCTCGAAGCCGTTCCAGGGCGGTGCGGTCATGTTCAGCGGACCGGCGGGCACTATCGGCCTCGGCGCGACTCGTGGCTAGCTCCACGCGAAGTGTTGCCGCTTCGGCGACCGCCTGCTGCGTAGCTTCATGAGCAGCGTCGATCTCGACTTGCATCCGCTGGCGTGTGTCGTCCATCTCCCCGCGTGCGGCGTCGACCTCGCGGCGGAGCTGGGCTGCGGTATCCCGCTCGCGTGCCGCTTCCGCATCGGACGCGCGCTGCGCGGAGAGCGCTGCTGCGGCCTCCATCCGGGCCGCTGACGCCTCCTGCCTCGCGTCCTCCACGGCCGCGTCACGCTGCGCTAGACGATCGGCGTTCTCCGCGGCTGCGTGGGCTACCCGCTGTTCGGCACTGGCCACTGCAGCGTCTGTTTCGGACCGCATCGCTGCGAGCTGGACTTGGGTTTCCTCCCGCACCCGCGCTAGCTCGGCAGCGGATTCCTCAGCAAGTACGTCCGCCTCTTCCCGGTCACGCTCAGCTTGCTCGGCCCGAGCCTCTGCGAGGCGGGCAGTGCGCTCGGCCGCAGCAGTACGACGCTCGGCTTCGGTGATCTTGCTCAATGCGTCACGATGCGCGTCTTCCACCTCCGCGCCGGCAGCTTCGAGGTCGCTGGCGGCCTGGACCACCGATGCCAGTTCGCCGAGGTAGGTTCGCATGTCATCAAGACGGCCAGGCAATTCGGCCAGCCGTTGATCAAGGGTCGCGCGCGCCATCGATACGGGCGCCGCCGTGCCGGGCTCTTCCTGCAGCGTTACCACGCTCTGATGATTCGCTCGGCGGGCCTTAAAAGCCGACGCGCGATTATGCACCGGCCCACCGCCCTCATCGGACTGCTCGCAGTAGCGCGACGGCCGTCCAGTAGCCGGGTCCGGGCGCCGCGGCCGCGTGCATCCGGGATAGCTGCAGTGGTCCCGGTCGAGGGTCTCCGCGGTATCGCTCTCGTCCATGCGACCAATATAGACGTTTCGTCGCCTCAATGACATAACAAAACGAAACGAAACAAAACCTCGGTGACGAAACAAAAGTTGGACGCGTGGGGGCGTTCGCAGGGGCTGACAGCCGTGAGGGCAACCACCCGTCGGCCCGGACGCATGACCTTCCCCCCGTTCAACCCAATGCCCGATCCCCAGCACCTAGGTGGGGACTGAATCCGCGACTACCTGATAGCGCCGGACTGGGGGCCATTGATGTCCGGAACTACCTGACACCGGCGGACACCCAGCGACCTTCCATGGGCCTGGGCCTCTCGCAGCTAGCCGACTCAAAGGTGTATCTACGGGAAGTTCTCGGAGTTCAGGTGAGTGTCCAACATCAAACCGGGCTGATAGGTCGTTCAGGCATAGGGAACGGCAGGGTGAATTCGGAGAACCAACGCAAAGGGTGCAAATTGACGCCGCCCGCTAGTGACTCGGTGGCCTCCGGCGGCAGATCGTAGAGCGTCAGTACGTCGTGATCCTGAAAGAGGACCTCGGACAACTGATCCCATGATCCGCGTCGCACCTGGCGTGGGCGGGCGGCGGCCTGGGCCCGTCGCAGGACGAGGTGAAGAACCATTTCTTCGCCCGTACACCGGGGGATGGGCGCCCCCCAGAGGCGGGTGTCGGCTGCCAAGCGGTCGGCGGCAGCGGCCAGTTGGTAGCGCCACAGCCGCGACTGCCCGAAGGTGACCGAAGGCAGCGTCGCAAGCACATCGAGCTGGCTGCTATTGACCGGGGTGACGGGAGCTGAGCCAAGGGCGTCGGCGTCAGATCGGATGGCGGCGGCAATCTCGTCGGCCGCGTTAGCGATGAGGGTCGCTTGCCGAGAGGAGATTAGCTCGACGATCTCGCTGTACTCCTCGTCGTTCTCCATCAGGGCCAATTCCTCGTCGTCAGCAGCGCGTGTTCCCCACGGGTCTTCACCGCTGGCAGCGTCCGTGTCCTCGGGGATTCGGCAGTCGAGCGAGGTGTAGGGATCGACGCCAGCGGACGTCGCCACCAGTTCGTCGCTGTCTCCAACCAAGTAGGTCAGCTCGACGGTCAGAATCTGCCACTCAGGGGCAGTCTCCCGATGGCGGTCCAGCACTGCCCGATAGTCATGGCGTGCATAGGCGTCAACGGCTGCCTGATCTTCGTCGAGACCACACTCGATACCGAGCCGGGCGGCGGCTTTGAGGGCGGTAGCTTCGTCGGGGTAGGCCCAAAGATCCAGACGGCGGTAACCGCTGTAGCCGCGGTGCGCCACAGTCCAGATTCCCGGTCCGCGCGCCCACTCGTGCACCCGGTTGTCCGCCCGCCCTGAGAAGCCTTCGGCGACGATCACGTTATGAATGAACGCTGCGCCAGCGGTCCTGGGAGTTGAATCGGCGGCGGTGGCACGATCGGCGTCCAGATAGCCGGCATCGTGTAGGGCTGCATCGAGTATCTGCTCATACGAGCAGCCAATCTGGACCGCTGCTGACTTCAAGTTCTGTTGCGTTGGAAGAGACCGTATTTCGCCAACCCGCCATTGCCGCAGCGCCTGACGGCTGATGCCTATCCTGTCCGCCAGGCCGCCGATGCTAGCGCTGTGGCGGCGCAGGTACTCATCGATGAGGCGGCCAAGATGGCTGGATGCCGGGGAAGTCACGAATGTCAGTCTGCTCCTCGTACGCAACCCATGGCAAGTGTCAGTTACCATATTTGGAAACCGCTACTTTACATAACCTAGGTTATCGGCAAATCGGTTGTGTAACAAAGGAATTCGTCTTATTGACCTGCCAGAGTTCAATTTTCCGTGTGTCCGATCCCACTTGTCGGAGTAATGGAGAACCCTGAGGACTGTCCAGCTCTCCGTCCTGCGGTCCAGGCTTATTTGCCGTATCCCTCGACAACAGCAGTGGCCTTCGTCCCGACGATGTCGACCTCATGCAGAGCGGCCAGTGCAAGTTGCACGATTCCGCGTGAAGTGGCGATCTCGCGTCCGCGTGACCCATCGAGTC
>NZ_JBARXZ010000088.1:0-42503 GCF_049647605.1 Mycobacterium sp. | reverse complement strand
CCGGTGTCCTCGGCGCCCTGGCGATCGCGATCGCCGTGCTGATCGTCGTGAACGCGCGGGACAACAACCTCAATCAGCAGCAGACCCCGCCGACGGTCACCGACACGGTGACGCCGCCACCCCCCGGGGAAAGCGGGCCGCCCGGGGAGCCCGACGGCACCGAACCGCCGCCGGCCGAACCCTCGAACTGGACTCCGGACGAGGTGACCGGTCATCCTGGACAGACGCCGGGACAGACCCACTACCTGGCAGCACTGTGGCCTGACCAGGCCATTGTGTTCTCCACCGAGATCGATCCCCCCGAAACGATAGTGCGATGACAACCCCTGAGCTGCTGTCCGGGCGTTATGAGCTCGGCGAGATCCTGGGCTTCGGCGGTATGTCCGAAGTCCATCTGGCTCGCGACACCCGGCTGCACCGCGACGTCGCCGTCAAGGTGCTGCGGGCCGACCTGGCGCGCGACCCGAGTTTCTATCTGCGGTTCCGTCGGGAGGCTCAGAACGCCGCGGCTCTGAACCACCCCGCGATCGTTGCGGTGTACGACACCGGTGAGGCCGAGATGGCCTCAGGGCCGCTGCCCTACATCGTGATGGAGTACGTCGACGGTGTGACGTTGCGCGATATCGTGCACACCGACGGCCCGATGCCGACCAAACGCGCCATCGAGGTCATCGCCGACGCCTGCCAGGCGCTCAACTTCAGCCACCAGCACGGCATCATTCACCGCGACGTCAAGCCGGCCAACATCATGATCAGCAAGACCGGCGCGGTGAAGGTCATGGACTTCGGCATCGCGCGGGCGCTGGCCGATTCCACCAGCGTCACCCAGACCGCCGCGGTGATCGGCACGGCGCAGTACCTGTCCCCGGAGCAGGCCAAGGGTGATCCCGTCGACGCCCGCTCCGACGTGTACGCGCTGGGCTGCGTGCTCTACGAGATCCTCACCGGTGAACCACCCTTTGTCGGTGACTCACCGGTGGCGGTGGCCTACCAGCATGTCCGCGAGGACCCGGTGCCCCCGTCGACGCGCCATTCGGACATCAGTCCCGAACTCGATGCGGTGGTGCTCAAAGCGCTGGCCAAGAATCCCGACAACCGCTACCAGTCGGCCGCGGAGATGCGCTCGGATCTGGTGCGGGTGCATTCGGGGGAGCGGCCGGAAGCACCGCGGGTGTTCACCGATGCCGACCGGTCCTCGTTCATGACTCCGCCGGCGCCCCGCGACCGGGATGCCACCGATCACATCCCGCGCGCGCAGGCGCATTACGTGGAGCCCCCCGAGGACAGCTCCGGCGGTTCGGTGGGCAAGTGGGTGGCCGCCGTCGCACTGCTGGCGGTACTGACCGTGGTGGTGACGCTGGCGATCAACTTCTTCGGTGGCGACACCCGCGATGTGCAGGTCCCCGACGTCACAGGACAGGCCGCCGACGATGCGATCGTCGTCCTGCAGAACGCCGGCTTCCGCACCCGCACCCAGAATCAGCCCGACTCGGAGGTCCCGCCGGACCACGTCATCAGCACCGACCCGGAGGCGACAACGTCGGTGGGCGCCGGTGACGAGATCACGTTGAACATCTCCACCGGGCCCGAGCAACGTTCGATTCCCGACGTGTCCACGCTGTCGTATGAGGACGCCAGGAAGAAACTGCAGGCAGCCGGTTTCAGCCGGATCACCAGCACCACCTCGGTCTCCACACCGGAGCTCAAAGACAAGGTGCTGCAAACCAATCCGCCGGCCAACCAGACCTCGGCGATCACCAATCAGATCACCGTGATCCTCGGGTCCGGCCCCGGCAGTAAAGCGGTACCGGACTGCGCGGGCCTGACCGCCGAGGACTGCAAGGCGCTGCTGACCCAGTCCGGCTTCTCCAACACCCTGCAGGTCGACGTCGACAGCACCCGGCCGTCGGGTCAGGTGATCGGCACCAATCCGGCGTCCGCCGAGAACGTGCCGGTGGATTCGGTGATCCAGATCCAGGTGTCGCGGGGCAATCAATTTGTCATGCCGAACCTGCGCAACCAGTTCTGGGTGGACGCCGAGCCGCTGCTCCGTTCGCTCGGCTGGACCGGGTCGCTGGTCAAGCTGCCGAATGCGCAGAACAGCGGGGCGCCCACCAACGGAGTGGCGACTCAGAACCCGGGGCCGGGGGAGCGCCTCAACTTCGATTCGTCGATCTCGATCAGTTTCGCGCAGTAGCCGCGGCGACGGCGCTGGCCACCTCGGACTCCAGGCGCCGCACCAGCGTCTCCTGCGGGCTGTCGCCGCACACCGCCAGCCAGTTGGCCAGCATGCGATGCCCGCCCTCGGTGAGGATCGACTCCGGGTGGAACTGCACGCCGTGAATGGGCAGCGTGGTGTGCCGCACGCCCATCACCACGCCGCTGCGGGTCTGGGCTGTGACCTCCAGTGCGGCGGGCATGGTTTCGGGAAGGATCGTCAACGAGTGGTATCGGGTGGCGGTGAAGGGGTCCGGCAGCCCGTGGAAGACGCCCACGTTGGTGTGGAAAACGGTGCTGGTCTTGCCGTGCAGCAGCTCGGGGGCCCGGTCCACGGTGCCGCCGAAGGCCACCCCGATCGCCTGGTGTCCCAGACACACCCCCAGTAACGGGGTCTGGGTGGCCGAACAGGCTTTGACCAAGGGAATCGAGGCGCCAGCCCGTTCCGGGGTGCCCGGTCCGGGGCTCAGCAGCACCCCGTCGAAGTCGACAGCGGCCTGGTTGATCAGCTCGTCGGAGCCCAAGCGGTCGTCGTCGTTGCGCCACACCTCTGCGCTGACTCCGAGCTGACCGAGGTACTGCACCAGATTGAAGACAAAGCTGTCGTAGTTGTCGACGACGAGGACACGCATCGTGACAGGTTACCTGGCACTTCTTTGCGCCCAAACTCACAAACGGGCGCCAAAAAGCGAGGACAAGCCGCCCGTTTGTGAGTTTGGGCGGAAGCTGCCGGGCGTCAGTAGCTGATCGGTCCGGTCGGCTGGGCGTAGCGCATCCGCAACGGCTCGCTGTGCCCGACGATCTCGAGGTCGTCGTCGGTCTGCTCGGTGTATCCGAGACCGAAGCGCACCACGTACTGCTTGTACAACGTCACCAACGGCGCCGCGGCCAGGGCGGCCTGCATCTCGGCCACATCGCCGACCGCCCGGATGGTGTACGGCGGGCTGTAGGTGCGCCCGTTCAGCAGCAGGGTGTTGCCGACACATCGCGGCGCCGAGGTCGCGATGATCCGCTGATCCTGCATCTGGACAGCTTCGGCACCGCCGGTCCACAGCGCATTGAGCACGGCCTGGATGTCCTGCTGGTGGACCACCAGATCGTCGGGGGAGGCGTCGCGCGGGAACCGGCCGTTGGCGTCACGCTGGGCGTCGGTGAGGGTGACTATCAGCCCCGGCCCCCGCACCTGGTCCATCCCCGCTTCGGCACCGAGTTCTGCTGCCCGGGCCTGCATGGCTGCCAGGGCCCGGTCCGAGGACGCGCCGTGGGTGGAGTCGATCACCGTGGCCAGCGAGTCCCGCTCGGAGCTGAGGTGGTCGACCGACTGTTGCGACGCCCGGACCAGGTCGACGAGGCGCGGTGCGTCGCTGCGCCGGATGTCGTCGCCCCCCGAGACGCCGTGGGTGGCTGCCAGCAGAAGTCCCGCCAACAGGCACACCACCGGCACGCCCCAGCGCCAGGGGCCGCGGTTGGTGCCGCTGTCCGACATCCAGGCCTACCTTCGTGTTGGTTTCAGACGCGCCTGTCCGGTCTCCCGGGAATTCTCACGTCTGGGGTCTGCTGGGCTACGCTCGATGCGGTCTCTATCCATCGTCGCACCCGTGTCACTGCCCACGAAGGTAACCATGCCCAAGTCCAAGGTCCGTAAGAAGAACGACTTCAGCGTCAACCCGGTCAGCCGGACCCCGGTGAAGGTGAAAGCCGGGCCGTCTCCGGCGTGGTTCGTGGCGTTTTTCATCGGGCTGATGCTCATCGGATTGGCGTGGCTGCTGGTGTTCCAGTTGGCGTCCTCGGAGCTGCAGTGGATGGCCGATCTCGGCCCGTGGAACTATGCGATCGCTTTTGCTTTCATGATCGCCGGTCTTTTGCTGACGATGCGGTGGCGGTAGCTCTGCCACCTGGCATGTTGAATTCAACAGCGCCTCTGATCGTCTCCTAGCATGGCAACGTCCACTCTGCCAATGACACCGGTGTTATTCATCCCCATTGTGGATAGCACCTGTGGATAACTTCGTCCGCCGTGGTAAGGCCCACTATGAATGCCCTTCAGCAAACTGAATGGGGTCCTCGTCCAGCCGGAGTTGCAGCTCTGGGCATCGCCGGTCTGGCGATGGCAATCATCTGTGTGATGGTGATCACAGATCCGCCCGGACGTGTCCTGACCGGGATTGCCGCAGTGGGTCTGCTTGTGTTTGCAAGCTTCTCCTGGCGCGCACGGCCGAAGCTAGCAATCACCGACGCCGGCCTGGTCGTTCGCGGGTGGTGGACCACCAGAGTGCTGCAGCGTTCCGACATCCAACTGGTGCGCATCACGGAGTTCCGCCGGATCGGTCGCAAGGTCCAGCTACTCGAGATCGAATCGACCGACGATCGCCTCCACGTCTTCACCCGCTGGGATCTCGGTGGCAGCCCACTCCCGGTGCTCGACACACTCACCACCGCCGGTTACACCCGCTGAGACGGACCCGCCCCGACATAGTCGGCGCGCCCGTTACCGCCGAGCGGTCCCGAGCGCGCCGAGAAGACGGGTTGGCGACTACGCGATGGTGATCGACTCGATCACCACGGCGTCATTGGGACGGTCGTTGCGATCGGTCGCGGTGGTGGCGATGGCGTCGACGACCTTCTGCGACTCCGGATCGACAACCTCACCAAAAATGGTGTGGCGACGGTTCAGGTGCGGCGTCTGTCCGACGGTGATGAAGAACTGCGAGCCGTTGGTGCCCGGTCCTGCATTGGCCATCGCCAGCAGGTAGGGCTTGTCGAAACTCAGTTCGGGGTGGAACTCGTCGGCGAACTGGTAGCCCGGGCCGCCGCGGCCGGTGCCGGTGGGATCACCGCCCTGGATCATGAACCCGTCGATGACCCGGTGGAAAACCGCGCCGTCGTAGAACGGGCCCGACGTGCCGCCGGAAGCGTTCTCCCGGGAGTACTCCTTTGTGCCCTGAGCCAATCCGACAAAGTTCGCGACGGTTTTGGGGGCGTGGTTACCGAACAGCGCGATCTTGATATCGCCACGATTCGTGTGCAGCGTTGCAGTGGCAGTCTGAATGGAGCTAGTCACGTTTCACAGTCTGCCACTGACCGATCATCGCGCTGTTGGGTGGCAGGCTCTAGAGTCCACTGCAGCGTCGCGCAGAGAGGCAATTCATGACATTAAAGACCGCCAACCACCTCACTCCTCGCCAGCGTCTGGGCCGAGGACTCGCCTACACGGCGGTGGGCCCCGTCGATGTCACCCGAGGAGCTCTCGGCGTCAGTGCGCAGGCACTGTGCGGCGCGGTCTGCGCGTTGCGCCGCCGCTACCAGAGCGGTCAGCTGCGCCAGGACCTGGCCGCGGCCCAGGAAGTCGTCGAACGGGAGCTGGCGGCCGCCCAGGAAGTCGTCGCCGGCCTGCCACAGGCCATCCAGGAGGCCCGCGCCCCGCGGCGCCGTCGCCGGGCGCTGCTGGTGGGCGCCACCGCAGTCGCCGTTCTGGGGATCGGTGCGGTGGCCTTCTCGGTGATCCGCAGGTCCCGCCAGCCCAAGCCGTCGACGTTGCCCCCGAGCGTGCAGCACGACCCGAAGCCCTGACGGCGGGCATCACACCAGAGTCACCTCGCGGGATCCGACAGTCGGTCCGCGAGTAACTTCACGCTGCGTTCTCACGGTCCGCAGACCAAGGTCCGCGTCGGCCGTTTGCGGATGGTGCGGCGTGACGGCCGTGCGCCTAGCCGGCAACTCCTCTGTGGCCCTTGGCTGCGCTATGGGGATGATCGTCGAACCGCATCGGGCCTCGTCGCCTACGCACGCTCATCAGAGGTCAACTCCGCTGACGCACAACAACATTTCGATCTCCCAGGCTGACCGTCGGCCTGTGGGACCGTCCTGGAGGCCGGGGGAGTGGCAGTGCCGTAGGTGGCCTTCGGGACCGACTGCGGTGTCTGTACGGAGCTGCTGGACGGCATCCGGCCCCGTGTGCGTCAGGGGCACGTTCTCAAATAGTGCGTTCGCCTGGGCAACGGCCGGGCGACGGTACCGATTCCACTCGCTCGGTTCGGCGATAATTGATGCCGCGCCGGCGGCCTGAACGCAAAACAGGTCAGACCGCATAGGGTCTGACCTGATTGTTTATTTGTGGAGCCTAGGAGATTCGAACTCCTGACATCTGCCTTGCAAAGGCAGCGCTCTACCAACTGAGCTAAGGCCCCTGGTCGCCGGTGCGGTCCTCGGCGGTGTGCCAGACTTCGGCACGCCGTGACCGTATCACCGCCACACCCACTGCGATCATCACCAACAGTACGAGCAATCGCTTCACGATTGCTCCTTCCTGCCGGTTGTCCGTGGGCATTTGGTGGGCCTAGGAGGACTCGAACCTCCGACCTCTTCGTTATCAGCGAAGCGCTCTAACCGCCTGAGCTATAGGCCCGTACGTGGGACAACCGAGCGCCGAGATTACCTCACGGGTGGCCCCACTCCCAAACCGTGGTCAGTCCCGGTCGGCGAGGGTGACCTCAACACCGCCGACGATGTCGGTGATCAAGTTGTAAATGAACGCCCCGACGGTCGCGATTGCGCTGAGCAGAACGATGTTCAACAGCCCGATCAGCAACGCTCCACCGAAGATGGTCCCGCTGGAGATCAACTCGCCGCCGCTACCGCTGGTGCTGGTCAGAAGGTCACCGACGTTGCTGTTCAGTTTGGTCCACACGCCCATGCCACCGAGCACCAGATACAGGATGGCGACGGCGATCATCCAGACGAAGAACAACGCGACCGACAGCAGCAGCGACACCTTCAGCGCGCTCCACGGGTCGATCCGGCGGATCTGCATGCTGGCCCGTACCGGACCATTCTTGGCTCGGCTGGCGGCCTGCACCCGGCCGCCACCGCTGCGCGGCGTACCGGCTTGTTCAGAGGCCGGATTACGGGACTGTGGAGCGCGCCCGGACAGATCCGGGAGCTCGCTGGCGTATTCCTTGGTCTTGGCGGGGTCCGATTCGGTGGTCGGCTGCACCGCGGTACCGGCCAGGTAGCGCGCCGGCCGGTTCTCCGGAGCTGCGGCGCGCTGCTCCGGCCGGGGTGCGGAGTCGCCGGTCGGTCGGGGTCCGGACTGTTGCGGGCGCCCGGCACCACGCTGCCATGGCGGAACTTCACCCTCGTTGATCCGGGCCGGCGGGGTAGCGGGCCGTGACGCCCCTCCCGAGCGGTCGGCGGCGTGCCCGTTACCTGAGCCGGTGCCGTCGCCAGGACCGTTGTGGCCCGGTTCCTTCGGTGAACTCACTGTGCTCCTTCTGACGGGCCGCCGAGCGACCGCTCCAACCTCACCAGCGGGCTGCCCGCGGCTGTGTTCCCACTACACCGCTTCGCAGCGGCTACGTCCATCAAAGCGCGGTGCGGCGGTCCCCGGTAGAGGGGACCGCCGCGTCCGCGGTTGCGGTCAGTCTTCGGATTCTTCGCCGGTCACGGCGTCGGTGTCCGCGGTCACTTCGGTGGCATCGGTGTCCTCGGTCACTTCGAGGTCCTCAGCCACTTCGGTGTCCTCCGCGTTGCGCGCGATGGCTAACAGTGTGTCGCCCTCACCGAGGTTCATCAACCGAACACCCTTGGTTTGGCGTCCCGCCTTGCGCACCTGACGGGCTGCGGTCCTGATGACACCGCCGCCGGAGGTGATGGCGTACAGCTCGGTGTCGTCATCGACGATCAGTGCCCCGACCAGACTTCCGCGGCGCCGGTCGTACTGGATCGTCAAGATGCCCTTACCGCCGCGACCCTGCGGTGAGTATTCCTCGATGGACGTTCTCTTGGCGTAACCACCTGAGGTGGCCACCAGCAGGTAGGTCCCCTCGATGACAACGTTGAGCGACAGCAACCGGTCGTCGTCGTTGAATCGCATGCCCTGCACACCGGAGGTGGCCCGGCCCATCGGCCGCAACGCCTCGTCGGTGGCCGAGAATCGGATCGATTGCCCGTTGGCCGACACCAGCAACAGGTCGTCCTCGGCCGAGCACAGGATCGCGCCCACCAGTTCGTCGCCGTCGCGCAGGTTGACCGCCACGATGCCGCCGGACCGGTTGGAGTCGAAGTCCTCCAGTCTGGACTTCTTCACCAGACCGTTGCGGGTGGCCAGCACCAGGTACGGGGCATCTTGGTAGCCCTTGATCTGGATGACCTGAGCGATCCGCTCCTCCGGCTGGAAAGCCAGCAGGTTGGCGACGTGCTGACCGCGTGCGGTCCGCGACATCTCCGGCAGGTCGTAGGCCTTGGCGCGGTACACCCGGCCCTGTGTGGTGAAGAACAGGATCCAGTCGTGGGTGGAGCACACAAAGAAGTGCGCCACGATGTCGTCCTGTTTGAGCCCGGCCCCCTGAACGCCCTTGCCGCCCCGTTTCTGGCTGCGGTACAGGTCGGTCTTGGTCCGCTTGGCGTAACCGGTTTCGGTGATGGTGACAACAACCTCTTCGCGCTGGATGAGGTCCTCGTCGGTGACATCGCCGTCGGCGGCGATGATCCGGGTACGACGGTCGTCGCCGTACTTGTCGGCGAGCTCTTTGAGCTCGTCGCGCACGATGGCACGTTGCCGTTCCGGCCGGGCCAGGATGTCCTCGAGGTCGGCGATCTCGGCCTCGATCTTGGCCAGATCGTCGACGATGCGCTGCCGTTCCAGGGCGGCCAGCCGACGCAGCTGCATGTCGAGGATCGCCTGCGCCTGGATCTCGTCGATATCGAGCAGGTCGATCAGGCCGGACCGGGCGATCTCGACGGTCTGTGACGCCCTGATCAAGGCGATAACCTCGTCGAGGGCGTCGAGCGCCTTGACCAGACCACGCAGAATGTGGGCCCGCTCATTGGCCTTGCGCAGCCGGTACCGAGTCCGGCGGTTGATCACGTCGAGTTGATGATTGACGTACAACCGGATCATCTGATCCAAGCGCAATGTGCGCGGCACCCCATCGACGATCGACAGCATGTTCGCGCCGAAGCTCGTCTGCAGCTGGGTGTGCTTGTAGAGGTTGTTCAGCACCACCTTTGCCACGGCTTCACGCTTGAGCTCGACAACGATGCGCAGCCCGACCCGGTCGCTGGACTGGTCTTCGATATTGGAGATGCCGGTCAACTTGGCATCGCGGACCTGCTCGGCGATCGAGGTGATGAAGTTGTCGTGGTTTACCTGGTACGGCAGCTCGGTGATGACCAGCGAGTTGCGGCCCCGGCTGTCCTCCTCGATTTCGACGACACCGCGCATCCGGACCGAGCCGCGGCCGGTGGTGTACGCGTCGTTGATGCCTTGGGAACCGACGATCAAACCGCGAGTGGGGAAGTCGGGTCCCTTGACCCGCTCCATCACCGCGGCCAGCGTCGCTTCCTCGTCGGCCTCGTGATTGTCCAGCGCCCAGTAGACAGCCTCGGCGAGCTCCCGCAGGTTGTGCGGCGGGATGTTGGTGGCCATACCGACGGCGATACCGCCCGAACCGTTGGCCAGCAGGTTGGGGAACCGGCTGGGCAGCACGGTGGGTTCCTGGACCCGACCGTCGTAGTTCGGAATGAAATCGACTGTCTCCTCGTCGATTTCGCGGAGCATTTCCATGGCCAGGGGAGTCAGCCGGGCCTCGGTGTAGCGCATGGCTGCCGGCGGATCGTTACCCGGTGAGCCGAAGTTGCCCTGCCCGTCGACAAGTGGATACCGCAGCGACCAGGGCTGCGCCATCCGCACCAGGGTGTCGTAGATCGAAGAGTCGCCGTGCGGGTGGTAGTTACCCATGGTCTCGGCGACCGAACGCGCCGATTTGGCGTGCCCGCGGTCCGGGCGGAAGCCGGAGTCGTACATGGCGTAGAGCACCCGACGGTGCACCGGCTTCAGGCCGTCACGGACCTCCGGTAGTGCGCGGCCGACGATGACGCTCATCGCGTAGTCGATGTAGCTGCGCTGCATCTCCTGCTGGATGTCGACCGGTTCGATCCGGTCGCCTGTTTCGCCGCCCGGAGGCAACGTGGTGTCAGTCATTCAATGATTCCTTCTGGCAATCAGCGACGTTAAACGTCAAGGAAGCGAACATCTTTGGCATTACGGGTGATGAAGCTGCGACGCGCCTCGACGTCTTCTCCCATCAGGATCGAGAACAGTTCGTCGGCAGCGGCCGCGTCGTCGAGAGTGATCTGACGCAAAACCCGGACCGACGGATCCATGGTGGTTTCCCACAGCTCCTTGGCGTCCATTTCGCCCAGACCCTTGTACCGCTGGATACCGTCCTCGGTATTGATGCGCCGGCCGGCGGCCCGGCCGGTCTCGAGCAATCCGTCGCGCTCCCGGTCGGAATAGGCGAACTCGGGTTCGGAGCGCTGCCATTTCAGCTTGTACAGCGGCGGCTGGGCCAGGAACACGTGGCCGTTCTCGATCAGCGGACGCATGAACCGGAACAGCAGCGTGAGCAGCAGCGTCGAGATGTGCTGGCCGTCGACGTCGGCGTCGGCCATCAGCACGATCTTGTGATAGCGCAGCTTCGAGAGATCGAACTCGTCGTGGATGCCGGTGCCCAGTGCGGTGATGATGGCCTGGACTTCGGTGTTCTTCAGCACCCGGTCGATCCGGGCCTTCTCGACGTTGATGATCTTGCCCCGCAACGGCAGAATCGCCTGGAACATCGAGTCGCGGCCACTCTTGGCCGAGCCGCCGGCCGAGTCACCCTCCACCACGTACAGCTCGGACTTGCTGGGGTCGGTCGAGCGGCAGTCGGCGAGCTTACCCGGCAACCCACCCAGATCGGTGGCACTCTTACGACGCACCAGCTCACGGGCCTTACGTGCCGCGATCCGGGCTTGTGCTGACGAAACTGCCTTGTTCACAACGGTTTTGGCCTCAGCGGGATTGGCTTCAAACCAGTGGTTGAGCTGCTCGTTGCAGATCTTCTGCACAAACGACTTGACTTCGGTGTTGCCCAATTTGGTCTTGGTCTGACCCTCGAACTGGGGCTGTTGCACCTTCACCGAGATGACGGCGGCCAGCCCCTCGCGGATGTCATCGCCGGTGAGGTTGGCATCTTTTTCCTTGAGCAGTTTCTTGTCTTTGGCGTACTTGTTGACCACCGACGTCAACGCCGTGCGGAAGCCCTCCTCGTGAGTGCCGCCCTCATGGGTGTTGATGGTGTTGGCGAAGGTGTGTACGGACTCCGAGTAGCCGGCATTCCACTGCATCGCGATCTCGACCTCATGCCCGGTTCCCTTGCCCTCGAAATCGATGACACTGGCCTGGATGGCGGTCTTGGTGCGGTTGATGTGCTTGACGAAATCGACCAGGCCGCCCGGGTAGTGGAAGGTGCGGTGCTTCACCTTGTGGGGTGCGGCCGATTCGGCGGCTTTCTCCTCCGCCGACTTCGGCGCCTCGGCGGTATCACTGACCACCTCATCGACCACCTCGACCGCGGTGACCCGCTCATCGGTCAGCTCGATCGTCAGGCCCTTGTTCAGAAAGGCCATTTCCTGAAGCCGCCGGGCCACCGTCTCGAAGTCGTAGGTGGTGGTCTCGAAGATGTCGGGATCCGCCCAGAACCGGATCGTGGTGCCCTTCTTCTTGGTCTTCTCACCCTTGCGCAGGGTTCCGGGTACCGACTTGTCGTAGGTCTGGAACCACTCGTAGCCGTCCTTGTGGACATCGGCCTCGAGCCGCGTCGACAAGGCGTTCACCACGGAAACGCCGACACCGTGCAGACCACCGGAGACCTGGTAGGCACCCTCTTCGAACTTGCCGCCCGCGTGCAGAACCGTCATCACCACGTCGATGGTCGGAATACCGGTCGAGTGCATGGCCACCGGGATGCCACGACCGTCATCGGTGACCTCGACCCCGCCGTCTTCGAGGATCCGCACGTCGACCTTGGTGGCAAAACCCGCCATGGCCTCGTCGACTGCGTTGTCGACAACCTCCCAGATAAGGTGGTGCAGACCACGTTCACCGGTGGAGCCGATGTACATACCGGGACGTTTCCGGACTGCCTCGAGTCCCTCGAGGACCTTGATCGAATCGGCACCATACTGGTCTTGGGCAGCCACGTTGAACGCGTCTCCTTGGGGTTGCGCATGCGCGGCCGAGCACCGCGACAGGTGTTACCCCATAATCTTACCGCTTGGCCCCGACGGCACTGGTTCTCAGGCCGCGTTTCCGACCTGCTAAATGCGCCGTGCAGAAGATTTTTCGGATACAGGTGCCACACGACGGCTTACGTCACTGAAACTCGCCGCATTACGGCTCTCAGCCGATAAGATGCCAGGACCTCATCCGTAGGTGTCGCGGGGACCGCGCCCAGCGATGTGACGAGGGCCTTTCCGCCAGGACGGAGCGGTCGGTCCGGTGATCTTCAACGACGTGACCACTCCATCACCCACCGCGGCGGCGATCTTGGCCAACAGCTGCGATTGCACCATCCTGAGCTGAGTCGCCCACGCCGTCGATTCGGCGGTCACACTGAGAACTCCGTCACGCAGGCTGTGCGGTGTGGCGTGCTCGGCGATCTGTTCACCCACCACGGTGGTCCACTGCCCGAACACGGCACCTTCGGAGACTCGCTTGTTCCAGCCCAGATTCTGCGCCAGATCCCGGGTGGCGGACCCGAGGGTCTGCGGGTCACGGCGATCCGGACCCGGTCCCGACCAGGTCCGGCGCTTACCGCTGACGGTGCGTTTGGTTTGAGGTGAACGCCCGCCCCTGCCAACATCTTTGCCTTGGCTTCTGGCCGCACCCCGCGCTTCTTCGAGGGTGCGCCGCACCAGATCCATTCCGCGGAGATGGGCCAAATGCGCCGGTGGGCCGCCCTCGGCCGAGTCACCGTCTGTTGCGTTGTCAGCTTCCTCGGTCATGGTTTCACCACCGAAATCCGCCCCCTGTCAGACTCTTCCAACTCGATGTGTATCCGACGGACATCCCACTCCGACGGAACATCCTCTTCCACCGCCGCAGTCACCAACACCTGCTCGGCATCGGCGGCCACACCCGCCAGCGCCCGGCGTCTCTTGTTGTCCAGCTCGGCAAACACGTCATCGAGCAACAGCACTGGATCCGTGCCCTCGTTGCGCAGCAGTTCGTAGGAGGCCAGTCGCAACGCCAGTGCCACCGACCACGATTCTCCGTGGCTGGCAAAACCTTTCGCGGGTTGATCACCCAACCGGAGTTCCAGATCGTCACGGTGCGGTCCGACCAGACAGACCCCGCGATCCAGTTCGGCGTCGCGGCGGCGCGCCAGCGCATCCAGCAACGCGGTCTCGAGAAACTCCAGGTCCTCGGCCACACCCGACTCGTTGATGAGCTCCACCGAACTCCGGTAGCTGATCATCGCCGAGCGTGACGACGGCGCCAGGATCTGGTACGCCTTCTCGACCTCCGGCGCCAGCTCCTCGACCAATTTCAGTCGCGCCGAGATCAGTTGAGCGCCATGGGCCGCCAGGTGGCCGTCCCACACCTCGAGGGTGTCCACCACGGAACGGTCCCCGCGGTACCTGGCCCCGGCCGCCGATTTCAGCAAGGCAGTCCGTTGTTTGACCACCCGCTCGTAATCCGAACGCACCGCGGCGATCCGGGGTCGACGGACAATCGCGAGATCATCCAGATAACGACGTCTCTCACCGGGATCCCCACGCACCAGCGCAAGATCCTCGGGTGCGAACAACACTGCTCGCAATACCCCGAGGATCTCGCGCGGGCTCCGAACCGGCGATCTGTTGAGCCTGGCCTTGTTCGCCCGGCCCGCAACGATCTCGAGGTCCACCGCCAGCTCCCGGCCGTCGTTGACCACGATCGTCGACACCAGTGATCTATCGGTACCCGCCCGAAGCAGCGGAGCATCGGTAGCGACTCGATGTGAGTTCAGTGTCGACGAATACCACAGGGCCTCAATGAGATTGGTCTTGCCATGCCCATTGGACCCGATGAACACCGTTCGACCCGGTTCCAGCTCGAGATCAACGGCCTCCCATGAACGGAAGTCGCGCAATCCCAGGTGTCGAACGAACAACGGTGATTACCCGGACAGGCCGATTCGCTTGACGGCGTGGCCACCAAACTGGTTACGCAGCGCAGCAACGGCTTTCATCGTCGGCGAATCATCCTGGCGGGACAGGAATCTGGCGAACAACGATGCGGCGATACCAGGTACCGGAACCCGGAGGCGGATCGCTTCCTCCACGGTCCAGCGGCCTTCGCCGGAATCCTCGGTGTATCCGCTGATCGCGGCGAGTTCGGGATCCTCCTTGAGTGCCTTGGCCAGCAGCTGCTGCAGCCAGGACCTCACCACCGTACCGTTGGTCCACGCCTGGTAGACCGCCTGCGGACTGCTCACCAACTCTTCGGCCGCCAACACTTCGTATCCCTCGGCGTACGCCGTCATCAACGCATACTCGATGCCGTTGTGCACCATCTTGGTGAAGTGACCTGCCCCGACCTTCCCGACGTGCACAAAGCCATCCTCACGCGGACCGGGCGGGCGCAGCGTGTCGAAAATCGGCATCAGTCGCTCGACATCGGCATCGCTGCCGCCGACCATCAGCCCGTAACCCTCGGTCAGACCCCAGATGCCTCCGGAGACACCGGCATCGACAAAGCCGATTCCCTTCTGGGCCAACAGTTCTGCATGAGGACCATCTTCGGTGTAGCGCGAATTTCCGCCGTCGACGACCAGGTCACCCTCACTGAGCACTTCGGAGAGGGAGACAATCGTCTCGTTGGTGATCGGGCCGGAGGGCACCATCACCCACACAACCCGCGGACCCTCGAGAGCCTCGGCCAGCGCCGCGAGCGTCGCGACATCACTGACCTCGGGACGAGGGTCGAAACCGACCACCTCGTGCCCACCTTCGCGCAGTCGTTCGCGCATGTTGAAGCCCATTTTCCCCAGGCCGACAAGACCCAACTGCATGACGAAACCCTTCCCGTGCGGTGGTTGCTCTAGCCCGGCAAACGGACCGGCATCAGCAGATACACATAGTCAGTCTGCTTGGCAGGGAACGGGCCGTTACCCGACAGTGTCTCCTCGGTGTCCTCTGCGGACGCCGGCCGCAGCACCGCCGGCTTACTGGGGGTGGTGAAGCCGAAGGAGACCCGCTCGGAGTGCAACGAGCTCAGCCCGTCGGTGAGATAGGTCGGGTTGAAGGCGATGGTCAAGGGTTCCCCGACAAAATCCACGGCCAGATCCTCTTCGGCACGGCCGACATCGTCGGCACCGGCCGAAAGCCGCAACACACCGTCGCTGAATTCCATCCGCACCTGTGCGCCACGATCGGCCACCAGAGCCACCCGCTTGATCGCCTCGGTGAGGACGGCCACACCGATGGTTGCGATTGCGGTGTGTTCGCTGGGCAGCAGCTGACGGAACTTGGGGAACTCGGCATCGAGGAGCCGGGTGCTGCTGCGCTTGCCGTTGCTTCGGATGCCGAGGAGGCCTTCTTTGCCGACCGTCGGTCCCGACCCCAGCGACAAGTGCACCTCGGTGCCGGAGGTTCCGGTCTTGGCGGCTTCGGCGAGCGTCTTGGCAGGCACCAAGACCGCGGCTTCGATATCGGGTCCGGTCGTCGACCAGGTCAGCTCGCGTACCGCCAACCGAAACCGGTCGGTGGCGGCAAGGACCACGCTGTCACCGGAGATCTCCACCCGGATGCCGGTCAGCATCGGCAGCGTGTCGTCGCGGCCCGCCGCAACCGCCACCTGACCGATCGCCTCGGCGAACATCTCCGAGGCCACCAGACCGGTATCGGCGGGCAGCGTCGGCAGCGTCGGATAATCCTCGACCGCCATGGTGGGCAGCGAGAAGCGGGCGCTACCGCAGGTCAGTGACACCCTGGTGCCCTCGACGCTGACCTCGACCGGCTTGTTCGGCAACGCGCGGGTGATATCGGACAACAGCCGCCCGGAAACCAAAACGCTTCCAGGAGAAGAGATTTCAGCAGCAACTCGCACTTCTGCGGAAACCTCGTAGTCGAATCCGGAAATCGTCAGACCCTCGTCGGCGCCGGTGAGCAGCACTCCGGCGAGCACCGGCACCGTCGGCCGGGACGGAAGATTTCGCGCCACCCATGCCACGGCGTCAGCGAAATCGTCCCGAACAAGGCGGAACTTCAAGTCACTCAGTCCCACAGTCGTCGTGGCCACGGCCATAGCGTCCCTTCATCACATCAAATAGCCCTGCGGTCGGCGGTATCCCGGACAGGCCAGGAGACCGTCATGGCGTCAACAAATCCCAAGCCGCGCCACAACGACCGTAGCCGTAGTCGAAGAACCACCGTAGAGCTTTCTCCGGGAACTTGAAAGCTAACCGATCGGGGTGACATGTGCTTCGGGAGCCGCTCTAGGGGTACGTGTTGAACAGATGTCCCCAAGCCCCTTCTGTTAGAGAGAAATCTAGAGAACTAAATAAGTAACAGTAATAGGGGCTGTGCATGTTGGGGATGGAGTGCCTCCCTTGCAGCTGGGGACGGGTGCGTGGGTGTGGATGAAAAGTGGATGGTTGTCGGGACCAGGTCGGGCGGCTGTGGAGAAGTTGTAGTTGTGCGGCTTGCTCCCAGTTTTCCAGGATCGGGTAACCAGGTTGTGCACAGGTCGGTCCACAACGCCGGCGGAGACGCGAGTGGCTGCTGGGGCACAAAAGATTTCAAAAAAAACCGCATCCGCGGAAGGCGGATGCGGTCGGTTGGGCGATTTTTTCAGCGCTTGGAGCGCTGACGGATACGCGCGGTGAGTTCCTTCACGTGATCGAAGACCTCACGGCGATGAGTCATCTCGTTGAGGATCTTCTTCTGCGCATACATGACGGTGGTGTGGTCACGGCCGAACGCTTGGCCGATACGCGGTAGCGAGAGGTCGGTGAGCTCGCGGCACAGGTACATGGCGATCTGGCGGGACTGCGCCAGGGCACGCGTCTTACCGGGTCCACGCAGCTCCTCGACAGTGGTGTCGAAGTACTCGGCGGTGGCCGCCATGATGGTGGCCGCACTGATCTGCATGGTGCCGGCGTCGGCGATCAGGTCCCGCAGCACGATCTCGGCCAGCGATTTGTCGATCGGCGTCTTGTTCAACGAGGCGAACGCGGTCACTCGGATCAACGCGCCCTCGAGTTCCCGGATGTTGCGTTCGATGCTGCTGGCGATCAACTCCAAGACGTCATCAGGAACGTCGAGGCGCTCCATCTGCGCTTTCTTGCGCAGAATTGCGATACGAGTCTCCAGCTCGGGGGGCTGCACGTCGGTGATCAGACCCCACTCGAAGCGAGTGCGGAGTCGGTCTTCCAGCGTGGCCAGCTGTTTCGGAGGTCGATCCGAGGAGATGACGATCTGCTTGTTCGCGTTGTGCAGCGTATTGAAGGTGTGGAAGAACTCTTCCTGGATACCTTCCTTGCCCTCGATGAACTGGATGTCGTCGACCAGGAGGACATCGATATCGCGGTAACTGCGCTTGAAGGCCACCTTGCGGTCATCACGCAGCGAGTTGATGAAGTCGTTGGTGAACTCTTCGGTGGAGACGTACTTCACTCGCATCCCCGGAAAGAGCCGCTGGGCATAGTTGCCCGCAGCGTGCAGGAGATGGGTCTTGCCGAGTCCGGACTCGCCCCAGATGAACAGCGGGTTGTAAGCACGCGCGGGTGCCTCGGCGATGGCCAGGGCCGCGGCGTGCGCGAACCGGTTGGAGGCGCCGATGACAAAGGTGTCGAAGGTGTAGCGCCGATTCAGGCTGACACCCTCGGATGCCGGGGTGGGCGGGGCGTTGCGCCGCCCATTGAAATAAGACGGCCAGGTTTCGTGCGCGCTGGCCAAGGCCTCGCGGTCGTCGTCGACCTCGTCCATCTCCGCGGGCTCGACCATTGGCGTGGCGTCGGGCATCGGCGGGGGAGTGTCGTCAGACTCGTCATCGGGCGGAGCGATGCGCACGCCGAGCTCGACTCGCTGACCCAGTCGCCGGCTCAACGCATCGGTGATCTGGATGCGGAGGTGCCGTTCGATCTCGTTCTGGACGAAGCTGCTCGGGACCGACAGCAGCGCAAAGCCCTCGACGATCGTCAGTGGCCGCACCAATTTGAGCCAGGCACGTTGCTGCGGGGTGAGCGGGCGGATCAAACTTTCGCCGTTGGAACCGGACGAGGGGTAGCCCGGAGATTGATCTCCGTTGAGCTCGGAAACAACGTCGTTCCACATCGTGGCGAACGCGGGTCCGGGGTCATCGGTCAAGGACTGATCCCCCCTGGCTTACGCAGTTCACAAGCAATTTCCAACCACCTACGCTGACGACGACAACTGTCCACAAGAGTTATCCACAGGTGTGGACAGGACGATCGTAGTCGCCTGGCAGTCTAGCTGCGGCGCGATGTGGGGTCGATTCACAGACGGAAACCTGACGGTGAAACCGTGGATGACCAGGGGCTTCGATGTCTGCGGAGAGGTTGGACCCGACATCCTCGCTTCATTGTCTTGCGCCGTTTCGAGAGGAAACGGCATTGGCAGAAGCTAACAGTTTTATCTCGGGGTGCCAACTGTTCTGCAACATTCCGTAGAGGTTCCTGGCGAGTTGCCCATCGACGCGCCGAACTTCATGGACGGGTGCCTGGTCGGGGCCGTTCTTTATGGTGGCAGAGGCCCCGGAATGGGCAAGTTTGACCCAGCGCAAACGCGTCAGTACCCTCGAACAGTCGCCCGAACGTCGGCGGCACGGCAGCGAACCCGGATGGTTTGTAGATCCGTGTGAACCGCGCCGGTTTCGAGCAAGACGCATGAGCTTACCAACGGCCATCATGCTTGCCTGCAGTCGCAGGTGAGTGGTGCTGGCCAAACGCAACAAGGAGTGACAGCCGTGGCCAAGGGCAAGCGGACCTTTCAGCCGAACAATCGGCGCCGCGCGCGTGTGCATGGATTCCGGCTTCGGATGCGTACGCGCGCCGGCCGCGCGATCGTCACCGGCCGGCGCCGCAAGGGGCGTCGTTCTCTGACTGCCTGATTCGGTAGTCGGGACATTGCTCCCCGCGCAGTATCGGATGACCCGGTCCACCGACTTCGGCGCCACCGTCAAGCGGGGAGTGCGGGCAGTCCAGCCTGACTTGGTCGTCCACGTCCGTCAGGACGCGGGCGACGATCAAGGTCCCCGAATCGGCTTGGTAGTAGCCAAATCCGTCGGCAACGCGGTGATCCGTCACCGCGTTGCGCGACGGCTTCGCCATGTGGTGCGAGCTCTGATCGACGACCTCGATCCTCACGAGCGGATCGTCATCCGCGTACTCCCGGGTAGCTGCGATGCGAGTTCGGCTCAGCTCGAGCATCAACTCCGCAGCGGACTGAAGCGCTGTCACGCGGTGAGGGGCGCTCGCCGATGAAACCAGGTATCCGCCGCATGGCGACGTTGCCGGTCCGTGCACTGGTTTTTCTCATTCAGTTGTATCGACACACGGTGTCGCCGTTGCGGCTACCGACATGTCGTTTCACTCCCACATGTAGTCAGTACGCCGTCGAGGCATTGACCGAGTTCGGTCTGCTTCGGGGAAGTTGGCTGACGATTGTTCGCCTGGCCAAGTGCGGACCATGGCATCGGGGAGGATGGGACCCGATACCCGAGCACCGTCATGGTGCCGAAGATGGGGCTGCAGATAAAGATGCCGTGACCGGCGGCAGAAACGAGTCGTATGTTTAATTGGTTCAGCCTGGACATCATCTACTACCCCGTATCGGGGATCATGTGGGTTTGGTACAAGGCGTTTGCGTTCCTGTTGGGACCGTCGAACTTCTTCGCCTGGGCGCTGTCGGTGATGTTCCTGGTGTTCACCCTCCGCGCGATCCTGTACAAACCGTTCGTCCGGCAGATTCGCACCACTCGTCAGATGCAGGAACTGCAACCGCAGATCAAGGCCTTACAGAAGAAGTACGGCAAGGATCGACAGCGGATGGCGCTGGAGATGCAGAAGCTCCAACGCGAACACGGTTTCAACCCGGTTCTCGGCTGCCTGCCGATGTTGGCGCAGATCCCGGTGTTCATCGGCTTGTTCCATGTGTTGCGGTCGTTCAACCGGACCCAGGGTGGTTTCGGTCAGATCAAGTTGACGGTCGCTGAGAACGCCCAGACCGCAAACTACTTCTTCAGCCCCGCCGACGTCCGCAACTTCTTGGACGCGAACCTGTTCGGTGCACCCCTGGGCGCCACGATGATCCAGAAGACCGGTCTGGATGCTTTCACGGAGTTCAACCGGGTGTCGGTGATCTTGGTCGGCGTGCCGGTGATGATCGCCGCGGGTGTGGCAACGTACTTCAACAGCCGGGCCTCGATTGCACGGCAGAGTCCCGAAGCGGCGGCGAATCCGCAGACGGCCATCATGAACAAGTTGGCCCTGTATGTGTTCCCGCTGGGCGTGACCGTCGGTGGTCCGTTCCTGCCGCTGGCCGTCATTCTGTACTGGTTCGCCAACAACATCTGGACCTTTGCCCAGCAGCACTACGTCTTCGGCAAGATCGAAGAAGAAGAAGAAGCCAAGAAGCAGGAGGCGATCGAACGCCGCACTGCAAACGCTCCGGCACCCGGTGTGAAGCCGGTCAAGAAGAAGACCGGTGGCTCGGCGGCGCAGTCTGTCGGTGACGACACCGATGGCGATGGCAGTGGCGCAGGTGATGCTGACGCCGGCACCGACAAGGCCGCCAAGAAGACGACCACGGACAAGGCCGCGGGTAAGAACGGCAGTGCCGCCCCGACGGTTGACGGGTCCGCTGGCTCGTCCGCCCCGAACCGTCCACAACCCGGCGCAAAGCCCCGAAAACGGAAGCGCTGATTCCACAACCGATCAGCGAGACCCCCGGGATTATCTGTTGAAAGAGCGAGCAGCTGAGGCCGAGTGAGGGCCGATCTAGGACCGACACTGTGGTGCCCTGACCCAACTGGGGTCGACCGGCATCGTGAGGAAGCCACAGTGTGACTGAGAGGGATGGAAGACACATGACGGAAGCCGACACCACCGAGCAGTCTGTTGATACCGAACAGAACCTGCAGGAGCCGGACGCGCACGAAGGTCAGGACGCAGTACAGGACGAGCAGGACTCAGCGTCTGACGATCAGGATGATGCGGCCCCCGAGGGTAAGTCCGGGGACCTGGAAGATCGACTGGTCGCCGAAGGCGAGATTGCGGGGGACTACCTCGAGGAACTGCTCGACATTCTGGATTTCGATGGAGACATCGACCTGGATGTCGAAGGCAGCCGGGCCGTCGTGAGCATCGACGGTGGCGAGGATTTGGTGAAGCTGGTGGGTCGCAAGGGCGAGGTGCTCGACGCGCTGCAGGAGCTGACTCGTCTGGCCGTCCATCAGAAGACCGGCGAGCGCAGCCGGCTGATGCTGGATGTCGCCGGCTGGCGGCGACGTCGGCGTGAGGAGCTGGCCGCCCTCGGTGACAAGGTTGCCCGGCGGGTGCTGGAGTCAGGGGAGCGCGAGCAGCTTGCACCGATGACTCCGTTTGAGCGCAAGATCGTGCACGACGCGGTGGCCGCGGTGGCCGGCGTCCACAGCGAGAGCGAGGGTGTCGAGCCCTCCCGCCGTGTTGTGATCCTTGTCGACTGATCCTTCCTGGGTCAGCACACCAGCTAGTTACATAGATGTAGTTCTCGCCGTCGCAGCGATCCGGAGGGGATGTTTCACGTGAAACACGACGATGGAGCAGTCCCTCCGGAGGTGGCGGCCGCACTGTTCGGTGACCGACTGCCGATGGCGCAGCGGTATGCGGAGCTGCTCCGCTCTGAAGCAGTGGAACGCGGGTTGATCGGTCCCCGCGAAACCGAACGGATCTGGGACCGACACATTCTCAACAGCGCCGCAGTTGCGGAGCAGATTTCCGATGGAACCCGAGTTGCCGATATCGGCAGCGGTGCTGGACTGCCCGGGATACCCCTGGCGATCGCCCGCCCGGATCTGTCGCTGACGTTGATCGAACCGATGCTCCGGCGGACGGCGTTCCTTGATCTGGTGGTCACGGAACTCGAGCTGACCTCCGTCGAGGTATCTCAACATCGCGCGGAAGAACGCATCGTCCGGGATCGTGCCGGCTTTGATTACGTGACCTCTCGAGCGGTGGCGTCTCTGGACAAGCTGGCGCGGTGGAGTCTCCCGTTGTTGAAGGTGGGTGGCTCGATGCTGGCCCTGAAGGGCGAACGCGCCCCCGCAGAACTCGAAGAGTATGGGCAGGAGTTGGCTGGGTTGGGCGCGGTGGACGTGAAAGTGATGAGATGTGGCGTGGAGTACTTGGATCCGCCGGTGACCGTGGTCGTCGCTCGACGAGGAGCGGAACCCAAGCGTCGAGAGCGCGGTTCTTCAAGCAGGAGGGGTCGATGACAGGTCCATCGTCGGGGAATTCGAGTGGGAAGGTTTCACGTGGAACCACACCGGTTTCACGTGAAACATGGAGTAAACGATCCGACTCGGACACACCAATCGGCGCGGCGGCGGAACGCGCGATGCAGGTCTTGCACACTTCCAAGAGATTGCCGCGGCCACGTCACCGGCGGGTCTTCACCATCGCCAATCAGAAAGGTGGCGTGGGTAAGACCACCACCGCGGTGAACATGGCGGCGGCACTCGCTGTTCAAGGCCTCAAGACGTTGGTGATCGATCTTGATCCCCAGGGCAACGCGAGCACTGCGCTGGGCATCCAGCGCCGGCAATCCGGAACCCCGTCCTCGTACGAGGTGCTCATCGGTGAACTGCCGCTGAACGAAGCCCTGCAGCAGAGTCCACACAACAGCCTGTTGTACTGCGTCCCGGCCACGATCGACCTGGCCGGCGCCGAGATCGAACTGGTGTCGCTGGTAGCTCGCGAGAACCGCCTCCGAAACGCACTCGCTGATCTGGATGACTCGGACTTCGACTATGTGTTCATCGACTGCCCGCCGTCGTTGGGGCTGTTGACGCTGAATGCGCTTGTCGCGGCACCGGAGGTGTTGATACCCATCCAGTGCGAGTACTACGCCCTCGAAGGTGTCTCGCAGTTGATGAACAACATCGAGATGGTCAAGGCCCATCTGAATCCGCGGTTGGACGTGACGACGGTGCTCCTGACGATGTACGACGGCCGCACCAAATTGGCCGACCAGGTGTCAGAAGAGGTACGCCGCTACTTCGGCCCGAAGGTGCTGAGGACCGTGATCCCGCGCAGTGTGAAGGTCTCGGAGGCCCCCGGCTACAGCATGACGATCATCGATTACGACCCGGGATCGCGTGGAGCAATGAGCTACTTGGATGCGAGCCGCGAGCTTGCGGAGCGTGGAGCCGTATCACCGAAGGGACAAGCATGACTCAGCCGTCACGACGCAAGGGCGGCCTCGGCCGTGGCCTGGCCTCGTTGATTCCGACCGGGCCGGCGGATGGGGACACGCAGTCGCTGAGCCCGCGGCTCGGAAACGCGGCGGCCGATGTTCTCATCGGGGGACCGACACCCGCTCCCAGCGAAGTAGGAGCGGTGTATCGGGAGATCGACCCCCAGGCGATCGAGCCAAATCCACGGCAGCCTCGCCAGGTGTTCGACGAAGAAGCTCTTGCCGAGCTGGTGCACTCGATCAAAGAATTCGGGCTGATGCAGCCGATCGTGGTGCGTGCCTTGCCGGTCGAGTCGGGTTCTCCGGCGCGCTACCAGCTGGTGATGGGGGAGCGTCGGTGGCGGGCAGGCCAAGAAGCGGGTCTGGCGACCATCCCGTCGATCGTGCGGGAAACGACTGACAATGACATGCTGCGGGACGCCCTGCTGGAGAACATCCATCGGGCGCAGCTCAACCCCTTGGAAGAGGCGGCGGCGTACCAGCAGCTGCTCGACGAGTTCGGCGTCACCCACGAGGAACTTGCTTCCCGGATCGGACGCTCTCGTCCGCTGATCACCAATATGATCCGCCTGCTCCGGCTGCCGATTGCGGTCCAGCGGCGGGTTGCGGCGGGGGTGCTGTCGGCCGGTCACGCCCGCGCGTTGTTGGCACTGGAGGCGGGACCAGAAGCTCAAGAGGAGCTGGCGGCCCGGATCGTGGCCGAAGGGCTGTCGGTGCGCGCGACGGAAGAGGCGGTGACATTGGCCAATCGGGCCGACGGACCCGGTCCCACCCCGACCCGGCGCAAGCCGATTCAGATGCCCGGCTTGCAGGACGTGGCCGAGCGGCTGTCCGGAGCCTTCGATACCCGGGTCACCGTCAGTCTGGGAAAGCGCAAGGGCAAGATCGTGGTGGAGTTCGGGTCGGTGGACGACCTGCAGCGAATTGTGGATTTAATGCAGCAGAACAAGGTTTGAGAGCGGCGAATTTCCAGGAACGGTGACACCGGGGAGAAACGTCACTGTGACGTTGGGAGGCGGCGGAGTGCGTGACGTACATCTACAGTTCGGAAAACCGCTGCCCTCCAACAAGATTGATTTCGAGGCCCAGTTCGGCCGGCGAAAGCAGACTGCTCCTGGCAGGGTGCGGTCGTTCTCTCCTATTCTGGAGGGGCTCGGTGTGTGTTCCGGCTCGTGAGTTTCGGTACGCACTGACCAACGGCGTATGACCGCACCGCAGAAAGGCCTGGGAAGCTAGTGTCTGCTCGAATATCGCCGCTACGCCTCGAAGCGTTCGAGCAACTGCCCAAACATGCGCGCCGATGTGTGTTCTGGGAGGTGGATCCGGCAACGGTCCTGGGGGAGGACCACCTCACCGATCCTGAGTTCGAAAAAGAAGCATGGCTGTCGATGGTCATGTTGGAGTGGGGCTCGTGCGGACAGATTGCGACCGTCGCCCCCGCGCCCGGCAACGACGACGTCACCTTCCCCGGAACCGGTGAAACCTCCTGCCTCGGGTATGTGCTGTACGCACCACCGCATGCAGTCCCGCGTACCCACCATTTTCCGACCGCACCCGTCAGTGCCGACGCAGTGCTGCTCACCTCGATGGGGGTGGAACCCGGACAGGCAGCCGACGGGCTGTCGCACAGCTTGGTCGCCCAGGTGGTCAGTGAGTTGGTTCGCCGCGGGGTGCGTGCTCTGGAAGCATTCGGCAGGACCGCCGACGCGATGGAATTACTGGATTCTTCTACGGCTGATCCCAGTGTCAGCGCTGCGATCCGTGCGTTGGGAGACTGCTCGTTCGATCAGTGCATGATCGACGCCGACTTCCTTCAAGAGGTCGGGTTTGTGGTGGTGTCCCACCACCGCTACTTCCCGAGACTGCGCCTGGAACTCGACAAGGGTCTCGGGTGGAAGGCAGAAGTGGAGGCGGCCTTGGAGCGGCTGCTGGAGAGCGCCCAACTCCAGGCACCTGTCGGTGCCGGAGCCGGCCAGGTGTTGCGGGTCAGGAACTGCTGAGCCGGCCCGAAGCCTGCTCGAACGCCATCTCGTGAGCCAAGAGCTCCGCAAAGGTGAAAGTCCCGGTGGGACGGTCGTTCTTGCCGAGCAGATACAGACGCTTCACCGCAGCCAAGACACCTTCGGCGATGGCATCCCTGGTCTGCGAGGACACCATCATGGCGCGGTCGTGCGGATTGGTGATGTAGCCGACGTCGACCTGGACGGTGGGCATCCGGGTCAGGCGCAACAGGTCCCAGGTCCGACCATGTGTACGACAGTCGCGTAATCCGGTACGTGCCACCACTTCCCGCTCGATGAAGCTGGCGAGATTTCGCCCGATGGTCGAGACCGACCCATGCGAATTGCCGAAGTGGAACGTCGCGACCCCGTTGGCCTCCGGACTCGGCTGGGTTGCGCACCGCAGGCTGATCATCAGGTCGGCGCCAACAGCATTTGCGGTGGCGGCACGTTCGGCATCGGTGGGGCTGTGGTTAGCCGGTCGCGACAGGAACGTTTCCATCCCGATCGCCGTCATCCGGCCTTCGAGCCGACTTGCCAAGTCCCACAGCACATCCGCTTCGCTGATCGGACCGTCGGGGCCATGGGTGATCAAACCGTGGTCGGTGCCACCGCGGCCCGGATCGATGATGATGCGTTTACCGGAAAGCTTGGGGCCGGAGCGCCGGACCTGCTCCTCTTCATGGATGGCGTGCGGTGAACCACCGGTTACCCGTGAGCCGAGAAAGTACAAGGACCGCAACGTTTCTGGCCCACAGACGCCGTCGGAGGCCAGCCCGTACTCACGCTGGTAGGAGCTCAACGCATTGTGCGTCTGCAATCCGAAATGCCCGTCGACCATGTCGGTGTAGAACCCGAGGTCCTGCAAACGTGCCTGCAGGGTTGCCACATCATCGCCGTACATCGGTGCACCGAACTGGTGATGCAGCGTCCGGGCCCCCAGTCGGTACGAGGCCTCTTTGAGGGCACGATAGGTGGCTTCACCCACGATCCCGTCGACCAACAGCCCACGGCGCTGCTGGAAGGCACGCACGGCATGGTCGAGGTCGGCGTCGAAGACATGGACGGCGACGTGGCGCCCGGTGGTGAGGTTGTCGTCGGGATTCTCGATCAGGCCCAGCGCTGACAGCGCGGCCCTGATCTCGGTGACCGCGACACCGCGATCGCCCTGACGTAGAACGTCAGAGGAGTTTCCGCGGTGCGGACTCGACATGTGCAAGGCCCTTCGGTCACAGTGGTCAGCGGCCGAAAAGCAGCCAACCACAGAGGCAGACTGGGCACAATTGTCGCAGATCCACACTCGTTTTCGGAAAATACCAGGCGAGCGCGCGTGCCGCGGGACCCGTCGGTTCAGTCGATCAGAAGATCAGTGTGTCAGGAAATCACATCGGCAAGCTCGCGCAAAAGCGCAGCCTTGCCTTTGGCTCCGACGATCCGCTTCACAGCCTCACCGTTCTGGAACAAGATCATCGTCGGGATCGACACGACCTGGAAATCCCGTGCGGTCTCCGGGTTGGCATCCACATCGATCTTGGCGACGGTGAGCTGACCGGCCTTCTCGCTGGCGATCTCCTCGAGCACCGGGGCGACCATCTTGCACGGTCCGCACCAGGTCGCCCAGAAGTCGACCAGCACCGGTGTGCTGCTCTTCAAAACGTCCTCGGCGAACGAATCGTCGGACACGGTGACGGTGGTGCTGTTCTCGCCTGCGCTCATCGGGGTGCTCCAATCAGATCGGTTGACTCGGAATCGGACGTCTCGTGGTCGGCCAGCCAGCGTTCGGCATCGATGGCTGCCGAACAGCCCATGCCGGCAGCGGTGATCGCCTGCCGGTAGGTGTGGTCCACCAGGTCGCCGGCGGCAAACACACCATCGACCGATGTCGCCGTGGTGCGGCCCTGTACCACCACGTAGCCCTCGGGATCGAGGTCCACGAGGCCGCGGACCAAGCTGGAGCGGGGATCGTGTCCGATCGCCACGAACACGCCGGTGACCGCAAGCGTCGACTCCTCGTCGGTGACGGTGTTGCGTACCCGCAGCCCGGAGACGGTGCCCTCACCCTCGACCGCCACCACTGCGGCGTTGGTGACAAAAGTGATCTTCTCGTTGGCACGGGCCCGGTCCAGCATGATCCGCGAGGCCCGGAACTCCTCGCGGCGGTGCACGATCGTGACGCTACGGGCGAACTTCGTCAGGAAGGTGGCTTCCTCCATCGCGGAGTCACCGCCACCGATCACCGCGATGTCCTGATCCTTGAAGAAGAAGCCGTCACAGGTGGCGCAGGCACTGACGCCGCGGCCCAGCAGTTCCTGCTCCCCGGGAACACCGAGATAGCGTGCCGCCGCACCCATGGCAAGAATCACGGTGCGGGCGCGGTAGACCTCGCCGCCGGCGGTGGTGACAGTCTTGACCGGGCCCTCGAGCTCGACGGCCTCGACGTCCTCCATCTGCAGGTCGGCGCCGAAGCGCAACGCCTGCTCACGCATCTCGTCCATGAGCTCGGGGCCCATGATGCCGTTTTTGAAACCCGGGAAGTTCTCCACCTCGGTGGTGGTCATCAAGGCGCCGCCGAAGGACGTGCCCTCGAACACCACCGGGGACAGGTTGGCCCGGGCGGCGTACACGGCCGCGGTGTATCCGGCGGGGCCGGAGCCGATCACGATGACGTCATGGATCGACGTCGTCTCCTTGGCGGACGAGGTGTCAGTCATGCGGGCCTTTCTTCAACTCGGTCGGCAACCAGGAACATCGCCGGCTCGGTGCCCGACGATTTGCTCCTACCGACGCTGCTTCTTAAACAACAGGGTATGCGGGCATGTTCCCTGACGCGTCACCGCCGGGTGACAGTGGTGTCGGCCAACAATCCGGTGTGTGCCGCAGTGCACTGGGGACTGACCGCAAGCGCATTGATCACCATGGTGTCGTCGTCCCGCAACAACAACACCACAGCCGGCCGGTGGTTGATCTCGACCGGCCGGGCACCGAGCAGGTACCCGGCGTCTGGGTAGCCCAATCCATCCAGGCACGAGGTGAGCCGCGCCGGATCTTGCAACGGGCCCAGTTGTGGCGGGCTGTCCAGCATGGCCAGCAGTTCAGCCTCGGTGAGCGGGATGACCGCTGCGGGGATGGTCACCGTCAGCGACCGGGCGGTGGTGAGGGTGCCGGTGGTTGGGGCGACGGGGTCGCGCAGCAGGGTGGGGACGGCGACAGCGACAGCGGCCAGGGCGGCGCCGGCCCCGACGATCAAGGTTGCTGTCCCCGTTGTCTTTCCGCGCACCCTGCCAGTGTCCGTCATCGTCAGGCGGCGGCGTCGGCCAGTAGGTCGGCCAACCGGGCGCGCCCGCGTGCGCAGCGGCTCTTCACGGTTCCCTCGGCCACACCGAGCAGGCGGGCCGCATCAGCGATCGAATACCCGTGCAGGTCAACGGCTGCCACTGCGGCCCGTTGGTCGGCTGACAGCGCGGCCAGTGCCCGACGGACCACCAGGACGGTGTCGACGCTGCCGATGGTGTCGGGTGCGGCCAGGTGGGCGACGTCGAGAACGGCGGGCTGCTGCGGTGGCCGGCCACGGAATTGATCGAGGCATTTGTTGACCACGATCCGGTGCAGCCAGGTGCTCACAGCCGCCTGCCGGCGGAACGCCGACGCGCCCCGGTGGGCAGCCAGCATCGCCTCCTGCACCGCGTCGGCGGCATCTTCGGGGCTGGGAGCGCGACGGCATGCCACCCGGTGCAGCTGCCGGTGGTGGCGCCGGAACAGCTCCTCGAAGGCGTAGGGGTCGCCGGACACGTGCGCGGCGAGCAGATCGGCATCGCTGCGCGGGTCTGGTGGCTGTGCTGCGGACGTGGACACCGACCGGACGGTAGGTACCGCGGCAGCGACCGGCACTTCACCAGGGCGGGGCCCTGTGGACAGGGGCCGGGGTCAGGCAGCAGCCCGAACGGTGATCTCGTTGATGTCGGTGCGGCTCTCCCCGCCGGTGCTGCCCATCTTGGAGATCCACACCAGCAGATACGACGTGGGCGCCGTGGCGTTCACCGCGATGGTGTTGTCCCCGGGCTGCATGGTCTGCGGCTGGGTGAGCGCGGTGGTGTCCTCGAGGCTCGACGGGTTGGCCGTCGTCGCTGCGCGGATCTGGACCTGGGTGCCGGTGCTGGTCAGTCCCAATGACACCGATTGCACCCGGGTCGACGACGGCAGCTGCAGCATCAGGCCGACACCGTTCTTGAAGCCGGGGAACGGATCGGGGTCGGAATAGGTGTCGGTGGGCCACACAGTGGCCTTGTTGCCGTCGATCGCCAGCCCTGCCAGGTCGGGATTGTCGGCTTCACCTTGCGGTGAGAACACCGTGGCGGCGACAGGTTTGACCACGTTTCCAGCGGCGGCGGCCTGCTGTTCGGAGGTCCCATCCGACGGGTTGAGGCCGAGCTGTTCGCCGATACTCGTACCGCCGACGTCACCGAAGATCCGGCTCAGCACGGTGGCCAACAGGACAAGGACAACAACAACCACCACCGCGCCGGCACCGAGACCGATCAGCAGTCCGCGCCGTCGCTTGGCCTGCTCGGTCGGGTCGTCGGAGGATCCGAGGCGACCAGCCAGCCCCCGCTGAGGTGGATCGGAACGGACCGGCTCGAGCAGGTCGGTGCGATCAGCTTCGGCTGTTGCCTGCTGAAGAAGATTCAAAAGTGTTGGTGCAGTGCGGATTCCGGCACCAGGTTGGACGGACCGAGCGGCAGCGGCCGAGATCTGGAACGGGATGTCACGGTCGATGGTGCGGGGTTCGACGGCATGGCCCGCGTCATCGAGGTCTGCGGGTTCCAGACCGCTGGGGGTACCGCTCTCCGGCAGCGGCCAACGATTGACCAGCAATGCATACAGCACCGCGCCGGTGCCGCGGATGTCGTCCTCGGGACTGGCATCGTCGAGAGTGGCCGGGAAGGCCAGCGCGACATCACCTTCGATGCTCACCCGGACCCTGCTGGCGTGGTCGATGGACAGGGCAACCCCGGCTTGGTGTGCGGCGTCGGCAGCGGCGGCCAGAGACTGGATCGCCCGGGCACCGCCGATAGCTGACGGCGCGGTAGCGGCGACCTCCTGCAGCGACCCACCGCGGATCCACTCGGACACCACCAGCCCGCCGGCGCCGGACCGCGCCACATCCAGGACGCGGGCGATTCCGGGCATCTCGAACCGGCTCAGTTTGAGTGTCCGGGTGAGGATCGCCTGCAACTGGCTTTCGGGCAGGGTGCCGTCGGGGTCGACAAACGTCAGCGCCACCTGGCGGTCCAGCGCGGTGTCCAGCGCCTGCCAGAACTGCAGGTGGGGTGGGCCGCCGTGGAACACCAGCAGCCGGTAGCGGCCACCGGCGATGCTGGCGCCGGCGATCAGGTGCACCTCGTCTTCGGCGGCGCCGTTGTCCAGAACGGGTTCACGAGGGGTATCGAAAGCCAGGGGTTCCCGAGTGGGATCGCCGGCAAAATCGGCGCCCGGGCGGGCCGGCGCCACCGGCGGCGCGACGGCACCTACCTTCTCGGCGTCGGCAGCTTCGTAGTCCGGCTGAAAGGACTCGGGCTGGAAGTCCGGCTCGAACCCGTCGGCCGGCTGCTTCGGTAGCTTGGTGGTCGGAGCATTGTTTTCGGGGCTGCCCGAGGTTTCGTCGCTCACCGTCGGTCCTTTCCCCAGCTCCCCTGCGGCCACTGCCGGAGGCCCCGACTGGCCATGCCTGGCAGGCATTGTCCTGTGATCAGGGTACGGGACCGCTACCCCCGTCGACGACGAGTCACGCCGTACCGCAGCAGATGTGGGACTCCGTCCCAAACGTCGACGCACCGCTGCGGTGGCCGCCAGCGCCTCGGGCACCTTGGCCCGCAGCAACACCACCGCAACGATCGACAACATCAGGACCCCGAGCAGCAGCAGCCGCAGCAGCGATCCGACCCCACCGGCGTTGGTGGTCAACGATTCCAGCCCCAACAGTTGGTCGGCGGCATGCGCCACCATGCCGGCCAACAGCGAGGCGGCGGTGGTGACCAGAACGGTGCGCACCACAGGCAGCTCGAACATCCGCCCGCCGGTGGGTAACAGCGTCCTGCGCAGCAGTATCGCGCCCACCACGGCGCCGGCCGAGAAGCCCAGCCCGTTGGCCATCCCGAGGAACCCGGCGACCATGTCGGGGTTGTCGGTCACATGCGGTGCCGCCAGCGAGGCGGCGATCTTCACCGCCGTGATCACCACGATGACCGCGATCGGTATCCAGGGCTGCTCCCGGGCATAGAACACCCGCAGTTGCAGCAGCACCAGCGAATACGGGATCAGGGTGAATGCCGACAGCGCGATCGACAGGCCGAGATAGTTTGCGTCGACCGACCCGAAGTTGCCGTAGGCGAACAGCGCGCTGCCGATCGCGGGACCACCGACCGTCATGAACGCCACGATCGGGATCAGGGTGACCATCGTCAGCCGGGTGGCCAGGGACAGGTCGGCCAGCACCGCCGGGGTGTCGTTGGAGGCGGCGTTGCGGGACAGCCGCGGCATCACCACCGTGAGCACGGTGACGCCGATGATGCCAAACGGCAGCATCAGCACCAGCCAGGTGTAGTTGTAGATCGCCGGCCCGGACGCGGCCGAGGTGCTGGCGATCTGATTCCCGACGATCAGCCCCAACTGGCTGATCACCACGTAGAGCACCATCGCCGAGGCCATGGCACCGAACCGTTTGAGCCGGTCGTCGATACCCCACAGCGGGCGCAGCGAGATCTTCTGCCTGCGGATGGCCACGAACAGCACGGCGGTCTGGGCCACGACGCCCAGGGTGGTGCCGATTCCGAGGACCAGCAGCTTGGCGTTGCCCATCTCCACCGGGTCGATGGACAGCTCACCGGGCACCGCCAGGTACACACCCAAGGTGGCGATCGCCACCAGGTTGTTCACCACGGGAGCCCAGGCGGGTGCGCCGAAGATGTTGCGGGTGTTCAGGATTGCCATGAAGACCGAGGACAGCCCGTAGAAGATCACCTGAGGCAGCAGCAGATACGCGAATGCCGTGGTCAGCGATTCGTTGACCTTGGGGTCGTCGCCCAGCATCAACCGGACCAGCAGCGGCGCGCCCAGCACCGCGAGCACGGTCGTCACCAGCAGCAGCGCCGTCGCCAACGTCACCAACCGGCGGACGAATGCTGTTCCGCCATCGGGATCGTCACGTTCGGCCCGGGTGAGCACCGGCACGAAGATGGCGGTGAAGGTCGCTTCCAGCACCAGCGCGGCGATCAGGTTCGGCAACTGGTTGGCGACGGTGAACGTGCTGGACAGAGCGGCGCCCAGAATGGCTGCGAGCAGCACGATCCGGATGAATCCGGTGAGCCGGCTGATCAGCGTCGCAAACGCCATACCCCAGGACCGTGAGACCACCGCGGAGTCCGACATCTCGGGGCGCGCCGCCTTGGTCCGAGGCGCCGGGGCCACCGGCACCGGCAGGGACCGGGTGTCGCGGGCCGGGACTCGTCTCGGGGGCTGGCGGCGGGGTCCGTCACCGCCGGGCGATTGCGATTCTGGTCTCATGCGCGGCTGGGTTCGGGAGGTGTCGGGCGGTCCAGGTCGGCGCGGTCGGGCTGGCCGCGGAACCGGTGCCACAGCCGTCGACCGGTCAGCAGCGCCAGCACGGCCCCGGCGGTGCAGGTGATGAAGAACAGCACCTGGCCGTAGGCGTTGGAGTTCACCGACAGCCGGACGGGTTCGCCGAGGGGTAGTCCGTCCGGGGTCCGCAGCGAGGCATCGACGGCCACCCGCTGGGTGAAGTGGACTTCGATGGGGACCCGCAACGGCAGATAGCCGGGCGGGAGCTCTTGCTCCCCGATGTCTTCGACCTCCATCCCGGGCGGAACCTCCAGATCGAGACGGACCCGGATCGGCACCGCCAGGTCGTTGCGCAACGCCAACGGCAACGGGCTGCGTTCGGTGGCCAACGTGTACGCGCCTCCGGGGTTGACGATGGTGACGGCACCGAAGAGGTCTTCGATGGTGGTGCCGACGATGTTGAGGCGCTGGCGGGCCGCGTCGTTGCGCACCTTGGCGGGCTCGGATTGGCTGATCGCGCGCAGCATGTCCTCACGCAGCGGTGCGGTGTAGGCCACTCCGGTCAGCCCGGTCTGCGGGTTGGTGGTCAGCGCGGACGTCAGACCCCACAATCGGCCCAGCTCCCCGGCGATCTGGCCGACCACCGCGTCGTCGATCCGGCCTTGCGGGTTGGTGTCGGCGGTCGCCGACACCGGCTGCAGCGGTCCGGCTTGTGCGGTGGCCTGGGTGATCAGCTCCGGCAGCGGCCGGGGGATGGCCAGACCGGAGCGGATGCTGGTGGCCAGGGTGGTGAGGATCGCCCGCGCGTCATCGGGGGACAGGTTCCACGTCAGCGGCGGCATCAACACCTGGGCGCGGGGCAGCGTCTGCGGGTGCAGCGGCCGCCACAGCATCGAGGCCAGCGCGTCCTGGCGCCGGGCCAGGGCGGTGGCGCGGTCCAGGGGCACGGCCAGGGAGGAATCCAGGTACGACGGCGATCCGGGCGCGTCTCCCATCCCAGCCAGCGCGGCGCCGACCGTCGGGTCGAACGGCGTCGCCACCACCTGGGCCGACAGCCGTTTCGGGCTCAGGTCGGCGGTCAGGAACACGCCGGTGGTCTCGTCCTGGGCGCCGGCGTCGGCGGCCGCAATGGCGACCGTCGGCCCGTGGGCGCTGAGCAGCTGCACTGTCCGGCTGGTCAACGGGCCGTCACCGACGAGGGTGACGCCGCGCACAGAGGTCACGCCGAGGATCTGGTCGACCAGGTCGAAGACGGTGCTGGTGGCGAACATGCCCAGGTTCGGGTTGCGCACTCGATCGACGGCGTCGAGGTCGGCCTGCGCGTACGGGGTGGCGGTCACACACATCCGGCCGGCCAGCTCACGCAGCCGGTCCAGCCATGCGGTGGCCGCGGCCTGGCCGGTGCCGGGCTGGCCGGGGGCGGCCAGTGGGGCTCCGTTACCGGTCACCACATAGCCGGAGGTCATCGCATTGACGGTGACGAGCAGGTCCGGGTCGACGGCCAGGCACAGCGCACGGGTGACTTCGCCGCCTGGGTCGACAGTCGGACCGGTGGCGAACTCGGCCGCCGACAGCAGGGTGTCCAGCCGCCCACCGGCGGACAGTGACCTCGCCAGCGAGTCATCGGTCAGCCGCACCGGGCTGGTCCCACCCGGAACGCCGGGTGCCAGCTGGGGGCGGTCGGCCAGGGGCCACAGCATCGTCACGGGGACCGGCCGGGAGGTGTCGGGGGCGACGATCCCGCCGACATCGCCGGTGTCGCTGGTGTCGACGGCCGCATCGTCGCCTCCCGCGGGCAACCCCAGCACCGGAAGCAGGAATCGGGCGTCATCCAGGCGGGCGGGGGCGCCGTAGTCGGGTGTGCCGTTCACATTGACCAGCAGCGGATAGACACCGGGCGCGTCGATGCCCAGCGCGGGTTCGGTATCCGAGCGCAGTGGATAGGACAGCGTGAACGGCGCCGCCTGACCCTCCTGCAACTCCTCGGAGATGGTGATGAACTGCCCGACGGGAATGAACTGGTCGTTGGTGCCGTCGAGGTCGGTGCGCAGCTGCGCGGAGTTCTCGACGGCCGGCGCGCGTTCGAGCCGGGTGACGATGTCGCGGACGGGTCGGTCGCCGACATTGGTCACCGTGCCGGACACCGTGACCGTCGGGTCACCGGTGGTGGTCACCGATTCGGGGGTGATGCGGTCCATGCTGATCAGCAGGAAAGGTTTGTCGCCCGGGTCACCGGCGGCGGCGCGCGGTAGCGCGGCGGGCAGGACCAACAGGGCGAGCAGAGTCAAGATCGTGACGATGCGAGGCGCCGTGATCGAGAACCTGCTCGACGGGTGACGGCGCCGCGCGTTCACGGTGCCGGCCCGCAACCGTTGGTCCGGCCGGCCGTCGGTTCGTCCGGTTGTCGGCGCCGGGCCCGGGAGTGTGTCTGGGGGCGACGGCGGGGGGCACTGCGGGGCAGCGGCGGCAATGATCCCGGGCCATCGGTCTGAAGCTTGTGGATCAGCTCACCAGCCACTTCGGCGAGCCGTCGCTCGTCGGCATAGGCAAGCCGCGAGGGTAACTCGTTGACCGGCACCCACGCTACTTCGGTGACTTCGACGTCCTCGTCGGAGAGTTCTCCGCCGGAGAACCGCAGTAAGTAGTGGTGCACGGTCTTGTGCACCCGCCGGCCCTCGGTGACGAACCAGTAGTCGATGCTGCCGAGCGCGGCCAGGACCTTGCCCTCGATACCGGTCTCCTCGGCGACCTCCCGGATCGCTGTCTGCTCGGCGGTCTCACCTTGTTCGATATGGCCCTTCGGCAGCGACCACAGCATCCGGCCGCGCCGATCGGTACGGCCGATGAGTGCGGCGACTTGGGCTTCCAGCGGACCGTCGAGGCCGTCGATGACCAGGCCACCGGCAGAGATCTCGTGCACGGTACGCAACCGGGCGTTCTTCTGGTTCTGCCGGGGACGGCGAGGTTTGGCCCGCTTGGCGCCGGCAGCGGGAACCGGCTGTTCGGGAGCGGCCTGCTGCTCGGCAGAGCTGCCGGCAGCGGCGATATCGGTGCTGTCAGGAGCCGTTTCCGGGGGTCCGGCGGCACGACGACCTCGACGGCGACCGCGGCGCCGTCGAGGTTTGGCTTGTTCGCCGTCCGACACCCAAGCGATAGTAGCTGGCGTGGCTGCTGCCTCCGCTGTCACTCGCCGGTCGGTGACAGACCGATCCGCGCAGCCATCTAGGCTCATCGAACGTGCCTGATGTCGACCCGGCTAGCGCTCCGGACGCCGAACTGTTGGCCCGTGCTGCGGTCACGCTGAACGGGCACGGTGAAGTCTTGCGTGGGCTCGGTGCCGCGTTCGAGGCTGCCGGTCGCCAGTTGTACCTGGTGGGTGGTCCCGTGCGGGACGCGCTGTTGGGCCGGCTGCCCGCGCCGGGTGACGGTGTCGCCTATGACCTCGATTTCACCACCGATGCCCGACCCGACGAGATCCAGAAGCTGCTGCGGCCGTGGGCCGAGGCCCTGTGGACCACCGGGATCGAGTTCGGCACCATCGGGGCGGCCCGCGCCGGGGTGCGGGTCGAGATCACCACGTTCCGCGCGGACAGCTACGACCAGGTGTCCCGTAACCCGCAGGTCCGTTTCGGTGATGCCCTCGAGGACGACCTGGTGCGTCGTGATTTCACCGTCAACGCGATGGCGGTGCGGATCACTGCGGCGGGGCCCGGTGAGTTCCTCGATCCGCTGGACGGGTTGTCGGCATTGCGGGCCCGGGTGCTGGACACACCGGCAGCGCCGGAGGTGTCGTTCGGCGATGACCCGCTGCGGATGCTGCGAGCGGCACGGTTTGTCTCGCAGCTGGGGTTCGAGGTGGCGCCGCGGGTGAGGCTCGCGATCGAGCAGCTGGCTCCGCAGCTCGCGCGCATCACCGTGGAGCGCATCGCCGTCGAATTGGACAAGACCATGCTGGGGGCCGATCCGGTGGCCGGGATCGAGCTGCTGGTCCAGACCGGCCTGGGGGAGCAGGTGCTGCCCGAGATCGGTGCCATGCAGATGGCCATCGACGAGCATCACCAGCACAAGGACGTCTACCAGCATTCGTTGACGGTGCTGCGGCAGGCCATGGACCTGGAGGAGGACGGGCCGGATCTGGTGCTGCGGTGGGCCGCGCTGCTGCATGACATCGGCAAGCCCGGTACCCGGCGCCACGAACCGGACGGCGGAGTGAGCTTCCATCACCATGAGGTGGTCGGCGCCAAGATGACCCGCAAGCGGATGCGGGCGCTGAAGTACTCCAAGCAGATGGTCGACGATGTGTCCCAGCTGGTGTACCTGCACCTGCGGTTCCACGGCTATGCCGATGCCAAAGGCGCGGGGAAGTGGACCGATGCCGCGGTGCGGCGGTACGTCACCGACGCGGGGCCGCTGCTGCCGCGGCTGCACAAGCTGGTGCGCGCCGACTGCACCACCCGCAACAAGCGCCGTGCCGCGCGATTGCAGGCCAATTACGACCACCTCGAGCAGCGGATCGCGGAGCTGGCCGCCAAAGAGGATCTGGCCCGGGTTCGGCCGGATCTCGACGGCAACGAGATCATGCGCCTGCTGGACATCCCGGCCGGGCCGCAGGTGGGCCAGGCGTGGCGGTACCTCAAAGAGTTGCGGATGGAACGCGGGCCTCTCGACTACGACGAGGCGGTCGCCGAACTGGTGAAGTGGTGGTCCGAGCAGGGGAACCCGACTTCCTGATTCCCCGTCAGAGACGGGTATGGATTACTGCTTGGGTTCCGGGGACGGCTCTGCGGCGATGTGGTCGGGGGTACCCGATGTCGACACCGATGGCGATGGCGTCTTCGACGGTGTGCTGCTGGACTTCGATTCCGACGGTCTGCGCGATGATGCGTTGGCCGATCTGGACGGTGACGGGGTGGCCGACCACGCTGTGCTGGACATCGGCGCGGGGGAGAGTTGGTTCACCGACGACGGGACGGGTACCTGGGCGGTGCCGCTGGAGTCGGTCGGTACCCGCGGTGACCCGATGCGCTGGCTGAGCCTCGACGGCATCGAGTCCACCGGCGGGCCGATGGTGGATTTCGACGGCGATGGGTTGGTCGACGATCAGCTGATCGACTCCGACGGTGATGGGTTGGCCGACCGCGTGCTGGCCGATGATCTGCGCACCGGCTATGTCGACATCGACGGTGACGGCCGCTGGGATGTGAAACTCGTCGACACCGATGGTGATGGTGCCGCCGACGCCGCCGCCACCCCCTGAACCCCCTGCCGAGCGAGCGAGTCTGTACGCCAACACGCCGTCAAATCTGTACAAACGCGTGCGCTCGCCGGTCGCTCAGCGGCCCACGCTCAGGCGCGATACGGCGTGGCTCCGCTTCGCGCAAGCGCTCAGCGGCCCACGCTCAGGCGCGACACGGCGTGGCTCCGCTTCGCGCAAGCGCTCAGCGGCCCACGCCGGGCGGCCCCGCGAAAGCCTGTGCGATCGCCAGCCATTGCTCTGCCTCGGCGCCCACGGCCGTCACATCCAGCGTGGCGCGGGCCCGTCGCTGCGTCACCAACAGGCAGAAATCCTCGGCCGAACCCGTCACGCGCTGAGCCGCGTCGGAGGGGCCCCAGGTCCAGCTCTCACCGTCGGGCCCGGAAAGTTCCACGTGAAACGTTGCCGTCGGGGGAGTGAGGCCGTGGACGGTGAAAGCGAAGTCGCGAGTCCGCACTCCCAGATGCGCAATGGACCGCAGCCGCGAGGTCGGGACTCGCTGAACACCGAGGGTGTCGGCGACGTCGAGGCCGTGCGCCCAGGTCTCCATCAGCCGTGCGGTCGCCATCGAAGCGGCACTCATCGGCGGACCGAACCACGGCAGTTTGTGTCCGTCCGGCACGGTCCGCAGCGCGGTGTGCAGCTGTGCGCGGGCGGTTCGCCAGGTCTGGAGCAATTCGCGAGGGTCGGTCTGCGCCAGGTCGGCGGCAGCGGCGTCCACGAATCCCCTCGGGTTGGACAGGGCGGCGGTCAGCACCTCGGCGAAGGCAGCCGGGTCGGTCGCTGACAGGGCCGCCACTTGGTCGGTCCACAGCAAATGGGCGATCTGATGTGCGATGGACCACCCCGGTGCCGGTGTGATCAGGTGCCAGTCGGCGGGGCTCAACGGTGCCACCAGCGTGTCGAGCTCGGTGCTTTCGGCTTCCAGCTCTGAGATCAGCGGACCCGCGTCGGCCATGAGCCACCTTAACCGGCGACGGCCCGGCGTCCGAGGAACACGTGCAATGCCAGCCCCAGCAGGTAGATGCCGGTTCCCGCGACGATGAGCCCGGGCGGTGGATCGTCGTTGGGGATGACGGAGGCCGCCACGGTGGTGGCGGCGATGAACGCCAGCCAGAACAGTGAATCCTGTACCGCGAAGACGTGGCCGCGCAGGGCGTCGTCGACGTCGATCTGCATGGCGGAGTCGGCGCACAGTTTGACTATCTGGCCGGCGGCGCCGAGCAGGAAACCGCAGCCGACCAGCAACGGGAGGTACATGCTGACGGCCGCCACCTGGACGGCGGCCGCCGCCAGCAAAGCTCCGTTGGCGGCCCGGAACCGGCCCCAGCGTTTGACCAGGGCCGGGGTGATCGCGGTGGCCAGAAACGATCCCGAGCCGGTGGCCGCCACGAAGATGACCGCGGAGCCCAGCCCGGCGACCGCGACGCTGGGGGTGTCGATGTGCCGGACGATGACCAGGACCACCAGGGTGTTGATGCCGAAGACCATGCGGTGGGCGGCCAGCGCGGTCAGTGTCGCAGCGACCGACGGCACTGTGGCGACCGTCCGGAATCCGTGCACCCAGCCGGTGGAAACGGTGTAGAGGACCGAACCGTGGATGGCCCGTATCGTGTCGTCTGGTCCGAGGATGTGGGCCGGAAACCGCAGTGCCAGCAACAGGGCCAGGCCGACGGGCAGTGCCACCATGAAGATGATTGCCGCAGATCCGGCGTCGTTGGCGCCGAGCAGCCAACGTGGCAACAGCATGAAGTTGGCGCCCAGGAAGGTCGCTGCGGCACCGGTTGCGGTGGCTACGGAGTTCATGGTGACCACTTGCCCGCGGGGCACCACGTGCGGCAGCGCCGCCGAGAGCCCGGAGGCCACGAACCGGGTGAAGCCGTTGACGATCAGGGCGCCGCACAGGATCGCTACGTCGCCGGCTCCGGCGGCCAACAGGACACCGACGCCGAGGATCAGCACCAGCCGTCCGAGGTTGGCGCCGACGAGGACCATCCGGCGATCCCAGCGGTCCAGTAGTGCCCCGGCGAACGGGCCGAGGATCGAGTAGGGCAAAAACAGCACGGCGAACGCCCCGGCCACCGCCCACGCGTTGGCGGCGCGATCCGGATTGAACAGCAAAGCTCCGGCGAGGGCCGCCTGGAACAGTCCGTCACCGAATTGGCTGGCCAACCGGAGCTCCAGCAGCCTCCAGAATTGCGGCAGGCCACGCACCGAGCGCCAAAGGGTTACGGCGGCATGCGCGTCAACCACTGAACCTTCTTCCCCTGCACTTTCCGCGCATGGTTACCGGGTGGACCCGATCGAGCCGGGACCCCGGTCCAGCCTACAAATATCTGGTCCCACGGAGATTGTTCGCCACGACACCGGGGTGCTGGTGCCATGATGTGTTCGTGGCTCAGTCGGAAGATCCCGAGGATTTTGTCGCTCCCGCGGCGCACCGGGTGCGCGCTGGAACACTGCTGCTGGCCAATACGGACCTGCTGGAGCCGACGTTCCGGCGCAGTGTCATCTATGTCGTGGAACACAACGACGGCGGAACCCTCGGCGTGGTGTTGAACCGGCCCAGCGAGACCGCGGTCTACAACGTGTTGCCGCAGTGGGCGAAGCTGGTGGCCAAACCGAAGACCATGTTCGTCGGCGGCCCGGTCAAGCGTGACTCGGCACTGTGCCTGGGGACGCTGCGGGTCGGGACGGACGCCCAGGGGGTTCCCGGGTTGCGTCATGTGGCGGGCCGCATGGTGATGGTGGATCTCGATGCCGATCCGGACGCGGTGGCGCCGGTGCTCGAGGGGGTGCGGATCTTCGCCGGCTATTCGGGCTGGACCATCGGTCAACTCGAGGGCGAAATCGAACGCAACGACTGGATTGTGTTGTCGGCGTTGCCTTCTGATGTGCTCGTGGAGCAGCGGGTGGATCTGTGGGCGCGGGTTCTCAGACGTCAGCCGATGCCGATGTCACTGTTGGCGACTCACCCGATCGACGTCAGCCGCAACTAACGCGGCGCCGGTACCGCACGACAGCGTGCACGAGCCGCAGCTGCTGGTGCAGTCAGCGGCCGGTGGCTGTGGCCGGGTGGCAAATCGGGCACCTTGCCAGCAACCTGCGGCCAGCGTGCCCAGCGCGCCGAGTACACAGACGATCAGCACCACCAGGGCGATGGGGGCGGGTGCTGCCAGGGCGACCACGCCGCCGGCGGCCAGCATCACCGCTGCGGCCAGCTGCACGGGGGCGACCGCGCGCAGCACTTGCTGGGTCAGGTCGGCCGACCGCGGTCGGGTGAGTGTCCACACCCCGGACCCGGCCGTCGCTAGTGCCGCGAACAGGCACACCACACCGGCAATGAGCATGCGACCACCTTACGAGGTCGGCGCGGTGGGCCACACAGCTAGGGCGCTACCGGGGCGGCGGGTACCGGAGGTGCAACTGGTGCAGCGACCGGTGGTGCCACTGGTGGGGCGACTGCGGGCGCGGGCGGCAGGGCCGCAGCCGGTCCGGTGACCCGGAATCCGTTGGCGATGGCATCGGTGGCGTCTGCGGAGGCGACGGCCTGGTTGACGGCGGTGGTCACCGACAGGGTGACGAGGTATTTGTCGGCGCCGGAGGTGGCCAGTACGTGGCGCCGGGAGGTGTTGAGGGCCATGTCGTTTTCCCGGTAGGCGCCCTCGATGAGCGAGGACGGGAAGCCGCCGAACGGTGCCAGGGAGGCGGCGGTTGACTGCCAGCCGGTCAGCTTCTGGCTGTCGATGAAGCCGTGGGTGATCGCCTCGTTGGCGTCGAAAGCGCCGCCGGCGAGGCGGTAGATGACTACTTGGGCGTTGGAGGTGTACAGCCCGTCGCCGCCGACGCGGTCGGCGATCACGGCGAAGGCGTCCGGCACGTTGGGGTCGGGCACCTGCGTCCACCCCGACGGCATCGGCAACGTGATGTGGAGGCCGGTGAACGTGCGTGGATCTTGTGGTTGGAGGGTGACGCCCTTGGCGGCCAGGAACTCCTTGATGGTGCCCGATGTGGCCGGAATCAAGGCGGGCGTGGCCGGTACGGCGGGCGCGGCCAGCGTGGGTTGTGCGACCTGCTGGAGCTGTGGGGCGTACTGCGGTTGCGGTGCCAGGTTGGCGGTCGCGGCGGCCGGCGGGACGGCGGGCACCCCGACAGGTACGGGGCCGACGCCGGAC
>NZ_JBARXZ010000087.1:0-11210 GCF_049647605.1 Mycobacterium sp. | reverse complement strand
TTGGGCCACCGCGTGATCCGAGGAAAGCGCGGCCAGCGTCGCGCCGGCTCCCATCGACACCGGCGACACCTGGTTCGGCACCACCGCCAAGACATCGACGGCACGCTCGCCCATGCTGACTTCGAACGCCTCGGACAGCAGCGCCACGCCGCCCGACACCGGGCAGGCCCCCGCCGATACCATCGCCACCGCGTCGCGCAGTGTCGACGGGGTCACCCACTGGGTCACCGGGCGCCGTCGACACCGGGAACCAGCACACCGTGCCTGCTCACCCCGGCATCGCCGATATCCTCGGCCCAGATGGTCGGTTGTTCCCGGATGAACCGTTGCAACAGTTCGTAACACGCATCGTCGTCGGCAACCGTGACCTCCAGGCCCTGGCTGCGCAGGAAGTCATCGGCAGCCTCGACGCTGCGGCTCTCACCGACGACTACGCGCGGTACTCCGAACAACAACATCGCGCCGCTGCACATGTAGCACGGCGACAGGGTCGAGTAGATGGTGCACTCGCGGTAGAAGTCCGGGGTCCGGCGACCTCCGTCCTGAAAACAGTCCATCTCCGCGTGAAGGATCGGATTACCGTGCTGCACACGGCGATTGTGGCCACGCGCAACGATCTGTCCATCGCGGACCAGCACCGAGCCGATGGGAAGCCCGCCCTCTCGGTAACCGGCCATGGCCTCTTCGTAGGCGGCCAGCAGAAACGGATCGGCGATGTCCGCCGGGGTGGTTGTCATCATGTCCTTTCAGGAGAACAGGGTGTTCAGATCGATGTCGTCGAGGTCCGCGGCCAGCCCAGCCTTGACCAACGCCGCGAAACCTCCTTCCATGGCTCCCTTGTCGGCGGCCATTACCGTCACGGCGTACATCCGCTCGGTTGTCGAGGTGTTCTCGATACGGTGCACCGAGCCCTCGGGCAGCACCAGGACGTCGCCGGGGGCCAGGTCAACCGTTGTCTCGTCCGAGTGCGCGCGACCCTGGCCGGCCAGGATGACAAACACCTCGGCGGAACCCGGATGACTGTTGGGCGGTTGGCTGCCGCCGGGCTCCCACACCTCGAAGAACACACTCGCCGCGCAGCCGTCGTCGGGGCCGGCCAGGTAGATCTGCTGAACGGTGTCGCCTGGCCCGATGGCGAATTTCTTGAGGTCGTCGAGATGACGCAGGATCGGGGGTGAAGTCATTGGTTCCTCCTTGGTGAGGTGGACGCCGCCTGAACGGCCGCCAGGATCGAGTAGCTCTCGCACGTGAATCCGAAGCACTGCCGCACGTTGTACAGCGTCGCGTCGATGCAGTAAGCGGGGGAGGTGGTGGCGCTGGCGTCGGTAACCAGCAGACAGTCGTAGCCGGCGCAGGCGGCATCGATCAGGGTGGCGTACACGCACTGATCGACGTTGACACCGCACAGCAACAGGTGTCGTACCTGCAGCGCACGCAGGATCGAATCCAGTTCGGTGTCCCAGAAGCCGCTCATCCGGTACTTCGCGACGGCGATGTCGTTCGCGTCGAACTTCAGCCCGTCGAGTACAGCCGCTCCGCCGCTGCCCGCAGTCAGGACGGCGTCGCTGAGCGCCGAGACCCGTGCACCGATTCCGCCTCCGCTGCCATCGCCGTCGTATACGTGGATCACGTTGGGCGGCAGATTTGCTCGGTCAGGGCGGTTACCCCAGTTCACCCAGATCACCGGGACATCCGCGGCGCGCAACCCGTCGAGCATCGGATTCAGGACGTCCACCAACGCAGCACCCGCGGTGACGTCCACCCCGATACCCGCCAACCAGCCTTCGTCGTGGCAGAAGTCATTCTGCATGTCGATCACCAGGATGGCGGTGGCCGCCAGATCCAAGGTGACGTCTTGTGGCGAGGCATCCAGTTGCACAATGCGTGTGGACCGAGGGGGTGCGCTGAGATCGACGTGCCCGGAACTGCAGTGCCACCGCCGCAACCGCGTTTCTGAGATGGTCATCGGCTGCCTCCCGGCATGCGGAATGTGGCGATCTCGGTGAGCGTCGCCGCCGTGACCGTGGTCCAGTGCTCCAGGACGGCGCGGCCGAGTTCCACCGTGGCCGCCCCGGGGTCACCGAAAACGCCGGTGGCGCTGAAGTCTTCGGTGAGCCACGCGGTGGGCGTGGCTCCCTCGAGCGTCAGGTGGTCGCAGGCGGCGAAGGCCGCGTGCGCACCGTGACCGTCGGCGGCGGCGACGTTCATGTGCACCAGGTCCGGCGCCAGCGCCAGCATCACCGATGTCTCCACCTGCCCGGCATGGATGCCGTACTCGGCGTCCGTCACGTCCCATCCGGCAGGGACCCCGGCGCGCATGGGTGTGGTCACGAACACCTGTAATCCGCACGCAGCGCGAATATCTCGCGCCACCACCTCGAGGGCGTGGGGCTGCCCGCCATGCCCGTTGACGAACACCAACTTCGAGACGCCGCTGGCTGCCAGCGAGCTACCGAGTTCCATGCAGACGGCGAGCAGGGTGGACGTGCTCAGGCTGATCGTGCCAGGGAATCCGCGGTGTTCGCCGGATCTTCCGTACGCGAGAGTCGGCAACACAGCGCACTCTGCCGTGCTGTGTTCAGCCGCCGCGATGGCCACAGATTCGGCGACGATGGTGTCGGTGAGCACCGGAAGATGCGGTCCGTGCTGTTCGGTGGCGCCGATGGGCTGCACCACCACAAGACCGGCCGCTACCTCCCTGATCTGCGGGCTGGTGAGGTGACCGAACGAGATGACCGTCATCAGGCCCACCACCGACGCAGCATGCGGTTCTCGCACGCACTCACTGCGAGGAAGGCCGCCACCGACACCGCGACACTGATTGCGGCGATCGACCACATCATCGAGTAGTCCAGGTAGCCGCGGCTGCGGCTCAGCAGGCCACCCAGACCCGTTCCGGTGACGAGTTGCTCGGCGATGATCACGCCCAGCAGCGCCCGCGGTACCGCCAGCCGGGCGGCGGCCAACAGATGCGGCATGGCTTGGGGGATCGTGTACATCCGCATCACCGTCAGCCGATCGGCGGCCACCGAATGCAGCACGTCGGCGGGCGCTGCCGGAGCTTGGGCGATGCCCTGTGAGATCGTCACGAACGCCGGGAAGAACGTCACCGCGATCGTCACCGCGAGGATCGTGGCGGTCCCTCGACCCATCACCAACGCGATCAGTGGGGCGAATGCCACCAGCGGCAGCGTCTGGCTGAAGAAGGTGAGCGGTAGGAACACCGCGCTGATCCTGGGTGCCAGGGCGGTCATCACCGCCAGTCCCAGCGCAAACGCCAGCCCCAGCAGCACCCCCAGTCCGGCCGGCGGCAGACTCTGCGCGAAGGCCTCACCGAGCCGGGCCACGGTGTCCGTTGCCGCCGGGTCGGACGTCAGGAACCGCCAGACGTCCAGTGGGGACTTGGCGACGGTGGGTGGCAATGCCGTCCACCACACGAAGTACCACCATGCTCCCAGGGTCAACGCCACCCCGAGCAGACCGACGAGGGCTGCTTCGGCTGCGGCGCGCCGGGACGCCCGTACCGGGGCCAGCGCCATCTCGGTGACTGCGATGTCACCGGAGCTTCTTGTGACGAGTTGCCGCAGCAACCCGAACACGCCGTACACCACGCTGCACAGCGCAGCGGCGAGCAGGCTCACCGCCCATAGCCGCGCGGAGGAGCCCGAGGTCATGGCACCGACCAGATACACACCGATCCCGTGCTCGCCGCCGAGGAACTCACCGAGGATGGCACCCAGAACGGCGGCCAGCGCTGCGATCTGGAACCCGGCGAGGATGCCCGGCAGGCCTGCGCGGAGTTCGACGAGCAAGAACAACCGGAATCGACCGCCTCCACTGGAGACAATCACGTCGCGTATGCCCGGCGGAATCGACCGCATGGCGACCACCGTGGCGACCACCGTGGTGTAGATGACCGACAGTGCCGCCAGGATCACCTTGGGAGCGTCTCCGCTGAACGCGATGCCCAGGATCGGCGCCAGCACGGCGATCGGTACGCAGAACAGTGTGACGAGCACGCCGCGGGTGAGTTTCTCGGTGATCGGCAGCAACACGAATGCCGCAGCAACGACCAGCGCTATCAGGTTGCCCCAAACGAACCCCAGCGCCGCGCTGTGCAGTGTCGCCAGGGCATGCGGTGGATAGGCGTGGAAGTCTGCGGCGAAAGCGGATGCGATGGCAGTCAGCGGCGGCAGTGCGCCATCGCCGATCACACCGGTGCGCCCGACCACTTCCCAGAGCACCAACAGCGCGACTACGGCTGCCACGTACTCACCCGCGGAGCGCACCCGGGCGGCGGTCAGCACTGCAGGCTCCGGGCTCCGTTTACAGCCTCGGCAAGGAGTCGAGACACCTCATCACAGATCGTGTGGAATCGCGTCGTGCGCATCAGCTCTTCGGCGCGAGGCCGCTCCAGGTCGACGGGGACGATGGCGTGCACCCGTCCGGGACGCGGCGCCATCACCACCACCTGGTCGGCCAGGAAGACAGCCTCGGCGATCGAGTGGGTGACCAGGACCGCGGTGTGCCGGCGCTGCAGCCAGATTCGTTGCAGCTCCATGTTCATCGCGGTGCGTAGTAGTTCGTCGAGAGCCCCGAACGGCTCGTCGAGAAGCAACAGTTGCGGGTCGACAGCCAGCGCTCGAGCCAGCGCAGCGCGCTGCCGCATACCGCCGGAAAGCTGCCTGGGCCTCGCTTTTTCGAATCCGGACAGCCCGACGAGTTTGATCAGGTCGTTGATCTTCTCGGGATCGACTTTTCTGCCGGAGGCGCGCAAGGTCAGAGAAACGTTGCCGCGCAGATCCTTCCACGGAAGCAGCGCGGCATCCTGGAACGCCACGCCGATCTGCCCCGCCCGGCGCAGGTGAGCAGGAGCTTCGCCGTGCACGCGTACGGTGCCCGACGTCGGCTGGTCGAGGTCGCCGATCAGCCGCAGCAGGGTGGACTTGCCGCATCCGGACGGACCGATCAGCGCAGTGAGAGTGCCGGCGGGGAGTTCCAGGCTCACATCATCGAGAGCGAGCACGTCGCCGCCTCGGGTGCCGAATCGGCGAGTCACGTTCTCCAATGCGATGCCGTCAGACATCGGAATCACCTCGTTTCAACCCAGCCCAGGTCAGGGCGGCCGGATGAGGGCCGACGGTGGTGTCCCCGGTGTTCTCGGCGGCCAGTGCCCGCAGGTACGGGCTGTAGGAGACGACATCGTCAGACAGGTCCTGCCAGGTGAGCCCGAGCGGGCGCCGGAACGTCTGGCCGGTGCGCAGGGTGTCCCTCGGACTGAGCACGACGTCGATCGCGATTTCGTGCGGCTCCAATCGCAGCGGTACGTCGATGATCTGGGCGTCGTGTACCAGGGCCACCACCGGGGTATCGGCAACCACCAACCCGAGTTCGGCGAGTAGCCCCCACTCCAGATCGAAGTAGTCGGCGTCGGCGTCGACGTGGACACCTTGGCGAGTCACTGCAAAAGCTCCGGTGACAAGCAGGTCGAATCGTCCGAGGGCGCGCAGCTCGGTCAGCCCGAGGGACTGGCCGCATCGTTCCAGCCCGTCGAGCGTCGCGGCCAGTTCATACCGGTGCGGTTCGATGACGGTGGGGTCGAGCAACACCATGCCGCGCCGCTGCCCGAAGGTCGAGATCACCACGCGCTTACCGTCTTCCAGCGCCCGCCGCCGCAGCAGCTCCGTACTGTTGTCCGGCGTGATGAACAGCTGGGTGGCCGCCTGATAGGCCGGCAGTTGAGCCAGTTTGTCCGTGCACTCGGCGGCACCGTCGAACGACGGCACAAACCGGTCAACGTCCAAGTGCCAGTGACTGTCCGGCGTCGCGATGGCCAACAACGCATCCCGCACCGTGGCCCGGACCTGGGCTCGGCGATTGACGAAGGTGCCGCGCCCCCGTTCCGGGACCAGCAGGCCTTCGCGGACCAACTGGTCGGTGGCACGTCGCAGCGTTCCGCGGCTCACGCCGAACATCTCCATCAGCCGGGGCTCCGGCGGCATCAGTCCGTCGTCATTCCACGGACAGGCAAGCACGAGTTCGCGCAACCCTTCCATGGTCTGGATGTATGCGGGTTCGCCACCGGTAGTCATCACAGCTCGGCCAGCAGGGAAGTGTCGAACATCGAAGGATCGGCCTTGATGCCGACCTGGCCGAGCGTGTCGATGCAGGAGCTGATCAGTTCGTCGGACATCGAGAAGACGCCGCCGGGAGCGACGATGAGTTCACGCTGGACGCCATTGAAGTACTGCTCGTTGGCGATGCTCCTACCGCTGTCCTTGAACCACGAGTTCTCGTACTTCGGCGGGTAGGCGTCGGTGTCGATGAAGTTCTCGTCCCAGCCGCGCCGGCTGGCCCGCAGGAATCCGGCGATGGCGTCTCGCTTGGATTCCAAGGTCTCTCGGGTCACGACGACGGTGTCGTTGGGGATCTTGAAACCGAAGTCGTAGAGCAGGAATGAAGACGCCTCGGCGCCCTCTTCTTTGATGGTGAACGGGACGTTGGTGACAAAATCGATGGTTGCGTCCACCTCCCCTCGGATCAGAGGTGTCGGGTCGAACGCGTAGGGCACGATGGTGACCGCAGCCTGGTCGACGCCATTGAGCTTGAGCATGGCCTCCACCGAGAGCCTGTTGGCATCTGGCACCGCGAGCCGCTTGCCGATGAGATCCTTGGGCTCGTTGATACCGCTGCCCACCAGGCTCACCACCCCGATCGGGTTCTTCTGGTACTGGGCGCCGATGATCACGAACGGCGACTGATCCGCGACAATCGACTGGATGGTGGTGTCCGGCGAGGTCAGGCTGATATCGGCACGCCCCGCCAACAGCGTGCTCTCCGGAACCACGGACGGCCCACCACTGAGATAGGTGAACCCGATTCCCTCGTCGTCGTAATAGCCCTCGGAATCAGCGACGTAATAGCCGAGGAACTCCGCGTCGTTCACCCAGGCGGCCTGCATGGTGATTCCGGTCGTATCACCGGACGTTTCTGTGCCGCTCGAGCGCCGCGAGCAGGCGACGAGACCGCCCATTCCGACCAGACCTGCGCCGAGCGCAGAAGCGCGGAGGAATCCGCGGCGGTTGAGATCTGCCAAGGGAGTGACTTTCTAGGAGAACGGTGGGCTACGGGTTCCTACGTTCTCGTCCGATCAATTCCGGAAGGTCATCTCCACGTTTCATGAATGTAAACGTTCATACGTTTAGATGTTCTGAGATGCTTGGTTGTTCGGAGGCCTTCTAGCTGGCGCTGCGCGTCATCCGGTGAGCTCGACGTCGAGCAGGTAGGCATATTGCTGGCCGGAGTGGAGGTCACGTTCCTCGACGCCGCCCTGGGGTGTGAGCCTGGGGTACGAAATCTTCAGAACCTTCAGCGCTGGAATCGGGTACAGCATCACCGTCCGCGGATCGATGGCGTAGATCGAGCCGATCGACTCAGCGGTGAGTTCTGGACTGCCGACGTAGCGGTCGTAATTGTCTTGACCATCGAACATCAGGTCGATGGTGACCCAGAAGGGTCCAGCGACCTTGGATCTGACATGGCGGCACACATCGCTGACTTTGGGCATTACCGGTTTCCTTCCGTGGATACAGCTCCGGCATCGGTCATCGTGATCCGCACAAGCTCCAACGGATCATCCAGCCTCACTACATGGTTGAGCTCGAACTGGTAAACGGCGCCGCGGTCGATATTGCCCGGACTGAATGGCCAGCCGTAGCTGGGAAGTTCCATGCCGGCCCGGATGGGCATATGGAAGAAGTACGCGTTGCACGCCTTTGCGATCTCACTCGCGACCGTTTGGGTTGCAGCGGTGAAGACGCCGAGCAGGCCGATCTCGAGCGGAACGGCGCCATCTCGGGGTGGCCGGCCGCTGAGACCATTCCAGCCGTACATGCGCAGCGAGATGTGGAACTCATCCGTACGGAGCCCGGTGGCAGACACTGCGCGTTCGGTCAGAACCTGGAGCATCTTGTCGTGGAAGGCCTGTGGATCGGCCAACACGTCGGGGTCTGCGATCCCGACGAGCATGATGGTTTGGAACAGGTTGGCCGAGGCGCCTTCCAGCTTCATCGTGTAGGGCTGCGGATGCCACTGGGATCCGGTGACCCGGACCTTGGACTCGGTCAACTGGATGTACTCGCAGTCGGTCACGTCGAGTTCACCGCCGGGTTCGGTCAGCCTCCACGGGTTTTTGTTCTCGTAGAGCAGGTGCCCGGAGATGCTGTTCACTGTCGCTTGGAATGACGGATCGACCGGTTCGACATCGAAACCCTCCGCGTGGATTTCGATCATGACGCCACGCTGACCTGTGTTGGCGGTGGTGGCCTGGCCGCCGCATTCGGCGATCTTGCCCGCATGCCAGCACGGTCCCGCTGCGGCTCCCTTCCACAGCGCGAAGGCAGCGATCACTGCTGGATCAGAGGTGCGGCCCCCGATGATGATGTCCGCGCCGGCGTCGAGCGCAGCGAAGTAGGGCTCGGGTCCCATGAGAGCGACGATATGTTGACACGAGTCGATCTGTGGGTCATCGAGGTCGCCGGCGGGGGACAGGTTCGAGATCTTGCCCTCGGCGAGCTTCTGTTTGATGAGCGCCGGCGACTGTTCTGAATAGAGCAGTGCGATCCTCCGGGAATAGCCCTTCTCCACGGCGATCTCGAGGACGATATCTCTCGTCCAGTCGACATTCTGGTCACCGCCTGCCTGGCCGGCGGTACCGATGAGAATCGGTATCTGCGCTTCCTGTTGCGCCGCCATCATCAGTTCCAGATCTCTCTTGACGGAGCCTCGATCGTTTTTGGACACGCCTTGTGCGAGGTATGCGGCGCCGCTGTCCGTCGAGCCGGCGTCCAGCGAAATAGCATGTGGGTTACGCGCGAGGGCATATCCGATCTCTTCAGGGACGATGCCGACCCCCAGCGACCCTTGCGGCACGTAGATCCTGATTGGGTTGTCTTCGGAAGGCGTTTCCACGGTCATGAGCATTCCTTTCGACCACTTGCGGGGGTCATCGGTCAAATAGATTGGTAGATGGGTCGCGCCATGGAATCGGCGTGATCGGCATTCGGCCGGACAGGACTGCGGCGACGTTCTCGACCGCGAGGGCGGCCATTCGTGTTCGCGTCTCGATGGTCGCCGAGCCGAGATGCGGTGCCAGAACCACATTGTCGAGCTCAACCAAACCGGGGTGCACTCGCGGTTCGTCTTCATAGACGTCCAGGGCAGCACCCGCGATGTCCCCGCGACAGAGGGCCCGGTACAAGGCGGCTTCGTCGACGACCGGTCCTCTGGCTGTATTGATCAGGTACGCGGTCGATTTCATGTGACGCAGGGTCTGCTCACTGATCAAGTGGTGCGTCTCTGGTGTCAGCGGACAGTGCAAGGTGACGACGTCTGAAGTGGCCAACAGTTCGGGCAGCCCGATCCGCGTGCTGGGACCGACCACACCAGGACCGCGCGGGGAACAGTGCACCACCTCCATGCCGAAGGCGACGGCACGGGTGGCGACCGCCTGTCCGATGGCTCCCATGCCCACAATGCCCAGCCGCCGTCTCTGCAGACCTGTGCCGAGAAGGAAGCTGAGGTCCCAGGACCACGGAACTCCGCTGCGGATCAGGCGATCGCCCTCGCTGACTCGCCGGGTCACGTCGAGAAGCAAGGCAATCGCGAGGTCGGCAGTCGCGGCGACCAGCACGCCAGGAGTGTTGGTGGCAACCGCGCCGTGGGCGAGGATGGCGGCAACGTCGAGATTGTCGTAGCCGACCGCCACGTTGGCCACCAGACGTAATTGTGGTCCGGCAGCTGCGAGTACCTCGGGCCCCACCCGGTCATTGAGCGTGGTGATGACGGCGTCAGCGCCCGCCACAGCAGCACACAACTCGGTCGGTGTCATGGCCTGGTCATGCGCGGACACCGCCACCTCACCGAGGTGAGCAAGTAGAGCGAGAACATCACCGGGTAATGCACGGGTGACGACGATCTTTTTCATTTCACACCTAGTGTTTGACGCGCTTCAAAGCCAGCAGGCCCTCAGTGGTGAAAGTGCTGGAGCGTGCCCAGGTCACGATCGATTGCTCTTCCTCGCGGACGGCCTCTGCCAGCACAGGAAGGCGGTCGGCCAGTGCGTGCGGGATTCGAAGGACACCGTGTTGGTCGCCGTGCAGCAGGTCCCCGGGCTCGACGTCGAGACCTCCGACCCGAACCGGCACTCCGACCGCGGTGATGCGCATGTGGGCCCGGGCCACGCAGAGACCCGCCGCGTGCACGGCGAAACCCATCTGACGCAGGTCCGGTTCGTCGCGCACCCGGCCATTGGTGACGAAACCCGCGATGCCCAGAACATCGAGCAGTGTTCCGTTGACTTCGCCGAGAAAGGCTCCTGAGCCGGAGTGTTCGTCGAGGTCCTGTACCACCACCACCGCCGGTCCGTCGACGGACAACACCGCCCGGTGCAATTCTGCGACCGGCACCGAGTCTTCCCCCGGTGCGGCCGCCCGCATGGTGGCGGTGACCGCAATGCCCACGAACCGGCCGCCGGCGATCTGGCGGAGCGAGCCGTCGGTGTACGCCTGGCCGTCGGGTCCTGTTTCGCGACGTAGTGCGTTGCTGAGCGCCGGGGTGTCCCAGTCAGCGAGCTGGCCGATATTGAGTTTCGACATGGGTGGGTCCTTCGATTCGGCCGCAGCAGCCGCCGGTGGTTGTTACGTCCGGGCGTTGCCGAACGGGCCGAGTGTGTCTCGGTACACAGTCAATCGTTCCGGGCCGAGCATTGAATCCCCCGTAAGGGGGACTGGCCCAAATCCATTGTTCGGTAGGGATATTGGTAGATCGCCGGGCTGCGCGCTGTTCAGAACAGCGGGGGCACCATTGCTTCGATCAGATGCGGACCGGGCTCGGTCAGCGCCGCCACGAACTGGGTGGCAAGTTCTTCGGATGTACACGCACGTGACGCCGGAACTCCCAATCCTTCGGCGATCTTGACGAAGTCGATATCCGGTGCGGAAAGGTCGAGCAGTTCATTGGCCTTCGGGCCCATCGCGGTGGCTCCGACACGTTGCAACTCCAGTCGTAGGATCGCGTACGCACGGTTGTTGAGGAGCACGGTGGTCACATCAAGGTTCTCCCTGGCCTGTGTCCACAATGCCGAGATCGTGTACAGCGCACTGCCGTCGGCTTGCAGGCTGATCACCGGCCGGTCGGGTGCGGCCACGGCC
>NZ_JBARXZ010000086.1:0-42728 GCF_049647605.1 Mycobacterium sp. | reverse complement strand
GGCCATGGCCGCGCAGCTCACCGGAGACGGCGCCGGCGTCGCCGATCAGGGTGTGCAGCACCCCGTTCGCGGTGGCAGCGGGACACGGCGGCAACAGCAACGACGCCTCCCCTGCCCCATTGACACCGGTCATCACCGCATCCAGGCGGGCTCCGCCGAACATCCGCACCAGCAGCGGCTCCCGAATGGTGCCGCCCCGCAATCTGCGCATGTCGAAGGTGTGTTCACGCACCCGCAGCAGACCGTGCTGCAAATGCAGAGTGTCGGTGGTGTCGGTGTGCCGCCTCCGCAGCACCAGGTTGCCGTAGGTCAGCAGCGACCGCCCCACCGACAGGACCACCGAGGCCACCAGCACCGCTACCGCCAGCGCCGCGATCGACGCCGCGACGCCGAACCGCTGTGCCGCATCCAGCCCGGACTCCACGACCTCCGAGCGTTGCAGAGCCGGACCGACACCCGCCTGATAGACCAGTCCGAACGCCGCGGCGATCATCACCAGCCCCGACAGGCTCAGGGGGCTGTACCGCAACCATGACGGCTGCCACCGGGCCAGTACCGCGTCGTCGACCTGGACATCGGGGCGCCGCTGATCGATCTGGGACAGCAGCACCGACCGTAACCGCGCCACCTCCTGAGCCGGAACCGCGTCGAGCTCGAACACCTTGTCCCCGTGGGCTTCCTGGCCGGTGCTGACCCGCAGCACGGTCAACCCGAGGAGCCGGTGCAGCAGCCGGGCATCGGTCTGCACCGACCGGATCCGGTTGCGCGGCACCGACAACACGTTCCGCTGGACCACACCGGAGCGCAGCTGCACGTCGTCGGTGTCGATGCGGTAGGTGGTGGTGAACCAGCGCGCCAGCCCGTAGGCCAGGATCGCGGCCAGACCCAGCAGCGACCACAGTGGATTGTTGGTCGCCGATCCCAGCACGATCGACCCGATCAGCAGCGGCAGCTGCCGCAACACCTCGTGCACCGGATGGACCAGCAGCATCCGGGGACTCAGCCGGCTCCAGACCGGTTCCGGCGGGCAAGGCGGCACCGGCGGCTCAGGTGGCACCGGCGGCTCAGGTGGCATCGTTGCCGCCGAGTGCCGCGATATCGGTCAGCCGCGCGACGATGTCGTCGGCCACCGGCGCATCCAGGGCCACGATCCGCACCGCACCCGCCGAGGACGCCGTCGTCACCGTCACGGTGGCCAGCCCGAACAGCCGATCCAGCGGGCCACGTTCGGTGTCGACGGTCTGAACCCGAGAGATCGGCGCGATGCGGCGCTCTTGCACCAGCCAACCGGTGCGCGTGTACACGGCCTGGTCACTGATCCCCCACCGGTGCACCCGGTAGCGCCACACCGGAACCACCCCCACCGACACGATGGCGCCGATCACCGCTGCCGAGATGGCCCCGACCTGCAGCCACAGCAGGTGCGAATCGAGGGCAAACCACACCCCGAAGCCGATCAGCACCATCGTCCACGGGACGGCCGCACCCAACGCCCACACCACCGGGGCCTTGGCGCTGGGACGATTCACCGGTTCACGCAGAGTCATCGCCGGGGTCGCCGGCACACCATCCATGGTGTCGAGCATGCCCTGTCCGTAATGTGCCTCGCATGACCAAGCACGTGAGGATCGCAGCGCAGCGAGGACCGGAACGAGCGGAGGCCGACCGATGAAGTGGAGCGAAGCCGATGTGCCCGACCAGAGCGGCCGCATCGCGATCGTCACCGGCTCCAACGCGGGGCTGGGCTTCGAGACGGCGCGCGTGTTGGCCGCCCGCGGCGCACACGTGGTGATGGCCGTCCGCGACACCGAGAAGGGCAACGCGGCCGCCGCAAAGATCGTCGGCACTGTGCCGCGCGCAGATCTGAAAGTGCAGCCGCTGGACCTGGGGTCGCTGCAATCGGTGCGGACCGCCGCCGCGGAGATCAAGGCCGCCTACCCGAAGATCGACCTGCTGATCAACAACGCCGGCGTGATGTACCCGCCCAAGCAGACCACCCAGGACGGCTTCGAGTTGCAGTTCGGGACCAACCATCTCGGACACTTTTTGCTCACCGGGTTGCTGCTGGGCCAGCTGCTGCCGGTGGAAGGGTCCCGGGTGGTCGTGGTCGGCAGCATCGCGCACAACATCCGCGCCGGAATCCATTTCGACGACCTGCAATGGGAGCGCAGCTACAACAGGGTGGCGGCCTACGGTCAGTCCAAGCTCGCCAACCTGATGTTCGCCTACGAGCTGCAACGCCGGCTGGCGACCGCCGGCGCCCCCACCATCGCCGTCGCCGCCCACCCGGGTGTGTCGAACACCGAGCTGATGCGTCATCTGCCGGGAACATCGCTGTCGCTGGTCAACCGGCTCACCGACCTGGTGACCAACAGTCCGGCGATGGGCGCGCTGGGCACCTTGCGGGCCGCCACCGACACCACCGTGGCGGGCGGGCAGTACTACGGCCCGGACGGATTCCGCGAACTGTGGGGATCCCCGGTTCTGGTGAAGTCGAACGCCGCATCACACGACGTTGCGGTCCAGGAACGGCTGTGGACGGTCTCCGAACAGCTCACCGGCGTGAAGTTCCCCGTCTGAGATGCGCACCGTCGAAGAACACCAGCGTGTTGTCGCAAACCTGATCACCCCCCGCAGCGGAGTCCGGCTGCCGCTCATGGACGCCGAGGGATTGGTGCTGGCCGCCGACGTGGTGGCGCCGATGTCGCTCCCCGGTTTCGACAACTCCGCCATGGACGGGTACGCCGTGCAGGCGGGCGACGTTGCGGGCGCCTCCGCCGAGCACCCGGTCCGGCTGCCGGTGGCCGAGGACATCCCCGCCGGACGCACCGACACTCTCACTCTGGCTCCCGGGACCGCCCACCGGATCATGACCGGCGCGCCCCTGCCGGCGGGCGCCACGGCCGTCGTGCCGGTGGAGCAGACCGACGGTGGCACCGTCGACGTCGAGATCCGCAGCAGCCCCGGCGCCGGCCAGCACATCCGAACCGCGGGTGAGGACGTCACGGCAGGCGCCACGGTGCTGCGGGCCGGGCAGCTGGTCAGCCCGGCCGCGCTGGGACTGACCGCCGCTCTCGGGGTCGTCGAGCTGGAGGTGCGGCCCCGGCTGCGGGTGCTGGTCATGTCGACGGGCACCGAGCTGGTGGCTCCCGGTGAGCCGCTGCAGCCGGGGCAGATCTACGAGTCCAACGCGCCGATGCTGGCCGCCGCGGTGCGTGACGCCGGAGCCGACGCGGTGGTGGCCTCCACATCGGCCGACGACGTCGACGAGTTCCGGGCCACCCTGAGCAGGCACGCGGCCGATGCGGATCTGATCATCACCACCGGCGGGGTCAGTGCCGGCGCCTACGAGGTGGTCAAAGATGCCCTCGGCCGGGTCGGCGACGGGTCGGTGGACTTCGTGAAGGTGGCCATGCAACCCGGGATGCCGCAGGGCGCGGGCCGTGTCGGCGACACCCCGATCGTCACCTTGCCGGGCAACCCCGTCAGCGCACTGGTGTCATTCGAGGTGTTTGTCCGGCCGGCGTTACGGGCGGCAATGGGCCTGGCGGACACCGACCGGCCGCGACGCACCGCCGAGCTCACCGAGACGCTGACCTCCCCGGCCGGCAAACGGCAGTTCCGCCGCGGGGTGTACTACGCCGCCACCGGCACCGTCAGCAGTTATGGGCCGCCGGCGTCACATCATCTGCGATATCTGGCATCGGCGAACTGTCTGCTGGAGATCCCGGAGGAGGTCACCGAGATTTCGGCGGGCACACCGGTACGGGTCTGGGACCTCACGGGCTGACAGGTAGCTCGACCCCGTCGGCTGCATACCTACAATGGCCGTCGTGGCCAGACGCCCCCGCTCGTCCGAAGCAACACACGTGATCGACCTGGTGCGCTCCACGGTTCCGCCGATGCACCCCGCCGGGTTGCCGTTTGTCGGCGCCAGCCTGGCCGTGGCGGCACTCGGCTACCGGTCGCGGTGGCTGCGTACCGCGGGTCTGATGGCCGCCGCCGCCAACGCCGGATTCTTCCGGCATCCGAACCGGGTACCGCCGACCCGCCCCGGTGTGGTGGTGTCCCCCGCCGACGGCCAGGTGTGCCTGATCGAACATGCCGTGCCGCCGCCGGAGCTCGGGCTGGCCGACACCCCGCTGCCGCGGGTCAGCATCTTCTTGTCCGTCCTCGACGCGCACGTGCAGCGGGCGCCCATCGGCGGCGAGGTGATCGCCGTCGCGTACAAACCGGGCCAGTTCGCTTCCGCCGACCTGGCATCGGCCAGCGCCGACAACGAACGCAATTCGGTGGTCATCCGCACCCCCGAGGGTGTCGAGATCATCAGCACCCAGATCGCCGGACTGCTGGCCCGGCGCATCGTCTGCGATGTGCACGTCGGCGACACCGTCGGTATCGGCGACACCTACGGCCTGATCCGCTTCGGCTCCCGGCTCGACACCTACCTGCCCGAGGGATCGGATCTGCAGGTCAGCCTCGGGCAGCGGGCCATTGCCGGCGAGACCGTCCTGGCTGTCCTTCCGTGACCGGCAACCGCGGCGGCTCCAGCGGCAGCAAACCCCGCCCGTCGGCCATGCGGATCCTGCCCAGCGCCACGACGGTGCTGGCGATCTGTTGTGGTCTGACGTCCATCAAGTTCGCGCTCGACGACCGGCCGCACATCGCGTTGGCGTTGATCGGCGCGGCGGCGGTGCTCGACGGGATCGACGGCGGTATCGCCCGCGCCCTGGATGCGCAGTCACGGATGGGCGCCGAGATCGACTCGCTGGCCGACGCCGTGAACTTCGGGGTCGCGCCGGCGTTGGTGGTGTACGTGACGCTGCTGCCGACCTCGCCTATCGGCTGGATATTTGCGCTGTTGTACGCGGTGTGCATCGTGCTGCGGTTGGCGAGGTTCAACGCGCTGCTCGACGACGACACCAAACCGGCCTACACCCGGCAGTACTTCACCGGCATGCCCGCACCGTGCGGCGCCGTCGGTGTCATCGGGCCGCTGGCGGCCATGCTGCAGTTCGGCGACGGCTGGTGGACCTCACCCTGGTTCATCTGCCTGTGGTTCGCCGCGAACGCCACCCTGTTGGTCAGCCGGGTACCGACGCTGGCACTGAAATCGGTGTCGATGCCGCCGAACGCCGCCCCGATCCTGCTGATCGCCATCGCCGCGGCGGCCGCGGCTCTACTGCTGTTCCCTTACATCCTGGTGCTGCTGATCATCGTCGGTTACGTGTGCATCATCCCGTTCACGGTGCGCAGCCAGCGTTGGGTCGCGGCCCGGCCGGAAGCCTGGGACGCCAAACCGAAGGAACGACGCGCGCAACGCCGCGAGATCCGCCGGGGCAAGCAACCCAACCGGCGGTCGATGCTGCGGCTCGGGTTGCGCCGGCCGGGCAGCTGACATGTTGACGCTGACCGCCCGGTTGAACACCTCGGCGCTGGACGCGCGCCGCGGGGTGATCCGGTTGCATCCCGAAGCCATCGCCGCGCTCGGGATCCGCGAGTGGGACGCGGTGGTGTTGACCGGGGCCCGCACCACCGCCGCCGTCGTCGGGGTGGCACCGTCGGGGACCGCACCGGGGACCGCCCTGCTCGACGACGTGACGCTGGCCAATGCGGGGCTGCGCGAGGACACCGGGGTCGTGATCGCGCCGGCGACGGTGCACGGCGCCCGTTCGGTGTCGGTGTCCGGTTCGAGGTTGGCGTCGGGCTCGGTCTCCCCCGCGACGCTGCGTCAGGCGCTGCTGGGCAAGGTGATGACGGTCGGTGACACGGTGTCGTTGCTTCCGCGCGACCTGGGGCCCGGCACCTCGACGTCGGAGGCCAGCGCCGCGCTGGGACGGGCGGTCGGTATCACCTGGACTTCCGAGCTACTGACGGTGACGGCGGTGGACCCGGCCGGACCGGTGAGTGTGCAGCCCAATTCGGTGGTGGCCTGGAGCAACGGAACCACCCCCACCCCAGGCGCCGGCTCTGCGACCGGGACCGGATCGGGGCGCGACGCGCGTGCCCCCGAACACCCTGAGGTCGGCTTCGACGACCTCAAGGGCGCCCACACCCAGGCCGGCAAGTTGACCGAATGGCTCAAGCTGGCCCTCGATGAACCCGAACTACTCGAAACCCTGGGCGCCACAGCCAATCTCGGGGTGTTGGTATCCGGTCCCGCCGGGGTGGGCAAGGCCACGCTGGTCCGCACCGTCTGCGAGTCCCGCAACCTGGCGCAGCTGGACGGACCGGAGATCGGCGCACTGGCCCCCCAAGAGCGGCTGGCGGCCGTCGCGACCGCCACCAGCCGGGTGCGCGAGGCCGGCGGAGTCCTGCTCATCACCGATGTCGATGCGTTACTGCCGGCCTCGACCGATCGTCCACCCGAGCCGGTGGCCAGCCTGATCCTGTCGGAGCTGCGCACGGCCGTCGGTACCGGCGGGGTCGCGTTTGTCGCCACCTCGGCGGTGCCCGACGGGCTCGATCCGCGACTGCGCGCCCCGGATCTGTGCGACCGAGAGCTCGGGGTGCCGCTGCCCGACGCCGATGTGCGTCGCCAGCTGCTCGAGGTGCTGTTGCGCACGGTACCCACCCGGGATCTGAACCTGACCGAAATCGCCTCTCGCACACCGGGATTTGTGGTGGCCGATCTGGCCGCCCTGGTCCGCGAGGCGGCACTGCGCGCCGCCGCCCGCGCCAGCGGCGACGGTGGCCCACCGGTGCTGACCCACGACGACCTCAAGGGCGCGCTGACCGTCATCCGGCCGTTGTCCCGCTCGGCCACCGAGGAGGTGTCCGTCGGCTCGGTCACCCTCGACGACGTCGGCGACATGGTGGCCACCAAACAGGCCCTCACCGAAGCGGTGCTGTGGCCACTGCAGCACCCCGACACATTCACCCGTCTCGGCGTCCAACCGCCGCGGGGCGTGCTGCTCTACGGGCCACCCGGCTGCGGTAAGACGTTTGTGGTGCGGGCGCTGGCCAGCACGGGACGGCTGTCGGTGCATGCGGTCAAGGGCGCCGAACTGATGGACAAGTGGGTGGGCTCCTCCGAGAAGTCGGTCCGCGAATTGTTCAGACGGGCAAGGGATTCAGCGCCATCGCTGGTGTTCCTCGATGAGATCGACGCGCTGGCGCCCCGGCGCGGGCAGAGTTTCGACTCCGGAGTCACCGACCGGGTGGTGGCCGCGCTGCTCACCGAGCTCGACGGGATCGAACCGCTGCGCGACGTCGTGGTGCTCGGTGCCACCAACCGCCCAGACCTGATCGACCCCGCGTTGCTGCGGCCGGGCCGGTTGGAGCGGCTGGTGTTCGTCGAACCGCCCGACGCGCAGGCGCGCCGCGACATCCTGCGCACCGCCGCCAAGTCGGTGCCGCTGAGCGCCGACGTCGACCTCGACACACTGGCCGGCCAGCTCGACGGGTACAGCGCGGCCGACTGTGTGGCCTTGCTCCGGGAGGCGGCGCTGACGGCGATGCGACGCTCGATCGATGCCGCCGACATCTCCCTGGCCGATGTCGAACAAGCCCGCGCCACGGTGCGGCCGTCTTTGGACCCCGCTCAGGTCGATTCGCTGCGGGCGTTTGCTGCCGGCCGCTGACAGCTCGGGGCATCAGGGCCGCCGCGGCGAGGTGAACCGATAGAGGGCGGCCACGGCAGCGCCCACCACTGGTCGGCACCGGATACCCGAACCTTGCGAGGTGACCGGCGTCATATACTCAAAAACGTTGCAGCCAGCGTCTATTCACACCAAATTGGAATGTGTTGAAGCCCGCCGTAGTTCAACACCGTAGAATGGCCGTAAAGAAGCCGTAAAGATCAGAGCCCACCAGTGGGCTGACACCCCGACGTAAGTCGACGCGTACGTGCGTGTATTCGCACGCTCCGCGCCTGAGAAAACGAAAACGGAGTGCCATGCTCGCCGTCCTGTTCGCCCACGCCGTGGCCGCTGCGATCGCGCCGCTGTTGGTGAACAGGTGGGGCCGGCGGGCCTTCTACCCGCTGGCATTGGTACCTGCGGCGTCGCTGTTCTGGGTCTTCGACAACTGGCCCACGAGTCAAGGCAGTGACACCAAGCTCACCATAGCCTGGGTGCCCGAGCTGTCGATGGACATCGATCTGCGCTTCGACACCCTGGCCGCCGTGATGAGCGTGCTGGTGCTCGGCATCGGCGCCCTGGTGCTGTTCTACTGCGCCGACTACTTCCACCACCACGACGAACACACCGAGAAACGACTGCCGAGCTTCGCCGCTGAGCTCGTCGCGTTCTCCGGCGTGATGTTCGGCCTGGTGGTCAGCGACAACCTGCTACTGCTCTACGTGTTCTGGGAACTGACGTCGGTGCTGTCGTTCCTGCTGGTCGGCCACTATGCCGAACGCGCCACCAGCCGCCGCGCCGCCACCCAGGCGTTGATGGTCACCACCGCGGGTGGACTGGCCATGCTGGTCGGCATCATCATCCTGGGCGAGCTGGGCGGCAGCTACCTACTGTCGGACCTCATCGCCGCGCCGCCGACCGGCCTGGCCGTCAATGTGGGCCTGGTGCTGATCCTGATCGGCGCGCTGTCGAAGTCGGCGATCGTCCCGTTCCACTTCTGGCTGCCCGGCGCGATGGCGGCCCCCACCCCGGTGAGCGCCTACCTGCACGCCGCGGCGATGGTGAAGGCCGGCGTCTACCTGGTGGCCCGCATGGCCCCCGGGTTCGCCGAGGCCGGCCCGTGGCGCCCCATGGTGGTGGCATTCGGGCTGGTCACGATGATCCTGGCCGGTTGGCGCGCGATCCGCGAGTACGACCTCAAACTGATCCTGGCGTTCGGCACCGTCAGCCAGCTGGGCATGATCACCGTGCTGGTCGGTACCGGCGACGGCGATGTGATGCTCGCCGGTCTGGCCATGTTGTGCGCGCATGCGATGTTCAAAGCCGCACTGTTCATGGTGGTGGGAGTCGTCGACCACTCCACCGGAACCCGGGACATCCGCAGGCTGGCCTGGCTGGGCAACAGAATGCCCCTGCTGTTGACCATTGCCGCGGGGGCCACCGCCAGCATGGCTGCGTTGCCGCTGTTCCTGGGCTTCGTGGCAAAAGAAGCTGCCTTCGAGACCGTCCTGCACGCCGAGCCGCTGGGCGCCTGGGCGCCGTGGGTCCTGGCCGGCATCGTCACCGGATCGGTGTTCACCACCATCTACAGCCTGCGGTTCCTGTGGGGTGCGTTTGCCAAGAAGGGCCTGCGTGAGCCGAGCACCCGAGTCGCCAGCCTGCACCGGCCGCCGCTGACCTTCCTGGTGGCACCCGGCGTCCTGGCACTCCTCGGCCTGGTCTTCGGCATCATGCCGGGCCTGCTGGAGAAGGTGCTCGATCCTTACGCCGAATCGATGCCCGGCGGCGCCGACTACCACCTCGCGCTGTGGCATGGCTTCAACCTGCCGCTGCTGCTGTCGGCGCTCGTCCTGACCGTCGGAACCGTGTCGTTCTTCACCCGCAGCCGGCTGCGCCGTGCCCGGTTGCACTTCCTGCCGCTGGGTAACGCCGACCGGGTCTACGACACCAGCCTTCGGTGGCTGGACTTGGTGGCACTGCGGATCACCGGCACCACTCAGCGTGGTTCCATCCCGGCCACCCTGTCGGTGATCCTGACAACGTTGGTGCTGATCCCACTGGTGGCGTTGGCTGCGGGAGATCGGGCCCGCCCCCAGCTGCAGCTGTGGGAGTCGGTGCTCACCCCGGTGGTGGGTCTGCTGATGCTGGCGGGCGCCTTCGGCGCCGTCGTCATGCGCAACCGGTTGGCCTCGGTGCTGCTGGTCGGGGTGGCCGGCTACGGATGCGGCGTGATCTTCGCCTTCCACGGCGCCCCCGACCTGGCTCTGACCCAGTTCCTCGTCGAGACGTTGACGCTGGTGTTCTTTGTGCTGGTGTTGCGCACCCTCCCGGCCGAAGCCGAGGGCAATCTGAAGCGACTCCGCCTGCAACGGGCCGCGCTGGCCATCGCAGTGGGCGCGACGGTAACGGCGCTGGCGGTGTTCGCGATGGCCGCCCGCACCATGCGGCCGGTAGCCGAGCTGCTGCCGGACGCCGCCTATTACCGCGGGCACGGCTCCAACACGGTCAACGTCATCCTGGTCGACATCCGCGCCTGGGACACTCTGGGCGAGATCTCGGTGTTGCTGGTCGCGGCCACCGGCGTCGCGTCGCTGGTCTTCCGCCATCGCCGGTTCGGTTCGGCCCCGCGCGTCCCGACCACCGTGCAACCGGCCGGACAGCCCGATATCGGGGTGGTGATGGCCTACAGCCCGGCCGTCAGCGACACCACCTGGTTGCGCGGCAGCGAGTACCGCGATCCGCGGTATCGCTCACTGGTCCTCGAAGTCGCCACCCGGCTCATCTTCCCGCTGATCATGGTGCTGTCGGTGTACTTCTTCTTCACCGGCCACAACACGCCGGGCGGCGGGTTCGCCGGCGGGCTGACCGCCGGGCTGGCGCTGGTCCTGCGGTATCTGGCGGGCGGCCGTTACGAGCTCGGCGAGACCCTGCCGCTGGACGCGGGCAAGATCCTGGGCGTCGGCCTGGGCTTTGCCGCATCCACCGCGGTGGCCTCGGTGATCCTGGGTGCGCCGGCACTGTCGTCGGCCGTTGTGGAACTCGACGTGCCGGTGCTGGGCCACATCAAGTTCGTCACCGCATTGTTCTTCGATTTGGGGGTGTATCTCATCGTCGTCGGCTTGGTGCTCGACGTGCTGCGCAGTCTGGGAGCTCGGATCGATGTCGAGGTGCCGCAACGGGCACCCATGATGTCGGGGGTGCGCCGATGACGACCTATCTGGTGCCGCTGGTCCTCATCGGTGGTCTGACCAGCTGCGGGGTCTACCTGCTGCTGGAACGCAATCTCACCCGGATGCTGTTGGGGCTGTTGCTGATCGGCAACGCGTTGAATCTGCTGATCCTCACCGTCGGTGGCCCGTCCGGGAACCCGCCGGTACGCGGACGCACCAGTGGCGACGAGACGGCGACGGCCGATCCGCTGGCCCAGGCCATGATCCTCACCGCGATCGTCATCACCATGGGTGTCGCCGCGTTTGTCCTGGCGCTGACGTACCGCTCCTACCGCCTGACCACCGCCGAAGAAGTGGCCGACGACCCCGAGGACACCCGGGTCTCCCAAGAGGCCGAGGTGGCCGAGATCGACGAAGACGCTGCGACCGTTTCCGCACCTCGCCATCCCGACACCGACGAACCCGACGAGCTCGACGCCCTACCCGGGCATGAGGGGTCCCGGTGATGCCCAGATGAACGACTACTTGGCCCAAGTCCTGATCCCGCTGCCGGTGCTGATCCCGCTGCTGGCGGCGGCGGCGACCTTGATCGCCAGCCGCGAACCCCGCACCCAGCGAGTCATCACGGTCTCGGCGCTGGCCGCGGTGGTCGCCGTCTGCGCCACCCTGCTGTATGTGGTCGACCAGGGTGGCACCCAGGCATTGCAGGTCGGCGGTTGGGGGCAGAGCGAACCGGGGATGGGCCCGCTGGGCATCACCCTGGTGGCGGACCGGCTGTCGACACTCATGCTGGTGGTGTCGTCGATCGTGCTGGTGGCGGTGGTGTTCTACGCCATCGGCCAGGGTATTCGCGACGGCGACGACCGGCAGCCGGTGTCGATCTTCCTGCCGACGTACCTGGTGCTGTCGGCGGGTGTCTGTTACGCCTTCCTGGCCGGCGATCTGTTCAATTTGTTCGTCGGCTTCGAGATCTTCCTCACCGCCAGCTTTGTGCTGCTGACCATCGGCGCCAGCAAGGACCGGGTGCGAGCGGGCATCTCCTACGTGATGGTGTCCATGGTGTCGTCGCTGATCTTCCTGCTGGGCCTGGCCCTGGTGTACGCGGCCACCGGCACCCTGAACATGGCAGAGCTGGCGTTGCGTCTCGACGACGTCCCCTCGGGCACCCGCAGTGCGCTTTTTGCGGTGTTGCTGGTGGCGTTCGGGATCAAGGCGGCGGTGTTCCCGTTGTCGACATGGTTGCCCGACTCCTACCCGACAGCACCCGCCCCGGTGACGGCGGTGTTCGCCGGACTGCTCACCAAGGTCGGCGTCTACGCGATCATCCGCTCACACGCCCTGCTGTTCCCCGACGGCGGGATGAACCCGATGCTCCTGATCGCCGCCCTGGTGACGATGGTGGTGGGCATCCTGGGTGCGATCGCGCAGAGTGACATCAAACGGTTGTTGTCGTTCACCCTGGTCAGCCATATCGGCTACATGGTGTTCGGTATCGCGCTGTCGAGCGAGCTCGGGATGTCGGGCGCCATCTATTACGTGGCGCACCACATCATCGTGCAGACCACACTGTTCCTGGTGGTGGGCCTCATCGAACGTCAGGCCGGCGCCTCGACCCTGCGAAGACTCGGCGGGCTGGCCGGCGCCAGTCCCCTGCTCGCCTTCGTCTTCATCATTCCCGCGCTCAATCTCGGTGGCATTCCACCGTTCTCGGGATTCATCGGAAAGGTCGCGCTGTTGGAAGCCGGTACCGCCGATGGTTCCGTACTCGCCTGGATCCTGGTGGGTGGCGGCGTCGTCACCAGTCTGCTCACGTTGTACGTGGTGGCCAGGGTGTGGACGAAGGCGTTCTGGCGGGCCCGTAACGACGCTCCGGAAGGCGAACTGTCGGCGGCGGTACCCGCGGTGCTGCTCGACGACGAAGAGGACATCGCGTTCGACGAACGTGACGACGTGGGCCGGATGCCGGTGGCCATGCTGGCGCCCACCATGGCGCTGATCGGTGTCGGGGTGGCACTGACCGTGGCCGCCGGACCGATCTTCGCCTACAGCGAGCGTGCGGCAAACGAGGTGATCGACCGTAGCGAGTACATCACCGCGGTGATCGGAGGTGACCAGCCGTGAAGAAACCCACCATGCGCTTGGTGACGCTGCGAATCTGGGTGCTCATCTGGCTGACACTGGTGTGGGTCCTGTTGTGGGGTGACATCTCTGCGGCCAATGTGCTCGGCGGTATGGCGGTCGCCCTGACCGTCACCCTGCTGCTGCCGTTGCCGCCGGTCCCGGTGCAGGGCAAAGTGCACCTGCTGTCGTTGCTGCATCTGCTGGCCTGGGTGGCCTGGAATCTGTTGGTGTCGAGCGTCCAGGTGGCTTGGCTGGCGTTGCGGCCCGGGCCGCCGCCGCTCAACGCGGTGCTGCGCGCCCAGGTCAACGTGAAGTCGGATCTGGTGCTGGCGTTGGCGGTCAACATCTGCAATCTGATCCCCGGCTCGATCGTGCTGGAGATCGACCAGGTGCGTCGCCTGATCTACGCCCACGTCATCGACGTCGGCTCCGAGCGTGCCGTCAAGCAGTTCTACAGCCAGGTCGCGGCAACCGAGCGGTTGCTGATCGCGGCCTTCGAGCGTGAATCCGAGTGGCGTCCGGCATCGCGGGAAGAGCTCGCCCAGGACAGCGAGGAGACCCCACGATGACGTCACAACCGGGCACACCCGGCTCGGCGCCCCGCATGAACCCGAGGGGCCGCGCATGAACTCCATCTGGTTGATCGCGGCCGTGATGCTGATCGCCGCGGCGTCCATCACCATGTTCCGGTTGTTGGCCGGGCCGAGCACCCTGGACCGCCTGGTCGCGCTGGACACCCTGGTTGCGGTCACCATGTGTTCGATCGGCACCTGGGCGGCGTTCAGCCTCGACACCACCGTCACCTACAGCCTGGCGGCGCTGGCCCTCATCAGCTTTGTCGGCTCGGTCAGCGTCGCCCGGTTCCGGGTGCCTGACAACACCGGGGTCAAGCCCAAGGGGATGAAGCGATGAACACGTTGGACATCATCTCCGGCCTGCTGATCCTGGGCGGTTCCGCGTTCGCCCTGACCGCCGCAATCGGTGTGGTCCGGTTCCCGGATACGTTGTCACGCATGCACTCTGCCAGCAAACCGCAGACCCTCGGGCTGCTGCTGGTCCTGATCGGTGCGGCAATCCGGCTGCGCGGGCACGCCGACGTCGGCATGATCATCCTGACGGGGTTGTTCACCGTGATCACCGCGCCGGTGATCGCCCAACGCGTCGGGCAGCTGGCCTACCGGGAGCAGAGTGAACAGGAAGACCTGTTCACGATCGACGAGATGCGCCAGAAGGGCAAGTAGCGGCGCTACTCGCCGGCGAGCTGGAATTCCACCATCGCGGTGACGGTGTCGATGGCATCGGTGAGCGCCGCCAATCGATCGGCGGGTGAGGGTGCCGCCAGGATCGAGTACTTGTCGGCAGTGCCCATCGGCATCCGGCCGGCCAGCTCATAGAGCCGTCGTCCAGCCGGGACGTCCTGACCGTCGCCCAGGAGTTCGGTCCGTTGCGGCAGCCGGGCATCCTTTGCGGTGGCTATCCGCTCGAACAGCCCCCAGATCCGCTCCTCGATCTCGGCGACGCTGCCGTCTCGCACCGGACCGGTTTCATCGGGCCACGGCTCCACCACGGCACGCGGATACGGGTCGTCGGGCAGCCACTCCCGGACCCGGATGCGCTCGGTCAGCCGGCACCTGAGCCGGTACTTGCCGTCGCCGAAATCCTCGAACGCCGCGATCTTGGCCCGGACCCCCACATCGTGGCGTTCATCGCCTCCGCCGACTTCCCGGCCGCGGGCGATCAGCACCACCCCGAACGATTTGTCGTCGCGGTCGAGGGTGTCGCGTACCAGCGCGGAATAGCGCGGTTCGAAAATCCGCAGTGGCAGTTCTTCGCCGGGCAGCATCGCCGACTCCAGCGAAAACATCGGTATCGCCGCTACGCTGCCCTGGCTCATCAGCGAATTCCCTGACCTTCCAGCACTTCTCGCACGGTGGTCGATGGTGTGGCGAACGTACACAGCGCACTGGCGAGGCTGATCCACAACTCGGGGTTCAGCGACACGAGGTCGTTCTGCGCGCCGATTGCACTGATCACCCGCCGCTGGGATTCCTCGTCGAGATCGACGTAGTCGCCGCAGGTGGTGTTCGCCAGGCCCGGGGCGCCGGTTGAACTCGGTGGGGTGCGGGTCGGCACCGGCGGCACCGTCGGCGCTCCCGGGGTCCCTGAGGTCCGCGGTGCCGGCGTGGTTGTTGTCGGTGGCGAGGTTGTTGTGGTGGGCGCCGACGTGGCCGCCCCCGGTTGCGCTTGCGGCGTCCCCGGCACGGTGGTGGAGCACGCCGCGGCACCCACCGCGACGACCGCGGCGAGGAGCGGCACATACTTTCGGAGCGTCACATTCATGGACCTGACCTAGATGACGAGTTCGTCGATCAGCGCATCGACCACCATACGCAGGTCTCCGTCATTCTCCTCGGCCACCCGCCGCTGACGCTGCGAGGAACCGCCTAGCCGGGGAATGTCGGCGACGCGGGCCAGCTCGTCGGCACAGCCCAGTGATCGCGCCACCGGTTCGAGCCGGGTCAGCAGATCGTCGAGATCCTCGGTGACCAGCCGCTCGTTGCTGTCGGCGTCGAGGATGATGATGGCATCCAGGCCGTAACGCGCGGCGCGCCACTTGTTCTCCTGGACATGCCACGGCGGCATGGTCGGCAGCGCTTCGCCGGCGTCGAGTCGCCGGTCGAGATCCACGACCAGGCAGTGGGTCAGCGCCACCAGCGCACTGAGTTCGCGCATATTGGAGACACCGTCGAAGATCCTGATCTCGACCGTGCCCAGATGCGGCGACGGCCGGACATCCCAGCGGACCTCGTTGATGTGGTCGATGATGCCGGTCTTCTTCTGGTCGTGCACAAAGCCTTCGAATTCGCGCCACGTCTGGAACTGGAATGGCAGGCCCGCGGTGGGGAGCTGCTGGAACATCATCGCCCGGTTGCTGGCGTAACCGGTGTCCTCCCCCTCCCACCACGGTGACGACGCCGACAGCGCCAGCAGGTGCGGGTATTGGTTGAGCAGCGAGCTGACGATCGGCATCACCTTGTGGGCGCTGGACACCCCGACGTGGACGTGCACTCCCCAGATCAGCATCTGCCGGCCCCACCACTGGGTGCGGTTGATCAGCTCGGCGTATCGCGGTGCGTCGGTGAGTTTCTGCTCAGACCACTGCGCAAACGGATGGGTTCCGGCGCAGAACAGTTCCATGCCGCGGTCGCGCACCACCTGCCGCACCGTGCGCAGTGTGCCGGACAGATCGTCCATGGCCTGTCCGGCGTTGTCGCAGATGCCGGTGACGACCTCGACGGTGTTGCGTAGCAGTTCTTTGTGCACGCGCGGGTTCTCGCCCAGTTCGGCGATCACCCCCGCGGCATCATTGCTCAGGTCGCGCGTCGCCGCGTCGACGAGGGCGAACTCCCATTCGACGCCGACGGTCGGCCGGTAGGAACCGGCGAAGTCGATGTGTTCGGGGCTATTCCCCGCCGATGACACCGCAAGCCACCCGGCTACCGGCGTCGCCGGTGGCCATGGTCACGGCATCCGGACCCGGCGTGCCATTGACCTGGTTGTAGCGCTCCGGCGGGATGTTGGCGAAGTTGTCCGCGTTCTCGTGGATGATGATCGACGTCTTCTGCCCCGCCAGGAGGTCGTCCTCGGTGAAGGCGTCGGTGGTGGTGACCAACAAGGCCGAGCCGTCCTCACGGACCTGCAACGAGCTCAGGTCGCCGCTGGCGGGGTGGCCGCTGTGACCGGGGGCCTGGAAGTGGCCGCCGGCAGAGTTGAAGTCACCGGGCGCGCCGCCGGTCGGGGCCACCGAGTTGGCCTCACAGACACCCACCGAGTGGATGTGCAGACCGTGGAAGCCGGGAGTCAACTGGCCGGTGCCGGTGGTCTGGACCGTGACGGTGGTGTATCCGGAGCTGAATTCGAATGTGGCAGTGGCCACTTCGGAGCCCCGGGCGTTGTTGATCGGCACTTCGAGGGTGGAGCCGCCGCCCGGAGCGCTGCCACCGGCGCCACCGTGGGCCTCCCCGCCGGGGGATGCCGACGGAGAAGGCGAGGGCGTCCAGACCGCGGGAGTGGTCCCGGGTGTGGTCGCGACCGGTTCGTACGGGGCACACGCAGTCAGTCCGACCACGGGGGCGACTAGCGCAAGGGCGATAGCGGGCTTCTTCAGCAAGCTGGCGGGCATGCGCGCCAGCCTAACTGTTCGCAGTCCGGCCCTGCCTCCCCGGCTCCTCCGTCGCCGCATCGCCGACCGTCCTAACCTGTGACTACCACGATCAGCCCGGGTGGTAGCTCGGCAACCTCGGGGATGCGGGGTTCGACGGGCGCCTCGAGCAACCGTCCCAGCTCGTCGGCGGCTTCCTGTTCGCCTTCACCGAAGTAGACGGTGGTGACCGGCACCCCCGGCAGCACCAGGTTGCCGGTTTCCGCAACCGTCCAGCCATCGGTGCGCAGCCGATCCGCGGTGCCTTCGGCCGCCCCGGGGGCTTCGGAGATGTTGAACACCCGCACCTCGGGACGTGGCACGTCCGGCTCGGGTGATTTCGACGTGGTGGCCGGTGCCGCGGATGTTGTGGTGGTCACGGTCGGTCCGGTGGCGGTGTCGTCATCGTCACCGCCGGATCCCAGAGCCTGGAATCCGACCAACAAGAACACCACACCAAGAAACAACAGCACCATGACCATGGCGCGCAGTGGCAGCCCGGAGGAGTCTGGAACGCGCTCGTTCATCGCGTCCACCCTAGCTCAGGTGATGTCAAAGCCCAGCTTGCGCGCCGCACGGGCCTTCTGCCTGCTGGCCCGTAGCCGACGCAGCCGCTTCACCAACATCGGATCGGCGGCCAGCGCCTCCGGACTTTCGACAAGTGCGTTGAGCACTTGGTAGTAACGAGTCGCCGACATCGAGAACAATTCTTTGATCGCGTCCTCTTTGGATCCGGCGTACTTCCACCATTGCCGCTCGAAGGCCAAGATGTCGTGTTCACGACGAGTCAGCCCATCGCTGAGCTCAGCGTCATCCCCCGAACGCTCAGCCCTCGCCATGGCGCCTTCCATATCGCTCCCTGTGGCCGTTCGCCAACTAAATGACATCGCTGTGGTTCCGGCGATTATTCAACCACGCGGGCGACACTTGGGACGGCACCCGTGCCCGCGCGTCGGCTGACTTAAGCTTGCCGACCATGGCCGTCGTTCCGATCCGCATCGTCGGGGACCCCGTTCTGCACACACCGACCCAACCGGTACCCGTGGGGCCGGACGGGAAACTGCCCGACGACGTCGGTGACCTCATCACCGATCTCTACGAAACCATGGACGCCGCGTACGGAGTCGGCTTGGCCGCCAACCAGATCGGCGTGCCGCTGCGGGTATTCGTCTATGACTGCGCCGACGATCGCAAGCAGACCGCCCGGCGCCGCGGGGTGGTGATCAACCCGGTGCTGGAGACCTCTGAAGTGCCGGAGACCATGCCCGACCCCGACGACGACGACGAGGGCTGCCTGTCGGTGCCCGGAGAATCGTTCCCCACCGGCCGGGCCGACTGGGCGCGCGTGTCGGGTCTCGACGCCGACGGCTCCCCCGTCACCCTCGAAGGCACCGGACTGTTCGCTCGCATGCTGCAGCACGAGACCGGCCACCTCGACGGGTTCCTGTACCTCGACCGCCTCGTCGGCCGGCACGCCCGCTCCGCCAAGCGGGTGGTCAAGAGCCAGGGCTGGGGTGTGCCCGGCCTTTCCTGGACACCCGGCGAGGGACCTGACCCGTTCGGGCACTGACCGTGGAACTGCCGGCCGTCGGCAATCGGGTCAGCATCCGGTATCGGCTCCCCGACGGACTGACCGACGTGATCGGGCACCTGATCGCCACCAACCCGGTGGTGCTGGTGCAGACCGTGTCCGACGGTGTTGTGGAGGTCATGCCGGCCGCCATCGTCAGCGTCCGCGAACTGTCCCACCGGCCGATCCGCAACTCCGAGATCCGCGCGCTGGAGCACGCTGCCGCGCTGGCCTGGCCGGGCACCGAACAGCACTGGGTCGGCGGCTGGTTCCTGCGCGCCGCCGACGGCCACACCAGCAGAGCCAATTCTGCTGTACCGCTGCAGATGTCGGCTGCACTGACCGATCTGCCCGCCATTGCCGACTGGTACCGCGACCGTGATGTACCGGCAGTCCTGGCGCTTCCGGAGCGGCTGCTGCGGGTGCCCGCCGAAGGCACGAAGGCAAGCCGGGTGATGGTGCGCGACATCCAGCCGGGGCCGGCTCCCGAGGTGACGTTCGCGACAGCGCCGGACCCGGGTTGGCTGGCGCTGTATCAGCGTGAGGTACCCGCGGACGTGCTCACCGCGGTCGTCGACGGCGTGGTGACCTTCGCCTCGATCGACGCGGCGGCGGTGGGGCGCGGCGCGGTGACCGAAGCGCCCGACGGTACCCGTTGGCTGGGTATTTCGGCGGTGCGGGTGACGCCGAACCGGCGGCGCAGCGGACACGCTCGCACCCTCTGCGCGGGGCTGCTGGCCTGGGGCGCCGAGCACGGCGCGCAACGCTGTTATGTGCAGGTACTCGCCGACAACGCGGCGGCGATCCGGCTCTACGAGACGATGGGCTTCGCCCTGCATCACCGCGTGCGGTACGTGTCTGTGGAATCGATACTGCCATCTGGAGTCTGAGGGATAGAGCATGAGACTGGCGACATGGAACGTCAATTCGATTCGCACCCGGGTGGATCGGGTGGTGGATTGGCTGGCCCGTGCCGACGTCGACGTCCTGGCCATGCAGGAAACCAAGTGCACCGACGCCCAGTTCCCCACCATGCCGTTCGCCGCACTGGGCTACGAGGTGGCCCACGTCGGCCTCAACCAGTGGAACGGGGTGGCGATCGCTTCCCGGGTCGGCCTCGAGGACGTCGAGGTCGGGTTCGCCGGCCAGCCCACCTGGAGCAGTAAGCCCGAACTCGAGGCGGCCGCCGAGGCCCGCGCGCTGGCGGCCACGTGCGGCGGGGTGCGGGTGTGGAGCCTCTACGTTCCCAACGGCCGCAGCCTGGCCGACCCGCACTACACCTACAAACTGGATTGGCTTGCCGCCCTTCGCGATACTTCAGCGCAATGGCTGCGTGACGACCCGGCCGCGCAGATCGCGCTCGTCGGCGACTGGAACATCGCCCCTACCGACGACGACATCTGGAGTGTGGCCGCCTACGAGGGGTCCACTCACGTTTCCGAGCCCGAGCGGGCCGCATTCCAGGCCATGAACGACGCCCAATTCTCGGATGTGGTACGGCCTTTCACACCCGGTCCCGGGGTCTACACCTACTGGGACTACACGCAGCTGAGCTTCCAGAAGCGGCGCGGGATGCGCATCGACTTCATCCTCGGGTCACCGGCTCTGGCGGCGCGGGTGTGTCTCGGCGAGATCGTGAAGGACGAACGACGGGGCAAGGGGGCCAGTGACCACGCGCCGGTGCTGGTCGAACTGGACCGCTCGGGTCCGGCTCAGGTCGGGGGCACCACACAGTAGGTGCTCTTCGGCTCGGGGAACACCGCCCCCTGCGCCCCCGCCGGGCACAGCGACAGATCGGATTGTCCCTTGATGATCCTGTCGATCCTGGAGGTCGCGGTGGGGTCGGTGCAGTCGACGGGGGTGAACAGCTGCGCGTCCGGGTCGACGCGGAAACATTCACCTTCGTTGACGTTCAGGACAAAGCACAACGTACGAGAACTGTTGAACAGCACCGCATATCCCGAGTCTTCGCGTTGCCCATCCGGACAGGTGGCCGCGGGCCCGTTGCCCTCGTGGGCGAGTTCGTAGACCGCGTCCCGCTCGGCGCAGTCCGCCGGAGTGGGCGACATGTCGGCCGACGAGTACGACTGATCGGTGATGCATTGCCCTACCTGCAGGGCGGCGGCTGGTACCGAAACAGTTGATGCCCCCAGCGCGGTCAGGGCCGCCCCGGCCAGACCCAGCACGAAGAACACTCCGCCGGCGACGATCATCGTGACGGGGCCGCCGATACTCTTCGACCGGGTGGCCGGGACCTGGCCCGGGGGCAACCATCGTCGCGAAACCTGCTGCGCCTGCACCACGCGGTAGCGCCAGATCCCCAGGATCAACAGCAGCAGACCGATGACCGGTATCAGGAACGATCCCACTACATACCCGACCGATTCCCCGACCACGCCCACAGTGTGCCATCGATGCTCGTGACCCGCCGTCGATCCCGGCCGCCCCTGGAGGCGGGGCCCGGCACATCCGGGGGCCGCCGCCACCGTGCCTCGACTCCGCTGCTGTCGACCCTCCGAACACTGCCGCGGCCCGTCAGGCAAGATGATCGGCGTGGCCAGCGACCGTCTCTACCGGTTGATACGGGTGGCGCGACGAATCCTTTCGCTGCGCACCATCGTCATCATCTCCGAGATCGGCGTCATCGCGACGGTGGTCACCATCGGCGCCTGGGTGTGGATCGGGATCACCAACGACCAGTACAGCCAGTTGGACCGGCGCCTGGACTCGGTGAGCAGCCTCGGCGATTTCTCGAATCTGCTCAGTGCCCCCAGTGCCGACGATGTCGAGCAGGTCACCCCTGACGGCAGCCTGGTGCGGACCGCGCGCATCGGCGGCGTCACGGTGTCCGCGCCACCGTCGATCGTGCTGCCGCAGCTCGGCACCGGGTACGCGAACACCACGATCGACGGCGTCGAGTACCGGGTCCGGACGTTTGCCGCCGGTCCGGCGTCCATCTCGCTGGGCGCGCCGGTGGCCGAAACCGAACGCCGCATCGACGCGCTGCACCTGCGGGTGCTGATCATCTGCGGCAGCCTGATCGCCGGCACTTTCGGGATCGGCTGGGTGATCTCGCTGATCATGGTGAATCCGTTCCGGCTGCTCGCCCAGCAGGCTCGGGCCATCAACGCACAGTCCAACCCAGACGATGTGCAGGTTCGGGGGGTACGCGAGGCCGAGGAGATCGCCGAGGCCGTCGAGGGGATGCTGGCGCGCATCGGCACCGAACAGCAGCGCACCAAGGCTGCTCTGGAGTCGGCGCGGGACTTCGCCGCGGTCGCCTCCCACGAGCTGCGGACCCCCCTGACCGCCATGCGCACCAACCTCGAGGTGCTCTCGACCCTGGATCTGGATCGCCAGCAGCGTGACGAGCTGGTCAGCGACATCATTCGCACCCAGTCGCGGATCGAGGCGACGCTGACCGCGCTGGAGCGGTTGGCGCAGGGGGAATTGACCACGGCCGACGATCTGGCCCCGCTGGACATCACCGAGCTGCTGGACCGCGCCGCCCACGACGCCATGCACAGCTACCCCGAGCTGGCGGTGTCGCTGGCGCCCTCTCCGACGGTGTTGATGCTGGGTCTGCCTGCGGGTCTGCGCCTGGTCATCGACAATGCGATCGCCAATGCCGTCAAGCACGGTGGCGCGACGGAGGTCCGGCTCAGCGCGGTGAGCTCGGCCGAAGGTGTCGAGATCGCGGTCGACGACAACGGCTCTGGGGTGCCGGAGGCCGAGCGGACCGAGGTGTTCGCCCGGTTCGCGCGGGGATCCACCGCGTCACGGTCGGGTTCGGGTCTGGGCCTGGCGCTCGTCGCGCAGCAAGCAGAATTGCATGGTGGCACAGCGGCTCTGGAGAAGAGCCCGCTGGGCGGCGCCCGGTTGGTGCTGCGGCTGCCCGTCATCTATTAGGCCGATGCCCGAGGGCTCGCCTATGACGGCCTGACGCCCACTGTGATCAGGTCCGAGAGCAGCTGCGTCCACAGCGGCCGGTGCACCCGGTGCTGGTCGGTGACGGCCAGGCCGGCATCCTCGAACAGTCTCCGCATCTCGCTGGGCGACGGGTTGTGCGCCGGGGTACGGAGGTCGGCGGAGAGCGCGTGCAGGGGCAGCGGCTGGCGGGGGCTGATGGTGGTGACCGCCACGAGGCCGCCGGGTGCCAGCACGCGGTGGAACTCGCGCAGCGCGGCGGGCTGGTCGAAGAAGTGGAATGCCGAGGTGGTCACCACCGCGTCGAGGAAGCCGTCCGCAAACGGTAAGGCCTCGGCCGGACTCTTCATCCACCGCACCCGGTCCGTACGGTGCCGGGCCTGTGCCAGCATGCCGTCGGACATGTCCAGGCCGTAGATCTCGTCAGGGCGCAGCTCCCGCTCGATGCGGTCGGTGAGGATGCCGGTGCCGCAGGCGATGTCGGCGATGCGTTGCGATCCTCGCGAACGCAGCGTGTCCACCACTTCGTCCTGGGCGGGCCGATAGACCCAGCGCTGCAGACAGGGCTGGTTGTAGGCCGGGGCGGCAAAGCTCCAGAACCGGGTGATCGAGTCGTTGAAGCCGCGTCGTTGCGTGGTGAACGTCACCTACCCGAGTGTAGGGATCGTCACGGTCACCGACGTCGGAGCCGAGTTTTGTCAGACGCTCGGGCTAGCGTGTCGCACATGAGTTCGAAGAATGAAATTCTCGCCGCTCTCGACACCATTGACGAAGGTGCACGTACCGTCGCCACCCATCTCCACCAGCTCCGGCCGGCGGACCAGCGGGCGGTGCTGCTCCGACTGGAGGGCGTCACCAAGCAGCTGGCCACCACGCAGCGCACGCTGCTCGCCCGCATGGTCTCCGGCCCCACCCCTGTTGAGTTCGCGGGTGCCACCTGGGCAGACGTGCTAGCGCGCCGGTTACGCATCTCTCCGGGTGAGGCGCAGAGACGGATCGCCGACGCCGCGGCGGATATCGCGCCGAGATCAGCCTGACGGATACGCGTTCAGCCTGGTCGGACATGAGTGGGTGGGGCCCAGTCACATGTGAACGCGGGCTCCCGACAGGAAATGGGTCCTGTCGGGAGCGCCACAAGATGTGCGAGCCCCAGTGAACATTCAGCGCACGAGCGTTGGCTTGGATGTGCACGCGCGTTCGGTTGATGCGTGTGCTCTGGATGGGGTTCCGGCACGACACCGAGTCTTGAAACTCAGGACAACTCGGCGGTCTACCGCAACCCTGACCAGCAGCCATAACGCCATCGAAGCGAGTGTCACCGCTGCGCTCGCGAAGCAAGGTCCGTAGATCGGATACCCTGCGCCACTGCTGATTCGACTGGGGATACTGTCTGCGACGCTACCGCATCGATCGAACGGAACCGTCTATTGCGCAATCCGATCTATGCGTACCGATATGCCGTCGAGTAGCGTCATTCCGGCGAGACTCTCGATATCCTCGATCTCTGTCGAGGCCAACATGTTTTTTGGTCCACCTGCTTGATTTGCCCGGTGCCATCCAGCATTTCGATGGCCCCAGCCATGCGGCACAGTGATTGTGCCCTCGATGATTTCATCGGTCACGAGTGCTTCAGTTTCGATTTCCCCCGCAGCGGAAGATATACGCACATGGTCACCGCTGACAATCCCGGCGTCAGCGGCGTCCTTGGAATTCATCCGTGCGGTGTGTGTACGGCGCGTTGGCATCAGCGATGGAAGGTTGTGCATCCACGAGTTGTGAGATTTCAACTCCCGCAGACTAATCAGCCTGAGCGGAAACTCTGGATCGACTCGGTGACGCTCGCCCAGCCTCAACGCCTCGGCGACAACTTCCGGTGCATCGAAGTGCACAAGTTCATCCTCGTGCCGAATACGTTTGTGCTGCTGACCAGTTGGTTGATGGTCGCCGAGAACGATGCCAGCCTCAGACGCTGCGAGCTTTTGAGGCTCAACCCGCCACGTCGCAACCCATACAGATCCCCGTAGGGCCCGGTGCGAATTGCAATGTCAGCAAGGGCCCGAGGCGTTGGCCGGATTCCCAGCTTCGAAGCCAGGCGCAGGATCGGCACGCTATACGGTGCGATCCCTGCCCGGCGAGCGATTTCATCGATGATCTTTCAATCCGCGAACCAGCTCATCGGGGTTCGGGTTCGACAGCACGGGGTTGCAGTTCACACGCGTCGATAAGGGTGTCCGATCGGGTTGGGGCACCGTTGCGGGTTTCGATGGCGATCACTCATGGCGTTGTTAGAATGCGATTAACTGATCGCATTTTTTCTACGCATGTGTTGGGAGCACGAGCACAGCCATGACCGATCGCCGAGTACCGCAGATTTCGTCGCGAAAGCAGCCCAAGCAGACCCGCTCGACCGAACTCGTTTCCGCGATCCTGGAGGCCGCCAGTCAGGTTTTGGCGGACGAAGGAGCACAACGCTTTACAACGGCGCGAGTCGCGGACAGGGCTGGGGTCAGTGTCGGCTCCCTGTACCAGTACTTCCCGAACAAGGCGGCCATCCTGTTCAGGCTGCAAAGCGATGAGTGGGAGCAGACGGCGCAGCTGTTGGCCAGCATCCTGCAGGATGTTCGCACGCCGCCAGCCGAACGGCTTCGTGCGCTGGTTCACGCCTTCCTCCGTTCCGAATGCGAAGAGGCCGACATGCGGCTGGCACTCAACGACGCTGCGCCGCTGTACCGGGATGCGCCCGAAGCTCGAGCAGCGAAGGAGTCTGGAGACAAGATCTTTCACTCCTTCATGCAGGAAATGCTGCCAACCACGCCGAAGCGAACTCGTACCGTGGCGGCGGACATGATCACTACCACACTGACCACTGTCGGGAAGGACTTCTCCCAGAGCCCCCGCACGTCCGCAGAGATCCGGACTTACGCCGATGCGATGGCTGACATGTTCTGCGCTTACGTCGCTGAGCTGGCGCATGCAGCGCCCGAGAAAACCTGACGAGCTTCTATCGGCCTACTGCCCCCAGCAGCGAGAAGCGAGCCCGCTCAACCCGTCCAATCCCTGCTCACCCGGGTTACTCACCAGTGCCGATGTCTGCGGTCTGAAATGCGACTAACAAATGCGATTAAATCGTCGTATTCTTGCTGCACATCCGAATCTTGGGAGTCACGCCATGAATACCCTCACCGCCGCCCCAGTCGCCGGGTTGCTCGATCGCCTTTTCGAGGCCAACGATTCCGTCTCGCCGTGGCACAATCCCTCCGTCGCCGAACGCTGGCAAGGCATGTCAGAGCAAGAACAGCAAGCGATGGTCCGGAGTAGGACCGACTACACCGAGTTCTACGGCCTCCTCAAGGATGTGCCGATGTCAGTTTCACGGGAGACGGGCCGCGTCCTGTATATGCTCGCGCGTAGCAGACGCGCAAGCATGATCGTGGAATTCGGTACGTCTTTTGGCCTTTCGACCATCTGTCTCGCAGCCGCGTTGCGCGACAATGGCGGTGGCCGTCTGATCAGCAGCGAATTCGAGCCCTCCAAGATCGCGCGCGCGAAGGCGCATCTGGAGGAGGCAGGTTTGGCCGATCTCGTCGAACTCCGCGAGGGTGACGCACTCACAACGCTGAGCGCCGACATTCCCGACAATGTTGACCTGTTGTTGCTCGACGGCGCCAAGCCCCTCTATCTCGACATCTTGGCGCTCATCGAACCCCATCTGTCGACAGGAGGCCTGGTCGTGGCCGACAACGCCGACTTCTACCCTGAGTATCTGCCATACATGCGTGATCCCGCCAACGGTTACCTGACTGCACCGTGTGGCCAGGACGTGGAACTCTCGCTGCGCGTCGGCTGACCTCGATACTGCTGTTCGGCGCACTCCGCGTGTGACGGACGCGCCCCCAGGCCGTAGTTCGGCAACCGAACAACAACACTCATGAACGCTCAGAAGGACAACTGCATGAACGTCGAGAAGAAGGTCTTGATTTGCGGCGGCGGCATCGCAGGCCCCGCCTGCGCATACTGGCTACACAAATACGGTTACACCGTCGTGATCGCCGAGAAGGCGGAAAAGCTGCGGGACGGCGGACAGAACATTGATGTCAAAGGACCTGCGCAGCAGGTCCTCGAGAGGATGGGGCTCAACGAGGCGGTCGACGCCAAGAACACGTTGGAACAAGGTCAACAATTTCTCGACGCCGTCGGCAACGTGGTCGCGACGTTCCCCAGGGGCGCTGTCGGTGCTCTCACCCAAGACTTCGAGATCCTCCGCGGCGACTTCGCTCAAATCCTCTACGACTCAACGCATGAACAGTGCGAGTACCGATTCGGTATCTCTGTCGCGCAGCTCGAAGAGAAAGAGCACTGCGTCTCGGTCACGTTCAGTGACGGTGCGACAGAGGATTTCGAGTTTGTGATCTGTGCCGAGGGCATCAACTCCCCCACCAGGAAGATGGTCATGGCTGAGGATGTTCACTTTCGTTACCTTGGGGCCTACATGTCCTTCTTCATGATTCCGCGACGCCCCCACGATGATCACTGGGCCAACATCGTGAATGGTGTTGGCGGGACGTTTATCGCCCTGCGGCCGGGGAACGACCAAAAGACGACAGTCATAGCCACTTTTCTCAAAGCAGACCCCTCCGCGCCGCGCGATGAAATCGCTCAAAAAGACCTGCTCCGCAAGGCGCTCAAAGGTCGGGGAACCGTCGCCGAACGGGTCAGCGCAGAGTTGGATACGGTCGAGGACTTCTGGTTCGGACCAATGAGTCAGGTCCAGCCTTCGAAGTGGTCGAAGGGCCGGTTCGTGCTGCTGGGTGATGCTGGATACGCTCCTACGCCGTTCACCGGATCCGGCACGGCTTTGGCGCTCGTCGGCGCCTACGTGCTCGCCGGTGAGCTCAAACAGCGTCGGGACTACGCCGCGGCATTCAGCTCGTACGAGCGGCTCATGCGCCCCTACGTTGAGGACACCCACAAGAAGTTGAGCCCCCGCGTGATCCGGTTCATTCATGTCAGGAATCGGCTGGAAGTTGCGCTCGCCCATATTGTTTGGAGGGTTTTTGCGCACAGGTTCACCCAGCGGCTACTCGCGCTGCGTGCCACGAGGCCCAAGAAGAGCACCGCCACTGATTTTGTCTTGCCGGACTATTCGTCGATCCAGTGATTGCGGGGACCGGCGGTGTTCCCGTGAACGACTGGATCAGACCGGCATGAACCTGCTGGACCATGCAAACGGTGCGCACCGCCTTCAGGACCTTCAGGTCACTCATCGTCACTGACAGTGGCGGGGGCCGAGCAATCACGCTGTGCCGCAACTGATGAAGCTCGACCACCTGGCCAAGGAGGCGGCAGCCACGACGACGGTCTCGGTCGCCGCTTCACCCTGCCCCTCGACAGACCGACCTACGTATCAGCCGGTGACCAGTGCCACCGAATTGGCGCGGCGCAGCTTGCCCGACGGGGTCTTGGGGATCGTGCCGGGTCCGAGCACAACAACGTTGCGTGGTCGGACATCGACCTCGGCAACCACCTCGTGGGCCACCTGGCGCTCGATGCGGTGCACCTCGTCGGGGTCCTGGTAGGCGTTCGACTCGACCGCAACCGCAAACGTCTCACGCGAGTGCCCCGCGTCCAGCCGCACGGCCACGGCACATCCGGCACGGACGCCCTCGACTCGACCGGCGGCGCGCTCGATATCGGTCGGGTAGATGTTGCGTCCCGCCATGATGATGACGTCCTTGACGCGACCGCACACCACAACGTGTCCGTTGTCGGTGAGGTAGCCCAGGTCACCGGTGTCGTACCAGCCGTGCTCGTCCTGCGCCGGGATGAAACCGCCCATCGTGATGTAGCCGGGGGTCAGGCACTCGCCGCGCAGTTCGATGACGCCGACGCCGCGGGCGGGCATGACACTGCCGTGCTCGTCGACGATCCGCGCCTCCAGATCGGTCAGCAGCGGCCCCAGGGTGGCCAACCGGCGGGTGTTGCCCTTGGTGGCCGGCACCGCCTGGCGCAGCGCAGCCAGCAGATCGGCATCCACCTCATCGACCACCAGGCCGGCGTTGCACTCCGAGAACGACACCGCCAGGGTGGTCTCGGCCATGCCGTAAGCGGGCAGGATCGCAGATGACCGCAACCCGAACGGCTTGCCGGCATCCAACAGGTCCTCGACGTCGGCGGGCTCCACCGGCTCGGCACCGGAGAGCGCAAACCGCAATGTCGACAGGTCGAACTGGCCAGGCTGGGCCTGGCGGCGCAACCGCTTGGCCAACAGTGCATAGGCGAAGTTCGGGGCTGCCGTCATGGTGCCCTGGTACTTGTCGATGAGCTTGGCCCACAGCAGGGTGTCGCGCAGGAAGTCCATCGGCGTCACCTTGACCAGTTCGGCGCCGAAGTACATCGGGATGGTCAGGAAGCCGACCATGCCCATGTCGTGGAAACAGGGCAGCCAGCTGACCATGACGTCTTTGTCGACCTCGTACTCCGCGCCGATGAACATCGCTTCGGCGTTGGAGTAGATGTTGCGGTGCGTGATCTGCACCGCTTTGGGCGATCCGGTCGAGCCCGACGTCAGCTGCATCAGCGCCAGGTCGTCCTCATCGGTCTCCACCGGGTCGATCGGGTCGGCGGCCAGCAGGTCACTGACCTTGAGCACCTGGATGCCCTTTTCCTCGAGCACCGGAATGGCGACCACAAACGGTTCGGCGACGATCACGGCTTTGGCCTCGATCATCTGGATCACCGTCAGGGTGTCCTCGGCCCAGACGGCCAGGTCGGTCCGGGGGGTCGGCTGGTGCAGCATCGTGAGGCTGGCGCCGCGCATCCAGAGTCCCTGGGCGGTCGGGGCGATTTCCACCGGATATCCGGCCAGCACGCCCACGGCGTCCCCGGGGCCCACGCCACCGGCGGCCAGCCCACCGGCGATGCGGCGGGCCCGCTCGTGCACCTCACCCCAGGTGTGGCGGACCGGCTCGTGTGGTTCTCCGGTGACCATGCCTTTCGAACTGGTCGCGGCGTTGTAGTACATCTTCTCGGTGAACCTGCTCACGAGGACCTCCTCGGCTTCCGGAGCGAGTCGAACGTAGGGGATTTCCGCAGCGGACGAGCGGAGGCGCGCGCACACAGAAAAGCTGCGGTTAGGTCTCGAATCGGGTAAGCCCCGGATGCGGCGTGAAGCCCACGAAAGCGCCCACCGACGGAATCGGCGGGCTCACCCGATGTATCACTCACCTGCTCGGTACTCAGCACCGCGATTCATCTTAAACTCCTCTTAAGTAACTGCCAAACGTTGTGACCGCAAACTCGTCAAACAGTCCCCAGGGGCGTGGGGATGACGCGGGCGCCCTGGACCGGTCCACTGGCCACCCGGACCGTGCGGCACACGCCGGCACCGGCCAATTCGGTACCGATATCGACGGCCGCGCCGGCCGACGGACACAAGAACGCGCAGGTCGGACCGGAGCCCGAGACGATCCCGGCGAGCGCGCCCGCCTCCATACCGGCCCGCAGGGTGCGACGCAGGTCGGGATCCAGACTGATCGCGGCCGGGGCCAGCTCGTTGCCCAACAGCGGGGCCAATTCGGCGGGGTCACCGGAGGACAGTGCGGCCAGCAGCGCGTCGCTGTCCCCCAGCCGTGGCGGATCGCCCACTTCACGCAGTCGGTCGATCTCGCCGAACACCTGCGGTGTCGACAGACCGTTGTGGCCGAATGCCAGCACCCAGTGGAACGTGTTGCGGGCCAGTACGGTGGCCAGCTCCTCACCCCGACCGGTCCCCAGAGCGGTACCGCCGTGCAGCGCAAACGGCACGTCACTGCCGAGCTGGGCGGCCAGCGCGTGCAGGTCCCGCCTCGGCACCGCCTGCTCCCAGAGGTGGTTGACGGCCACCAGGACCGCCGCTGCGTCGGCGCTCCCGCCGGCCATACCCCCGGCCACGGGAATGGCCTTGTCGATGGTGATGGCCACATCGGGAGCCCGGCCGACGTGCTCGGCGAACAACAATGCGGCCTGCCAGGCCAGATTGCGCTCATCGAGCGGCAGTGACTGCGCGCCCTCGCCGGTGATGTCGAGCGACATCACGTCGGCGGTACGCACGGTGATCTCGTCGAACAGCGACACAGCGTGGAAGACGGTGGTCAATTCGTGGTAACCATCGGCCCGGGTGTCACCGACGGCGAGGTACAGATTCACCTTGCCGGGGACACGAACGGTCACCGATCCAGTCGGCACCCAGGCTGCGGCGGTGCTCCCGTCGGATGCGGACACCGCACGAGACTAGCCCGATCGGCGATGCAAGTGAGGAACGAGCCCGTCGAGCGCGGGCCGCCCCCGCGGAACCCGGCAGGAAACTACGCTGAGACGGTGCCGCGTCCAGGTGAGGACTTTCACGGTTACGTCGTGGGCGAAGAGCTGGGCCGTGGCGGTAGCGCCACCGTGTACCTGGCGCATCAGGTGTCGGCACCCGAGCGCGGCCCGGTGGCGTTGAAGGTCCTGTCCCCCCGGCAGCGCACCGATACCGGACTGGACCGGATAGCTCGCGAGTTCGACTTCGCCTACCGACTGCACCATCGGCACATCGTGGAAATGTACGAACGCGGCCCGGACTGGCTCACCATGCGCTATCTCGACGGGGGTAACGCCGGCACGTTGAAGAATCTCGACACCCAACTCGAGGCGCTGGCAGAGATCGCCGACGCACTCGACTACGCCCACCGTCAGGGCGTCGTGCACTGCGATGTGAAACCATCCAATATCCTTGTCCACAAGACGTTTTCCCAAGGCGGCGCGGTGCTCATCGACTTCGGTGTTGCGCACTCCCCGGCAGCGGATGTTGCACATCTACTCACTCGCGATGCCAGCCAACGGCTTTCGCTCGATCCCGCCAAACGCATCACCCATCAGTGGCCCGCACAGACGGCAACGGTACAAGCGTCACTGCCGTACGCGGCGCCGGAGCTGTTGACCGGGCGCACCCCGTCGGCCGCCACCGATCAATACGCGCTGGCCTGTACCGCTGTCGAAATACTCACGGGTACACCACCATTCGTGGCTTCTACGGCTGCCGCTGTCATCGATGCACAGATCCACCAGCCTGCGCCACAACTGTCCCGCACCGTGACGTGGATACCGCGCGCCTTCGACTCGGTACTGACCAAAGCGTTGGCCAAGAACCCCGACATGCGCTACGAGAGCTGCCAGGACCTGATCCGCCTCATCACCGGCATTCTGCGCTGACCGGTTGCCGGTACCGGCGATCAGCCGGGTCTTCTTGGGCTCCGAACGAAGGAAGCCGGTCCGCATTGGCGGACCGGCTTCCTTCGATTCAGGAATGATTCAGTGCTGATTGACGTCTTGCCCGGCAGGCTCAGCCTGTTCGGCCTGTTCGACACCCGGGGTGGAGCGTTGCAGCAGTCGGACGAACTCGGCCACCGCCAAGGTCTCGCCGCGGCGGGCGGGATCGATGCTGGCGGCCAGCAGCCGGCTCGCGGATTCGTTGCCCGAACCGGCCCATTCCAGAAATGCGTTTCGGGAGGTCTTGCGTCGCTGCGCAAATGCGATGTCCACCAGCTCGAACACCTGGTCCCGGAAGGACTCTTCCGTCGGCCATGGCGACGTCTCGTGGCGGTCGATGCGGACCAGCCCCGAGTACACCCGCGGGATGGGCCAGAACACCGTCGGGGACACCATGCCGAAACGCCGGACGCGGCCATAGAACCGCACCTTCACGCTGGGCACGCCGTAGTCCTTGCCACCCGGCTCGGCCGCCAGCCGCTCGGCCACCTCGGCCTGCACCATCACCATGACAGTGCGGATCGACGGGAACTCCGCCAGCAGGTGCAGCAGCGCGGGAACCGCGATGTTGTACGGCAGGTTCGCGACCAGCGCCGTCGGTTCCTTCTCCAGGTCCGCCTTGTGAACAGTGAGAATGTCCTGGTTGAGCACCGTGAGGCGATGGATCTCGCTGTGTGAATGCTCGGCGATGGTCTGCGGGAGCCGCTGCGCCAGAACGGGGTCCACCTCGATCGCGGTCACCGTCGCGCCGCGGTCCAGCAACCCGAGGGTCAACGACCCCAGTCCGGGTCCGACCTCGATCACGTTGTCGTGGCGGTTGATCCCGGATGCCGAGACGATTCGCCGCACCGTGTTGGCGTCATGAACAAAGTTCTGGCCCAGCGACTTCCGCGGTCGGAAGTCGAGCTCTTTAGCCAGATTCCGAATCTCGGTCCGACCGAGGAGACGAATCGTCATGAAATTCCTGCCTTACCACTGCACGTCGGCCATGCGCCCCAGCCCTGGCGGGCTCTCGTAACCTCTGCGATGGCGATCTGTTCTTCACGAGTTGCCAGGTCTGCCCGAGAAGCATAACGCAGCCCCCCTTGGCGTTCCCAGGTGTTTTGGTCAAATTGAACGCCACCGAAGTAGCCGTTGCCGGTGTTGATGCCCCAGTTGCCGCCGGATTCACACCGTGCGAGCGCATCCCAGATCAGTCCGCTGCTCACCGGGGGAACCTCGGTTCCCGGTTTGGCGCCGACACGCAAGACCGATGCCCGAGCGGGGGCGATGACGACGTTGGCAACGGGCAGCCTCCCGGTCTCCTCGCCGTTCACCTTTGCTACGGCAAACGTAACGTCTTGGGTTCCAGGGGTTCCCGGATCCTCCACTACCTGCCGACTCATGTTCATGGTCGGGTCTTCGATGCGCTCGGCGTTGGGCTGCAACGGAAGTCGTTCGGTGACCTTGTCGATCCGGATCCTGGTCACCTGGATTTGCATTCCGGAGATCACCGGTGAGGATGCCGCCGGAACCACACGATCGTTCTGCTCGAGGGGAACCCCGGCCGCGGCGAGTAGGCCGGCGACGTTGGGCGCCGCCAGCGTCACCGTGCGCACACTGCCCGCGTCGTTGATCTGCACCGTCTTGGCGCTGACCACCGGCAGGGCCATGCCCTCGAGCGGCACGCGGCTGCCCCGGGATGCGGCAGCCGGTGCGGTATCGGTCATCGCCAGCTGTGTCAGCGCTTCGTCCACCGTCGATGCGGTGGTCCACACCTGCAGGGCGTCCCCGCCGTCGAACGAGATCTCCAACGGCTTGCTGCGCCGCAGCGTGATGTTCTCGGCATCGTGGATGCGCTGGTCAGCCGCAGGAAACAGGTCGTCACGCTCGTCGACGTTGTAGCCGTTCTCGGTAACAACGTCGATGACACGGGATTTCATGGTCGTGACGGTCATCGGCGCCCCGTCAACCGTCAGCGTGACTGTTTTGTGGGCGGCGACTGCCAGGGCGCCGGCGGTTGCCAAGACGACAAGCAGCGCTGCGACCAGCCCGCGAAGTATCGGCGAGCGAGTGTGATGAAGCTCTGTCAGTGCATTCAACGTCTGAATATCCCGGTCCTGCTGTCCAGCGTCTGAGTGACGGGAGTCCTGGCGAACTTCCGATTGTCACGAGACGGTAACGAACCGAGCAAGGGGGCGGCAACTCCGCGAGAGACGTCACAGTGCCTCTTCTCCCCTTCGGCTAAATTCTTGAATCCAAACCATACACCCTACATGCGTTTGCTGTCGTCGCTGCGGCAAGGTTTTCTTCGGAGGCGTCAATCACCTCTGCGAGCGCTCTCACGGTGTACGGCAGGCAGTACGGCTCGTTCGGTGCTCCACGGTATGGATGCGGCGTCAGAAACGGTGCGTCCGTCTCCACGAGTAGCTGGTCATCGGGGATCACAGCGGCGACCTCGCGCAGGGCCGTGGCGTTGCGGAAACTGACGGTGCCGGACAGGCTCAAGTACCAGCCGGCGTCCACGCACGTCCGCGCCATCTCGGCGCCGGAGGAGAAGCAATGGAAGATCACCGTCTCCGGGGGACCTTCGCCACGCAGCACGTCGAGCACCGCCTCATCGGCATCGCGATTGTGGATCATCAAGGGCTTTCCGGTGCGCTTGGCCAGATCGATATGCCAGGCAAATGCCTCGCGCTGCGTATCGGGATCGGCACAGCCATCGAGTCGACCCGGCCAGTACAGATCCATCCCCGTCTCACCGATCGCCACCACCCGCGGGTGGGCGGCCAGCCGCTCGAGTTCGGCACGCGCCGCGTCGTCGAGCGAGTCGGCCCGGGTCGGATGCAGCGCCACCGCCGCAAACACCCTGGTGTCCCAGTCCGCCGCCTGCGCGGCCCAGCGCGCCGAGTCCAGATCGTCGGCGATCGTCACCACCGCCTGCACACCGACCGCCGCGGCGCGGTCCAGGATCTGGCCGACACCGGCGGCATCGGTGGCCCCGCACGCGTCGAGGTGGGTGTGCGCGTCGATCAGCGGGGCCAGCCGCGGCGGTGGCGGGGGCGCGTCACGCGTGGCTGAACGTTTCGAACTCACCGCCACACCATAGGGTGGGGCCTGATGAGCAAGCCTTACTACCTCACGACGGCGATTGCCTACCCCAACGGCGCGCCGCACGTCGGACATGCCTACGAGTACATCGCCTCCGATGCGATAGCGCGCTTCAAGCGCCTCGACGGTTTTGATGTCCGCTTCCTGACCGGAACCGACGAACACGGCCTGAAAATGGCGCAGACGGCCGCGGCCGAGGGTATCCCGACCGCGGACCTCGCCCGCCGCAACTCAGATGTCTTCCAGGGTCTCCAGGAGAAGCTGAACGTCACCTTCGACCGCTTCATCCGCACCACGGACGCCGACCACATCGAGGCGTCCAAAGCCATCTGGGCCCGGATGAACGACGCCGGAGACATCTACCTGGACTCCTATGCCGGCTGGTACTCGGTCCGCGACGAACGTTTCTTTGCGGCCGACGAAACCGAGGAGCGCCCCGACGGCACCCGGATCGCCACCGAGACCGGAACCCCGGTCACCTGGACCGAGGAACAGACCTACTTCTTCCGGCTGTCGGCGTACACCGACAAGCTGCTGGAGCTGTATCAGGCACACCCGGAATTCATTGCTCCCGATACGCGGCGCAACGAGATCGTGAGTTTCGTTTCCGGCGGCCTGACCGACCTGTCGATCTCGCGCACCACCTTCGACTGGGGCGTTCCGGTCCCCGATCATCCCGACCACGTGATGTACGTGTGGGTCGATGCGCTGACCAACTATCTGACCGGCGTCGGCTTCCCCGATACCGAATCTCCGGAGTACCGCCGATTCTGGCCCGCCGACCTGCACATGATCGGCAAGGACATCATCCGATTCCACACCGTCTACTGGCCGGCATTCCTGATGTCGGCGGGGCTGCCGCTGCCGAAGCGGGTCTTCGCCCACGGCTTTTTGTTCAACCGCGGTGAAAAGATGAGCAAGTCGATCGGCAACACCGTCGACCCGCTGGCCCTGGCCGACGCCTTCGGCCTGGACGCACTGCGTTTCTTCCTGCTCCGGGAGGTGCCGTTCGGCCAGGACGGCAGCTATAGCGAAGAAGCGATCATCGCGCGGATCAACACCGACTTGGCCAATGAACTGGGCAACCTGGCGCAACGCTGCCTGTCCATGGTGGCCAAGAACCTCGACGGCGTGGTCCCCGACCCGGGTGAGCTCAACGCTGAGGACACCGCGCTGCTGACCGAGGCCGACGCACTGCTGGACAAGGCCCGCGCCGCGTTCGACCAGCAGGCGATGCACCAGGCACTCGAGGCGATCTGGCTGACTCTCGGTGCCACCAACCGGTACTTCTCGGCACAGGAACCGTGGGTGCTGCGCAAGTCGGAGTCGGCGGCGGATCAGCAGCGGTTCGCCGCGGTGCTCTACACCACGATGGAAGTGGTCCGGATCGCCGCGCTGCTGCTGCAGCCCGTCATGCCCGACTCCGCGGCCAAGCTCCTGGACCTGTTGGGCCAGCCCGAGCAGGAGCGGGATTTCACCGCCATCGGCACCCGGCTGGCGGTGGGCACCACTTTGCCGGCACCGGTCGGAGTGTTCCCCCGTTACCAAGTGGAGTGATTTAGGACACAGTATGCTCCGCCCTGTCACACCACGGCCGCCGCCGGTGTCTTGAGGTCAGATGACTCGACCGGAGTCACCGACCGGCAGGGAGCAGACATGACCGACACCACTCGGGTAATCATCATCGGCGGCGGGTACGCCGGAGTGCTGGCCGCCAACCGGCTCACCCAGCGGTGCGCGGTCACGCTGGTCAACCCGCGGCCAGAGTTCGTCGAACGGATCCGGCTGCACCAACTGGTGGCCGGCAGCGACGACGCCGTCGCCCAGTTCGGGGGCCCCGACGGACTGCTGCACGCCGATGTCGAGATGGTGGTCGACACCGCCGCCTGCATCGACACCGCCGCGCGACGGGTGCTGCTGGGTTCCGGCGCCGAGCTGGACTACGACTTCCTGGTGTATGCGGTCGGCAGCACCGGGACAGTACCGGCTGGCGTGCCGGGTGCGGCCGAATTCGCTTATCCCCTCAGCGAACTCGAACAGGCCCTGCGGTTGCGCGGCCGCCTGGCCGACGTGCCGGCATCCGCACCGGTGCTGGTCGTCGGAGGTGGCCTGACCGGTATCGAGGCCGCCGCCGAATTCGCCGAAGCCGGCCGTGCCGTCACCCTCGTCACCAATGTCCTGGGCCCGTCACTGTCGGCAGGTGGCCGCAGATCCGTGACCAAGCGGCTGCGCGCTCTCGGGGTGCACATCCTCGACGGTGCCGCGGTGGCCCGCGTCGGCGCCGACACCGTCGAGTTGACCGACGGCCGGTCGCTGCCCGCCACCGTGACGGTGTGGACCACCGGATTCGGTGTCCCCGATCTCGCGTCCGCCAGCGGGCTCGCCACCGACGACACCGGGCGGCTGCTGGTCGACGAGACGCTGACCAGCGTGACCGACCCGCGCATCGTCGCCGCGGGCGATGCCGCCTCCCCCTCGGGGCTACCGCTGCGGATGAGCTGCCAGGCGGCGCTACCGATGGGCGCCCAGGCCGCCAACACCGTGCTGGCCCGGATCGCGGGTTCGGATCCGGCCGATCTGAACCAGGCGATGACTGGCCAGTGCATCAGCCTGGGCCGAGACGGTGGGACCATCCAGCTGGCCCACACCGACGACACCGTGCGCAACCTCTACATCGGCGGTCGCGCCGCGGCGTTCATCAAAGAGCAGGTGTGCAAGGGCACGCTGAGCTTCCTGCGCAAAGAAGCACAAAAGCCCGGCTCGTACTTCTGGCTCAAAGGTGGCAACCGGGCTCAGCGGGTCGCCGAGGCTGCACAGCTTCCGGTTACGGCACCGTGAGCGAGCACGCCGACCGGTTCACCCAGCTGCGGCCGCTACTGTTCACCATCGCCTACGAAATCCTGGGCTCGGCAACCGAATCCGATGACGTGCTGCAGGAGAGTTATCTGCGGTGGGCGCAGGTGGATCTGGCCGGGGTCACCGACACCAAGGCCTATCTTGCTGCGCTGGTGACCCGGCAGTCGCTGAACACGCTGCGCACCCAGTCCCGTCGGAGGGAAGACTATGTGGGGCCGTGGCTGCCGGAGCCGCTGTTGGTCGATGTGACGCCGGACGCCTCGGCAGACGTGGTGCTCGCCGAGTCCGTGTCGATGGCGATGATGGTGGTGCTCGAAACCCTGTCCCCGGATGAACGCGCGGTGTTTGTGCTGCGCGAGGTGTTCGGCTTCGGTCACGACGAGATCGCTTCGGCGATAGGAAAATCCACGAGTGCCGTGCGTCAGATGGCCCATCGGGCCCGCGAGCACGTCCAGGCCCGCCGCAAACGGTTCGCCCCCGTGGACCCACAGACCTCCGAAGAGCTGACGAGTCGGTTCTTCGCCGCTGCGGCCACCGGCGATCTCGACCAACTGCTGTCGCTGCTGTCCCCTGATGTGGTCTGGACCGCCGACAGTGACGGCAAGGTCAGTGCGGCACGGCGCCCGGTGGTCGGCGCGGCCAACGTCGCCAAGCTGGTCCTCGGTCTCCTGCGGATGGCCGGCGACATCGGACGCGTCGAACCTGCGGTGTACAACCACACCCCGGCGCTGAGGCTGTACCTGGGTGAGCACTTCGAAGGCGTGATCCTGCTCGAGTACATCGACGGCAAGATCACCAATTTCTATGCGATGCGCAATCCGGAGAAGTTGGGCACCGTGCAAGTGCCACGCCGGATCAGCCGGTGAGTTCCCCCGTCTGCCAAGCTTGACGGATGCGCATCGACCGACTCGGCGACCTCGGCAGCTTTTCCGCCGTGTTGCGGGCGGTGGGTGCCGCGACCGCCCGGCTGGGCCTGGCACCGCCGGCAGCGCTGTCCGGGGACTGGTTCGGTTCGTCGGCGGTGATCGCACCGACGCTGCAAGCGCAGCCCACCGCCGACGTCTTCGATGTTGTCCAGGCCCAGGTGCCCGCAGCTGACGGACCGGCGGTGGGCGGCGGCTGGATCGGTTATCTGTCCTATCCGGATGCCGGCGCGGGCGCGCCGGCGCCGCGCATCCCGGAGTCCGCCGGCGGCTGGACCGATTGTGTGCTGCGCCTCGACCGCGACGGGGTGTGGTGGTTCGAGGATCTGACCGGAGCCGCGATGCCGGAGTGGCTGCACGACGGCTTACACACCGCCGCGCCCGCCGGCCGCTGGCACATCGACTGGGCCGCACCCGACCGGCAGGCGCACCAGGCCGGCGTGCTGGCCTGTCTGGAAGCGATCGGCGCGGGCGAGGTCTACCAGGCCTGTGTGTGCACCCAGTTCACTGGCGCCGTGACCGGTCGTCCGCTGGACTTTTTTGCCGACGCGGTGAACCAGACCTCGCCGGCGTGGGCGGCGTTCGTGGCGGGCTCGTGGGGTGCGGTGGCGTCATTGTCGCCGGAGCTGTTCCTGCGCCGCAGCGGCGAGAAGGTGTGGTCCAGCCCGATCAAGGGCACCCTGCCGCTGCACGCGGACCCGGAACTGCTGCGCAGTTCGGTCAAAGATGTCGCCGAGAACGTGATGATCGTCGACCTGGTGCGCAACGACCTGGGACGTGTGGCGGTGACGGGCACCGTGGCGGTGCCCGAGTTGCTGAAGGTGCGTGCCGCCCCGGGGGTGTGGCATCTGGTGTCGACGGTGATCGCGCAGGTCCCCGCCGGGCTGCCCAACCGGGCGCTGCTGGAGGCCACCTTTCCGCCGGCATCGGTCACCGGAACCCCGAAACAGCGTGCCCGAGAACTGCTTTCGACATGGGAGCCGCATCGCCGCGGTGTCTACTGCGGCACCGTCGGCCTGGCCTCGCCGGTCGCGGGCACCGAGCTCAACGTCGCGATCCGCACCGTGGAGTTCGACAACGCGGGCACCGCGGTGCTGGGCGTGGGCGGCGGCATCACCGCGGATTCGGATCCGGCCGCCGAATGGAACGAGTGTCTGCACAAGGCCGCACCGACGGTGGGCCTGCGTCAGCCACGCGACTTGAGCACCGCTTCGTAGAGGTCGCGCCGCGACGGGGCGCCCGGGTGCGCGGCGACCACCCGCTGGCAGGCGTCCTTGACACCCACACCGTCCTCGGTCAGCTCGGTCACCTCGGCGACCAGAGTGTCCAGATCCGCCTGCGGCACCGCTCCGGCCAAGACGACGGTGATCTCGCCCAGCACCCCGTCGGCAGCCCAGGCGGCCAGCTCGGCGAGGGTGCCGCGCACGATGTCCTCATGGGTTTTGGTGAGCTCGCGGCAGACCACCGCCCGCCGGTCGCCGCCCAGGACCTCTGCGGCCTCGGCAAGCAGCTCGGCCAGCCGTCGCGGTGACTCGAAGAAAACACACGTGCGCGGTTCGGCGGCCAGCATCGTCAGCCAGGTCTTGCGTGCCTTGCGGGGGGCAAACCCCTCGAAGCAGAACCGGTCCGAGGGCAGGCCGGAGACGGCCAAGGCCGTGGTGACCGCGGACGGGCCGGGTAGGCAGGTCACCGGCACCCCGGCCTCGACGCAGCCGGAGACCAGTCGGTAGCCGGGATCGCTGATCAGCGGCATTCCCGCATCGGTGACGGCCAGCACCGTCGCACCGGAGCGCATCTCCTCGATCAGGGCCGGCGCCCGCGTCGCCTCGTTCTGGTCGTACAGGCTCACCACCCGGCCGCCGATCCGCACCTCGAGCGCGGTGGCCAGGGACCGCACCCGCCGGGTGTCCTCGGCGGCGACGATATCCGCGGTTGCCAGCGCCTCGACCAGTCGCGCCGAAGCATCGGAGGGCTGCCCCAGCGGCGTGGCACCCAGTAATAGTCGGCCACCACTCATGAGTGCCAAGCCTACGATCCGTAGCATCTGAGTCGATGACCGCTCCCACCACTGTGCTGCCGGAGCGTGCCGTACCCGTGATCAGTCCCGGCCCGCTCGTTCCCGTCGCCGACTTCGGCCCGCTCGACCGGCTGCAAGGCTGGATCATGACGGCCGTGATCACCGGCCTTGCGGTGCTGACCCGGTTCCTGAATCTGCAGTCGCCGACCGATGCCGGCACCCCGGTGTTCGACGAGAAGCACTATGCGCCGCAGGCCTGGCAGGTGCTGCACAACGGCGGCATTGAGGACAACCCCGGTTACGGCCTGGTGGTGCACCCGCCGCTGGGTAAGCAGTTGATCGCCGTCGGGGAATGGATCTTCGGCTACAACGGGCTGGGCTGGCGGTTCACCGGGGCGCTGCTGGGTGTGCTGATGGTGGCGATCGTGGCGCGGACGGTGCGCCGGATCAGCCGTTCGACGCTGATCGGCGGTATCGCCGGGGTGTTGCTGGTCGCCGAGAGCGTGTCCTTTGTGACCGCGCGGACCGCGCTGCTCGACGGTTTCCTGGTGTTTTTTGTCGTCGCCGCGTTCGGCGCGCTGATCGTGGACCGCGATCAGGTGCGCGAGCGGATGCACACTGCGCTGCTCGACGGCCGGATCAACGAGACCCCGTGGGGCCCGCGGCTGGGGGTGCGGTGGTGGCGGTTCGGCGCCGGTCTGCTGCTGGGGCTGGCATGTGCGACGAAGTGGTCCGGCCTGTATTTCGTGGTGTTCTTCGGGTTGATGTCGTTGGCCTTCGATGTGGCCGCACGCAAGCAGTACCGGGTGCTCCGGCCGTGGACCGGCACGCTGCGCCGCGACCTCGGTCCCACGGTGTATGCCCTGGGGCTGCTCCCGCCCGCGGTGTACCTGGCCAGTTACTGGGGCTGGTTCCGCTCGGAGACCGCGGTCAATCGGCACGAGGTGGGGCAGGCGATCGGCGCCGGGCAGTGGTGGCAGCCGCCGGATGCCATCCGGTCGCTGTGGTACTACACGACCCGGGCCTACGATTTCCATTCCGGGCTGACCAATGCCGCGGGCAACCATCATCCGTGGGAGTCCAAACCGTGGACGTGGCCGATGTCGCTGCGGCCGGTGCTGTACGCGATCGATCAGGACAACGTGCCCGGCTGCGGGGTGCAGTCGTGTGTGAAGGCCGTGATGTTGGTGGGTACGCCGGCGATGTGGTGGCTGGCGGTCCCGGTGCTGTTCTACGCCGCGTGGCGCGCTTTTGTCCGGCGGGATTGGCGCTATGCCGTGGTGTTGGTCGGCTATTGCGCGGGCTGGTTGCCGTGGTTCGCCGACATCGACCGGCAGATGTACTTCTTCTATGCGGCCACCATGGCGCCGTTCCTGGTGATGGCGATCGCCTTGATCTGCGGTGACATCCTCTACAAACGTCGGCAGAATGCCGAGCGCCGCACCCTCGGCTTGCTGGTGGTGTGTTTTTACCTAGCGGTGGTGTTGACGAACTTCGTCTGGTTGTTCCCGGTGCTGACCGGCCTGCCCATCTCGCAGGCGACCTGGCACATGCAGATCTGGTTGCCCAGCTGGCGGTAGCCGGCTAGTGCCGTGAGTCGTTAATTCGATGGCAGTAGTTGCCGATTGATTCGAGGATTTGATCGGCGGTCTTGGTCCCATGCGCGGGGCGCGGGTGCTGTTGACCGAGGCGCGGATGTCGTTGTTGAGTTGCCGGACTGAGGTGTGAGTGCCGCGGCGCAGCTTCTTGGTGGTCGACTCGGCGGACCAGTGTTCGATGCGGTTGAGCCACGATGAACTGGTCGGGGTGTGTCCCGCCGATCTGGATGTTCACCTCGTCCTCGATAACGCCTCCAGCACCCTTGCCCGACGAAAAGGTTACGACTGCAGTCACGTTCATGCACCGAGCCCGCGCCTGGTTCGCCGCGCGCGGCATCACCCACATCGAGAAGACCGTTGCCGACTGCCGTTTGAGGCCCGTTTTTTGTC
>NZ_JBARXZ010000085.1:0-19931 GCF_049647605.1 Mycobacterium sp. | reverse complement strand
GTGCCGGCGTGCCCGCAGGCCCGCCGCAACGCCCGACGGGCCGTGGAGCGCCGTGTCAGGCCGGCGGCCACGTCTTCCTCGGCCGGACCGGGTTTCCGGTGGGCTGGGTCCACGCTGCCGGCGCGCGGGTAGATAGCGCATCTAGATATCTCCCGAGGGTGGAAGTCGCGGTTTCGACGCGCCGCTGTGGCAACCCGCCGGGCCAATACGTGGTCAGCGGCACTTTCCGACACGCGCGACACGCCGGACACACTTCTGTGGGGCTGCTGAGGTCACTGCGGAAGCCGCCCGAGACGGTGGTGCAGCGAGCTCAGAGAAGCGGGGAATGTCGCCAAAAGTGCTGTTGGACAGTGGTTTCACCGCGAGATGGCGTGGCCGGGCAACTTTGGCGGGTGGCTGTGGGCGCCGACGGGCCGGCACTCGCGATCCCGGCGTGTCGGGGCCTACACGCTGGGCCTTTGTCGGTTCATGTGGGGGGTGGGGTTAGATTTCGTCAGGCGGCGTGGGTACGGTCGTCGTCGCTGGCTGACTAACCCCGGCCGAGACAAAACAATGGTCACGATCTAGCCAGGTCGTGATCGACAAAATGGTAATGAGACGGAGGAACCGTGGCCCTTCCCCAGTTGACCGACGAACAGCGCGCGGCAGCGTTGGAGAAGGCTGCTGCCGCACGTCGAGCGCGAGCTGAACTCAAAGATCGGCTCAAGCGTGGCGGCACCAACCTCACCCAGGTGCTCAAGGATGCCGAGACCGATGAGGTCTTGGGCAAGATGAAGGTCTCCGCACTGCTGGAAGCCCTGCCGAAGGTTGGCAAGGTCAAGGCGCAGGAGATCATGACCGAGCTCGAGATCGCTCCCACCCGTCGGCTTCGCGGCCTGGGTGATCGGCAGCGCAAGGCGCTGCTGGACAAGTTCGATCCCTCCTAGAGGGCTGTGATCGCTGTCGAAGGATCGGACGGCGGCCGCTGCGGCTCTGGGGGCTCGGTGCCCCCAGGCCGGGTGGTTGTGCTGTCCGGTCCTTCCGCGGTCGGTAAGTCGACCGTGGTCAGATGCCTGCGCGAACGCCTTCCCAACCTGCTTTTCAGTGTCTCGGCGACCACCAGGGAGCCGAGACCGGGTGAAGTGGACGGCGTGGACTACAACTTTGTGTCCGCCCAGGAGTTCGATGAATTGATCCAGGCCGGTGCGCTTCTCGAGTGGGCGGAGATCCACCGAGGGCTACACCGGTCCGGGACCCTGGCCCGGCCCGTGCTGGATGCGGTGGCCGCGGGCAGACCCGTGCTCATCGAGGTGGATCTCGCCGGCGCTCGGTCGGTCAAGAGCGCGCTACCGGAAGCGGTATCGGTGTTCCTGGCACCACCGAGCTGGGAAGACCTGGAACGTCGGCTGGCCGGTCGCGGCACCGAATCACCCGAGGTGATGCAGCGGCGGCTGGACACGGCGCGAGCCGAGCTCGCCGCCCAAAATGACTTCGATGTGATTGTCGTGAACAGGCAATTGGAAGCCGCCTGCGCCGAATTGCTATCCTTGCTGGTGGAAACTGCGCCGGACCCTGTCTGACGCACCTGTTGGTGCTCGCGCGCCACAGCTGGGAGCGCATTCACCGCGCACAACTGCACTCGAAGTACCCGCACCACCCGATTACCGCCAGGAGATTTTTACGTGAGTAACCCGTCCGCCGACTCGTTGTCCGGTGTTGACCAGCTCGACTCGGCCACCGGTTCGGCACTTGAGGGTGCCTACGACACGCCGCTCGGCATCACCAACCCGCCCATCGACGAGCTGCTGGTCCGCGCGTCGAGCAAGTACGCGCTGGTGATCTACGCGGCCAAGCGAGCACGCCAGATCAACGATTACTACAACCAGCTCGGCGACGGCATCCTCGAATACGTGGGGCCGCTGGTCGAGCCGGGTCTGCAGGAGAAGCCGCTGTCGATCGCGATGCGTGAGATCCACGGGGACCTGCTCGAACACACCGAAGGCGAGTAGGGCAGGCGCTGCGCGGATGAGGCTCGGGGGCCACGGAACCAGCAGCGAACACCGGCAGCTCTGCCGTCAGGGCTCCGCCGTCCGGCGGAGGTGTTGTCGGTGACCCGTAAGCGGATCGTTGTCGGTGTGGCAGGCGGGATCGCCGCCTACAAGGCGTGTTCTGTCGTTCGACAGCTCGCCGAGGCCGGTCACGATGTCCGCGTGGTCCCCACCGAGGCGGCGCTGCGTTTTGTCGGGGCCGCCACCTTCGAAGCGCTGTCAGGCCATCCCGTCCGCACCGGCGTCTTCGAGGACGTCTCCGAGGTGCCCCATGTGCGCATCGGGCAGGAGGCGGACTTGGTGGTGGTCGCCCCCGCCACCGCAGATCTGCTGGCCCGCGCCGTTGCCGGACGGGCCGACGACCTGCTCACCGCAACCCTGCTCACGGCGCGCTGCCCGGTCCTGTTTGCGCCGGCGATGCACACCGAGATGTGGTTGCACCCCGCCACTGCCGACAACGTCGCCACGCTGCGACGCCGGGGCTTCGTGGTTCTCGAACCCGCAGCGGGCCGGCTCACCGGGGCCGATTCGGGGCCCGGACGATTGCCCGAACCCGAAGAAATCACCACTTTTGCCGAGCTGTTGCTCGAACGTTCTGACGCGGTGCCCTATGACCTCGCCGGCCTCAAAGTGCTGGTCACCGCCGGTGGGACCCGCGAGTTGCTCGACCCGGTGCGGTTCCTGGGGAATCGGAGCTCCGGTAAACAGGGCTACGCGGTCGCCCGGGTCGCCGCACAGCGTGGCGCCGATGTCACTCTGATCTCCGGTCACACCTCCGGGCTGGTCGCCCCCGCAGGCGTCGACGTCGTGCACATCGGGTCGGCCAGTCAGCTGCGTGACGCGGTGTCCAAACACGCACCCGATGCAAATGTCCTGGTGATGGCGGCTGCCGTCGCCGACTTCCGCCCCGCCCAGATGGTCACCACCAAGATCAAGAAGGGTGCCTCGGAACCGACGTCGATCGAGTTGGTGCGCAACGACGATGTCTTGGCCGGCACGGTCCGCGCCCGTACGGATGGACAGCTGCCCAAAATGCGCGCGATCGTCGGGTTCGCTGCCGAGACCGGCGATGCCAATGGCGATGTGCTGTTCCACGCCCGCGCCAAATTGGCTCGCAAAGGCTGTGACCTGCTGGTGGTCAATGCCGTCGGTGAGGGGCGCGCCTTCGAGGTCGATCACAATGACGGATGGTTGCTGACGTCCGACGGCACCGAGGCGGCGCTGGAGCACGGCTCCAAAACGCTCATGGCGAGTCGTATTGTGGACGCGATCGGACAGTTTCTCCAGGCTGGGAGACACCAGAACAACACCTGACCTGACGTCGCGCCGGCGCGCGACGCGGCGATCCGCAATCCGCGGGAGAGAACAACAACAACGGCGCTAAACTTCGCCTGGCTAAATAACGATGATGGCTTGCGGGCCAGAAGGGATGTGGACGTGAGCAAATCTCGACTGTTCACAAGTGAGTCGGTGACCGAGGGGCATCCCGACAAAATCTGTGACGCGATCAGCGACTCGGTGCTCGACGCTCTGCTGGCCGAGGACCCGCGATCCCGTGTGGCGGTCGAGACGCTGGTGACCACCGGACAGGTGCACGTCGCCGGTGAGGTCACCACCAGCGCTTACGCCGACATCCCGAAGATCGTTCGGGACCGAATCCTCGACATCGGGTACGACTCGTCGACCAAGGGCTTCGACGGCGCCTCCTGCGGTGTCAACGTCGCGATCGGCGCGCAGTCACCCGATATCGCCCAAGGTGTCGACACCGCGCACGAGGCCCGCGTCGAGGGCGCCAGCGACCCGTTGGACGCCCAGGGTGCCGGCGATCAGGGGCTGATGTTCGGCTACGCCATCAAGGACACTCCCGAACTGATGCCGCTGCCGATCGCCTTGGCGCACCGGCTGGCACGGCGCCTGACCGAGGTCCGCAAGAACGGGGTGCTGCCGTACCTGCGCCCGGACGGCAAGACCCAGGTCACCATCCAGTACGACGGCACCACTCCGGTGCGGCTGGACACCGTGGTGCTGTCCACCCAGCATGCTGCCGATATCGATCTGGACAACATGCTGGCCCCCGATATCCGGGAGAAGGTCGTCAACACCGTTCTCGACGACCTGGGGCACCAGACGCTGGACACCTCCGATTTTCGGCTGCTGGTCAACCCGACCGGCAAGTTTGTCCTCGGTGGCCCGATGGGTGACGCCGGACTGACCGGCCGCAAGATCATCGTCGACACCTACGGCGGCTGGGCCCGCCACGGCGGCGGCGCCTTCTCCGGCAAGGACCCGTCGAAGGTGGACCGCTCGGCGGCCTACGCGATGCGCTGGGTGGCCAAGAACGTGGTGGCCGCCGGCCTGGCCGAGCGGGTCGAGGTGCAGGTCGCCTACGCCATCGGCAAGGCAGCGCCCGTCGGGCTGTTTGTCGAAACCTTCGGCACCGAGACCGTCGACCCGGCCCGCATCGAGAAGGCCATCACGTCGGTGTTCGATCTGCGCCCCGGCGCGATTGTCCGCGACCTGGACCTGCTGCGGCCCATCTACGCGCAGACCGCCGCGTACGGGCACTTCGGCCGTACCGACGTCGAACTGCCGTGGGAACAACTCAACAAGGTGGACGACCTGAAGGCCTCCGTCTGACGTTTTTTGCCGAGCAGACGCAAACTCGTGCTTTTCGCCGCGTAGGCGTACGAGTTTGCGTCTGCTCGGCTTTTTGGCCGCGCCCTTTTGGCTCAGCTTGATTTCAGCGAAAGCCCCTGCAGAAAGGGGTGATTGGTCGTTGGGCAGTCCAGCGGGATGGCCATTGCTGCTTAGGATCTAGCGCGTTGTCCGTGCGGATCCATGAGGCAGGCCGAGAATGTCGATCTACACCGAGGACCTGAGCAAGGTCTACGGCGAAACGCGGGCCCTCGATGGGGTGTCGATCGCGGTGGATCAGGGACAGATCCTGGGTGTCGTCGGCAGCAGTGGTTCCGGGAAGAGCACCCTGGTACGCACCATCGCGTTGCTCGAGCGACCCACCAGCGGGCGGGTGGTCCTCGACGGCCAGGACCTCACGGCACTGTCGGAACGAGAGCTGCGCAGTGCCCGACGGCGGCTGGGCAATGTGTTCCAGGCGGGAAACCTGCTGGACAACCGGACAGCCCGAAACAACATCGAATACCCGCTGGAGATCGCCGGCTGGGACCGCACCGCGCGTTGGCGTCGTGCAGGCGAACTGCTCGAGCTGGTGGGTCTGGCCGGACGCGGTGACGACTACCCGGCGCAGCTCTCCGGCGGTCAACAACAACGGGTGGGTATCGCGCGTGCCCTCGCTGCCCGGCCGTCGGTGCTGCTGGCCGACGAACCGACCAGCGCTCTGGATCCGGCGACAACCCAGGAGATCCTGACGCTGCTGACGCAGCTGCGCGAGGAGCTCGACGTCACCATTCTGCTGATCACCCATGACCTCGCCATCGTCCGGCAGATCGCCGACCGGGTGGCGGTGCTCTCGGCGGGCCGGGTGATCGCGCAGGGCGCCCTGGCCGACGTCGCGGCCGACCCCGCATCCGGGTTGCTGCCGCCGCTGGGCGCGGCACCGGCCGCCACCGATGGTGAGCTGATCGTCAACGTCCACGCCGGCACCGACGCGGCGACATCGTTCATCGGGGCTCTGGCCCGGGAGCTGAACACCGACGTGCGGATCCTCGACGGGGAAGTGCTGCAGCTGGGTGGGCAATCGGTGTCGCAGTTTCAGCTCGGTCTCACCGGGATCGATCACTCGGCGGTCGACCGGGCCGATCTGTACACCGAATGGCTCAGGACGCGTGGCGTTTCCGTCAGCATCGCCGAGGCGCCGGTGCTGCGATGAGCTTCCTCGACGGTATCGGCGAGTGGCTCGACGACTCGATCCTGCTCAGCACCAATGCAGTACCCGTCGCGCTCAACCAGACCCTGCAACTGGTGTTCATCCCGTTTGCGGTGGTGACCGTGTTCGGCATCCCTTTGGGTGTGGTGCTCTACGCGAGCGCACCCGGCGGGTTGTCACCGTTGCCGTGGCTCAACCGGATTCTCGGGATCATCGTCAACGTGTTGCGTTCGCTGCCGTTCTTGGTGCTGGTCATCGCGCTGTGGCCGCTGGGCCGGCTGCTGGTGGGCTCCAGTCTGGGCACTGTGGCCGCAATGGTGCCGTTGACCATCGGCACCATCCCGTTCCTGGCCCGGCTGGTCGAGTCCTCGCTGCGGGAGGTCGACGCCGGGAAGATCGATGCGGCCCGGGTGGTCGGTGCCACCCGTTGGCAGATCATCACCAAAACGCTGCTGCCGGAAGCGATCAGTAGCCTCATCGCCGGCCTGACCATCACCATCATCGCCCTGCTGGGGTACTCGGCACTGGCGGGAGTGATCGGTGGTGGCGGCCTCGGAGATCTGGCGATTCGCTACGGCGCACGGTCCTATGACGGTCCGGTGCTGTGGGCGACGGTGCTGCTGTTGATCGTGCTGGCCACCCTTTTCCAGGTCGTCGGTGACTGCTTTGCCCGCAGGACCGACCACCGTGCCCGGCGCGGCACAACCGTGACCGCCGACCTGGAGAAGACCTCGCTGTAGCAGGTGTGCTGTGAACATTTTTGAACCCCGACTGAACGGATACCGATCGCCATGACCGAAAACCCTGCCGGCCCACCCAAATCCAAGTGGCCGGTGTTGACGGCGCTGGCTGCTGTTGTTGTTCTTGTGGTGGGCGTCGGCGCGTATTTCTGGTTGCGCGAGGACACCAACACAACCCGAATCACGGTGGCGGCCACCCAGATTCCGCAAGCCGAGATCTTGGAGTTCATCAAGAACGGTCCCGCCAAGGACGCGGGACTGGACTTCGAGATCCGGGTGTTCGACGACTACTCACTGGGCAATCGCTGGCTCGCCGAGGGCGATATCGATGCCAACTACTTCCAGCACGAGCCGTACTTCGACGAGCAGGTCGCCGACTTCGGCTATCAACTCCATGCGTTCCCCGGAGTGCACATCGAGCCCTACGCCGCCTTCTCCCAGCGCTACGACGACGTTGCGCTGCTTCCGGACGGTGCGCGGATCAGCATCACCGACGACGGATCCAATCAAGCCCGCGCGCTGGCGCTGCTGGCGTCGAAGAACCTGGTCACCTTGCCGGCCGGCGGCGACGTCAACGTCTATACGGTGGGCAACCCGAAGAACTTTCAATTCGTCGAGGCCGCACCCGATCTGCAGGCCCGTGCGGTGCCCGACGTCGACTTGGCGATCCTCAACGGAAACTACTTCCTGACGGCGGGCTACACCCTCGACGACGCACTGATCGTCGAGTCACTCGTGGACAACCCGTACGCCAATTTCCTGGCCAGTCGGCAGGACAATCAGGACAACCCCGACGTGGCGAAACTCGATGAGTTGCTACACAGCGATGCGACGCGGGACTTCATCGAACAGCAATGGCCCGGCGGGGACGTCACACCCGTCTTCTGAGAACTGCCCGCGTCAGGGGTGCAGCGCGGCGCGCAACGCCGACAGCCCGCGCTCCATCGCCTCGGTGGTGGCGGGCACGATTCCGGCGTAGCCGAGGTAGCCGTGCACCAGCGTCTCCGCGTGGTCCAGGGTCACCGGCACTCCGGCCGCGGCCAGCAGTTCGGCGTACCGGATGCCGTCATCACGCAACGGGTCGTGTCCGGCAACGGCAATGTAGGCCGGCGCCAGGTCCGACAGGTTGGCGGCCCGGCCCGGGACCATGGTCGTGGGGGCATCGGCGGGGTCGATGTCGCCGGCGTACCAGGCCGACAATTCCGCGATGGCCCGCAGATCCAGGATGGGGGCCTCGGCGTTCTCGGTCATCGACGGTAATGTGCTGTCCCACATGACCGTTGGGTACCACAACAGCTGGAACGCGATGGCGGGCCCGTTCTCGTCGCGGGTCAGCTGGGCCATCACGGCGGCCAGATTGCCGCCGGCGGAGTCGCCGGCCACCGCCAGCCGGGAGGGATCCGCGCCCAGCTCTGCTGCATGGTCGGCCACCCAGGTGGTGGCGGTCCACGCGTCCTGCACCGCCGCCGGATGGGGATGCTCGGGGGCCAGTCGATAGTCGACCGACACCACCACCGCGTCGGCGCCGACCGCGTGCTGGCGCGCGGTGCCGTCGTAGCTGTCGAGATCACCGACGGCAAACCCGCCGCCGTGGAAGAAGAGCACCACCGGCAGCGTGGTGTTCGCCGCTGTCGGCGGGGTGTAGACGCGGATCGGGACCGGACCGTGGGTGCCGTCGATGACCAGGTCTCGTGCGCTGACCTCGGGCAGGATCGGCTGCCGCGGCAGGTCGCGGAACCGCGCCCGGGCGGCCTCGACACCACCGTCTGTTGTCAACTGGAAGGGCAGCGCTTCCAGAACTGTCTGCAGGATGGGATCAATGGCAGGCACACCGACAACTTACGTGGCAGCCCGGACCCCGTGGCCCACCAGGTGGGTCACCGGTCGATACGGTGATCGTCTTCACCGCACAGCCATCTGATCGGTTGCTGGAAGCGTCCGCCCAGGCCGCCTGGCAACGCTGTGCGGTCACCGGCTTCCGGTGAGTCCCGGCGATTCGGCCGGACATCGCCCCGATATGGCGGACCCAGACGTCCGGCAGCTACCTCGCTGGGACCCTCGGGGGCAAAAGGTAGCCCACCGTTTTGGTGCTCGATAGCCGAAAATTGCCTGGGTTTCTGTTGCGCGTCTCGATGAGTCCCGATCGCGGACCCCAGAGATGTGCCGTGAGCGTGGAGGAGGCATCGTGGTCGAGGCCACAAGGGCGATCAGCTCCACAACGGGGCGTTTGCTGTCTCTGGCGCCGCTGACGGTATTGGAGCTCGGCCCGGATGAGCTCGTCGCCGCCGCCGCCGAGGCGGGGTTCGACGCGGTGGGTCTGCGTTTGGTCCGCGCGACAACCCAAGAACCGCTGCGGCCGACGATCGGGCTGACGCCGCTGGTGCGTGACGTCCGGCGGCGTCTCGATGACTCGGGGCTGGTGCTGATCGACATCGAGGTACTCCGACTGCGCCCCGAGACGCGGATCCGCGACGACTTCGAGCAGATCCTGGAAACCGGTGCGTTCCTGGGGGCGCAGCAGGTTCTGGTCACCGGTAACGACCCGGATCATGGGCGGACCGCGGCACGATTCGCCGAATTGGCCGAGCTGTCAGCGCAATACGGCATGACTCCCAACCTGGAACCGATGCCCTGGACCGAGGTGCGGAATCTGGGTGAGGCCGCGGCGATCGTCGCCCGCAGCGGCCACCACAATGTCGGGCTGCTCGTCGACGCGATCCACTACGACCGCGCCCTGAACACTCCGGCAGAGCTGGCGGCCCTGCCGCGTGAGTGGATTCGTTACGCCCAGATCTGTGATGCGGTGGCGCAGCGCCCCACCACTGTCGAGGAGCTGGTCTATCAGGGGCGCAATGCCCGACTCTTTCCGGGACAGGGCGGTATCGACCTCATCTCGATGCTGCGCGCACTTCCCGCCGATGTGCCGATCAGCGTCGAGGCGCCGGTGCTGTGGGACGCTCCGGCGCGGGTGCGTGCCCGGGCGGCCGAACGATCCTCCCGAGCGGTCCTGGAGATGCTGGACCTGGTGGACGAGCAGAGCCGGCACGAACGGCGCCGCTACGCCTGAGGTCGCTACGCCCGAGGCAGCCGCAACCCGAAGTCCGTGGGGAAACACTTCCAGTACCTTGTCTGAGCATGGCGTCGATGGCAGATGCACGGGCCACCACCACAACCTGGTCGAACCGATTGTGGCTGGCCGGTGTGGTGATGGGGGCGGGCTACGGGGTCTTCCTGGTGGTCGTGGCGTTGGGGTTGCCCGCCGGGGCGGACCTCACCGGGCAGTTCGCCGGTCAGCCATTGGTCAAGGCGGCGATGGCACTGCTGCTGGCCGCCGCCGCGGTGGTTCGCACCGACCTGCGGGAGCGACGGCTGCTGGTGGCGGCCCTGGTGTTCTCCGCGGTCGGTGATTTCCTGCTGGCGATGCCGTGGTGGGAGCCGTCGTTTGTCGGCGGGTTGGCCGCGTTTCTGGTGGCGCACCTGTGCTTCCTGTGGGCGCTGGTGCCGCTGGCCCGCCCGTTTCGCCAGGCGGCGCGCACCCGGGTTGTCGCCTCGGTGCTGGTGATCGTGGCGTGCGTGGCGCTGCTGGCATGGTTCTGGCCGGCGTTGCAGGCGCAGGGGCTCGCGGTGCCCGTGGTGGCCTACATCGGCGTACTGGCAGCCATGGTGTGTGTGGCGCTGTTGGCCGGGCTGCCCACGCCGTGGACTGCGTTGGGGGCGGTGTGTTTTGCGGTGTCCGACTCGATGATCGGCATCAGCGTGTTCGTGCGGGGTGACGAATTGCTGGCGGTGCCGATCTGGTGGGGTTACGGTGCCGCGCTGGTGTTGATCACCGCCGGATTCTTCTTCGGTCGGACGCCGGTAGGCAGGTCGGATGGCGCCGTCACGTCCGTCGCATGACTGCCGCGCGTCAGGCCGCTGACCTGGAACCCATTGCCCGGGTGCTTCCGATGCTGACGGTGCCCCACCTGGACCGCGACTTCGACTACCTGGTCTCGGCTGAGCAGTCCGACGACGCGCAGCCGGGAGTCCGGGTGCGGATCCGTTTCCACGGCCGCCTTGTCGACGGGTACGTGCTGGAGCGACGCTCTGACACCGACCATGAGGGAAAGCTGGGCTGGCTGGACCGCGTGGTGTCACCGGAGCCGGTGCTGACCCCCGAGGTGCGCCGGCTGACGGAGGCGGTGGCAGCCCGCTACGCCGGCACCCGCCCGGATGTGCTGCGACTGGCCATTCCGCCGCGGCACGCCAAGACGGAGCGCGACACGGCGGTGGACCCGGTGCCGACCGCGGTGGTGGACCCGGATACCTCGCAATGGGACAAGTACCACCGCAGCGCGGCGTTCCTGGACGCGGTCCGCAACGGCCGTTCGGCGCGGGCAGCCTGGCAGGCAGTGCCGGGGGAGTCCTGGGTGGACCGGTTCGCCGAGGCGGCGGCGACCACGCTTGCGGGGGGCCGCAGCGTGCTTGCGGTGGTGCCGGACCAGCGAGATGTCGACGCGCTACATGCGGCTGTGGTGCGGCTGTGCCCGCCGGACGGTGTGGTGGCGTTGGCTGCGGGGCTCGGGCCCGCGGCGCGTTATCGGCGGTGGCTTTCGGTGCTGCGCGGCGCCGCCCGGGTGGTGGTCGGTACCCGCAGTGCGGTTTTTGCGCCGATCCATGACCTGGGGTTGATATTGCTCTGGGACGACGGTGACGACAATCTGGCCGAGCCGAGGTCTCCGTACCCGCACGCCAGAGAAGTGGCGATGCTGCGTGCCCACCAGCTGCGCTGTGCGGCCGTGATCGGTGGCTTTTCCCGGACCGCGGAAGTGCATGCACTGGTCCGCAGCGGGTGGGCCCATGACCTGGTGGCGCTGCGCCCCGTGGTGCGCACGCACGCACCGCGCGTCGTTGCGCTCGACGACTCCGGTTTCGAACAGGAACGCGACCCGGCCGCACGCACCGCCCGGCTGCCTTCGATGGCACTGCACGCGGCCCGCGGTGCCCTGGCGGCCGGGCATCCGGTCCTGATCCAGGTGCCGCGGCGGGGCTATGTGCCGTCCTTGGCGTGTGGGAAGTGCCGCACCATCGCCCGCTGCCGGCACTGCACCGGCCCGCTGTCGCTGACCGGTCCGGCCGGCGACCAGGGGACCGCGGTGTGCCGCTGGTGTGGTCGCGCCGACACTGCATTGCGCTGTGCGCGCTGCGGATCCGATTCTGTTCGGGCGGCTGTGATCGGCGCGCGGCGCACCGCCGAGGAACTCGGCCGCACCTTTCCCGGGGTGACGGTGTTCACCTCGTCGGGTGAGTCGATGCTGCCGGCTGTGGAAGCCGGTCCGGCGTTGGTGGTGGCCACCCCGGGCGCGGAGCCGACGGCCGCGGACGGTTACGGGGCCGCTCTCCTGTTGGACAGCTGGGCGCTGCTGGGGCGCCAGGATCTGCGGGCCGGGGAGGACACGTTGCGGCGGTGGATGAGTGCCGCCGCCCTGGTACGCCCGCGCGCCGAGGGCGGGACCGTGGCGGTGGTGGCCGAAGCCACCATTCCCGCGGTGCAGGCGCTGATCCGGTGGGATCCGGTGGGGCACGCGGAGTCTGAGCTCGATGCCCGCACCGAACTTGCCCTGCCTCCCAGCGTGCACATGGCGGCGCTGGACGGAACTGCGGTGGCGGTATCGGCGCTGCTCGAGGACGCGCGGTTACCCGAGACCGCCGATGTGTTCGGACCGGTCGAGTTGCCGCCGGGGGTGCGCCGGCCTGCCGGTGCCCGTGACGACGACGAGGTGATCCGGATGTTGGTGCGGGTCGGCCGTAACGAAGGGCTACCGCTGGCCGCCGCCCTGCGTCGCGCCGCCGGAATCCGCAGCGCCAAAAAGGACAGCGAGCCGGTCCGGGTGCAGGTCGACCCGCTGCACATCGGGTGACGGGCACACTGGCGCCATCGGGTCAGCCGACGGAGGCGTCCAACTCGGGTGTGCGCCGGGCATCGCGGATCAGGTCGGCGATGGCGCCTACGTGTGGTTCCCGCACGATCGAGTGATGGTCACAGTCCACGGTCCGGACTTCCAGATCACCGCCGAGAATGCGGGGCCACAACCGTGGATCGTCGCGGTTGAGGTGACTTTGGACCAGCAGGGCACGGCCGGTCCAGGGCGACGGACAGTGGCGGTAGCCCATCATCATCCCGAGCTCTTCGATGCCGAGCGTCCGGCGGTGGTAATGCCGCGAGAGGATTCCGGCCAGGGGCAGCTGTTTCTGGCGCGCCCACCAGGTGCCGAGATTGTTGGTGACTTCGAGATCGAGTGTCACGGCCACATCCGGCAGGTCCCGCCGCGCCTGGCCGGCGACCTTCGGGGACAGCCAGGCGTCGAGCATGACCACCAGTTCTACTTCGGCTCCGTCGGCTTCGAGTAGCCGCGCGACCTCGAGGGCGATGTGGCCGCCGAGGGAATGACCGATCAGGGTGTACGGGCCTTCCGGCTGGATCCGGCGCACGTCGACCAGGTGCCGGCGGGCCGCACCGCGAATCGACAGGTCCGGAAAGCTGCGCTGGTGCAAGCCTTTCGGTTCGAACGCGTATACCGCTGTCTGACTGCCGACTCGTTGGGCCAGAGGTGCAAAGGACAGTGCCGAGGCTCCCGCGCCGGTGAAGCACAGCAGCGGAGTGCCCCGGGTTGCCGGCGATATGGCGCGTAGGGCCACGGTGGTCGAGTTCAGAGTGCGGGTCGCGGAGGTGTCTTCGGCCCCGGCGATCCGGGCTGCCAACTCGGCGACGGTGGGGGCGCCGGCCACATCCGAGGGACTCACCACGATTCCGTGCGATTCACGCAGGGCAACAAGGACCTGTGCCACCGACATCGAATCCCCGCCGAGTGCGTAGAAACTGTCTGAGCGACCGATCGATTCGATGCGCAGCACGTCGCTCCACACTCGGCTGACCAGCTTTTCGTGGGGTCCGCGTGGTTGATCGTAGTGGGGGCGGGTGGTTCTGGGCAGCGCGCTGCGGTCGATCTTGCCGCGGTCACCTCGCGGGAGCGCCGCCAGCGTGACGATGTGGGTGGGCACCATCCACGGTGGCAGGTCCCGGTGCAGCCGGTGCCGCAGGTCTGCCACCGCCGGGGTACGGCTGGTTGTGGTGGGCGCAACGTAGGCGGTCAGTGTCGCCGGGAACCCGCGGTCGGCGACCACTGCGGCTTCGCGGATGTCGTCGTAGGACAACAGGGTGACTTCGATCTCGGCCGGTTCGACCAGGTAGCCGCGGATCTTGACGGTGCTGTCGGCGCGACCCGAGAGCACCAGGTTGCCTTCGGGGTCCCAGCGCCCGACATCGCCGCCGGCGTAGGTGGTGGTGGCGTCGGGATTCGTGGTGAACCGCGCGGTGGCCGCGGCCGGGTCCAGGTAGCCGCCGCCGAGGTGCCGGGAGGTGATGGTCACCGTTCCGTCGTCGCGGACGTCGATCTTCTTGTGTGGCGCCGGAATTCCGACCGGGATGATGCCCTGGGGCAGCGGTGCGTCCGGGTGGATATCGTGACTTGCGATGGCGAGGGTCTCGGTGGATCCGGCCCAGTTGGTGATCACCGCGTGTGGGGCCAGCTCACGTGCCAGTCGGACGTGGCGGGCGTGCATGGCTTCGCCGGTGGCGACGATCCGGGTGACGCCGGGCAGCGTGGACCCTCGTGCCGCGGTGTGTAGCGCGTCGATGAAATTGGGTGTGCACGTGATGATCTCGGCGCCGGTGGCGTTGATGCGGGCGATCGCTTCGGGTCCGGTGTGCTCGCGCGGATCGATCCCGATGATCTCGGCGCCGCCGAGCAGGGAGCCGATCAGCACGTTCAGGCCGCCGGCGAAGCTGATGGGCATGCACAACGCGACCTTGCGGCCGTCGGCAAGGCCGAAGCGGTCGTTGAGCAACTGGGCGTCGGCCAGCCACAGGCCGTGGGTGTGCCGCACCGCTTTGGGGGTGCCGGTGGAGCCGGACGTGAACTGGATGCTGGTCACGTCATCGAGATCGGGCCCGTCGTCGTCGCTGCCGGCCGGGCCACCGGCGGCGCCCTCGGTGGGGTCGGCATCCGGATCGAACCGGGTGACATCGAACCGGGTGACTTGGTATCCGTGGTCTTCGAGGATCGAGGTCATCGCGGCGGCGCGGTTGGGTGGGGTCCCCGGGTCCAGGGTCACCAGGGTGGTCCCGGAGGCGAACAGACCCAGAATCGCCGCGACGGTGGCGATGTCGAGCGGCGCGGTCACCAGGGCGGCGGTCGGTGCTGCATCGCCGGGTCGAGGTGTGATTGTCCTGCGCTGCATGGCGGTCAGCAGGTCACCGTAGGTGATGGCATCCGAGGCGATCCGCAGCGCTGTCCGATCGGGGTGTGCAAGCGCTGTCGCAGTGAAGTGCTCTGGTACGCAACGGTATTCGATGGATCGTTCCGGCGGGACGGGAGGCCGCTGATCGGGTGTGCGGGGGACCGGTTGGCCGGTGCTCTCCGTCGTGGTGCTCCGGTGCGCCCGGGCGCGAAGCCAGAACACGGCGAAGACGGCAGCCGTCGCGGCGAGGATGGCCCAGGCGAGGATCCGGGGTGTGCATGCTGACAGGGACTGCGACGCGCGGCCCGATGTGCGGTCGCGGGTGAGGTCGAACCGGCTCATGATTCTCCGACATCCCATCGCGGTAGCGCAGCGAACCCCTGCGACGTAGCTCGTTCTAAACTTTGGGCAGGGTAACCTAACTACAAACGGCGGGCAACCTGATTCTCCGCACGTGAGGTCGGCGCCCAGATCGCCGTGTGTCCCCTAGGGTGACAACCAACACCGTGGGCGGAGGCAGGGCGTGGGGCGATTCTGGCGGTTCGTCAAGGTGCCGATGGTGTTGGCGCTGCTCGTTTTTGCAGTGTTGTGGCCATTGCTGTTCCTGGGGGGCTCGCAGGGCGCTGCCCCAGCCGACGACCCGGTGGTGTTCACCGACTACCAGGCGAACTACGTCGTCGACCCCGACGGCAATCTCGAAGCCACCGAGACCATCGTCGCTCAGTTTCCCGCCGACCGGCACGGTCTGTTCCGGTACTGGGATGTGGCCAACCCGAACAATGCGGGTGTGCGACAACCGCCGGAGGTCACGTCGATCGTCCTCGACGGCGCGGCCGCCGAGTATCAGTTGCAGTGGGAGGACGGCGGCAGGTTCCGGGTGGCCAAGATCGGAGATCCCGATCAATACCTTGCAGCCGGCGCCCACGTCTTCGAGATCCGCTACACCGTCGCCGGTGTCCTCGACCCATCCGGGACCGGTCTGGGAAAGACATTCGCCGGCAGCGACGGAAACGCCGACGCGGGGCAATCGGTCTTCTTCTGGAACGTCATTGCGCCGGGATGGAACAACAGCATCGAACACGCCCGGATCGCGGTGACCCTGCCGGGTGACGTCACCGGCGCCCAGTGCGCAGTCGGGGCGGGCACCGGAACCGCCTGCGATCGCCTCGAAGTCGACGGCAACACGGTGACGGTGGTCGCCGACGGTGTGCCGCCACGAACCCCGGTGACGATCCGGGCCGGTGTGGACGTGCCCACCCCGCCCCGGGCCGAGCTGCCGTGGGGATCGGCCTGGGATCCGGTGCTCGGGCGGTCCGTGGCCGGACTGGTGTGGGTGGGCATTCCGACGGTCGCCGGCGCCCTGATCGCCGTGGTGATGATCCGCAGGACAGTGGAGACGCCGCCGTCCTTCCCGCTCCAGTACGCCCCGCCAGAATCGCTGGGTCCGGTCCAGTTCGAGTACATCCGTACCGAATCTGTGCCGAAGAACGGACTTACCGCCACCCTGTTCCATCTGGCCGAGCGGGGACTCGTCGAACTCCATCAGGACGGCGAAACGAGGTGGGAGGTCCACGGCAAGGTCGCACCTGCGGACTGGGCATCCCAAGATCCGGTCAGCATTGCCGTGGGGTCGGCACTCAAGGTGACGGGGCGCGGCACGGAGTTTCACGCCAACCGAACCGAAACCGCGGGCAAGAAGCTGTCCAAGGCCAAGGCCGAGATGACTGACGCCGTGCGCAACTGGGCCTTCGACAACAACCTGATGGTCCGGCGCCGCAGTGAGCTGTGGGTTCGGGCGGCCAACGCGCTGGCCCTGGTGCTGTTGGTGTTCGCGGTCTTCGGCTGGGGTTTCCCGGCGACGATCTGGGTGATTCCGGTTGCGGTGTTCTTCCTCGTCACGGCGGGGTCGTGGAGCGATGGCGTAGGCACCCGCCGCACCCCCGCAGGCCGTGAACTGTGGTCGCGCGCCGGCGGGTTCCACCGTGTCCTGGCCACTGATTCGGCCGAGGCGCGCTTCGACTTCGGCGCCCGCAAAGACCTTTACAGTGCCTACGTCCCGTTCGCCGTGGCCGCGGGCGCAGCGACCCTGTGGGCGCAGAAGTATCAGGCGGCTACCGGAGTGCCGGCGCCGCAGCCGCAGTGGTACCCCGGCGTCGGTGGCGGCGTCACCTCGGCCGGCGGCTCGGGGCCGAGCTTCGACAGTTTCGAATCGGCGCTGGCGTCCTCGATCAGCGCCTACACGGCGTCCCAGTCATCGTCGTCCAGCAGCGGCAGCAGCAGTGGCGGCGGGGGCGGCGGTGGTGGGGGCGGCGGCGGAGGTGGCTCATGGTGAGCGGTGTGAGGTGTGCGGTGTGCGAGTTCGGTGACTGCGTTCGGTGAGTGAGACAGATGTGGTGAGGTTGACGTCGTGACGAGGTTGCTGCTGATCGTGGTGCTGCTGATAGCGGTTGCGGTGCTGATCGTGTTTGTGGTCGGTTACAACAAGCTGCGGGCCGCCGACGTGCGGGTCGGGGAGGCGCTCAGTGGCATCGATGTGGAACTCACCCGCCGCGCCTCGTTGATTCCCAGCCTGGTGCACACCGTGCAGTCGTTCGCGGCACATGAGCAGAGCGTGCTTCCACGGATCTCTCAGGCGGGGGCCGCGTTGGACTCCGCCACCCAGGGCAAATCGGTGGCGCAGCGGTCGGCTGCCGAGCAGCAACTCGACTCTGCGCTCGGGCCGGTGATCTCCCTCGGTCTGGCCCACCCGCAGCTGGCGTCGTCGACCAACTTCGCCGATCTCCAGCGCAACCTCACCGACACCGAGAACAAGCTGGCTTTTGCCCGCCAGTACTACAACGACTCGGCGGCGACGGTGAACAAGCTGATCAGCACCATCCCGTGGATGTATGTCGCCGGTGCCGCGGGAGTCTCGGAACGGGAGTACTACCGACTGCCGCGCTGAGTCGTCGTCTCCGGGGACCCCATCGCCATTCCGCCGGACAACTCCGGGGGGCGGCCGTTACAGGTGGACTGGACGCCGAGTCACGCCCACTAAGCTGGCACGGTGCGTCTAGTCTTTGCCGGCACACCGGACCCGGCGCTGCCGGCTCTGCGTCGGCTCCTCGAGTCCTCACGTCACGACGTGGTCGCAGTTCTGACCAGGCCGGATGCCGCTGCCGGGCGTAATCGCCGGCTGCTGCCCTCGCCGGTGGCCGCGCTGGCGACCGAACGCGGTATCCCGGTGCTGCGTCCCAGCAGACCCAATGCACCGGAGTTCGTCGAGGAGCTGGCCGCGTTGGCTCCGGACTGCTGCGCGGTTGTCGCCTTCGGCGCGCTGCTGGGCGAACCACTGCTGGCGGTGCCCCAGCACGGCTGGATCAACCTGCACTTCTCGCTGTTGCCGGCCTGGCGCGGTGCGGCACCGGTACAGGCCGCGATCGCCGCCGGCGATGCGGTCACCGGCGCCACCACCTTCCAGATCGAACCCGAGCTGGATTCCGGACCGGTTTACGGTGTGGTCACCGAGACCATCGCCGCAACCGATACCACCGGTGCGTTGCTGGGCCGCCTCGCCGAATCCGGTGCGCACCTGCTGGAGAGCACCCTCGACGGTGTCGAGGACGGCACCCTGGTGGCGGTGCCGCAGCCGGTCGACGGAATCTCCCTGGCGCCCAAGGTGAGCGTCGAACACGCCCGGGTCCGTTGGGACCTGCCCGCTCATGTCGTGGAACGCCGCATCCGGGCGATGACCCCGAACCCCGGGGCCTGGACCGTCATCGGCGACACCCGGGTCAAGCTCGGGCCGGTGACCATCGACGCCGAGGCTGCGCCACTGGAGCCGGGACAGGTGCAGCCCGGCAGACGTGAAGTGTGGATCGGGACGACAACTCAGCCGGTGCGACTCGGTGAGGTACAGCCACCCGGCAAGAAAGCGATGTCGGCCGCCGACTGGGCGCGCGGGGCGCGTCTCGACGATGCGGTGGCGATCTCGTGACCGACCGCCGACCGCCCCGGTCCGACAAGCCCCGGTCCGACAAGCCCCGGTCGAATCAACCAAGGTCCGACAAGCCCCGGTCGGACAAGCCCAGGTCCGACAAGCCCAGGTCCGACAAGCCCAGGTCCGACAAGCCCCGTTCGAATCAACCCGGGTCCAATCAGCGTGCCGGCCAACAGGATCGGCGTCCCGACCGTCGGCCGCCGGCGCACCTGAAACCGCTGGATCCCGCCCGGCAAGCCGCCTTCGACGTGCTGCGCGCCGTCGCGACCCGGGACTCCTACGCCAACCTGGCGCTGCCGGCGCTGTTGCGCCAGCGGGCAATCACGGGTCGCGACGCAGCGTTTGCCACCGAGCTGACGTACGGCACCCTGCGGGCGCAGGGGCTGTTGGACGCCGTGATCTCCCGGGCCTCCGAACGTGACACCGAGGCCATCGATCCGGTACTGCTGGACCTGTTGCGCCTGGGCACCTACCAACTGTTGCGCACCCGAGTCGAATCGCATGCCGCGGTATCGACCACCGTGGACCAGGCAAAGGTTGAATTCGACACGGCGCGTGGCGGTTTCGTCAATGCCGTATTGCGCAAGGTGACCTCCAGAGACGAGGCCGGCTGGGTCGCCGAACTGGCCCCGAAGGCCTCGGTGGATCCCGTCGGGCACGCGGCGTTTGTGCACGCGCATCCGCGCTGGATCGCGCAGGCGTTCGCCGATGCGCTCGGCGCTTCGGCCGGGGAGCTGACGGCGGTGCTGGCCGCCGACGATGCCCGGCCGCTGGTGCACCTCGCCGCCCTGCGGCTGTCGGCGGCAGAGTTGGCCGCCGAGGCCGACGGTGAGGTCGGTCGTTACTCGCCGTATGCGGTGTACCTGCCCGGCGGTGATCCCGGCCAGCTCGCGGCGGTGCGTACCGGCGCGGCGCTGGTCCAGGACGAAGGCAGTCAGCTGGTTGCGCAAGCGCTGACCCGCGCCCCGGTCAGCGGCACCGACGGTGGCCGCTGGCTGGACCTGTGTGCCGGGCCCGGTGGTAAAACCGCGCTGCTCGCGGCGATCGGAGCGGGCCAGGGA
>NZ_JBARXZ010000084.1:0-1554 GCF_049647605.1 Mycobacterium sp. | reverse complement strand
CCGGTGAACGCCGCAGCGTTCAGGCTGCGCGAATACGCGGGCGACGACGTGCGGACGGACATGCGAAAGGGCGCCAGGAGCCGGAGAGGGCCCGGCTCAGAGGACGCCGAGGCGGGCCATCAGGTCTGCGTCGATGCCGTCGAGCTGGTCGGAGATCGCACCGTGTGCGGCGCGGCGGCGTGCGGTCGGCATGCTCTCAGCTGCGGTGACCGCGGCAGCCAGATCTGTCAGGCGGTCACTGATCGCGTTGACGAACTGCTTGGTCTCGGCATCCTTGGGCTTCTTCTCGGCGACGGTGCGCAACGACCGTTCGGCGCCGGCGATCCGCGCTGAAAGCTGGCCACCGTGTCCGGAGAACTGGCCGAGCTGACTCAGCGGGATCCCGAGCCGGTCGGCGCGGCGCTCATCGAGCAGCCCGCGTGCAGCGGTGGCCGCGCGGTAGATGATCGGTACCAGGATCGGGGCCAGCAGGCGGGTCACCGTCAGCGTCCGCCTGATCCTGGCGGGGGAGAGCAGCTTGCCCTCCCGCGCGGCCCGCAGTTCTGTTTGGGCGATCTTCAGGGCGTTGCGGTCAGTGTCCCGCTGTGACCGCAATTGCGCCTTCAGAGAACGGGATTCGGCGCGGGTGGCCGATTTGATACGGCGCCGCTCGTTCTTGGCCCCCAGCTTGGCTTCGAGCTTTGCCTTGGCTTTGATGGCCTTGGCCTCGGCCCGCCGAGTGGCGCGGCTCTTTCGCTTGGTGAACAGGCCCATACCTGTCGCCTCCCGGTGCTCTCGTGAAATATTGCGGTCGGTGCCACTAACTGGCATAAACCCTATCGCCTGAGCCGACGCTTGAAATTGCGACCTGCGGATATGCGAGAATGGCCCAAACTTCGAAGTGGGTGCCGGGCGGTGGTCGTCGCCGCGAGCCGGCGCAGGCGAGGCGAATCGGGATGAGCGTGGACGAGTCGCGAACGCGAATAGCCGCGGTCAGCGCGGTCATCATCGGTGGTTTGCTGATCGGTGGGGCCACCGCCACCGCCACCGCGTTTGCCCAGCCTGGCGACCAGAGCGGCAGCCAGGGTGCCGGCTCCGGCAGCTCCGATCAGGGGGATGCCAAGCCGAGGGAATCCAAAAGCGAACGTGACAGGCCTGGTCGCAGCCGCCCCGGGTATCCCAAAGACGACACGGGGAACGGGTCCGGCGGGAACGGGGGCCCCGGCCCACGTCCTCCCGGTGAGTCCGGCAGCTGGCCACCGAAGACACCACCGGCCAAGCCGTGGAAGCCCGGGAGCGTGTGGTGGCCCTGTGACGACGACGATGACGAACCCAGCTTTCCCCCAGGTGCCCCGGGACCCGGAAATCCGCCCGCGGGGGGTGGTGGCGGCAGCGGGAACGGCGGCTTCCCCCCGCCGGAAGCGACACCTCCGAGGCTGGGCCTCCCCGATACCGGCGCCCCGTCTCCCATCGAACCCGTCATCGGGGCTGCTCCCGGTGGTCCGGCCCCTCCGCTCGGCGGTCCGGCGGTGGCGCCGATCGCCGCACCGGTGGTTCTCCCGCCGGTGAGCGTCA
>NZ_JBARXZ010000083.1:0-40742 GCF_049647605.1 Mycobacterium sp. | reverse complement strand
GGCGCGCAGTGCACCGGGCTCCTCCTGCCGGGACACCAGATGGCTCCAGCCGAGGAAGTCGTTGACGGAAAACGCTCCGGTGCTCCACGTGGTGGCGGCGAAGTCGTGCAGGCCGACCACGATCACCGCGGCAGCCATCTCCGGCGGCGGGTCCTGAAGCAACGCCCACTGGGTGGCGCCCAGGTAGGACGCCCCGATGGTGCCGAACGTTCCGGTGAACCACGGCTGCTCCCGCAGCCACGCGGCGGTGTCGGCGCCGTCGGCGGCTTCGTTGACGACGGGCTCGAACGTCCCGCCCGAGCCGAAGGTGCCGCGCACACTCTGCAGGACTACGTGGTACCCGCGGCCGGCGTAGGCGGCCGCGTAGAGCGCCGTGAACGGCCACCGGCGACCGTAGGGGCCGCGGAGCAGCAACGTACCCGCCGGGTCGTCGGTGTCGGGGCAGTAGTGGTCGGCGAGCAACTCGACGCCGTCGCGCATCGGGACGCGGAGACCGCGGTGCACCTGGTATGTCGTCGTCGGCGGCGGGGTTCCGGCAAGGCGGCTCAGGGTCCTGCCGGCGGCGCGACGCAGCGCAGAGGTGGGGCCGCCTCGTGCGGTGCGGTACGAGGTTGCGGTCACCGGCCCAGGCTAGCGGCGCCCTCTGACAGGTGGGTGGTCAGTAGCGGTAATACGGCGCCAACTCCTGGGCCCGCCGCAGGTTCTCCGCCATACAGTCGACATCGGGGGTCGAGTAGACGGGCGAGTAGAACAGCGACTGCTGAATCAGCCCGTAGCTGGTCTTGAAGGCCACCATGCAGGTGAACCACCAGCGGTTGTTCCAGTCGGTGGGCTTCATGATCCAGTACTGCGCGGCGCGGTGTCCGGCGATGTCGAGTTCCACCGCGTCCGGTGGCAACGTCTGCTCGAAGCTGCGCCACACGATCGCCTCGACAGCCATCTGGTAGTTCCCGGCATCGAGCTTGCAACGATTGATGGTCTCGACTTCCGGTGGCGTGAAGCCCAGTCCGATGTTGTTGATCACATCGATGGGTAGATCACGGCACGGTTCGAACGGTACCGGGTCGGTGGTTTCGAGGACCGGCCACTTGATGGTCGTGGTGGCGGCCGGCAGCGGCGCGCCGGTTCCGCGCAGCTCCACCACCGGCGAATCGGGCACTCCCGACGGGCTCTGCACCACCACGATCACGGCGGCGAGCACTGCTGCCAGCGCTGCGAGCAACCGCACCTTGGTGAGCATTTGCTACTCCTTCGCGTTTGTCGAGCGTTCCTGGCGGGAGTGTACAAGTCGTTATAGGAACCTGTTCTAGTTTCGCCCGGCAGGGCCTCGACGTTACTTCGCCTAGGGTGGACGGTTGTGGCGATCCATGAACCGCAGAGTCGCACGCGCCCTACCCTCTGGGCGATCAGTGATCTGCACACCGGGCACACCGGCAACAAACCGGTGACGGAGTCGCTGTACCCGTCGTCGCCGGATGATTGGCTCATCGTCGCCGGTGATGTCGCCGAGCGCACCGACGAGATCCGATGGTCACTGGATCTGCTGCGGAAACGCTTCGCCAAGGTGATCTGGGTGCCCGGCAACCACGAGTTGTGGACCACCGGCAAGGATCCGATGCAGGTGTTCGGCCGATCACGGTATGACTATCTGGTCACCATGTGTGACGAGATGGGCATCGTCACCCCCGAACACCCGTTCCCGATCTGGACCGATGAGGGCGGCCCGGCCACGATCGTGCCGATGTTCCTGCTCTACGACTACACGTTCCTGCCCACGGGCGCGGCCACCAAGAGTGAGGGCCTGGCGATCGCCAGGGAAAAGAACGTCGTGGCCACCGACGAGTTCCTGCTCTCGAGTGAGCCCTACGCCACCAAGGATGCGTGGTGTCGAGATCGGTTGGCGCACACCAGGAAAAGGCTTGAAAGCCTCGACTGGATGATGCCGACGGTGCTGGTCAATCATTTCCCGATGGTGCGTGAGCCCTGCGATGTGCTGTTCTACCCGGAGTTTGCGCTGTGGTGTGGCACCACCGAAACCGCCGATTGGCACACCCGCTACAACGCGGTGTGCTCGGTGTACGGACACCTGCACATTCCGCGCACCACCTGGTACGACGGGGTGCGCTTCGAGGAGGTATCGGTGGGGTATCCGCGAGAATGGCGGCGCCGCAAGCCGTACCGCTGGTTGCGGCAGGTACTGCCCGACCCGCAATACGCGCCCGGCTACCTCAACGATTTCGGTGGTCACTTCGTCGTGACCCCGGAGATGCGGGAGCAGTCCGAGAAGTTTCGCGAGCGGCTCCGCAGCAGGCAGTCATGACCAAGTTGCTGGAAGCCGTGCTGCCGGCCACCGTGCGCGCGGCCGAGGTGTACGCCGACCCTCCTGGTCTGGAACCGCTGCCCGAGGAGGCGCCGCTGGTGGCGAAGTCAGTGGCCAAGCGGCGCAACGAGTTCGTGACGGTGCGCCACTGTGCGCGGCTGGCGCTGGCCGAACTGGGCGAGCCTGCGGTGCCGATCCTCAAAGGCACCAAAGGCGAACCCTGCTGGCCCGAAGGTGTGGTCGGCAGCCTCACCCACTGTCAGGGCTATCGCGGTGCGGTGGTGGGCAGGCGTGGGCAGGTGCGCTCGGTCGGTATCGATGCCGAACCGCACGACGTGCTGCCCGACGGGGTGCTGGGGGCGGTCAGCCTCCCGATCGAGCGGGTCGAGCTGGCCGCGCTGCCGGCGGGTCTGCACTGGGATCGGATCCTGTTCTGTGCCAAAGAGGCGACGTACAAGGCGTGGTTTCCACTCACCCATCGCTGGCTCGGTTTCGAAGACGCCCACATCACCTTCGATGTTGATGCCTGCGGTGACTCGGGCACTTTCACCTCCGAGATCCTGATCGACCCGACTGCCGAATTCGGCCCGCCGCTGACCAGCTTCGCCGGTCGCTGGTCGGTGGCCGCCGGGCTGGCACTGACGGCGATCGTGCTGTGAGCAGATCAGTGGAACCCGGCATCGTGGTGGTCGACAAGCCGGCCGGCATGACCAGCCACGACGTCGTCGGCCGCTGCCGCCGTATCTTCGGCACCCGCAAGGTCGGCCACGCGGGCACTCTGGACCCGATGGCCACCGGTGTCCTGGTGGTCGGCATCGAGCGGGCAACCAAGATCCTCGGTCTGGTGGCAGGAACCTCGAAGACGTACGTAACCACCATTCGGCTCGGTCAGGCGACATCCACCGACGACGCCGAAGGCGAGATGCTGCAGTGCATTCCGGCCGAACACGTGACCGATGAGCAGATCGCCGCTGCCATCGGCGCGCTCCGCGGTGAGATCGACCAGGTGCCGTCCTCGGTGAGTGCGATCAAGGTAGCGGGTAAGCGGGCCTACCAACTGGCCCGCGAGGGCGAGACCGTGGAGCTGGCGCCCCGCCGGGTGCGGATCGACCGGTTCGACGTCCTGTCCATCCGCCGGCCGGCAGAGACGCCGGCCGGCCTGGTCGACATCGACGCGGTGGTGGATTGCTCCTCGGGTACCTACATCCGCGCGCTGGCTCGCGATATCGGGGCGACGCTCGGCGTCGGCGGGCACCTCACCGCGTTGCGCCGCACCCGTGTCGGTGGGTTCGGGCTCGGGCAGGCCCGTGGGCTCGACGCGCTGGCCGACACACCGGAACTCAGTTACTCCCTCGACGAGGCCTGCCTGCAGTCGTTCGGCCGGGTCGACCTCAGCGAACCGGACGCCGTTGCGGTCAGTCATGGAAAACCGTTGGCGGCAGCCGAGATCGACGGAATCTACGCCGCAGTCGCCCCGGACGGGCGGGTGATGGCGCTGCTGGAGGACTCCGGGCGGCGCACCAAGTCGGTGGTGGTCATCCGGCCGTCCACGCTCTGACTCAGCCGCCGGACACTCAGGCGCAGGGGACGATGAAGATCGACTCCGCCGCCGGATTGCCCAGTTCCACGGTGCGCGTCGCGTCCTTGGGGTGGCTGTCTCCGGGGGCATCGACAGCCACCGACACGGTGCCGGCGAAGTCGCGGCGAGCCAGCACGGTCACATGGGTGTCGAGCGCGATGCCGACGTCGTCGAAATAACGCAGCATGTCCGGGTCGGCGTCGCTGATCCGGGCCACGGCCCCGTGATCGCCGTCGCGGCAGCCCGACAGCTGCTGAGCCGGCGGGGTGGGGACCTGCCCGTCGCGCCCCGGGATCGGGTCGCCGTGCGGGTCCCGTTGGGGGTGACCGAGCTTGGCGTCGATGCGTTCCATCATCAGATCGGACACCGCGTGTTCGAGCACCTCGGCCTCGTCGTGCACCTCGTCCCAGCTGTACCCCAGTTCGTTGACCAGGTAGGTCTCCAGCAGCCGATGCCGGCGCACCACCGACACCGCGGCCCGGCGGCCCCGCTCGGTCAGTGTCACCGCCCCGTACTTCTCGTGGTCGACGAGGCCCTGATCGGCCAGCTTGCGAATGGATTCCGAGGCGGTGCTGGCCGATACCCCGATGCGCTCGGCGAGCATCTTGGTGCTGACCTTCTCGTGGGACCACTCTTGCGCGGACCAGATGGTCTTCAGATAGTCCTGTGCCACGGTGGACAGGTCGCGCACATCAGAACCGCTATCAGGACTCACAGCTCAAAGTTTAGGCAATCGTCACCTCGACCGGGGATCTAGAGGCGCTATCGGCGCCGCGGCATCGTAGGCTTGGGCCCGTGCAGCGGTGGCGGGGACAATCCGAGATTCCCTCGGACTGGGGCAGGTGTGTGCTCACTGTCGGTGTATTCGACGGTGTGCATCGGGGTCATGCCGAGTTGATCGCCCGTGCGGTCAAGGCGGCCCGGTCGCGGGGAATACCTGCGGTGCTGATGACCTTCGACCCCCATCCGATGGAGGTGGTCTTCCCCGGCAGCCATCCGGCCCAGCTGACAACTCTGACCCGGCGGGCCGAGCTGGCCGAGCAGCTCGGCATCGACGTGTTCCTGGTCATGCCGTTCACCACCGATTTCATGAAGCTCACCCCGGACCGCTACATCCACGAACTGCTGGTGGAACGCCTCCACGTGGTCGAAGTGGTGGTCGGGGAGAACTTCACCTACGGCAAGAAGGCCGCCGGCGACGTCGACCAGCTCCGCAAGGCAGGGGAGCGATTCGGGTTCGCGGTGGAGGCGATGTCGTTGGTGGCCGAACACCACCAGAGCGAGACGGTCACCTTCTCGTCCACCTACATCCGGTCCTGTGTGGACGCCGGTGATGTGGTGGCCGCGGCGGAGGCGCTGGGTCGGCCGCATCGCGTCGAAGGCGTGGTGGTTCGTGGTGACGGGCGCGGCCGGGTGCTGGGATTCCCGACGGCCAATGTGGCGCCCCCGATGTACTCCGCCATTCCGGCCGACGGGGTGTACGCCGCCTGGTTCACCGTGCTGGGGCACGGTCCGGTGATGGGCACCGTCATCCCCGGTGAGCGGTACGAGGCGGCGGTCTCGGTGGGTACCAACCCGACGTTTTCGGGACGGACCCGCACCGTGGAGGCGTTTGTGCTGGACACCGCCGCCGACCTCTACGGACAGCATGTGGCGGTGGACTTCGTGGCCAGGGTTCGCGGCCAGGAGAAGTTCGATCAGATCGAGGATCTGGTCAAGGCGATGGACCGCGACGTGGACAAAGCCAGGGCCATTCTGCGCGATTCTTTCTGAACGGGTCCGCGCTGCTAAGCTCTGCGGCGGTATCGACCCGTGCTGCAGTTCGCGGCGGCCGGGTGTGAGTCTCCGATCTCGGGGGCAATCAAATTCCGCGGACCGACAGATGGAGTGAATTCGTGGCGTTGACCACCGAGCAGAAAAAAGAAATCCTGGGCCAGTACGGCCTGCACGAGACCGACACCGGATCTCCTGAAGCCCAGATCGCGATGCTGACCAAGCGCATCTCCGATCTGACCGAGCACCTGAAGAAGCACAAGCACGACCACCACTCGCGGCGCGGACTGCTGCTGCTGGTCGGCCGTCGTCGTCGGCTGCTCAAGTACATCGCGGCTCTCGACGTCGCGCGCTACCGTTCGCTGATCGAGCGTCTGGGTCTGCGTCGCTGACCCAGCGCCCGAGGGTGCACCGGCCCGTCACCGCCCGCCAGGGCAGTGGCGGGCTTCTTTTTTGGGGCTGTGGCCTGCACAGATTCCCGGGTACCGCAAGCCCGGGTGTAGAGTGAGGCTGTTCTGCGCCGGTCAACCGGCGCCGACATGCTGTGAAGAAGAACCAACAGGTGCGGTGCGCACACCCGCGCTACCGTCCCAGCACGCCATGACGAACCCGGACCATGTGGGCGGTCTTCGGTAGTGGCTGTCGGGCTGCCCCTCGTAGGGAGTGCCCGGCCGCTTCGATCGACGGCCGTAGCCACTGGTTTCACCGTGATGGGTTCCGCCATGACGTTGCGAAACGAGGATTGTGAATCCAGAGAGGCCTGACGGACATCTATGTCTGTAGCTGAAATTGACGAAGGCGTGTTCGAGTCCACCGCCATCATCGACAACGGGTGCTTCGGCACCCGCACCATCCGTTTCGAGACCGGCCGGCTGGCCCAGCAGGCTGCTGGCGCCGTCGCCGCGTACCTCGACGACGAGACCATGCTGCTGAGCGCGACATCGGCCAGCAAGACCCCCAAAGACCATTTCGATTTCTTCCCGCTGACCATCGATGTCGAAGAGCGGATGTACGCCGCGGGCCGGATCCCCGGCTCGTTCTTCCGTCGTGAAGGCCGCCCGTCCACCGACGCGATCCTCACCTGCCGTCTGATCGACCGGCCGCTGCGGCCGACGTTCGTCTCCGGCCTGCGTAACGAGATCCAGGTCGTGGTGACGGTGCTGAGCCTGAACCCGCAGGATCTGTACGACGTGCTGGCCATCAATGCCGCGTCCGCGTCCACCCAGATCTCGGGCCTGCCGTTCGCCGGCCCGGTCGGTGGCGTGCGGGTCGCCCTGATCTCCAATGGCAAAGGCGAGGGCCAGTGGGTTGCGTTCCCGACCGTCGAGCAGCTCGAGGGTGCCGTGTTCGACATGGTGGTCGCCGGCCGTAAAGCCGGCGACGACGTGGCGATCATGATGGTCGAGGCCGAAGCCACCGACAAGGTCATCGAGCTGGTGGCCGGTGGCGCCAAGGCCCCGACCGAGGCCGTCGTCGCCGAAGGCCTGGAAGCCGCCAAGCCGTTCATCGCCGCCCTGTGCACCGCGCAGGAAGAGCTGAACGAGGCCGCCGGCAAGGAAACCGCCGAGTACCCGCTGTTCCCCGAGTACGGCGAGGACGTCTACTACTCGGTGGCCTCGGTGGCCACCGACGAGCTGGCCAAGGCGCTGACCATCGCCGGCAAGAACGAGCGCAACGACCGTACCGACGAGATCAAGGTCGAGGTGCTGTCGCGGCTGGCCGAGCAGTACGCCGGCCGGGAGAAGGAAATCGGCGCCGCCTACCGGTCGCTGACCAAGAAGCTCGTTCGGCAGCGCATCCTGACCGATCACTTCCGCATCGACGGCCGTGGCATCAGTGACATCCGGGCGCTCTCGGCCGAGGTCGCCGTGATCCCGCGGGCGCACGGCAGCGCGCTGTTCGAGCGCGGCGAGACCCAGATCATGGGTGTCACCACGCTGGACATGATGAAGCTGGCTCAGCAGATCGACTCGCTGGGACCCGAAACCACCAAGCGTTACATGCACCACTACAACTTCCCGCCGTACTCGACCGGTGAGACCGGCCGGGTGGGTTCGCCGAAGCGCCGCGAGATCGGCCACGGCGCATTGGCCGAGCGGGCACTGATGCCGGTTCTGCCCAGCGTCGAGGAGTTCCCCTACGCCATTCGCCAGGTGTCGGAAGCGTTGAGCTCCAACGGTTCCACCTCGATGGGTTCGGTGTGTGCGTCCACCCTGTCGCTGCTCAATGCCGGTGTGCCGCTGAAGGCCCCGGTTGCCGGTATCGCCATGGGTCTGGTGTCCGACGACGTTGAGATCGACGGCAAGACCGAGCGTCGCTTCGTTGCGCTGACCGACATCCTCGGCGCCGAGGATGCCTTCGGCGACATGGACTTCAAGGTCGCCGGCACCAAGGACTTCGTGACCGCGCTGCAGCTCGACACCAAGCTCGACGGTATTCCGTCGCAGGTGCTGGCCGGTGCGCTCGCCCAGGCCAAGGATGCCCGCTCCACCATCCTCGAGGTCATGGCCGAGGCCATCGACACCCCGGATGAGATGAGCCCGTACGCACCGCGCATCACCACCATCAAGGTGCCGGTCGACAAGATCGGTGAGGTCATCGGGCCCAAGGGCAAGATGATCAACTCGATCACCGAGGAGACCGGCGCGCAGATCTCCATCGAGGATGACGGCACGGTGTTTGTCGGCGCCGCTGACGGCCCGTCGGCGCAGGCCGCGATCGACAAGATCAACGCCATCGCCAACCCGCAGCTGCCCAAGGTGGGCGAGCGGTTCCTCGGTACCGTCGTCAAGACCACCGACTTCGGTGCATTTGTGTCGCTGCTTCCGGGACGTGATGGCCTGGTGCACATCTCGAAGCTGGGCCGTGGCAAGCGCATCGCCAAGGTCGAGGACGTGGTGAAGGTCGGCGACAAGCTGCGCGTGGAGATCGCCGATATCGACAACCGCGGCAAGATCTCGCTGGTTCTCGTTGCTGAAGACGAGGCCGCCGAGGCCGCTGTGGATGGCTCGGTCGCACCGGATTCCGCGCCGGTCGATGTTGCGGCCTCCAGTTCGTAGGGTCACCGACCCGACCCCCGAGGTCTCCCAGGTGCGGCGTACCACGCTGCCCGGGGGACTTCGGGTGGTCACCGAGTTCGTGCCGTCGGTGCGCTCGGCGTCGGTGGGGGTGTGGGTCAATGTCGGCTCACGTGACGAGGGCCCGACGGTGGCCGGTGCGGCCCACTTCCTGGAGCACCTGCTGTTCAAGTCGACGCCGACCCGGTCGGCTGTCGAGATCGCGCAGGCGGTGGACGCTGTCGGCGGCGAACTGAACGCGTTCACGGCCAAGGAACACACCTGCTACTACGCCCACGTCCTCGACGTCGACTTGGCGTTGGCCGTCGATCTGGTCGCCGATGTGGTGCTCAACGGGCGGTGCGCAGTGCCCGATGTCGAGGTCGAGCGGGACGTGGTGCTCGAAGAGATCGCCATGCACGACGACGATCCCGAGGACGCACTCGGTGACGTCTTCCTGGGTGCCATGTTCGGTCAACACCCGGTGGGTCGTCCGGTGATCGGCAGTGTCGAGTCGATCTCGACGATGACACGTTCGCAGCTGCATTCTTTTCACGTTCGCCGCTACACCCCGGAACGCATGGTGGTGGCGGTGGCGGGCAACGTCGACCACAACGAGGTGGTGGCCCTGGTCCGTGAGCATTTCGGCCCGCACTTGGTGAAGGGCCGGCACCCGCTGCAACCCCGTCGGGGCACCGGCCGGGTCGCAGGTCAGCCGGTGCTGCAGGTGGGCCGCCGTGACTGTGAGCAGACCCACGTACTTCTGGGAGTGCGCACTCCGGGACGGCATTGGGAACATCGCTGGGCGCTGACGGTGCTCAACACCGCGCTCGGTGGTGGCCTGAGTTCACGGTTGTTCCAACAAGTTCGGGAGTCCCGCGGGTTGGCGTACTCGGTGTACTCATCGGTGGACACCTTTTCGGACAGCGGCGCGTTGTCGGTCTATTCGGCATGTATGCCGGAGCGCTTCGACGAGGTGATCGCGGTGACCACCGATGTCCTCGAAGAGGTGGCCCGTGACGGCATCACCGCCGAGGAATGCCGGATCGCCAAGGGCTCACTGCAAGGCGGAATGGTTTTGGGGCTGGAGGATTCGGCGTCGCGGATGCATCGGATCGGTCGCAGCGAGCTCAACTACGGCAAGCATCGCAGTTTGTCGCAGAGTCTGGATCAGATCGATGCGGTGACCCTCGACGAGGTCAACGCGGTGGCCCGCACGCTGCTGAGCAAACCGTTCGGTGCGGCGGTGCTCGGTCCGAACGTCACCAAACGCTCACTGCCGCAGCGGCTTCGGAGGCTCGCGGGTTAGCGGCCTGCCGACATGATCGAGGAGTGACGATGGCAGAACTGGCGCGGCGGCACTTTCTGACTGCTGGGTTGTCGATTTCGGCGCTGGCATTGATCGGCAGTCGCCCGGCGTGGGCGCAGCCGGCACCGTCGATCCAAGCGGACCTCGCCGAGCTCGAGTCCCGCCACGACGCGCTCATCGGTGTGTACGCCGTTGATCTGCAGTCCGGACGGGTGATCGCGCACCGGGAAACCGAGCGGTTTGCGATGTGCTCGACGTTCAAGGCGTATCTGGCGGCCCGGATCTTGCAGAAGGCCGAACGCGGTGAGCTGAGCCTGACCGATACGGTGACGGTCCGGGCGGCCGATCTGCTGCCCAATTCGCCGGTGACCGAGACGCGGGTGGATCAGCCGGTCACGCTGGGCGAGCTGTCCGCGGCGGCGGTCCAGGTCAGCGACAACGCGGCCGCCAACTATCTGCTGGAGATCATCGGCGGGCCGGCAGCACTCACCGAGTTCGCCCGCAGCATCGGCGATTACGACAGCCGGCTCGACCGGTGGGAGCCCGAGCTGAATGCGGCAGTGCCGGGTGACCCGCGGGACACCAGCACGCCGCAGGCGCTCGGCAGCGGCATCCTGCAATTGCTGGACGGCAACGCCCTCACCGATTCCGCGCGTACCCAGCTGCTGGACTGGATGTTCACCAACACCACCTCGAGTCTGCGGCCGGGTCTGCCACCAGGCTGGACACTGGCGGACAAGACCGGTGGCGGTGGCTACGGCAGTACCAACGATGTGGGGGTCGCGGTCGGGCCGGATGGCCGGAAGGTGCTACTGGCGGTGATGGTTCGCAGCGCCGGCGATGATCCCGACGCCGACGGTTTCCGGCCGGTGATGCCGGAGATCGCGGCGCTGTTGATGCCCGCTCTTTCCGGCTAGGCCAGATGTAGCGAGTCATCGCGCCGCAGCACGAAGAAATATGGACGCGATGAACCCCGCAGGTCCATGGCGCCGATCACGGCGTCGTCGGACAGCTGGCGAAACACATCGTTGATGGGCAGCTGGTCATAGATCATCGTTGCCGTGTCGACACCGCGGTAGCGGGTGGTGCGCAGCCGGGCCTTGGGGGCGCGGGTCTGCAGCACCGGCTGCATCGTGGCGATCGGGCGGGTGAAGGACCGGTTCTTGACCCCGGGGAGCTTGGCTGCGATGCCCAGCCCGCCGAACGCCAGCACCGGGTTCAGGGCCCACAGGCTGGTGCCGGCGGTGGTGGGGAACAGCAGCGGGTGCACGGTCTCGGTGTCCACGAACTGTTTGCCCCACCAGCCGCTAGATGCCAGGAAACCGTCCATCGGGTGGTGTGTCGGCAATTCGGCGCCGTGCCAGGTTCCGATCATGAACTCCGGGGCGACGGCGGGAGCGGCATCGAAGACGGCCAGAGCGTCCGCGGTGGTGGTCGGTTTGTTGGGGAGAACGTCGCCAAAGTCCATCAGTCCACCTTACTTGACACCTGTCAATTGTTGGCGGGTGGCGCAGGTGTCATCGCCCGGCCGGCTTGGCAGCCGGCCGGGCGAGATGTGGTGGAGTCGGGTGGCCCGTGGATCAGAGGACCGACGCGGGATCGGTGAACGGCAGGTCGAGGTCCGTGGCAACCTGCTGCGACAGCAGGGCGCCCTCGTGGGTGGACAGGCCCTTGGCCAGCGCGGCGTCCGCCGCACACGCGGCCCGCCACCCGTTGTCGGCCAGTTTGAGCACATACGGCATGGTCGCGTTGGTGAGCGCGTAGGTTGAGGTCCGCGGCACGGCACCGGGCATGTTGGCCACGCAGTAGAACACCGTGTCATGCACGGCAAACGTCGGGTCATCGTGGGTGGTGGGCCGGGAATCCTCGAAGCAGCCACCCTGATCGATCGCGATGTCGACCAGTACCGCACCGGATTTCATCTGGGCGACAGTCGCATTGGTGACCAACTTGGGGGCCTTGGCGCCGGGTACCAGTACCGCGCCGATGACCAGGTCGGCCTGCTTGACCGCATCCTCCAGGTCCAGGCTCGACGAGTAGCGGGTCTCGATGGCGCCGCCGTACTCGGCATCGATCTTGCGCAGGATGTTGACGTTGAGGTCGAACACGGTGACGTGTGCGCCCATACCCCAGGCCACGGCGGCCGCGTTGTCGCCGGCCATGCCGCCGCCGATCACCACGACCTTGGCCGGGGCAACCCCGGGAACGCCGCCCATCAACACGCCGCGCCCGCCCTGGGTGCGCATCAGGTGGTAGGCACCCACCTGTGCGGAGAGCCGGCCGGCGACCTCGCTCATCGGGGCCAGCAGTGGCAGTGCGCCGTCTGCGGTCTGGACCGTCTCGTAGGCGATGGAGGTGGTGCCGGAGGCCAGCAGCGCATCGGTGCAGGGTTTGGATGCGGCCAGGTGTAGGTAGGTGAACAGCGTCTGGCCCTGGCGCATCCGGCGGTACTCGGACTCGATCGGTTCCTTGACCTTCAGCAGCAGGTCGGCCTCGGCCCACACCTGATCGGCAGAGGCGACGATCTCGGCGCCCGCGGCCTTGAAGTCGGTGTCGGCGATCGCGGAACCGTCGCCGGCCCCGGCCTGGACGCTCACATCGTGGCCGCGGCGGACCAGTTCGGCCACACCCGCCGGGGTGATGGCAACACGAAACTCATTGTTCTTGATCTCGGTCGGGACGCCGACTCGCATGATCGCTCCTGGGTTGAGGCTTTTACGGTTGGTTGGACTGCTGAGGCTGGTTCAATTGTGAAGAAACGCCAAGCTAACAGCAATGATCATGATGAAGATTCGTTATATTCACCCTGTGGCAGAAGAATCACCAAGATCGCTCGAGCGTCGGACTCCACTGTCGAAGGATGTTCGGGTCACCGACATCGACGACGTCGATCGGCGGATCTTGTCCACGCTGCATGCGGATGCGCGGATCTCCAACAGCGCGCTTGCCGATGCTGTCGGCATCGCCGCCTCGACATGCCACGGCCGGGTCCGTCGCCTGCAGGACATCGGGGTGATCCGGGGTTTCTACACCGATATCGACCCGGCAGCGGTCGGATTGTCGCTGCAGGCGATGATCTCGGTGAGCCTGCAGTCCAATGCTCGTGGGAAGATCCGCAACTTCATCGATCAGATGCGGCAAAAACCGCAGGTGATGGATGTGTACTTCCTGGCCGGCGCCGACGACTTCATCCTCCACGTCGCAGCGCGTGGCACCGATGACCTGCGCGCGTTTGTGGTGGAGAATCTCAACTCCGATGCCGACGTGTCCGGAACCCAGACGTCACTGATCTTCGAGCACCTGCGCGGGGCCGCTCCGCTGTGACGGGCCGGTGACTGACTACGCTGCTCACATGCGAGTTGCGGTATTGGGTGCCAGGGGCAAGGTCGGGTCGACGATGGTCGCTGCGGTCCGAGAAGCCGAGGATCTGACGCTGTCGGCGGAGGTCGACTCCGGAGACTCGTTGACCGCCCTGGTGGACAGCGGTACCGAGGTTGTCATCGACTTCACCCATCCCGGTGTGGTGATGGACAACCTGAAGTTCCTCATCGACAACGGGATTCACGCTGTGGTCGGGACCACCGGTTTCACCGACGAGCGGTTCGAGCAGGTGAGGTCCTGGCTGGCCGCCACCCCGGGCAGCGCGGTGTTGATCGCCCCGAACTTTGCGATCGGCGCAGTGCTGTCGATGCATTTCGCGGCGAAGGCCGCCCCGTACTTCGAGTCGGTCGAGGTCATCGAACTACACCATCCGCACAAGGCCGACGCTCCGTCGGGAACTGCGGCACGCACCGCAAAACTGATCGCCGAGGCCCGAAAGGGACTGCCGCCCAACCCCGATGCCACCAGCACCGGCCTGGAAGGGGCGCGCGGGGCCGACGTGGACGGGATTCCGGTGCACTCGGTACGGGTCACCGGCCTCGTCGCGCACCAGGAAGTGATACTCGGCACCCTGGGGGAGACGCTGACCATCAGGCACGACAGCCTGGACCGCACGTCCTTTGTGCCCGGAGTGCTGTTGGCCGTGCGCAACGTGGCCCAGCGTCCCGGCCTGACGGTGGGCATCGAACCGCTATTGGATTTGTGAGCGCATGCGCGTCCTGCGAACCCAGCTCCTCATCGGGTTCTTCAGTGTGGCCATGGTGCTGTACTTCGTGCTGCTCGGCAGGATCGCCGTCGCCCTGATCGCCGACGGACGGGTCGCGCCGGTAGGCATGGGAATCGCCCTGCTGCTGTTGCCGATCGTCGGAGCCTGGGCACTGGTGGCCACGTTGCGCGCCGGATTTGCCCACCAGCGGTTGGCTCGGCGAGCCGACGAGTTCGGAATGGACCTCGACGTCAGCGACCTGCCGAGGCGGGCGTCGGGCCGGATCGAACGTCAGGCCGCCGACGCGCTGTTCGCGACCGTGCGCGCCGAACTCGACTCCGATCCCGACAACTGGGTGCGCTGGTACCGGGTGGCCCGCGCCTACGACTACGCCGGCGATCGCAGTCGGGCCCGCGAAGCCATGCGCACCGCCGTCGAAATGGAACGACAGCAGCGGTGAGCACGCTCCTGGTCGTGCACCACACACCGTCGCCGGGGACCCGCGAACTCCTGGAGGCCGTGCTCGAAGGCGCGCACGACCCGGAGATCCGCGGCGTCGACGTGGTCGCGCGTCCTGCGCTGGCGGCCACCGTCAGCGACGCGCTGGCGGCCGACGGTTTCCTGTTCGGGACTACCGCGAACTTCGGATACATGTCCGGTGCCCTGAAACACTTTTTCGACACGGTGTACTACCCGATCCTGGACCACGTGGCGGGACGGCCCTACGGTCTGTGGGTGCACGGAAACAGCGACACCGCCGGCGCGGTCTCCGCAGTGGAGCGCTTGGCCACCGGTCTTTCCCTGACCAAAGCGGCCGATGTCCTGGAAGTGACCGGTGGCGTCGACGGGTCCGCGCGTAAACGTGCCTACGAGCTCGGCGGCACACTTGCCGCCACGCTCATGCCTTGACGAAGGAGACACCATGCCCGGTATCGCTGAAATCGCACTTGCCGGTGCGCCCATCGCGGGGGGAGCGCTGCTCGGTCTCGCGGCGGGCAACCTCCGCACCCCGGATGGGCGGGCGCTGCTCAAGCAGGACATGGAGCTGCTCGAGAGCATTCCCGCAGACCAGGTCGAGCGGCGGGCCGAGCTGCAGCGGGTGATCGACCTGCGCATCGACGATCTGGTGGCGGCCGTCGACAAGAACCGGGAACTGCGGCAATTGGCGATGTCCTACCAAGGCAACTGGCGCGACATCACCGTGTTCATCTGCGCCATCCTGTTCACCATCATCTGGTGGCACGTCGAACACGACCGCACCAACTGGATGGTGATGTTTGTTGTCCTGATCGTCCTGACGGTCCTCGCCGGCATCTATGCCGGGCGCGGCATTCTCCGGTCGGTGGTCTCCTACGCGCAGTCCCGGCGTCGCAGAGCGCGAAGCTCGGCAATGGCGGCGCGCGGCCACCATCGCGGTGGCCGCGCCGGCAGGCCGGACTCTCAGTAGTGGTAGGTGTCCGACGGCGCGGGGGCGTGCACTTCCTCGTCGTCGAACTCTGATGCCTCGATGCCATAGGCGCGGGCCAGGTCCAGGATCTTGCTGGCCCGGGCGATGCGGGGTAGGTCCGACCCGTTGCGGATCTCCCCGCCGTCACTCTCGAATTCGGCGAAAAACTCTTTTGCCCAACTGATTTCGTCCTTCGACGGTGACAAGCCGTCATTGACGGTGGCGCACTGGTCCGGAGTCAGACAGATCTTGCCCGTCATGCCGAACTCCGCCGAGACTGCGGTGGCCTCGATCAGCTTCAGGGCGCTGCTGCCGACCGTGGGGCCATCGATGGCGCTGGGAAGGTGGCCCGCCTTGGCGGCGATGGTGAACCGGGACCGGGCGTAAGCCAAGGTGCTCGGGTTGTCGCCGAAGCCGGTGTCGCGGCGGAAGTCGCCGATACCGAACGCGAGCCGGAACGTGCCCTTGGCGGCGGCGATCTCGGTGATGCGTTCAATTCCGCGGGCGGTCTCCACCAGGGCGACGATCGGCACCCCGGGCAGGCGCTTGGCGGTCTCGGTGACATGGTCGACGGACTCCACCATCGCCAGCATCACCCCGCCGACCGAGGTGTTGGTGAGCATCTCGAGATCGTCGGCCCACCACGGTGTCCCGAAGCCGTTGACACGAACCCAGTCGCTGTTGCCGTCGGCGAGCCAGCGAGTGACATTGTCGCGGGCCGCTGCTTTGTCTTTGGGGGCGACCGCGTCCTCGATGTCGAGAACGACGATGTCGGCACGGGACCGAGCAGCGGCGGCGAACCGCTCATACTGCGCACCGTTGACCAGCAGCCAACTGCGCGCCAGCACGGGGTTCAGCCGGGAGCCGGCGTCGTGGTTGTCGGGACTCGGATCATTGACGGCCTGGTCATACACGGACCCTATGGTCGCACGGGTCAATGCGACCCTCGCCCGGTGATCGGGCAGGTCCGTTACGGACTGGAGTATCGGTCCGGGTCGGCATGGCACCGGCACTCCTCGGGTTCGGTGCACGTAAGCTGGCGGCGTGCCCATCGCGACTCCGTACGAGGATTTGTTGCGGCTCGTGCTCGAACAGGGCACCCCGAAGTCGGATCGCACCGGCACGGGAACACGCAGCCTGTTCGGCCATCAGCTGCGATACGACCTGGAGGTCGGTTTCCCGCTGATCACCACCAAGAAGGTGCACCTCAAGTCGATCGTCTACGAACTGCTGTGGTTCTTGCGCGGTGACTCGAACGTGCGCTGGCTGCAGGAGCATGGGGTCACCATTTGGGATGAATGGGCCAGTGCCACAGGAGATCTGGGCCCCGTGTACGGGGTCCAATGGCGATCCTGGCCCACGCCGTCCGGTGATCACATCGACCAGATCAGCGCGGCGTTGGAGCTGTTGAAGACCGATCCGGATTCCCGGCGCAACATCGTCTCCGCCTGGAATGTCGGTGAGATTCCGCAGATGGCGCTGCCCCCGTGTCACGCGTTCTTCCAGTTCTACGTCGCGGACGGCCGGTTGAGCTGTCAGCTGTACCAGCGCAGCGCCGACCTGTTCCTGGGTGTGCCGTTCAACATCGCGTCGTACGCGCTGCTGACGCACATGATGGCCGCGCAGGCCGGGTTGCGGGTCGGGGAGTTCATCTGGACCGGCGGCGACTGCCACATCTACGACAACCACGTCGAGCAGGTGAGCTTGCAGCTCGGCCGTGAGCCGCGCCCATACCCGAAACTGGAACTGGCGCAACGCGAGACGATTTTCGACTACACCTATGAGGACGTCGAGATCACGAACTACGATCCACATCCGCCGATCAAGGCGCCGGTCGCGGTATGAGTTCAGTGACCTTGATCTGGGCGCAGTCCACCTCGGGTGTCATCGGTCGCGGTAACAGCATCCCCTGGCGGCTGCCCGAGGACATGGCCCGGTTCAAGGACCTCACCATGGGACACACCGTCATCATGGGCCGGCTGACGTGGGAGTCACTGCCGGTGAAGTTCCGGCCGCTGCCGGGACGCCGAAATGTCGTGGTGACCCGGCAAGCCGACTACGTGGCCGAAGGCGCCGAAGTGGTCTCCTCACTGGAAGACGCCCCGCTCGACGACGCGTGGATCATCGGCGGGTCACAGATCTACGGGCTGGCGCTGCCGCTGGCAACACGATGCGAGGTCACCGAAGTGGACATCGATCTGCGTCGGGAGGACGACGACGCGCTGGCGCCGATGCTCAACGAGGCGTGGGCGGGCACCGAAGGGGACTGGCAGGACAGCTCGTCGGGGCTGCGGTACCGGTTTTACAGCTACACGCGGTCGTGAAACTCACGGCTGCGCAGGCGCGCCGGGTGGCCGTCGCCGCGCAGGGGTTTGCGGAGCCGCCGCCTCGCGGCGCGGTCACCCGAGCCCATCTTCGGCGGCTGATCTCCCGCATCCAGGTGCTGCAGTTGGACTCGGTGTCGGTCAGCGTACGGGCGCACTACGCGCCGGTGTTCAGCCGGCTCGGCCCCTACGACCGTGACGTGCTGGATCGAGCCGCCTGGAGCCACAGCACCAGTGCGCCGCGGCTGCTGGTCGAATACTGGGCGCATGAAGCGGCTTTGATGGCGGTGGAGGATTGGCCGCTGCTGCGCTGGCGAATGCGGGAATACACCCATGGTCGCTGGGGTGAAGAGATCGTGGCGAGGAATCCGCAGCTGATCGACGACGTGATCGCGGCGGTGACCGAGCTCGGGCCGTCCACCGCCGGTCAGATCGAGGCCTATCTGGAGTCCGAGCCGCGCGGCCGGAAAGGTCCCTGGTGGGATCGTAGCGACACCAAGTGGGTGGCCGAGGCGTTGTTCGCCTCCGGTGTGCTGACCACCGCGACCCGGGTCGGGTTCGCGCGGCACTACGACCTGAGTGAACGGGTGCTGCCGCCGGAGGTGGTGGCCCGCGATCTCGACGACAACGAGGCTGTCCGCGAGCTGTTGTTGCGGGCCGCCGGCGCGCTGGGCGTGGCCACCGAAGCCGATATTCGCGACTACTTCCGGCTGGCTGCCCGTCAGGTGAAACCTGCGCTGGCACAGCTGGTTTCCGACGGCGACTTGGAGCAGGTCGAGGTGGACGGCTGGTCGGCCCCGGCCTATCTGCGGGTGGGACAGCGGGTGCCCCGGACCGATCGGGGGACGGCGTTGCTGTGCCCGTTCGACCCGTTGATCTTTTTCCGGCCCCGGATGGAGCGGCTGTGGAACTTCCACTACCGCATCGAGATCTACACCCCGGCGGCAAAACGGCGCTTCGGTTATTACGTGTGGCCGTTCCTGCTCGACGGCCACTTGGTGGGCCGGGTCGACCTCAAGGCCGAGCGGGCCCGCGATGCGCTGCACGTGGTCGGGGCGTTCACCGAAGACGGTCAGGATCGCAGCCGGGTCGCGGCCGCCCTGGCCGGGGAGCTGATCACCATGGCGGCCTGGTTGGGGTTGGGCGAAGTGAGCGTCGGTGACCGCGGCGATCTGGCGGGGGAGTTGCGGCGGGCCGTCGAGTCAGCTCACCGGTAGCGCAGCCCGGGCAGCTCGTCGCGTTAGGCTCACCGCGTGGCCGAAACCGCCCCGCTGCGCGTGCAACTGATCGCCAAAACCGAGTTCACCGCGCCCCCCGACGTGCCGTGGAGCACCGATGCCGACGGCGGTTCGGCGTTGGTCGAGTTTGCCGGCCGGGCCTGCTACCAGAGCTGGTCGAAGCCCAATCCCCGGACCGCGGCCAATGCCGACTACGTGCAGCACATCATCGACGTCGGTCACTTCTCGGTGCTGGAACACGCCACGGTCAGCTTCTACCTCACCGGCATCTCGCGGTCCTGCACCCATGAGCTCGTCCGGCACCGGCACTTCTCCTACTCGCAGCTGTCTCAGCGCTACGTTCCCGAACAGGAGTCCCACGTTGTCGTCCCCCCGGGCCTGGAAGGGGACCCGGAACTGGAGCGGCTGTTCCTCGACGCCGCCGACGCCAGCCGCTTGGCCTACACCGAGCTGCTCGAGCGTCTCGAGGACCGGCTGGCCGACGTGCCGAACGCCACCCTGGGCCGCAAACAGGCACGTCAGGCCGCGCGCGCGGTGCTGCCGAATGCCACCGAGACCCGGATCGTGGTCACCGGGAACTACCGCGCGTGGCGGCACTTCGTGGCGATGCGGGCCAGTGAACACGCCGATATCGAGATCCGGCGGGTGGCCATCGCGTGTCTGAGACAGCTGGCCGATGTCGCGCCGGCGGTGTTCGCCGATTTCGAGATCACCACGTTGGCGGACGGCACCGAGGTCGCGACATCGCCTCTGGCAACCGAAGCCTAGAAGGCCGCTGAACCGGCTTGAGGTGGCCAGGTAACCTTAGGCCCGTGAGTAACAGTGGTATCGACGCCCAAGCACGTTTGGGCACCATGCTGACTGCCATGGTGACGCCGTTCAGCGCGAACGGCTCGCTCGATCTGGCCACAGCGAAGAAGCTTGCGACCCACCTGGTCGACTCGGGCTGCGACGGGCTGGTCGTCTCCGGTACCACCGGCGAATCCCCGACCACCACCGACGACGAGAAGATCGCGTTGCTCGGGGCGGTACTCGAAGCCGTCGGCGACCGGGCCCGGGTCATCGCGGGGGCCGGGTCCTACGACACCGCCCACAGTGTCCGCCTCGCCGCGGCCTCCGCCGCCGAAGGCGCCCACGGTCTGCTGGTGGTGACCCCGTACTACTCACGCCCCCCACAGTCGGGTCTGGTCGCGCACTTCACTGCGGTGGCCGACGCCACCGAACTGCCGGTGATCCTGTACGACATCCCGCCGCGGTCGTCGATCCCGATCGAGTTCGACACGTTGCGGGAACTGGCATTCCACCCGAACATCGTGGCCGTCAAGGACGCCAAGGGTGACCTGCACGGCGGTGCCCAGATCATGGCCGAGACCGGCCTGGCCTACTACTCCGGGGATGACGCGCTCAACCTGCCGTGGTTGGCGATGGGCGCCACCGGCCTGATCAGTGTCTGGGGCCATCTGGCTGCCGGGGCATTGCGGGACATGGTGACGGCGTTGCAGTCCGGCGACCTGTGCACCGCGCGCAAGATCACGGTGGCACTGGCACCGTTGTGCGCCGCGCAGACCCGGCTCGGCGGCGTCACGCTGGCGAAGGCCGGTCTGCGTCTGCAGGGCATCGACACCGGGGAGCCCCGGTTGCCGCAGATGCCGGCCACTGAAGCTCAACTCCAAACGCTTGCCGCCGATATGCGCGCGGCAGGCGTGCTGCGCTGACAAGAGAGTGAACGATACGTGAGTACTGAACTCGCACCGCCAGGGCCACTGGCTCCCGGCGGTCTGCGGGTGACCGCCCTGGGCGGCATCGGCGAAATCGGCCGCAACATGACGGTTTTCGAGCATCTCGGTAGGCTGCTCGTGATCGATTGTGGAGTGCTGTTCCCTGGGCATGACGAGCCCGGCGTCGATCTGATCCTGCCGGATCTGCGGCACATCGAAGGGCGCCTCGACGATATCGAGGCGCTGGTGATCACCCACGCACACGAAGACCACATCGGCGCCATCCCACATCTGCTGAAGCTGCGGCCCGACATCCCGGTGGTGGGGTCGAAGTTCACGCTGGCGCTGGTGGCGGCCAAGTGCCGGGAGCATCGCATCAAGCCGGTGTTCACCGAGGTGGCCGAGGGGCAGAGCAGCAACCACGGCGTCTTCGCCTGTGAGTACTTTGCCGTCAACCACTCGATCCCGGACGCGCTGGCCATTGCGGTGTACGCCGGCGGCGCCACCGTCCTGCACACCGGAGACATCAAGCTCGATCAGTTGCCTCTCGACGGGCGACCCACGGATCTTCCGGGGATGTCGCGCCTCGGCGACGCCGGGGTGGACCTGTTGCTGTGCGACTCGACCAACGCCGAGATCCCCGGGGTGGGGCCGTCGGAGAGCGAGATCGGCCCCAACCTGCACCGGCTGATCCGCTCGGCAGAGGGCCGCGTCATCGTGGCGTGCTTCGCGTCCAACGTCGCCCGGGTCCAGCAGATCATCGATGCGTCGGTGGCCCTGGGCCGCAAGGTCTCGTTTGTGGGCCGGTCCATGGTGCGCAACATGCAGATCGCCCGCGAGCTGGGCTTCCTCACGGTGTCCGACGATGACGTACTCGACATCGCTGCCGCGGAGATGTTGCCGGCTGACCGAGTTGTGTTGATCACCACCGGAACTCAGGGCGAACCGATGGCCGCGCTGTCGCGGATGTCACGCGGTGAGCACCGCAGCATCACCCTGACCGACGGCGACCTGATCATCTTGTCGTCCTCACAGATCCCGGGCAACGAAGAAGCGATCTTCGGTGTCATCGATGCGCTGGCCAAGGTCGGTACTCGAGTTGTCACCAATCAGCAGGTGCGCATCCACGTTTCCGGCCACGCCTACGCCGGCGAGTTGTTGTTCCTCTACAACGGGGTGCGGCCGCGCAACGTGATGCCGGTGCACGGCACCTGGCGCCACCTGCGGGCAAACGCGGCGCTGGCGGAGAGCTCCGGGGTGCCCGCCGATTCGATCGTGTTGGCCGAGAACGGTGTCAGCGTGGATTTGGTGGCCGGCAAGGTCGGCATCTCTGGTGCGGTGCCGGTGGGCAAGATGTTTGTCGACGGTCTGATCACCGGTGACGTCGGTGACGCCACCCTGGGTGAGCGGCTGGTGCTGTCGTCGGGTTTCATCGCCGTGACGGTGATAGTCCGCCGTGGCACCGGGAAGCTGGCCGGCCCGCCGCATCTGCACTCCCGGGGTTTCTCGGAGGATCCCAAGGCGCTCGAGCCGGCGGCCACCAAGGTTGCTGCCGAATTGGAGAAGTTGGCGGAGCAAGGTGTCACCGATGTGACCCGGATTGCGCAGGCCGCTCGTCGCGCTGTCGGCAAATGGGTGGGTGAGGCGTACCGCCGTCAGCCGATGATCGTGCCGACCGTCATCGAGATCTGACCCTTTCCCGCCGAGCAGACACAAACTCGTGTTCGCGGGTGCCCAAACACCCGATTCTCTGTCTGCTCGCCGGGGGTTGTGGCCCGGGCCGGCTCAGCGCTTGTTCACGAAGCCGGCGTCGACGGGCAGGGTGACGCCGGTGATGTAGCGGCCGGCGTCGGACACCAGCCACAGCGCGGCGTTGGCCACGTCTTCGGGCTCGAGGGTCTGCACCGGGAGCGCATTGCGCATATCGGGGCCGTCCTGGCTTTCCTGCGCCAGACCTTCGAGCCAACTGCGGGTGAAGTCGTTGTCGATCATCGGGGTGTTCACCCCGGCGGGATGCACCGAGTTCACCCGGATGCTGTAAGGCGCAAGAAGGTTCGCATACACCCGCATCAGGCCGACGATGCCGTGTTTGGCGGCCGCGTAACCCACCGAGCCGGCCATCGGTGAGGCCAGGCCCACCAGGCCGGCCACCGAGCTGGTCAGCACGATCGAGCCGCCCTTGCCGGCCTTGACCATCGGCTTCATCACCACGTCGAGGGTGTGGTAAACGCCGGTGAGGTTCACGTCGATGACGTCCTGCCAGGCGTCGTGGCCGGCCAGCGGGGCGATTCCGGCGTTGGCGATCACGATCTCGGGGACCCCGAGTGCCTCGATGCCTTCCCACAGCGCGGTCTTGAGGCCGGCCCGATCCCGCACGTCGGCTTCCCTGGCGATGATCCGGGCGCCGGTCTCCTCGACGAGCTTGACCGTTGTCGCAAGATCATCGGGGGTGGCCAGGGGATAGGGGACCGAAGCGATCTGGTCGCAGAGATCGACGGCGATGATGTCGGCACCTTCGGCGGCCAGTGTGAGTGCGTGCGCGCGGCCCTGCCCGCGCGCGGCGCCGGTGATGAATGCGACTTTTCCGTCCAAGCTGCCCATGTCAGCGTCGCAGCGTGCCCTTGGCGGGGTCGCCGGCCGGGGTGGCTTGCAACATCTTGATATCCGGTGCGCCGTCGAGGTGCGGAGCGATCTCGGCGAACATGCCGGTTACGGCCGGTGCGGCGCTGTGCGTCTGGAGTGCCTCGGCGTCGGCCCACTGCTCGATGAAGACAAAGGTGTTCTTGCCCTCGTGCAAGGCGTAGAGGTCGCAGCCGGGCTCCTCGTGGACCGCGGCGATGGCGCGGGTGCAAACCTCCCGGACGGTGTCCATCGATTCGGGTTTGACGGCGAACGTGGCGACAACAACAACAGCTTGCTGGGAAGGCATGTAAGCGCTCCTGGTGAGGCGAGACGAGTGACGATCCGACCTCGACCATAAGCTGCGCCACTACACAGGTGGCAACGTGTCCTGAATCACAGCCGCTGGTCGGGCGTTCGGGGGATCGGCGACCGGTCGGGTGTGCAGCCGGTGTGGCACGGCGTTCTCTCAGGAAACAGACAGTGGCCAGAGTGGCGGATGGTGCAGATGGGGTGTTTGCGACTAGGCTGGCCCGCATGGCAAGTAAGACCGCCGCGCGCTCCGGAGCTAAAACGAGCAGGTCAAAGGCCGGTTCCCGGCCGACGCGCCCCGCTGCCCCGCGGAAGAAGGCGCCCACCCGGAAGAAGAGTGCGCAAGGCGGAATGATCGCCGGCGCCGGTGTTGCTGTGGGTCGGGCGTCACGTGCCGGCTGGCTTCTACTCGCCCGCGGCGCCGGGGGAACCGCCCGGTCGGTGGGCCGCGCCCGTGACATCGAACCCGGTCACCGACGCGACGGGATCGCTCTGGCCCTACTGGGAGTGGCGGTGATCATCGCCGCCAGCTCGTGGTTCAAGGCCGCCGGGCCCGTCGGGGCGTGGCTCGACAGCGCCCTGCGCACCCTCGTCGGTGGAGCGGTGGGGGTGCTGCCCGTGCTCATCGCGGTGATCGCGGTGATGCTGATGCGCACCGAACCCAACCCCGAAACCCGGCCGCGATTGATCCTCGGGTCGCTGATGATCGGGCTGCCCATCCTGGGCCTGTGGCATCTCTGGTCCGGGGCGCCCGCGATCCCGGCCGGACGTCAGGACGCCGCCGGTTTCTTCGGATTTGCCATCGGCGGGCCACTCTCTGACGGGCTGACGGCCTGGATCGCCGCGCCCCTGCTGGTGATCGGGGTGCTCTTCGGCCTGCTGTTGATCACCGGAACCACCATCCGCGAGGTTCCCGCGACACTGCAGGCGATGTTCGGCACCCGGTCGGATCGCGATGACGACGAGTACTACGACGACGACGAGTACTACGACGAGGTTGACGAGCACGACGACTTCGATGATCGCGCCAAAAGTGCTCCAATAGACGACTTTTCCGACGCCTACTATGACGAGCCGGCGATCGCCGACGACCAGCCCGCCGCCTGGCCGGCCGGATCCCCGATGGACAACTACCCGGTCGAGGCTGCCGATGAAGCCCCGACGGCGCCGGAACCGGTGCCCGCCAAGGCAACCCGCAAGCGGGTTCCGAAAGCCCCGGAGCGCAAGCCGGATCCGGCCCCGAAGCAGGACACCCTCGAGCTCGATCGGGTTGTCGAAGGCCCCTACACTCTGCCGTCGCTGGACCTGCTGGTCGCCGGTGATCCGCCCAAACTGCGCAGCGCTGCCAACGAGAAGATGGAAGACGCCATCAGCTCGGTGCTCGAACAGTTCAAGGTCGACGCCGCCGTCACCGGCTGCACTCGCGGTCCGACCGTCACCCGCTACGAGGTCGAACTGGGCCCTGGCGTGAAGGTCGAGAAGATCACCGCACTGCAGCGCAACATCGCCTACGCGGTGGCCACCGAGAGTGTGCGCATGCTGGCCCCCATCCCGGGTAAGTCGGCGGTGGGGATCGAAGTGCCCAACACCGACCGCGAGATGGTGCGACTGGCCGACGTCCTCAGTGCCCCGACCACCCGCCGCGACCACCACCCGTTGGTGATCGGTCTCGGTAAGGGCATCGAAGGCGATTTCATCTCGGCGAACCTGGCCAAGATGCCGCACCTGCTGGTCGCGGGATCGACCGGCTCCGGTAAGTCCAGCTTCGTCAACTCGATGCTGGTGTCGCTGCTGGCGCGGGCCACCCCGGAGGAGGTCAGGATGATCCTGATCGACCCCAAGATGGTGGAGCTCACGCCGTACGAAGGCATCCCGCACCTGATCACGCCCATCATCACCGAACCCAAGAAGGCGGCCGCCGCGCTGTCCTGGCTGGTGGAGGAGATGGAGCAGCGCTACCAGGACATGCAGGCCTCCCGGGTGCGTCACATCGACGTGTTCAACGAGAAGGTGCGCAGCGGCGAGATCAGCGCGCCGCTGGGCAGCCAGCGCGTCTACAAGCCGTACCCCTACATCCTGGCGATCGTCGACGAGCTCGCCGATCTGATGATGACCGCGCCCCGGGACGTCGAGGAAGCCATCGTCCGGATCACCCAGAAAGCCCGCGCCGCCGGTATCCACCTGGTGCTTGCCACGCAGCGGCCGTCGGTGGATGTGGTCACCGGCCTGATCAAGACCAACGTGCCGTCACGCCTGGCGTTTGCGACCTCCTCGCTGACCGACAGCCGCGTCATCCTGGACCAACCGGGTGCCGAGAAGCTGATCGGCATGGGCGACGGGCTGTTCCTGCCGATGGGCGCGAACAAGCCGGTCCGCATGCAGGGCGCCTTTATCTCCGACGAAGAGATCCACGCCGTCGTCGCCGCCACCAAGGAACAGGCCGAGCCGGAGTACCACGAGGGCGTCACCGCGGTGAAGGCCGGCGAACGCAAGGACGTCGACCCCGATATCGGCGACGACCTCGACGTCTTCCTGCAGGCCGTCGAACTGGTGGTCTCCTCGCAGTTCGGGTCGACCTCGATGCTGCAGCGCAAGCTGCGAGTCGGGTTCGCCAAGGCGGGCCGCCTGATGGACCTGATGGAGAACCGCAGCATCGTCGGCCCGTCGGAAGGTTCCAAGGCCCGCGAGGTGCTCGTCAAGCCCGACGAACTGGCCGGCACGCTGATGCTCATCCGCGGCGGCAGCGATGCCAACGGGGCCGACGCCGACGACGAGCCGGACTTCTAGCCCAGGAACAGGCGCACGCTGCCCGCCGGTGCGGGCAGCGTGCGAAAACTGTCCCGAGAGCCCCGGCTACAGCACCCGCAGCATTCGGGTGTTGCCCAGGATGTTGGGCTTCACGTACGACAGATCCAGGAACTCGGCCACCCCGATGTCGTACGAACGGCACATCTCCTCGTAGACCTCCGCCGTCACCGGTGTGCCCTCGATCTCGGTGAACCCATGGCGGGTGAAGAAGTCGGTCTCGAAGGTGAGCACAAATACCCGCTCCAACTCGAGGTCCCGGGCGACGTCGAGGAGCTTTGCGACCAGCTGATGGCCCACGCCGTGCCCTTTGACATCGGGATGCACCGCAACGGTGCGCACCTCGCCCAGGTCGGACCACAGCACGTGTAAAGCTCCACACCCGAGGACCCGGTCATCTCGTTCGGCCACCCAGAATTCCTGGACCGACTCATAGAGAGTCACCAGGTTCTTCTCCAGCAAGATCTTGCCGGCGTAGGTGTCGACGAGCTGCTTGATCGCCGGAACATCCGAGGTACGCGCCCGGCGTACAGTCAGCCCGTTCACGGATGGAGAGTATCGGCTGTCCCGGCCGCCGCCGCCACCCGATATTCTGTTTCTGTGCCGGGCCATCCTGAAACTCCTCCTGCGGTCCGCCGCGTCAGGGTCGCCAACATCGCGAATCTGTTGACCGGATTTCGCCTGGTGCTGGTCCCGGTCTTCCTCCTGGTGATGTTCGCCGGCGACGGCCATGAGACTGCCAGCCGGATAACGGCTTTCGTGATCTTCTGCACAGCGGTGATCACCGATCACCTCGATGGCTATCTGGCTCGGCGGTTCGATCTGGTCACCGAGTTCGGCAAACTCGCCGACCCGATCGCCGACAAGATGCTGATCGGCGCGGCGCTGATCGCCTTGTCGATGCTGGGGGATCTGTCGTGGTGGGTCACCGGCATCATCCTGGCCCGAGAGATCGGCATCACAGTGTTGCGGTTTGCGGTGATCCGTCACGGTGTGATCCCGGCCAGTCGCGGCGGCAAGCTCAAAACGCTGCTCCAGGCGGTGGCCATCGGATTGTTCATCCTGCCGTTGTCGGGAGCCTGGCTGTCGATCGCGGGGGTGGTGATGTGGGCGGCGCTGGTGTTGACGGTGCTCACCGGCCTCGATTACGTGGTCTCGGCGGTCCGGGGCTCGCGAGCTCGAGCCGCTGCCGGCCGGAACCCCTGACGGGTCGTCACGAACTCCGGCGGTCGAATGGGAACCATCTCGGGCGCCGATGACGTTCATGATGGAGACAACCGCACACGAAGCAGAGGAGAGCGCGATGACAGCATTGTTGCGTGAGGTCGTGGGCGACGTTCTTCGTCGCGCTCGCACATCCCAGGGGCGGACACTGCGCGAAGTATCCGATTCGGCCATGGTCAGCCTCGGCTATCTCTCCGAGGTGGAACGGGGACGGAAGGAAGCCTCGTCCGAGCTGTTGGGCGCGATCTGCGACGCTCTGGAGGTCCCACTGTCCCGCGTACTTGTCGACGCCGGAGAGCGGATGGCGCGCGAGGAGACGGTCCGGGAGCCGGTCACGACCATCATCGATGCCAGTACCAAGGTGGTGATCCCGCCGGTGGGGTCCATGGCGGTCGCCTGATCCTCGATTTTTTGGCCACACGCCCCCAACAAGGGTGTGGGTATCGGCGTGTAGCGGATAAGTTGGGCGGTACGCATGTGCTGCCCGATTCGGGTATCTGGCAGACATCAGTAACAACGGCGACGACAACACCGAAGGCGGAACGAACCCCATGGCAAATCCGTTCGTGAAGGCGTGGCGCTATGTGATGGCGCTGTTCAACTCGAAGATCGACGAGCATGCCGACCCCAAGGTTCAGATTCAGCAGGCCATCGAGGAAGCTCAGCGCACCCATCAGGCGTTGACACAGCAAGCCGCTCAGGTGATCGGCAATCAGCGCCAACTCGAGATGCGACTCAACCGTCAGCTGGCCGACATCGAGAAGCTGCAGGCCAATGTGCGCCAGGCTCTCACCTTGGCCGACCAGGCAGTGTCCGCCGGCGACTCCACGAAGGCCACCGAGTACACCAATGCCGCCGAGGCCTTCGCCGCCCAGTTGGTCACCGCCGAGCAGAGCGTTGAGGATCTCAAGTCGCTGCACGACCAGTCGCTGCAGGCCGCCGCTCAAGCCAAGAAGGCCGTCGAGCAGAACGCGATGATGCTGCAGACCAAGATTGCCGAGCGCACCAAGCTGCTGTCGCAGCTCGAGCAGGCCAAGATGCAGGAGCAGGTCAGCGCGTCACTGCGGTCGATGAGCGACCTGTCTGCGCCGGGCAACACCCCCAGCCTCGATGAGGTACGCGACAAGATCGAGCGCCGTTACGCCAACGCCATGGGCGAAGCCGAGCTGGCCCAGAATTCGGTCCAGGGCCGCATGATGGAGGTGCAGCAGGCCAGTGTGCAGATGGCAGGGCATTCGCGCCTGGAGCAGATTCGGGCTTCGATGCGCGGGGAGGCGCTGACGTCCGGCACCACGCCGGCCGGCACCCCGAATGCCTCACCGGCCACCTCCGCTCCGGCCACCCCCGAGAATCCGCTCGGGCAGTAGAAGGGACACACACGTGGCAGTCAAGCCGTTCTCCCGGCAGTGGGGTTCGTTGCTGCAGCGGGGGCTTGACTCTGCCAGCGAGGCCGCCGATGTGGTGTCACATCGATTGAGCCTGGTGGCGGACCCGCGGTCGCGGCACCTGCGCAAACGTCGATGGGCGCTGCGGCTCGGGTTGTTCTTCACTTTCTCGTCGGTGTTCTGGATCCTGGTCACCGCGTTGTTGGCGACGTGGAGCACTCCGGTATGGGGACTGCTCATCACGGGTGTGGTCGCGGCGGGAGCTGCGTTCCCGGCGACCCTCTTCCTGTTGCGCTATCGCTGGCTGCGGGCGGCGCCGATGCCGGCGCAGCGGCCCGCCAGCACCCGTCGGCTGCCACCTCAGGGTTCGGCTGCCCGGCCGGCAATGTCGGCGCTGGGCGCCTCCGAACGCGGCCTGATGTCGTTGATCGGGGTGATCGAGCGAGGTCAGTTGTTACCCGCCGACGAGATCCGCGAAGTCACCGAAGCCGCCAATCAGACGACGGCCACCATGGCCGCGACGGCGGCGGAAGTGACGTCGATGGAACGCACCGTGCGTGCCACCCCGCATGCTCGTGACTACCTGGTGCCCACCATCAACGCGTTCACCGCTCAACTGGGCCACGGGGTACGCCAGTACAACGAAATGGTCACTGCGGCAGCACAATTGGTGTCCGCCGCCAATGGGGGATCGATGCCGACGTCACCGATGTCGCAGCAGCGCTACCGCGAACAGCTGACCGGCGCCACCGATCGCCTGCTGGGCTGGGCGCAGGCGTTCGACGAGCTGGGACAGCTGCGGCGCGCCTAGAACTTGCGCTGCAGTGACTAGAACTTGCGCTGCAGTGACGGCACTGCAATCGCGGCGATGCCGCGCAGCAGCGCCTTGGCAAAATCGAAACTGTCGAAGTAGTCGCGCCACAGCAAGATCTTGCCGTCGCGCACCTCGAAGACCCCGCATACCCAGAAGACCAGTCGCACCGGGCCGATCACCAGGGCATCGGTGCGCTCGTTGAGCACGGTGTTCCCGTCGGCGGAGGTGCGGTGGATTCGCACATCGAAGCCCAGGCTGGGGCGTTGCAGGCCCCGGAACAGCTTGATGACCGCGCGGCGTCCCCGGATCGTCGGATAGCCGACGTTCTGGTACACCAGATCATCGGCAAGCAGGGAATCGGCTGTGGTCAGATCCTTGTCGCGTAGCGCGTTCAGGAACTTCCCCACGATGGCGATATTGGTATCGGAAGTCTGCCCCGCGATCTGCTCGGTCATGGCGATCAGCCTACGGATCAGCCGTGTGGCAGGGTAGCGAGATGCGCGTCGCTGTGGTCGCCGGACCTGACCCCGGGCACGCATTCCCCGCCATCGCCCTGTGCCGGCGCTTCACCGCGGCCGGACACTCGCCGACGCTGTTCACCGGGGTGGTGTGGCTCGACACCGCCCGCGGGGCGGGTGTCGAGGCCCAGGAACTGTTGGGCCTCGATCCGGACGCCGATGACGACGACCTCGACGCCGGAGCCAAGATCCATCGGCGGGCCGCGCGCATGGCAGTCCTCAACGTGCCCCAGCTGCAGGGCTTCGACCTGGTGGTCTCCGATGTGATCACCGCCTGCGGTGGCATGGCGGCCGAGCTGCTGGGAATCCCGTGGGTGGAGCTGAACCCGCACCCGCTCTACCTGCCGTCGAAAGGGCTGCCACCGCTGGGCAGCGGACTGGCACCGGGGACGGGAGTGCGGGGCCGGGCCCGCGATGTGGTGATGCGCGCCCTGACCGCGACCTCGTGGAGGCAGGGGCTGCGGCAACGGACCCAGGCCCGGGCCGGGATCGGGCTTCCCGCCGTCGACCCCGGCCCGCTGCGACGGTTGATCGCCACCTTGCCCGCGCTGGAAGTGCCGCGGCCTGACTGGCCCGAGGAAGCCGTTGTGGTCGGGCCTTTGCACTTCGAGCCCACCGCCGCGGTGTTGGACGTGCCGCCGGGGGAGGGACCGCTGGTGGTGATCGCACCGTCGACGGCCACCACCGGCACCCAGGGGCTGGCTGAGTTGGCGGTCGAGGTGCTGGTACCTGGGCGGGTGCTGCCCGACGGTGCACGGCTGGCGGTGTCCTGGCTCGGTGGCGACGATCTGCCGGTGCCGGACTGGGCGGTCGCCGGGCTGGGCAGGCAGGACGAGTTGCTCTCACGTGCCGACCTGATGATCTGCGGCGGCGGCCACGGCACTGTCGCCAAGACGCTGTTGGCCGGGGTCCCGATGGTGGTGGTTCCCGGAGGTGGAGACCAGTGGGAGATCGCCAATCGTGTTGTGCGCCAGGGCAGTGGGCAGCTGATTCGCCCGCTGACCGCGGAGTCGCTGGCCGGTGCGGTGCAGGAGGTACTCGGTTCGGGACGCTACCGGCAGGCTGCCGTCGCGGCGGGGCGCACCATCGACGGGGTGGCCGATCCGGTGCAGGTGTGCGAGAACGGGTTGCGTGCACTGCGCTGACGACGGCTGGGTAGGTTGGTGGGGTGCGGCTGACCGAATTCCACGACCTGGTTGATGCGCAGTTCGGTGCTGTTCGCGGGGCGTCGTTGATCGTCGACCACGTGCTGACGGGTGTCGGGGGGCGGACCGCAGCCCAGGCCATCGAGGCCGGTGTGGAGCCGCGTGATGTCTGGCGCGCCCTGTGCGCCGATTTTGATGTGCCTCGCGACCAGTGGTGAGGGTTTCCGGCGGCGTGTCGTATTGCGTTCGAACATCTGTTCGCTAGTCTGGTGTGTGTTCGACCGCGGAGATTTGTCGGGGTTTTTTGTCAGAGGGTCGATCTAACCTCACAGCCAACCGACCGAACACCGGTCGCCGAACACGACTAGCGAAAGAGGCATCACCATGGCGCCACAGGCCCCGGATCGCGAGAAAGCCCTCGCGCTTGCGCTCGCGCAGATTGAGAAGAGTCACGGCAAGGGCTCCGTGATGCGCCTCGGGGACGAGGTTCGTCAGCCCATCTCGGTCATTCCCACCGGTTCCATTGCGCTGGACTGTGCGCTCGGTATCGGCGGGTTGCCGCGTGGTCGCATCATCGAGATCTACGGCCCGGAGTCCTCGGGTAAGACCACGGTGGCATTGCACGCGGTGGCCAACGCCCAGGCGGCCGGCGGTATCGCCGCCTTCATCGATGCCGAGCACGCGCTCGATCCCGACTACGCCGCCAAGCTGGGCGTGGATACCGATTCGCTGTTGGTCAGCCAGCCGGACACCGGTGAACAGGCACTCGAGATCGCCGACATGCTGATCCGCTCCGGTGCGCTGGACATCCTGGTCATCGACTCGGTGGCCGCTCTGGTGCCGCGCGCGGAGATCGAGGGCGAGATGGGGGACAGCCACGTCGGTCTGCAGGCCCGCTTGATGAGCCAGGCGCTGCGCAAGATCACCGGTGCGCTCAGCAACTCCGGCACCACGGCGATCTTCATCAACCAGCTGCGCGAGAAGATCGGTGTGATGTTCGGTTCACCCGAAACCACCACTGGCGGTAAAGCGCTGAAGTTCTACGCCTCGGTCCGTCTGGATGTCCGGCGCATCGAGACACTCAAGGACGGTACTGACGCGGTGGGTAACCGCACCCGCGTCAAGGTCGTCAAGAACAAGGTGTCGCCGCCTTTCAAGCAGGCAGAGTTCGACATTCTGTACGGCAAGGGCATTTCGCGTGAGGGCTCGCTCATCGACATGGGTGTGGAACACGGCTTCATCCGCAAGTCCGGCTCCTGGTTCACCTATGAGGGTGAGCAGCTCGGTCAGGGCAAGGAGAACGCCCGAAACTACTTGTTGCAGAACGTCGATGTGGGCAACGAGATCGAGAAGAAGGTCAAGGAAAAGCTCGGCATCGGTGCCGTGGTGAATGCTGATGAACCCCTGCCCGCCCCCGTCGACTTCTGACGAACAGTCGGAGAAGCGTGAAGAGCAAGCGCGGTCACTGTGCCTGCGCTTGCTCACCGCGCGCGCTCGCAGCCGGGCAGAGTTGGAGTCCAAGCTCGCCGATCGTGGCTTCACCGATGACGTGAGTGCCCGGGTGCTCGCCCGGCTCACCAAGGCCGGGCTGGTCGACGACACCGACTTTGCGGAGCAGTGGGTGCGCTCCCGGCATGAGAATGCCGGAAAAGGCAAGCGCGCGTTGGCTACCGAGTTGCGTAAGAAGGGTGTCGACGGCGAGGTGATCTCCGCGGCATTGGCCGGTATCGATGCTGACGCGGAGCGGGAACGCGCCGAACAGCTGGTACAGAGCAAGCTGCGCCGAGATCCGCTGGCCGACGGTGACGACCTGAAAGTGATGCGCCGGTTGGTGGGGATGCTTGCGCGTCGTGGCTACGGCCAGAGCATGGCGGTGGATGTGGTGCGTGTCGAGTTGGACGCCGAGCGGCAACGCCGCCGGGTGTAGTGCTGTTGCCGGACAGCTGGCTCAGCCGGCGCTGCCGGCCAACAGGCCGCTGATGCCGCCGTACACACCGAGGCCGGCGGTGAACAGCAGGACTGCGGCCACCACGATGCGATACCACCCCTTGAGCCGGTGCTCTTCGGGCAGCACCCGGCAGGCGAGCGTAAACAGAAAACCCAGCACCACCGGGAGCAGGAGCGCGTTGAGCACCATGATGCCGACGCTGAGGTCCACCAGGTTCACGCCGGACAGCACAAACACGAAGCCGATCACCAGCATCGCGACATACACCGCGTAGAAGGCGGGCGCCTCCTTGGGTTTACCCGAGAGCGAGCGGGGATAGCCCAGCACCTCGCCGAGACCCCAAGCGGCGGTGAGTGATACGACGATCGCCGCCACGAAGGTGGCGCCGAGGAAGCCGAGTGAGAAGAGAATTTTTCCGGCGTTCTCACCCAGCAGTGGCGTGAGTGCCTTGGTGATGTCCTCGATCGTGTGGTGGACAAGGCCGCAGGCAACGTCTTCGATCTCGAGGCATTCGTGGCGCGCGAGCTCAACGGCCCGGCCAGTGCAGATCCCGCGGCGCCCAAGGCCGCCGGCGGCCCGGCCTGACGTAGGTCAGGCCTGGGTCTGGCGCCGGCCGGCACCGCGCTACTTCGCGGGCGGGGCGGCGTCGGCAGGGCAAAGTCAGTCGGCGGCTTTGACTTTCGCGCCGGGAGCGCCCTCCTGCTCGATGGCTTGAGTATCGAGTGGAGTGGGGGCCTTGCGGGAGCGGCGCAGCCGTCGTTCCAGGCGGGTCGCGGCGACCGACAGCGCGAAGTTGACGGCAATCATCAAGGCTGCGATCACGATCAGTGCCGGAATGTAGTTGCCGTAGGACGCACCGACCTGCGTGCCTTGGCGAACCATTTCGACAAAGGTGATCTGGTAGCCGATCGCGGTGTCCTTGAGTACCACCACCAGCTGTGAGATCAACACCGGCAACATCGCGGTGACAGCCTGCGGCAACATGATCGACCGCATGGTCTGACCCCAGCGCAGACCCAATGCCGACGCGGCTTCCGCCTGGCCGCGCGGCACCGAGTTCACCCCTGCGCGGACGATCTCGGCGATCACCGCACCGTTGTAGAGCGTCAACCCGGTGACCACACCCGCCAGCGCCAGATGCTTGGACGGGAACACGTCGTACTGGGCGTACAGGAAGTACGCGAAGATCATCATGATCAGCACCGGTACGGCGCGGAAGAACTCGACAAACACCGCGCACACCGACCGCACCGGGGCGACGTGCGAGAGTCGGCCCACACCGAGTAGGAAGCCCAGGATCGATGCCAGCACAATCGAGATCGCCGCGGCCGTGAGAGTTCCCTGAATGCCGGGCAGCACGTAGGTCTTCCACAGATTGGCGGTGAGGAACGGCTCCCACTTCGCCGCAGTCAACTGACCGCGCTCGGACAGCCGCGAGTACACCACCCAGGCCACCGACGCCACCACCACAACCGTGATCGCGGTGATCAGGTGGTTGCGCACCCGGGCCCGGGGGCCGGGTGCGTCGAAGAGAACCGAAGAGCCCGTCATGATGTCCCGTTCGTCGCGCGAGCGCCGGTCACCGCGCCACCGCCAGCCGTTTGCCCAACCATCCGAACAGCAGTCCCAGCGGCAATGTCAGGACCACAAAACCGGTCGCGAAGATGGTGCCCACGGTGATCAGCGCCGCGGTGTTCTCGATCATCTCCTTCATCAACAACGCCGCCTCCGCAACACCGATCGCCGACGCGATCGTGGTGTTCTTGGCCAGGGCTATGAGCACCGACCCCATCGGAATCAACACCGAGCGAAATGCCTGCGGTAACAGGATGATCCGGAGGTTCTGCCCAAACGTGAAGCCCAGCGATCTGGCCGCTTCGGCCTGCCCGAGCGGGACGGTGTTGACGCCGGAGCGCACCGTCTCGCAGACAAACGATGCCGTGTAGAGCGCCAGGCCCAACACCGCCAACCGGAAATTGCTGTCGTTGATCGACGTCGGCGACTGGGAATCGGCCAGCGTGACGCCCAGCGTCTGAGACAGCCCAAAACTGCAGAACAGGATGATCAGCGTCAGCGGGGTGTTACGGACGATGTTGACGTAGGTGGTGCCGATCCAGTTGAGCACCGGTACCGGCGCCAGCCGCATCGCGGCCAGCGCCGTACCGAGGATCAGCGCGCCCACCGCCGAATACGCGGTGAGCTTGATGGTGATCCAGAACGCCGCGAAGATCTGGTCGCGGTACTCGGTGAAGACCTCCACGGGTGCCGGGTACTCCGAGGCTCAGCGCGCTCAGTACCGGTCGACTGCCGGCGGTTCCGGGGCGGTGATCCCCGCCGGCCCCAGGTTCTTGTCGAACGCCGCTTTCCAGGCGCCGTCGGCTTCCATCTTCTCGATGGCGTCGTTGATCTTGGTCCGCAGCTCGCTGTCGTCCTTCTTCAGGCCGATGCCGTACTTCTCCTCGGAGAACGTGTCGCCGACGATCTTGAAATCACCGGGACTCTGGGCGGCGTAACCGGCCAGGATCACCTCATCGGTGGTCACGGCGTCGACGGCGTTGTTGCGCAGTGCCTCGATACACGCCGAGTAGGTGTCGTACTGCTGCAGCTGGACACCCTCGTACTCGTCCTTGATCTTCTGCGCCGGCGTGGAGCCCGACACCGAGCACAGCCGCTTGTTGTTCTGCAGCGAGGCGGCACCGGTGATGTCGGTGTTGTCGGAGCGCACCAGCAGGCTCTGGCCGGTGATCAGGTACGGCCCGGCGAAGTCCACCTTCTCCTTGCGGGCATCGGTGATCGAATAGGTGGCCGCGATGAACTGCACCTGACCGTTGGAGATCAAGTTCTCGCGCTGCGCCGACGGAGCCTCGACCCACTCGATCTTGTCGGGGGCGTAGCCGAGCTCGCCGGCCACGAAGGTGGCCACATCCACGTCGAAGCCGCTCATGCTGCCGTCCGGGTTCTTCAGACCCAGGCCGGGTTGATCGAACTTGGTGCCGATGCTGATGGTTTCGCCGCCACCACCGCCTTCATTGCCGCTGCTGCCGCCACCACAGGCGCTCAGTGTCAACGCCAGGGCCGCGGCCGCCGCCACACCTGCGGTGAGCCTGCGGGATCGCTTCTGGATGTTCACTGTCGGGTCCTTTCGACGTGCGGCTAGTGATTCAAGATCTTGCCGAGGAAATCCTTGGCACGATCGCTTTTGGGGTTGGTGAAGAACTCTTCGGGGGCGGCATCCTCGACGATGGCGCCGTCGGCCATGAACACCACCCGGTTGGCGGCCCGGCGGGCGAAGCCCATCTCGTGGGTCACCACGACCATGGTCATGCCCTCGCCGGCCAGCGATGTCATCACCGCGAGCACCTCGTTGATCATTTCCGGATCAAGGGCGCTGGTCGGCTCGTCGAAGAGCATGACCTTGGGGTTCATCGCCAGCGACCGGGCGATGGCCACCCGCTGCTGCTGCCCGCCGGAAAGCTGCGCGGGGTACTTCTCGGCCTGGTTGGCCACCCCGACGCGTTCCAGCAGCTCCATGGCCTTCTTGCGGGCGTCGTCCTTGCCGAGCTTGCGCACCTTGAGCGGGGCCAGGGTGACGTTCTCCAGGATCGTCTTGTGGGCAAAAAGGTTGAACGACTGGAAAACCATGCCGACGTCGGAGCGCAGCTGGGCCAGCTTGCGACCCTCCGCGGGCAATTCCTCGCCGTCGATGGTGATGGTGCCGGAATCGATGGTCTCCAGCCGGTTGATGGTCCGGCACAACGTCGACTTTCCGGACCCGGACGGGCCCAGCACCACGATCACCTGACCGCGCGGGACCGTGAGGTTGATGTCCTTGAGGACATGCAGGCTGCCGAAGTGCTTGTTGACGTCCTTGACCGCGATCATCGGAGTTCCGGACCCAGCCGCTGAGAGCTGGCCCACATCCGACCCAGGAGACGCCATGGGTCGCAACCTTACGCAGGAAAGCCACAGCATGCTTGCCGGTCTGGCTAATCAATCCTTGCGCCGGCACCCCGAACTGCGAGTTTGGAGCGTGCTGGAGCGCCGATACGATGGACCGATGACTTCGACGGTGACGCAGGCTGACCCGGCTGAATCGTTGCCGTCCCCGAACCCGGCGCGCACCTATCAGGTCCGTACCTACGGCTGCCAGATGAACGTGCATGATTCCGAGCGGTTGGCCGGATTGCTCGAGACCGCCGGGTACAAGCGCGCAGCGGATGGCTCCGATGCCGATGTGGTGGTGTTCAACACCTGCGCTGTCCGCGAGAATGCCGACAACAAGCTCTACGGCAACCTGAGCCATCTGGCGCCCCGCAAACAATCCGACCCGGGCATGCAGATCGCCGTCGGTGGCTGCCTGGCACAGAAGGACCGCGATGCGGTGCTGCGCCGGGCACCCTGGGTCGACGTCGTGTTCGGCACCCACAACATCGGCTCGCTGCCCGCCTTGCTCGAACGTGCCCGGCACAACCGCGAGGCGCAGGTGGAGATCGTCGACGCACTCGAGCAGTTCCCGTCGACACTGCCCGCAGTGCGCGATTCGGCTTATGCCGCGTGGGTGTCGATTTCCGTGGGCTGCAACAACACCTGCACGTTCTGCATCGTGCCCGCACTCCGCGGTAAGGAGGTGGACCGCCGCCCCGGAGACATCCTGGCCGAGGTCCAGGCGCTCGTCGACCAGGGTGTCCTGGAAGTCACGCTGCTGGGACAGAACGTCAACGCCTACGGTGTCTCCTTTGCCGACCCGCAAACACCCAGGGACCGAGGCGCGTTCGCGGCGCTGTTGCGATCCTGCGGCTCGATCGACGGGCTGGAGCGGGTCCGATTCACCTCACCGCACCCGGCCGAGTTCACCGACGACGTCATCGAGGCCATGGCGCAGACACCCAACGTCTGTCCGACGCTGCACATGCCATTGCAGTCCGGTTCGGACCGCATCCTCAAGGCGATGCGCCGCTCGTACCGCGCCGAGCGATACCTGGGCATCATCGAACGGGTGCGGGCGGCAATGCCGCATGCGGCCATCACCACCGACCTGATCGTCGGATTCCCGGGCGAGACCGAAGCGGACTTCCAAGCCACCCTCGATGTGGCCGAACAAAGCAGGTTCGCCACCGCCTTCACCTTCCAGTACTCGAAGCGACCCGGCACCCCTGCCGCCGAGCTCGCCGACCAGGTACCCAAAGCCGTCGTGCAGGAACGCTACGACCGGCTGATCGAGCTACAGGAGCGAATTTCGTTGGAAGAGAACCGGGCCCAGATCAACCGCACCGTCGAGGTGCTGGTGGCCGCAGGGGAAGGGCGCAAAGATTCACACACCGCCCGGATGAGTGGACGGGCGCGTGACGGCCGACTGGTTCACTTTGCACCGGGCACCGCGCAGATCCGTCCGGGCGATGTGGTGACCACCGTGGTCACCGGGGCTGCCCCGCACCACCTCATCGCCGACAGCGTGAGCTTGACGCACCGGCGAACGCGTGCTGGTGACGCCTACGAGCAAGGACAGCGACCGCGGACCGTCGGGCTGGGGCTGCCCGGTCTCGGCGCCCCGGCGACCCAACCCGAGGCTGCGGGGTGTGCACGATGACAACTCCGAACAGCGGCCGAGGCAACAACGGCTTCGACGAGTTCAAGGCCGATATCGACGCCGCCGAACGCAAGGTCGGCCGCGAAATCGAACCGGGCGCCCGCGCGCTGGTCGTGGCGATTCTGGTGTTCGTCCTGCTGGCCACGTTCTTCCTGCCGCACACCGGCGGTGCCCGCGGCGTCGACGTCCTGCTCTACACCGATGCGGCCACCCAAGCCGGGGTGTCGCTGCCCTCGCGGGTGTTCAGTTGGCTGGCACTGGTTTTCGGGGTGGGCTTCTCGATGCTCGCGCTGCTGACCCGGCGGTGGGCGCTAGCCTGGGTGGCATCGGCAGGTACCGCGGTGTCCTGCGTCATCGGCATGCTGGCGATCTGGTCCCGTCAGACCGTCGGCGAAGGGCTGCCCGGCCCGGGTATCGGTCTGGTGATCGCCTGGCTGACGGTGATCGTGCTGGCATTCCACTGGGTTCGGGTGGTGTGGAGTCGCACTGCCGTGCAGCTGGCGGCAGAAGAACACCGCCGTCGCGCCGCCGCGCAGCAGCAGTCGGTCACGCTGCTCGATCAATTCGGCGACAAGAAGCAGCCCGAGAAACCGGCGGCTCCAGAGGATTCTCCAGAGCCGCCGAAGGATCAGCGCTAGCGTTTCAGCGCGTCAGCTGCCGTCTCGGCCCACTGCCGCCACTGCGCCGCACTGGCCCGGGCCTGCTCGGCGTCCTTGGTGCGACCGGCGGCCTCGGCCTTGGTCGCCTGCTTCTCGAATTGCTCGGCCCGCAGCCGGAACTGCTCGGCCCGTGCTTCGGCTTCCGGATCGGTGCGGTCGGCGTCGGCGGCGTCGCGCACCTTCTTCTCGACCGCCCGCAGCCGGCGCTCCAGATCAGTGCGCTCGCGCGGCACCTTCCCGATGGCATCCCACTTGTCGGTGAGGGTCCGCAGCGCCGACCGTGCCGCATCGGCGTCGGAGGTGTCGATGCGCTCTGCCTCGGCGAGCAGTGCTTCCTTGGCGTCGGCGTTGGCCTTGAACTCGGCGTCGCGTTCGGCGGTCACAGAGTTGCGAGCCGAGAAGAAGGTGTCCTGCGCCGCTTTGAACCGATGCCACAGGGTGTCGTCGACCTCCTTGGCGGCGCGCCCCACCGACTTCCATTCGGCCAGGAGATCCCGGAACGCAGCGCTGGTCGCGCCCCAGTCGGTGGAGTTCGACAGCGCCTCGGCGCGCACGCACAACGTCTCCTTGGCGTGTTTGGCGCCGGCCCGCTCCTTGTCCAGCTCCGAGAAATGGGAACCGCGCCGCCGGTTGAACGTCTCCCGGGCCGCCGAATAGCGTTTCCACAGCGCATCATCGGTCTTGCGGTCCAGACCTGTGATCGCCTTCCACTCATCGAGGATGGTGCGCAACCGGTCGCCTGCGGCCTTCCACTGCGTCGAGTTGGCGGCCAGATCCTCGGCCTCGGCGGCGAGCGCTTCCTTGCGGGAGATCTGTTCGGCCCGGTGCTCGTCGCGGCGGGCACGTTCGGCGACCGCGGCGGCGTCGGCATGCTC
>NZ_JBARXZ010000082.1:0-28686 GCF_049647605.1 Mycobacterium sp. | reverse complement strand
TGCCGTAGCCGATCGCGCCGCCGGTCAGGGTCAGCACGTCGTGGCGCGGCGCGCCCACGGTGGCGGCCGGCAGCAGCAGACCGGAGGTGTTTGACTCGTCGACGACGATCGCACGTGCGGGAAGTAGCGCGCCGATGACGTCGACCCAGTTCTGCGGGGTGAGCGGGCCGCTCGGCAGGGCCGGCCGGTTGGCTTCCTGGAGCGCTGGTTCGGCGTTGGCCCCGACCACGTTCGCCAGGTCCTCGAGCGCGCCAGTGACATCCTGGTCGACGTCGGCGAGCAGGTGCACCTGGGTGTCCTGGGGCACCAGGTCGCTTGCCATGCCGGGGTAGGCGAAGAACGAGACCGGCGGCCTGGCTCCGGCAACGATGAGATGCTTGAGTCCGTCGAGCTGCCGGGCGGCCTGTTCGGGTAGGTAGCCGAGCCGCTCGATCGCAGGCAGGCCCGCTCCGCGTTCCAGTCTGGCCGGGAACGTCTCGACGAAGGTCTTCGCGCCGGTGGCTACCGCGATCCGGCTGGTGGCGAGCAGACCTGCTTCCCGGCACGCGCCGCCGCCGATCAGCAGCGCCGCGGGCTCACCGCTGGTCAGCACCGCGGCGATGTTCTGCAGCGAGGCGGGATCGACCGTCGGTCTGCTAAGGGGCGGGACGGGGGCACCGGGTTGACCACCGTCACCCCACGACGCGTCGGCGGGCAGGATCAGAGTCGCGATCTGGCCGGCGCCATCCTGGGACGCCGCCACCGCGCCGGCCGCGTCGATACCGATGTCTTTTGTACATTCGGACCGACGGAGCCAACCGTTGAGCGAACCGGCGACGGCTTCGATATCCGAATCGAGCGGGGCGTCGTACTGCTTGTGGTAGGTGGCGTGATCACCGATCACGTTGACCACCGGGCTGTGTGCCCGACGAGCGTTGTGTAAGTTGGCCAAGCCATTACCGAGCCCGGGACCGAGGTGCAGCAGCGTTGCCGCCGGTTTGTCCGCAATTCGCGCATAGCCGTCGGCAGCGCCGGTCACGACGCCTTCGAACAGCGCGAGTATTCCGCGCATGGCGGGGACGGCGTCGAGTGCGGCCACGAAGTGCATCTCCGACGTGCCGGGATTTGCGAAGCAGACCTCCACACCGGCGTCGACGAGTGTGCGGATGAGCGACTGGGCTCCGTTCATGATGCTCACCTTTCGGTCCTCTCAGCGAAAATGCCGCCAGGATTGAGGATGCCGGCGGGGTCGAAGCTCTCCTTGATCAGGCGCATCAGCGCGACCTTGGCCGGGTCTTCGAGGTCGACGAAGTAGTCGGCCTTGGTCTGCCCGAGGCCATGCTCACCCGAGATGGCACCGCCCAATTCCATCCCCACCGCGAAGATTTCGGTCAACAGCGCTGTTCGCGTGACGCCGTCCTCGCAGAAGATGGCGAGGTGAACGTTGCCGTCCCCGACGTGCCCACAGCCGGCCGCCCTTGCATCGTGTACCTGGGTGATCTCGGCGGTACGTCGCAGGAACTGCGGCATTGCCGCACGAGGGACCACCACGTCGATGACGTCGTCGGCGCCGGCTGCTTTGGCCGTCCAGAATGACTTTTCCCGCGCTGTGATCAGTCTTCGCGCCGAGCCACCGTCGAGTACGTAGGCGTCCATCGCGCCGAGGTCGCCGAGCAGGCCGCCGAGTTCGTCGATGTCAGCGTCTAGTCGGTCTTTCTTGCGGTTTTCCAGCGCGACCACAAGATAGGCCTGCGCGGTGTCGCGCACCGCGGCGGGGATCCCGAGGTTGAGACTCTCGTATGCGGAGATTGCGGTGAGTGTTTGATTGTCGATGTACTCCAAGATGTGGGGTTCGAGCCCGCTGGCGATGACGTTCGGAACGGCCGCCAGCACCTCATCGAAGCTCGCAAACGGGGCCAGCATGGTCGCACCGTGGGCCAAGCGCGGATACAGTTTGACGGTGACCTCGGTGGTCACGGCGAGGGTACCTTCCGAACCGATGATCAGCTGTGTCAGATCGTATCCGGTGGAGACCTTCGAGATCTTGCCCCCGGTACGGATGATCTCACCGGAGGGTAGGACCGCCTGCAGGCCAACGACATTGTGACGTGTGACGCCATACTTGACCGCGCGCATCCCGCCTGCATTTGTGCCGACGTTACCGCCGAGGCTTGCGCTGACCTCACCGGGATGAACTGTGTAACAGAGTCCGGTGGCCGCGACCGTGTCCTCCAAGTGTGCCAGGGTGACGCCAGGTTGGACGACGGCGACGTGGTTGACGGTGTCGATCTCCACGATCTGGTTCATCCGTTCGAACGAGATGACGAGGCCTCCCTCTCGAGGTCTCGCGGCCGCAGAAAGACCTGTGCCCGAACCTCGCGCGGTGACCGGCACGCTGAATTCGACTGCGGTTTTCAACAGTTCGGCCACCTCCTCGGCGCTTCGGGGCCTCGCCAAATAGGTAGGCTGCTGCGGGACGGCGTTCAGGGCCTCGTCGTGGGCGTAGTCCGCCGGTATGTCCGTGCCTGTCAGCTGGTTGGTGTCGCCGACGATCTCGATCAGCCGTGACGTGAAGGCGTGTCGAGAACTGCTGAGAATGACGGTGTTTCGACTACTCATGACTCGTGTACCGCCGTGTCATGCTTGGTGGTGGCGATCGGGCCACCGATGTAGGTGCGGACTCTCAACAGTGTCTCCTGAAATTGATTGGCGGACAGTGCAAAGCGGGTTGGAGCTATACCGCGTAGATGGCGCCGGTAATGGTGGCTCCGAGCATGGCGATCAGACATAAACCCAACGCCCACGGCATGGCATACCGCTGTAGGGATCCGATGTCGGTCCGCAATAGCGTTGCGACGAAGTAGATCGGCGCGATGAGCGGGCTGAGTGAATGCAGGGGCGTGCCGATGAGAGCGGCATGGGCGATGACCTCGGCGGGAACACCGAATGCCGCTGCGGTGTGCGCGAGCATCGGAACAACTCCCAGGTAGAAGCTGTCGGTGGACAACACGATCAGTAATGGCATGGACAGGACCGCCGTGACGAATGCGAACCCACCACCCCAGCTTGCGGGGACAACCGAGATGATGCTGTCGGCCATCGCCGCCACCATGCCACCTTCGGTCATGATGCCGGTGAACGCGCCGGCAGCCAGAATGAGGGTGCTCAGCAGGACCACCGTGCCGGCGTGCGGCTTCAACCGCTCCTGCTGCTCGTGTAGATCGGGAAAATTGACCGTGACCGCAATGGCGAACGCGGCCATCGCGACGGCGGGTAGGGGCACAAAACCCGTAGCAAATAGGACCATGACCGCGAGCGTCAGCGGCAGATTGAACCAGAACTTGCGCGGCTGTATCACGGTGCGAGGGGAGTGAGGGTTCAGTTCTTCATCGTCGGCCGGACCCACGTGGCTCACCGGCGCGAGCTTGCGCAATCTGCGTCGTTCCGAGCGTCCGAGAAAATACGCGAAGACCACGGCCGCCAACAGGGAGATGCAGACTGTCGGCAACATGGGAATCACGATGTCCGCTATCTCGATGTCCAAAGAGATCGCCATTCGTGCCGGGGGGCCTCCCCACGGCATCCAGTTGAGGACCGGGCAGATCACGGCGAGAAGCATCGCAATGATGAGGGGATTGATTCCGACCCGGCGATAAATCGGATACATCGCCGAAACGGTGATGAGCGCGGCAGTTGCACCGTCACCGTCCAGTCCGACCACCATGATCAGGATCGCCGTTCCCACGACTATTCGCACCGGATCCTCACCGACCGCCGCGAGGATCCGACGGACGAACGGCTCGAACAAGCCGCATTCGAACATCACCAGGAAGTACAGCAGCGCGAAGACGAGAAACACCGCAGTTGGCGCGGTTTCGACAATTCCTTGGACCATCATGTCGCCCACATCGGCACCGAATCCGGCGATCAGCGCAAGAACAGCTGGAACCAGGATGAGAGCGGCGACGGCGGACATCTTCTTGGCCATCACGAGCACGGTGAAGAGCGCTATGGCGCTGAAACCTATAAGAGCCAGCATGGTAGTTCCTCTCGGCTTCCGCGAAGATGCTCATCGATCAGATGTTTCGAAGACTGGGGCGCCCAGAGGCTTGCATGGGACGACGCGGTGGTATTCGACGCGAACAGCTGCAACAGCTCATGAGCTGAATGCCTGAGTTCGCCTTGCTGGCTTGACGATATGACCCCGGTCACCACGGATCATCACTCCATGTGGGGAGTGGAGTCCCCCAAACGGGGGAGAGGGGTCGACGTAGGGCCGTGTTTCGCCGGATCATGAGAAGGTGAGCTCATCCACAGCACCGGCCCCGATCGCCGCCGATCATGCCGCGACGCCTAGTTCGGGTGCGGCAGACCTTACTCGGTCACTGACACGTCAAGCATTGTTGGTGGCAGGAGTATGCCTTTTTGCGGACGCCGTCCAGTTTCTCTTCTCGGCGCCGGTGTCCGTTCTGCGCCCGCAGGATTGGGGAGTCTTTGTCGCGATTGCTCTCGCAGACGCTGCGTTGGCCCTGCCCGCTCGTTTCTCCGGCTGGGTGGCCGCGGCCCACGCCATCGTTCAGCTCGTCGCGGCCGTCCTGACGGCAGGGACGGTAGCGGCGCACGGCGTCGGCAGCGCGGGGTTTCTGATCGCGGGCTATCGTGCGGGCGCGTGGTTGAGTGGCACAGCTGCGCGGGTGGCCCTGGCAGTGCTGGTCTTCAGTGCCGTTGGCGCATCGCTGATCTACGGGGACCCCGGTCAAGACCCCATGGTCGTCGACGTGGCTTCGAACGCACTGCTGCCCTGGCTGGTGGGTCGCTACACGACAGCCCGGCGCGGCTACATCGCCGAACTGGAGCGACAGGCCGAGGCCCAACGGCGTGACGCCCGTGCGGCCGTCGATCAGGCAGTCCGTGAGGAGCGCAGCTCGATCGCGCGTGACCTGCACGATGTCATTTCACACCACGTCAGTGCCATTGGTGTCCATGCCGGCGCGGCACGGATGCGGTTGACTGCCGCCACGGATCCTCCCGGCGTCCAGGAGTCACTGTCTGCTGTCGAATTGTCCAGTCGCGCAGCGATGTCAGATCTGCGGCGGCTCCTTGATGTCCTACACGGCGAGTCCACGGGTAGTGATCAAGTACGGCTCGAGAACATCGAGGACTTGCTCAACGGGGCTCGACGGGCCGGTCTGGCGACCCGTTTCACGAGCGAAGGGGGCGCGCGCCCGGTGCCAGATTCAGTCCAGCTGGCGCTGTACCGGATAACACAGGAGTTGCTGACCAACGCTGCGCGCTACGGCGATGGCGGCACCGTCGATATCTGCCTGCGGTACCGAGATTCCGCGGTGTCGGTGACCGCGAGCAATACTATTGGTCCGGTGGCAGATTCTGCATTCGGCAACCCCGACGAGCCCCGCCCGAGATCGCGTGGTCTGGCTGGAATACGGGAACGTGCTGCACTGTTCGGAGGTACCGTCGCCTATGGTCCCGGGCCGGACGGACTCCGATGGGAAACCGTTGTCGTGCTGCCCCTTGCGGAGTCCTGATGACGCTACGAATTGTGCTTGCCGACGACCACGCCGTCTTTCGTTCCGGGCTGCGCGCCATCTTGAGCACTCAGGATGACTTTGATTGCGTGGGTGAAGTTGGCGACGGGAAGGCCGCGGTAGCGGAGGTCACCCGGCTCAGGCCCGACATCGCGATCCTCGATGTTCGAATGCCCAAACTCGACGGGATCGACGCTGCCCGGGCGATCCTGTCCAATCCGACAAACACTGCCAAAGTTCTGGTGCTCACCACGTTCGACACGGACCAATACGTTTACCGGGCGCTGTCGGCCGGAGCCAGCGGCTTCCTGCTCAAAAGCCTTCCCCCCGAGGAACTCATCGCAGCCGTCCGGATTGCGGCCCGAGGCGACTCTCTGGTGGACCCCGCCGTGACCCGCCGCCTGGTGTCCCGATTCGCCGCCAGCATCGCGCCGCGCGACACCGCTGAGTCCGCGGAAGCGGTAAACCGCCTCACCCCCCGAGAGAAAGAGGTACTTCTGCTGGTGGCCGCCGGCCACAGCAACACCGAGATCGGCGGTCAACTCTTCATCGGCGATGAAACCGTCAAATCCCACGTTTCCCGCATTCTGTTCAAACTCGGTTTGCGCGATCGTGTCCAAGCTGTCATCTACGCTCACCGCCATGGATTGGTGACATGAGTCGGTCAGGAGCCCCTTTGCGAGGGAGTCGGTTCCCCGCCGGCGGGTGATGTTTCTCGGTTTCTTGGTTCGTAACGTTCACCTCGATGGTTCTTCAGAGGCCATCGCCAACGTCCAAACACCAAGAAAGAAGCCAAGAAATGGCAAAACTCGGACTCGTGACCATCGCACTGACTGCGGGCGCGTTGACCATGGCCACGCCGGCGCCGGCAGCTCCTGCCAACACTCGAACCGCACCTGACGTCATCTCCTCGCTGGAAGATCAGGGGTACAAAGTGGTGGTCAACAGGCTCTCCGAGCGCCCACTGGCCGACGCCGATGTGATTTCCGTCGGCAAGGCAACCAGCTTCCCCAGGGTGGTGTTCTACCCAACCAACGACGGGGCCCGGCAGCCGTCTCCGGTGAGCACCACAACGGTGTACGTCAACGTCCGCTGAGGCCACCCGATCGGTCGTCTGACCCAGCAGATGGTGAAGATCTGTTGAGCTAGCTTCGCAGCAGCAGCGCAGGGTCTCCGCCCAGTCGCTCGATGACGGCCGCGACCGTCGAAACGATGTGGTCGTGAGCGGCATTCATCGCCTTGCCTTCATCACCGGACTCGATGACTTCGACGAGTTCGATGTGTTCGTCGGCGACGGCGCCGAGATTCTCGAACTCGGCATCGTCGAGGGCGAGCGCCATCAGGATTTGGCCTTCCAGGCCGCGGAAGGCTTGTGTAAGTGTTCGGTTGGCGCTTGCGAGGAACACTTCGTTGTGGAATGCCAACTCAGCTTTGGCAACTTGGATGGGATCACGCGTCTCCGCGGCCCTCTGCATGTCGGTGATCCACCGCCGGAGGGGGGCCGTGTCGGCTTTCCGGCGGGTGGCCAGGGCGAAGGCGACGCGTTCGAGACCAATTCTGGTGTTGTAGATGTCAACCAGTGCGGAACCGTCGAATTCGCGTACTACAGCGCTGGTGTGTGGCCGTTCGACAACCAAGCCCTCCTCGACAAGGCGTTGGATGGCCAAGCGCACCGGGCCCCGGCTGATCTGCAACTCATCAGCGATGTGGGTCTCTTTGAGTCTCGACCCCATCGCCAGCGAGCCGTCGATGATGCTTGCCCGAATCTGCTCGTACGCGATGTCCACGAGGCGATGTCGGGCGGCGGGTTCAAGGGTGTGACTCACGGTGTCTCCAGAGCGAAGCAAGAAATGCAGATTGATAGCAGTTAACAGACTGTCATCAGTCCGTCCCTAGGGCAAGGACATGCCAGACCTGGGCGTCGCCTCGCAGATGCCAACCCCTATTGCAATCTGCTAGCAGATAACTGTTAGCAATTTGGGGCTTGAGCGGTTACTGTTGCCTGCGACACGGCGTTGAAGGCGGGAGCAATCCGCAACACAAGTCGTCAGTGGAGAGAGGGAATCGGTCGTGAGCAAGCTTCTTCAGACAGGGCTCAACGCAGGTAGCAAGCCGCTCGTAAAGGTCGTCGGGGGCGAGGGATCGACATTCATCCTCGATGACGGCCGCCGGCTGGTAGATGCAAGCAACACCGGCGGCGGTCTCGGTCATCAGCATCCGGAGATGATCGAAGCGATTAGTCGAGCGGCGGCGGCACCGGTCATCAACGAGGGATGGTTTTATGCCGAGCGTGAGAAGGCGGCCGAGGATCTGATCAATATCGCCTTCGCCGGCGAGAGCGATTGGGTGGGGGCGGTGCGGTTCTTCATCAGCGGCGGCGAATCCAATGACCTGGCTCTGTCGCTATGTCAGGCTCTCACCGGGCGCACTTCCGTAGCCACCCGTGAACGGGCATATCACGGAATGACAGGCCTGTCCCGAAACGTCACCGTGCAACCGCAGTGGCACGGTGGCGTGTCCTCGCAACACGGGGGCGTACGGCCCGCGCCGTCGCTGGTGGATGTGCGAATACTTCCCGGCCCGCAGCGCGCCGCCTATGGTGAGCTGAGTGACCCGCGGCCGCTGTCTGATCGACTGGAAGATATCGACGAGACGTTGACGGGTACCGCAGCGACCATCATCGACTACACGCAGGGCGGAACGTACTACGACCCTGAATATCAAGACGCAGTGGCCAATGCCGCTCGTAAGGCCGGCTCGCTGTGGATCGCCGATGAGGTGGTGACCGGTGGTGGTCGCCACGGATTGAACTGGATGGCGTTCCAGGGCGGCAAAACACGCCCTGACATCGTGACCCTAGGGAAGTCGCTGGCCGGCGGTGCCGCACCCGCGGGTGCGGTGGTGTTGTCACAGGCGCTGGTAGACGAACTCTCGGACAAAACCTGGCAGACCTACAGCACCTTCCGCGGCCACCCCAATCTGGTCCACAGCGTTCGGGCGTATCTGCGAGTCGTCAAGCGCGATGGCCTGGTTGAGCGAGCGCGCCAGCTGGGCGAGGTAATGCGCGGCAACCTGGTGGAGATCGCCAAGCGGCATCCCAGCGTCAAGCGCGTCGACGGTGATGGAATGCACTGGACGGTTGAATTGAACGGACCGGATTGGCGAACCTGGTATGGCGACACCGCCCAGTCGCCCGCCGCGTCGAAGGTCGCCGCGCGCGCGGCCGAGGTCGGCGCGTTGATCGGGACTTCCGGCGAACAGACTTCTCTGTTCCTGGCTCCGGCGCTGACGATCCCCGAGAAAGATCTGGACACGATTTTCGCAGCGCTCGATCACGGGCTGGAAGCATCCGATGCGGAGATGGAAACCGAATCCTAGAACAGCCAACCACTTACCCAAGACCCCTGGCCGCAACGGTTTTGAAATATCGATCAGCGAGGAAGTATCAATGATTCGAGCAGGTGTCGACGTCGGGGGGACTTTCACCGACGTCGTGGTCATCGATGAGGCCACCGGAACCATCGATCAACGCAAGGTCCCCTCCGACCCCAGCCAACTGGAAGTGGGAATCGTCGACGGACTCAGCCGAACTCTGGGTTCAGCTGAACGCGTCGAGCAGTTGTCTTTCATCGGACATGGCACGACAGTCGCCACGAATGTGACCCTGGAGCGCACTGGGCCGCGGGTAGCACTGTTGTGCACCAGGGGATTCCGCGATGTGCTGGAGATTGCGCGGCTGGCAAAGCCCGGAAGCAAGCTCTACACCCACAAATCCGTCATGCCCGAACCGGTGGTCAGCCGGCGCGACAGCTTCGAGATCACCGAGCGCGTCGATGCTGGTGGCCGGATCACCGCCGAACTCGACGAACAAGATGTCCGCGATGCCATGCGCACCATCGTTGCGCGCGGTATCAAGGCGGTGGCGGTATGCCTGCTGTTCTCGTTCCGCAACCCCACCAACGAACGCCGAGTGCGCGAGATCATCGCCGAGGTGGCACCTGAGGTCGAAGTGTCGCTATCCAGCGAGGTCTGGCCAGAGTTCCGCGAATACGAACGGGCGAGCACCACGTCCTTGAACTGTTACCTGCGCCCGGCCGCCTGGACCTATCTGGACCGCCTGCGCACCGCGATTGCCGACACCTTTCCCGCCTCCACGCTGTGGGTGATGCAATCCAACGGCGGTTTGACCAGCCCGGAAGCCGCTGCCGATCTGCCTGTGCGACTGGTGATGTCAGGACCGGCCGGCGGCGTCATCGGGGCGAAGTACATCGCCGAACAAACCGGGCTGCCCAACCTGATCAACGTCGACATGGGCGGGACCAGCTTCGATGTCTCCCTCATCCTCAACGGGGCACCCTCTCTGGTCGATCAACAAAGCGTCATGGGCCTACCGGTCAAGGGACGCGCATTGGACATCCTGACCATTGGTTCGGGCGGCGGTTCAATAGCCTGGGTTGACGGGGCCGGAGCCTTCCGAGTGGGTCCCCGCAGTGCGGGTGCGTTCCCGGGACCAGCCTGTTACGGCCGGGGCGGTCTCGAACCGACCGTTACCGACGCCAACCTGGTGCTGGGCTATTTCGACCCCGGCCTTCCCATCGCCGGGGGAGATCTCCAGCTCGACTACGATGCCGCTTATCAGGCGTGCGCGCGGTTGGGTAAGGAACTCGACATGACCGCTACCGAGATCGCTTGGGGAATCAGGTCGATTGTCAACGCGGCGATGGCGAATGCCGTGCGCGCCGCTTCGGTGCGTCGAGGCCACGACCCCCGCAACTTCGCCCTGCTCGGATTCGGCGGCGCCGGTCCGCTGCATTCAGTTGACATCGCCGCCGAGATGGGGATGAAAGAAGTGGTTATCCCGGATGTTGCCGGCTGTTTCAGCGCGCTGGGCATCGCGATCACCGACGCGGTCCATGACTTGGTGCAGACCGAGACCGCGGTGGTGGTTGCCGACAGTGTGAAACGAGTGGCCGACGGCTTCGCCAACCTGGTGGCCGAGGGCCGCGCCGAACTCGACGGCAGCGGTATCGCTGCTGACCAGCAGCAGTTCGCGTACTCACTGGATCTCCGGTACAAGGGGCAGAACGCACCACTGAACATCGGATTGGGCTCGGCTGCCGAGCTTCACTCTGCTGTCGCGGAGTTCCACCAGGAGCATCACCGCCAGTTCGGCTACAACGCGCCGGAGGAACCAGTCGAAGTCGTCAATCTCCGCGTGCGCGCGGTGGGCACCATCGGTCGCACGCACATCCACGATGGCCGCGCCGTGGAGCGACACGAGGTTGCGCCGACTCACACCCGCAGGGTGCACGTGGGTGCCACGGACACCGCGATGGCAGGGATCTTCGATCGCACCCAGCTCGCACCGGGTGCCAGCTTCCAGGGTCCGGCTGTCGTGACGTCCGACGACACGACGGTCGTCGTTCCGCCGTCCGCTCGCGGTCATATCGATCGCTCTGGCCACCTACGCATCGATCTGGAGACACGATGACCGAGAACACCATTGACCCGATCACGCTGGAAGTGATCCGCAACGGGTTGCTCACCGCGGCCGATGAGATGAAGTCCGTCGTGCTGCGTACCGCTTACTCCCAACTGTGGAAGGAAGCCGGCGATCTGTCGTGTGCGCTGTTGAGCGTCACCGGCGAGGTAGTGGCCCAGGGCTCGGCCGACATCCCAATTCACCTGCCCACGATGCCCTACAGTTTCGCCGGCATGATCGCGACGATCCCACTGGAGCAGATGAAGCCCGGTGACGTCTACCTGCACAATGACCCGTTCCGCGGCAACAACCACCTGCCTGACTTCTTCATGCTCAAGCCGGTCTTCGTGCAGGACAGCCTGATCGGATTCTCGGCAGTTCGTGGACACTTCATTGATGTCGGCGGAAACGGCCCTGGCTCGTACTCGTCGACCGCACCCGACATCCAAGCCGAAGGCTTCCGGATTCCGCCGATGCGGATCTGGAGCGAAGGGGTGCGCAACGACCAACTCGTTGCGCTGCTGGAGACGAACCTGCGCAATCCCCGCGAGCGCATCGGCGATCTGCACGCGCAGTATGCCGGCTGCAACACCGGTGAGCAGCGCCTCACGGCGTTGGCCGAGAAGTACGGCCCGACGGCATTGCTGCGGGCCGTAGAAAAGATTCTCGATGACGCAGAGACGGTGTCGCGTCAGTTGATCGAGGAAATCCCGGACGGTGTCTACACGTTCGAAGACTACTGCGACGGCGACGGCATCGACAACAACGCCTTCAAGATCGCCTGCACGGTGACCGTCGAAGGCAACTCGATCGCCATCGATTTCGCCGGCACGTCGCCGCAGACCAAGGGCGGTATGAACATGGCCCTGTCAGTGTGCTTCGCCGCATGCGTCTACGCCGTCAAGGCGTTGACTGACCCCGATGGACCCGCCAACTCCGGTGCCTACCGCGCCGTCTCGGTGACGGCGCCCCTCGGCACCGTCGTCAACGTGGCCTACCCCGGAGCCGTCGTCGCCGGCAACCACGAGACCTCGGCTCGAGTGGCCGACTGTGTGACCGGTGCACTGGCTTCCGCCGTGCCCGAGCGTGTGGTGGCTGCGGGCGCGGGCAGCTCCGGTGTGCTGGTTTTCGGTGGAAACCGCGACGGCGACGACTTCATTTGCGTCGAGATGCACGGCGCAGGTCAGGGCGGCGGACATGGTGCCGATGGTGGCAATGCACACCGCGTCAACATCGCCAACACCGGGAACACCCCGGTGGAAGCTCTCGAAACCTCGTATCCGATAACAGTGTTGGAGTACTCCATCACTGATGATGGCGGTGGGGCCGGGGAATACCGCGGTGGCTGCGGGGTGCAGCGCCGCGTTCGATTCGACTCGGAGGGCTGGCTGACGATCGTTGCGGAACGCGGAACCGTGCCGCCCTACGGCCTGTTCGGTGGTCAGCCGGCTGCTCCCACCCAGGTGGTGCTCACCGATGACAGCGGTGAGCCACGTGTGTTGCCGACCAAGACGGCACCCTTGCCGGTCAGGGCCGGTGACGAGCTGTTTCTCAAGTGTGCCGGCGGCGGGGGTTTCGGAGACCCGCGTGAGCGTTCCGCCGCTCGGTTGCAATCCGACCTCGACAACGGCTATGTATCGCCCGCGGCTGCACGTGCCGCGTATGGCGCTGAAGTAACGGAGGACTCGAGTCGGGCTGAAGGCCCGTGGGTGGTAGCCAGGAGCGCACGATGACCACAGCCTCCGTACGCGCCGTCGACACCGTGGCCGCGCTGCTGGACCGGGTGCAGACCTATCTAGATGCGCTGTACGACGGCGACGTGGCACTCTTCGAGACTGTCATGCACCCCACCGTGCGGCTGCACTCGGCAACCCAGCCCGAACTGGTGAGCCTGAGCTTGCAGGACTACCTCGAAATCGTCGCTGGCCGGGTCTCACCCCACAGCCGGGGGGATCGTCGTCGTGATCGGGTCCTCGCTGTCACGATGTCGAGCCCAACAAGTGCGCACGTACGGGTGGAAAACGCTTATCCACCAAAGCTGTTCGCTGATGATCTCGTTTTCACCCGGACGGACGGCCAGTGGTGGATCACTTCGAAGACCTGGCACTACACCATCGAGGGATAACAGGGCCACCGCAGCTTTCCGCGCCGCGACCGAACTCGTGAAGGAGCATCAGATGCCCGACCCCCAGCTCGAATCCCCGCCCACCCACCTGGCCTTCAGGCAGGTCATCGAGCCGCAACGGTTCGCTGTTGTCGACGTCGCCTACGGACAGACATTACGAATTGCCGACCATACTGGCGGCAGCGCAGTGCAACTGGTTCTTGTCGTCGCCGGTGATCAACGTGACCGGTTCTCTGCGCCGAACACCGCGGTACTCAACAAGTCGATCTACTTCAGTACCGGAGCAGTCCTGTACTCGTACTTCTACCAGCCGATGATGACGATCACCGAGGACTCCGTGGGAAGGCATTCGCTGCTGCCGACGCCGTTGCCTGCCGCCGGCGACAGCGACTCCGCCGGTGTCCGATCGGGACAAGGACTACTCGAGCTCGCGGTCGCGAACCTGGGTCTGACACCCAGCCAGACACCGTTTCCGTTTCAGGCGTTCATCCACCACGCACTCTCGGACACCGGGGTCGTGTCCGAAGCGCTCTCGCACAGCAAACCAGGTGATGCCATCGCGTTCCGCGCCGAATTAGACCTACGCGCAGTGGTTGTCAACAACCCCGCACTCATCGGTGAGCCCGCCGCGGCCGCGAGCCGCACCATCGAGGTCTCGGTCAACCGAGCCGTCAGGGAGAAATGATCTGATGCCGACACCCAGCCAGTCCCAGCCTGCGACGCAAGACAGCGATTTCATCATCCCGGCGCGCCGGGGAAAGGCCTTCGAAGTCGCCGCCGGGTCGACGATCCGGTTCACCGATGTCGAAGGGCAGCAGTGCGCCGACCTCATCGCCTTCGACCTCCAGGACCTGACCCATCGGATGTCACCTTTTGCGACAGTGTCGTCGATCGGTCGCATCTACGTCGGCGCGGGCGACGTCCTGGTGTCACAACGGTTCGTTCCGATGCTCACCATCGTCGAGGACACCGTCGGCACGCATGACATCCTGTGCGGGAGCTGCTCACCGGGAATGAACCGGGCGCGCAACGGCGGACTCGGCGCAGGCAAACGTACCTGCCATGTCAACTTCGTCGAAGAGCTTCGACCGTACAACGTCGCTCCCGAAGACATCCCATACTCGCTGAACATCTTCATGAACTACCCGATCGACTCGGACGGAACGATGGACTATGCCACCTGCAAATCGCAAGCTGGCGACACTATCGACATGCGCGCCGAACGCGACCTGCTTGTCGTCGTCTCCAACTGCCCGCAGGAACTGACTCCCTTGAACGGATTCAATCCGACATCGAGTCGAATCCAGATCCTCGACGCGTAGCACGCGCTAGATCACGACCCAGGGAGGCCAGATGGCGACACCCGCTCTACATCGACTACTCGGCGATGTGCCCACGGACCTCTGGATTGGCGGGAAGCAAGTGCGGGCGCATGACGGCGCAACTTTCGAAGTTTTCGATCCCGCCACCGAGGAACGCATCGCGACGGTGGCCGATGCCACTGTCACAGACGCTCTTCTTGCGCTGAACAAAGCCGAAGGTGCACAACAGCAATGGTCCGACACCAGCCCCCGGCAGCGTGCAGATATCCTGCGTGCGGCTTACGAACTGATTCTCACGCGAAGCGAAATGTTCGCCGAAATCATGACCCTCGAGATGGGCAAAGCCCTGCCCGAAAGCCGCGCCGAAGTGGCGTACGGTGCGGAATTCCTGCGGTGGTTCAGTGAAGAAGCCGTCCGAGTCGGTGGGCGTCAGATGCGCTCGCCGGCGGGCAACGGTCAGATCCTGGTGACCAAGGAACCTGTAGGCCCCGTCCTTGCCATCACACCGTGGAACTTCCCCTTGGCCATGGGTACCCGAAAAATCGGACCTGCGTTTGCCGCCGGTTGCACTGTTGTGGTCAAACCAGCTGAGGACACTCCGCTGACCATGCTGCTGCTGGGCCAAGTCTTCGCGGATGTCGGTTTACCCCAAGGTGTGTTGTCGATACTGCCTACGTCGAAGCCGGCACCCATGACCGCTGCATTGATGGGCGATCCGCTGCTGCGTAAGGTGACCTTCACCGGGTCTACTCGGGTGGGGCAGCTACTTGTCCGTGATTCAGCCGCCCACCTGCTGCGCACGTCGCTGGAACTTGGAGGGAACGCACCGTTTGTGGTCTTTGCCGACGCCGATATCGACCGCACCCTGGAATCGGCCATGGCTGCCAAAATGCGCAACGGCGGTGAAGCGTGCACAGCAGCCAACCGTTTCTACGTTGCGGATTCGGTGGCAGGGGAGTTCGTCGACAAGCTGACGGCTCGCATGGCGACACTCAAGGTCGGCCACGGCCTCGATCCCGGAGTCGATCTGGGTCCCATGGTCAACGGCAGGCAGCGCGATGCAGTTGCGACCTTGGTCGCCGACGCTGTCGGCAGGGGTGCGCAAGTTCGAACCGGCGGATTCACGCCGGACGGCAGGGGATTCTTCTATCCACCGACCGTATTGGACTGCGTACCCCCGACGGCTCGACTACTGCGCGAGGAGATCTTTGGTCCGGTCGCCGCCATCACGCGGTTCGGTTCCGAAGAAGAGGCGATCGCCGCAGCCAACGACACCGAATACGGACTTGCAGCGTACATATTCACCCAGGACATCGATCGAGCCTTGCGCGTTTCGCAGGCACTCGACTGCGGAATGGTGGGGATCAACCGCGGTGTGCTCTCCGACGTTGCGGCCCCCTTCGGCGGCGTCAAGGCATCAGGGATCGGTCGTGAAGGCGGGGCCGAAGGTATCGACGAGTACCTCAACACCAAGTACATCGCTATCTAGGTAGAAACTAGTGCACCACAATTGATTTCACGACGACCGGACAAACTCGAAGTCGCGTTTCGCTGCGATCGCCGCTCTTGTGCAATCACCTACCAGGCATTATGTTTGCCGTGAGCCTGCGCCAGTCATCGGGCGGCGCGCTCGCGTTTTCAAAGGAACGCCTTCATGTCACTCAATCATCAAACGGCGCAGCGTTCGCCTGCCCTCCTCGAGCTCACCTGGACCGATCCCGTCACCGGCTGCCACGGCTATGTGGTGTTGGACTCCTTGGTACGCGGCTTGGCATGCGGTGGTTTGCGTATGCGCAGAGGCTGCACCCTCCAAGAACTTCGCGACCTCGGCCATGCCATGACCTTGAAAGAAGCCATTCACACCGGTGACGGGGATCAACGTTATATCCCGGTCGGTGGCGCTAAGGGGGGAATCGACTTCGATCCCGAATCACCGGACGCACCAGCTGTTCTGGATCGCTTCATCAAGACGATGACCCCACTGGTGACCACTACGTGGATCACCGGCGACGATCTGGGCATCAATCTGGCGTGGATCGACGGCGCCCTGCAACGGGCTGGACTGAGTTCGCCGTTCGATGCCGCGTTGCCCTACGTTGGGCAAGATGCCGCATCGGTGTCCGAACGAGTCAACTCGGCTTCCACAGTCGACGTCGACGGTCTCGAACTGGCCGATGTCGTCGGCGGTTACGGCGTGGCCGTGTCGATCCTGCGCACACTTGCCTATCAAGGACGAGATCCCGGCACCGTCACCGCGGCAATCCAAGGCTTCGGGAACATGGGCGGGGCCACGGCGCGGTATCTCACCAAGGCCGGTGTGCGGGTTATCGGTGTCAGCGACGTGGATGGCCTACTGGTCGACAAGAATGGTCTCGACGTCGAAGCGCTCCTTGCGAGCCGAAGCCAGACCGGAAGGATGTCGCGGACGGACCTTCCGGACACCACGGAGCAGCGGCACCGGGACGACTGGCTCGAACTGCCGGTGGATGTTCTCGTGCCTGCCGCAACTCCCTACGTCATCAATGCCGACACCGTATCGCGAGTGCGCGCCACCATTATTGCCGAGGCGGCTAACGCTCCCACTACCCAAGACGCTGAGAACACCTTGGTGGCACGCGACGTCATCGTGCTGCCCGATTTCCTCGCCAACTCGGCCACGAACGCGTGGTGGTGGTGGATCACCTACCAAGACATCCCATCCAGCGCCGTAGCCTCCTTTGAGCGCATCGACCGGAGCATTGGCACACTCACCGAACAGGCCCTAGCCGACGCGAAGAACGCCGGCATCTCAGTACGCGCCGCCGCCACGGCCATCGCCGTGGACAAGCTGTCCGAGCTGCGGGCGCAGAACCCGGAATGGTGGTTGAAATGAGCAAGATATCCGAGGAATGGCCCCAGCGATTGCGCGGTGGCCAGCTGGTCATCGACAGCTTCGCGGCACTGGGGGCGGACGTAATCTTTGGTGAGCCCGGCCAACACGCGCTGCCGATGTGGGAAGGGCTGCGCAACAGCACGGTCCGCTACGTCGGCCTGAGGACGGAACTGGACGCTGCCTTCGCCGCCGATGGCTACGCGCGGGTCGCCGGCAAGCCGGCGCCGCTGCTGTTATCCACAGGACCGGGAGCACTGATCTCGTTGGCAGGCCTGATGGAAGCCGCCAACAGCGCGGTGCCGATCGTGGCTGTGCTTGCACAAATCCCGTCAGACGGTCTCGGCGGTCGCCGGAAGGGCTTCGTCCATGAACTGGACGATCAACTTGCGTCGTTTTCCCCGATCGTGAAGCGCACCTATCCGGTCCGGCATGCCAGCGTCATTCCCGATGTGCTGGCCGAGGCGTATCGGCTCGCTCATACGGCGCCACACGGCCCCGTGGTGGTAGAGATCCCGGTGGATGTTCTCGCCGATGAGGTGAACCTGCCCGCGCCACTGCGTCTCGACGGCCTGCCCGCCGGCGGCCCCCCGGTACGTGAGGACGTGGCCGAGCGGGTCTCTACGCTATTGCAGAACGCATCCTCGGTGGTGATGATCGCCGGCGGGGGACTGGTCCGCAGCGGAGCGTTCGACGAGTTCGCTCTACTGGCGACGACATTGAATGCCAATGTCGTCACCACGCATACCGGCCGCGGCAGTTTCCCCGAGGACCACCCGCTGTTCGCGGGTGCCACCGGCGACGACGCCGCCGTCAACGAACTCATCGGGGCGGCCGAAGTCGTGTTGTGCTTCGGATCCAAGATCGGTGAAGAGACCAGCGGGCACTTCTCTCTCAAGATCTCCGGAACTCTGATCCAGGTCGATCCGGAACCACGCAACATCGGTACCAATTACGCCGCGATTCCGTTTGTGGCCGATGCCAAAGAGGCGCTCCACGCCCTGCTGGACCGTGTGGGTACTCCATCGGGAAGTGGCCGCGCTGAAAGCAACGCGGTCGCCGCGAAGGATCGTATCCAGAGCGACCTGATCCGACAGGGACGCGGTGCCGAACTCGCTGTGATGGACGTCATCCGGAAGGCATGGCCGGAAGAAGCCGTGACAGCTTGGGACATGACCATCCTCGGATACTGGTCTACACAGTATTTTCCGGTGCTGAATCCGCGGACATACATCTATCCGCACGGCTCCGGGTCGCTGGGTTATGCAATGCCGGCTGCGATCGGCGCGGCGGCAGCACAACCGTCCAGCCCGGTACTGGCGGTGGTCGGCGATGGTGGCTCGATGTATGGGTTGTCAACGCTGGCCGTCGCCAAGCAGTACAACCTGCAGGTCCGCTTCCTGATCTCGAACAACAATGCCTACGGGGTGCTACGGGAATACCAGATGGAAGACTTCGGCGTCACTCATGGCGTTGAACTTGAACAGCCGGACTTCGCAGCTCTGTGCACGGCGTTCGGAGTCCCGGTGAGAACGGCCACCCCTGACACACTCGGCGAGCAACTGGACTGGGCCCTTCAGCAGGACGGGCCGGCTGCCGTGGTTCTTGCCGCCACGCCGGTGATGTTCCAGCCGACGGCCTAGATCGCCTTGCGCTGAGATTGCTACGCGTGCTGTGGTTCGGGGGTGTCCGGTCTCCGTGCACCACTGAGCAGCACGGCGATGCTGGCCGCGAGCACACAGCACATTCCCGACACCGCATGCCAGGTTGGCACCTGCCCCAGGAGGACCGCTCCGAAAACGAACGACAATGCCGGCTCCAAACTGAGCATGACACCGAACGCGGCAGTCGTCATGCGGCGTAGCGCCAAGAGTTCGAGAACATAAGTCGCTAACGGGAACAAGAGGGCCAGCCCGAGGCCTATCAGAATCGCCGACGCGGTGACGCGGCCGAATGCCACTGGACCGAGCGCCAAGGTCCCGATGACTGCCGCAACGGGCATCGAGACGGACAACGCGCGCAACCCGCTGACACCATCGCCGACTCGCTGAACCACGAAGATATAGCTGCCGAAGCACACCGCCGCGCCGAGTGCGAACGCGACACCGGTGATTGAAACGCTTCCAGCCCAAGGTTGCGTCATCAAAACGACGCCGAGGCCGGCGAGTAGCGGCCAAGCGAGCCGCGGGCGTCTGTCGTTGACCACAGCCACCGTCAGGGGCCCCAGAAACTGCAAGGCACTTGCGGTCCCCAGCGGGAGACGTTGTAAGGCTTCCATGAACAGGAAGGTGTTTGCGGCGTTGATGATTCCCAAGAGCACGCACATCGCGAACAAGTTGCGGGAGAAAGCGTCTCCGCTGGGCCTGGCGACGGTGAAGACCAGGACACCTGCCCATGCGAGGCGTATCCATGCGGTCGCCGTGGCTCCGATCTGATCGATGAGGTTTGCCGAAAGTGCATAGCCCAGCTGAACGCACAACATTGCCGCGATCGTCAGCGAAGCTCCGGAACGCGCAAATTGCCTAGCCATGAACGGAATTGAACGCGACTTAGGCCGCTGCGTCCACGTGACAAACCTGGACACATCAGGCGGGAATCCTGAACAATGGGGTTTGTGGACCTTCGACGGTTGGAGTTGCTGGTCGCGCTGGCGCGGTTGGGTTCGATGCGTGCGGTCGCGGAAGCACACGGTCTGACAACGAGCACGGTGTCGCAGCAATTGGCCGCGCTCACACGCGATGTCGGAGTTTCGGTAATGGAGCGCGACGGCCGTCGCGTTCGACTCACGCCCGCGGGGCAGCAGCTTGTCGGCCACGCTGTGAACATCCTCGCAGCAGTGGAAGCTGCTCGGCAAGGTCTCAGCGCCTCGACCGAGCCCGCCGGTACGTTGCGAGTGGGTGGGTTTACGGCGGGCATCAGGGTGTCGTTGCTGCCCATCCTTCATGAGCTTGCCGCATCGACCTCCGCCGTCGAGGCCGTCGTCAACGAGTATGCGCCCGACCAATCGCTGAAGTTGCTGCTAGAGGACCAGATTGATCTGGCATTGACCTACGATTTCGGTTTGTCGCCCGCAACCCTGCCGGCGAGTCTCGAGTGCACCCCGATCTGGACCACGGTGTGGGGGTTGGGCGTGCCCGGTCAGGGCCTCGAGGGCCAAGCGGACCTCTGTGCATTCGCTGATCAAGCGTGGATCGTGAACTCCGGGAGCGCAGCCGACGAGAACGTCGTCCGCGTGTTGGCTTCCATCTTCGGTTTCACGCCCAAGATTGTCCATCGGATCGAAACTCTGGAACTGGCGGATGATTTCGTCAGAGCCGGGCACGGTGTGGCTCTCCTGCCGATGGCTCGACCAACCCGTGATGGCGTTCGGATGTTGGCGATCAAGGATCCCGAGGTGACATTCACTGCCTATGCAGTGTGGCGTAAGGGCAGGGGAGGATGGTCGCCGCTGCGGGTCGTCCTCGACCGGTTGCTGCCCGCTCAAGGCTTGGTTCCGAGGCTGAGTCATTGGCCCCGTAGCGCCTAGTCCGCGATTCTGCCACAAGCCAGGCGACGAAGAGCGAGCTCAGTCAGCAGTGCCGCACCGTCAGCAAGCCAGCGGTCATCGAAGCGTGAAGTCGCGGCATGAAGGTCCGAACCCTGAGTGTAGTCCTCAAAAACACTGGTGCCCAAGAACATATAGCATCCCGGGACCGCATTGAGGAAAAGTGAGAAGTCCTCAGCGGCGAGCTGCGGGTGCGGCATCGTGAACCATCGCTTCGGTCCGAAGACCTCGGTGACTGTGTCCTGCACGAACCGTTGCTCGGTGGCGTCGTTGACGGTCGGCGGCAGGTCGCGCAGGTAGCGCACCTCGGCTTGCACCCCGTGAGCTGCTGCGATGTGTTGGCACAGGCGGGTTGCGTCGTGTTCGACCTTCGCGCGGGCAATGGTAGAGACGGTTCGGACCGTGGCGTCGAACCGGGCGCTTTCTGGTATGACGTTTTCCCTCGATCCGCCCTCGATGCAACCTACCGTGATCACCACAGGGTCGAAGACGTTGAACTGCCGAGTGACCATCCCCTGCAGTGCAACAACGATTTCGCAGAGCACATGTACAGGGTCCTTGGCGAGGTGTGGTTGGGAACCGTGGCCACCCACACCCACAACGCGCACCGTGAGCTTGTCTGAAGAGGCCATCAGCGTTCCCGGCCGACTTGCAATCCGTCCAGCCGGAATGTAGCTGGAATGGACATGCAAGCCGTAGGCGGCGTCGGGGGTACGTCCGGCAGCTTCGAGCGCGCCCTCTGCGATCATCATGGCGGCTCCGCCTCCGGCCTCTTCACCAGGCTGGAAGACGAACTGGACGTCGCCGGCGAGCTGATCACGCCGAGCGCATAGAAGACGCGCCGCTCCAACCACGGCCGCCACGTGAAGATCGTGACCGCAGGCGTGCATGGCGCCGTTGGAGCTGCTGAACGGTTCGCCTGAGGCCTCGGCGATCGGCAACGCGTCCATGTCGCCGCGTAGCAAGACGAGCGGTCCCGGCATGTCGCCCCGCAGGACGGCCGTGACCGAAGTGAGCCCCGTCCCGAGGGTGATCTCCAATGGCAGCCCGCGAAGTGCTTCCAAGATTTTGGCCTGGGTCCGCGGCAGGTCGAGGCCGAGCTCGGGTTCCGCATGGATAGCCCGGCGCAGCGCTATCAGCTCCTCGCTGAGTGTGAAATCGTCTTCCCTGACAGTAGCGAATCGCGTTGCCGCCGGGTCTTTCACAGGCCGCGACCGGGGTTGAGGATTCCGCGGGGATCGAGTGCGAACTTGATCGCCCGGTTCGCGCGCATCTCTTGAGGACCGAGTTGATAGGTGAGCCACCTTCGTTTGAATTCCCCGACACCGTGTTCGCCGGTGATGGTGCCACCGAGACTGACCGCTTCCCGGCACACGGCCTCGGCAGCGGCATAGGCTCTGTTGTGTTCGTCCCTATCATTGGGGTCGAATACGATGCAGGGGTGCATGTTTCCGTCGCCGGCGTGGCCGACGGTCGCGATCCGGACATTGTGGGTGGTTGCGATGACATCGATAGCACGGAGCAGATCGCCCAGCCGTGACGGGCTGACGCCCACGTCCTCGACGATATTCGCACCGAGAGCCTCGACCGCGACGTGTGCGAGGCGACGGGCGGACCACAGCATGTCACCTTCGTCGGGGTCGGCGCTGCGGACCGTTTCCACGGCGCCTGCCTCGTTGAACAGCCGCTCGACGAGCGCGCTGTCATTCGCAGCGCCGGCGCCGTCGAGTTGACAGAGCAGCAGTATCTCAGCGTCGCGGTTCAGCCCGTGACTCCGGTAGTTCTCGATGGCGTTGGTGGTGGCCTTGTCGAGCAGTTCCAGCATGCTTGGGGTGACCGGTGAGCGAGAGACCGCTGTGATGGCGTTGGTTGCCTGGTCTATAGTCGCGAACTGGGCCACAACAGTGGCCGGCGGGTGGGTGGATGCCGGCGTCAGCCGCACCGTGGCGGAGGTGATGACGCCCAGCGTTCCCTCCGATCCGATGAACAGTCCGGTCAAGTCGTAGCCGGCGACGTCCTTGACCGTTCGCCCGCCCGTGTGGAGCACGGTGCCGTCGGCCAAGACGACTTCGAGCCCTAGTACCGCTTGCCGGGTCACTCCGTATTTCACGCAGCGCAGGCCCCCCGCGTTGGTGGCGATGTTTCCGCCGATTGTCGAGATGTCGTAGCTTCCCGGGTCGGGGGCGTAGTACAGCCCGAACGGCGCAGCCGCTCGGCTCAAGTCGGCGTTGATCACCCCAGGGCCGACCGTGGCGAGCCGATCGTCCGCGTCGATCTCGATGTGCGTGAGTTCTGTCAGTGAGAGCACGATGCAGTTGTCTAGTGCGGTCGCGCCGCCTGCGAGCCCGGTGCCGGCCGCGCGCGGAACGACGGGTACTGCGTGGCGGTGAGCCCATTCGAGGGTTCGGCTCACGTCTGTTGTCGAACCGGCCATCACAACGGCTGCTGGCATACCCGGGTCCACCAGGGTGCACATGTCGCGGCGGTAGGACTCCATGGCGTCAGCCGCACGGATCACCTGACCATCGATGACGGCGATCGTCAGCTCGTCGAGCGCGGCCGCCTCCACGGGTGCGGCCGTATGTTGGGGCATCAACGAACTTTCGACAGGAACGACCGGGTGCGTTCGTGCTGCGGACTGTCGAGCAGTTCGACCGGCGTGCCGCGCTCCACGACCAGGCCGTCATCCATGAACACCATCGAATCGGCTACCTCGCGGCCAAACCCGATCTCGTGCGTGACCACGATCATTGTTATGCCGCTGGCCGCAAGGTTTTTCATGACGTCGAGCACTTCGTCGACGAGTTCGGGATCTAGAGCTGACGTCGGCTCGTCGAAAAGCATCAGCCGCGGCTCCATCGCCAACGCGCGCGCGATCGCCACCCGCTGTTGCTGCCCACCTGAGAGCTGAGACGGGTAGTGCTGTTGCCGATCTGCAAGTCCCACAAGGTCAAGCAATTCGTCGGCTCGCTCGTAGGCCTGTTTCTTCGCTACTCCCTTGACGGCGACGGGTCCTTCGGCGACGTTTTGCAGGGCTGTCTTGTGGGGAAAGAGGTTGAAGCGTTGAAACACCATCCCGATATCGGCGCGTCGCGAACAGAGCTCGCGTTCCCGCAGCTCCTGAAGAGCACCACTCTTGTGGCGGCGGTAGCCGACCAGTTGGCCGGCTACATCGATTTCACCACCGTCGATCTTTTCGAGGTGGTTGATGCAACGCAAGAAGGTCGACTTGCCGGAGCCCGAAGGGCCGATTATGCAAACAACCTCGCCGGCCGCGACCTCCAGGTCGACGCCTTTGAGGACCTCGTTGCTCCCGAATGACTTACGGACACCAGTTGCTCGAACCAGGGGTTGCGTCATGCTGTACTCGCTTTCTTGCGGGGCGACTTACGCCGCGGCGTCGTCGAAGAGTTGCCCCCAAACCCGCGGCCGTAGTAGCGCTCGAGAGACCGTTGCCCGATCGACAGGATCGTGGTCACGATGAGGTACCAGATACTTGCCACCAGGAGCAACGGAATCACCTGGTAGTTCGCCTGATAGACGACCTGAACCGAGTAGAGGAGTTCGGGAAGCGAGATGACACTGACCAGCGACGTCAGCTTCAGCATTGAAATGGTCTCGTTGCCGACCGGAGGCACAATGACCCGCATCGCCTGCGGTAGAACGATTCTGCGTAACACCTTCAGCTGCGACATCCCCAACGCCTGGGCCGCCTCGGTCTGTCCACGGTCGACGGCGAGTAGGCCACCGCGGATGATCTCGGAAAGGTAGGCCGCTTCGTTGAGTCCGAGCGCGAGGATGGCCGCGAGAAACGGGGTAATCAGGTCATTCGAACTGGCTGAGACGAACGTGGGCCCGAACGGGATACCCAATGACACGGTGGGAAACAGTGCTGCGAGGTTGTACCAGAACACGATCTGGACCAGCAAAGGGGTGCCTCGAAAGAACCACACATATGACGTCGCCGCGCCGGAGACAAGAGGATTCTGGGAGAGATTCATGACCGCAAGCAGCACACCCAGTACGATTCCGATCGCCATGGCAATCACCGTGAGTTGAAGCGTGCGTACCAAACCAATCAGGACGTTCTGGCTGGTGAAGTACTGCCATACGATGTCCCATTGGAAGTTTGGGTTGGTGACGATTGTGTTGATTGCGCCGATCGCTGCGATGGCGATCAGCACGACGGCGATCCACCGTCCTGGCCGTCGTACGGGCATTACCGTCGGCGACGCGGATAGGGGTCGAGTCGGTTCCGCCGTGTGCTTGCTGGTCGGTGCGGACGCCGACATCACTGGCCGCCGTTGATGGTTGCGGTGGGGATGGCGCCCGATTCCAAGTTCCACTTCTTCAGAATTTCGGCGTAGGTCCCGTCGTCGATGATCCTCTGCACTGCACCCTGGACGGCGTCGATCAGCTCCGTTTTGTCTTTGACGACGGCGATGCCGACGGGGGTCCTGTTCAACTCCTCGCCCACGATCTCGTACTTGTCAGGCGCCTGCGTCATGACATAGGCGTTGACGACCGACTGGGCGTAGACAGCGTCGACGCGGCCGGATGACAGTGCCAGATTGGCGGCGTCGTTGGTCTGGAACGTCGACAGGTCGATTGGCGGCGCACCGGAGGAGATGCAGTCGGCTTGTCGCTTCTCAGCGTCGATGAGTTGAGTTGTGCCGGCTTGGACTCCGAGGGGGCGTCCACACAACGTCAAGAAATCGCCGATGTCCTTCGGATTGCCCTTCGGTACCAAGACATTCGAACCGGTCGAGAAGTAGTCGACGAAGGTGAGGACGTCGCGACGCTCGGGGATGTCGGAGATCGCCGTGATCGTCATGTCGAATCGATCGGCCTCGAGGGAGGTCAGGATCGATGGGAAGGCCAGGTTGGTGAACTCGATGTCTACACCGAGTACCTGTGCGACGGCCCTTCCGATGTCGAGGTCGAGTCCGATAATGGTTTTGCCGTCGGTGTCGAAGTACTCCATCGGGGGATACGTCGCATCCAGCGGCACGGTGATGACACCCGCCTCGCGAATATTGGCCGGCAGCTTGGCATTCAGCGCAGGATCCGCCTCAGCCACAGGCAGCCCGGAGGAAGCTGAGTCGGCAGTGTCGGCGTTGCCGCAGGCCACCATTGTGAGGCTCGTGAGTGCGACTGCTAGCAGGGCGGCTGCGCGCCCCAAGGGTGTGCGGGCGGACATGGTGTCCATCAATCTCCTCGGATTCGGCTCAACAGTGACCGGTCGGCGTGCTATTGGAAGGTTCTGCATGAAGATTCCGCCCCGGAGTCTTCGCTGACGACGACCAGGTGGACCGCAGGAACCCGTCCGGTATGCAAATTGCTAACAGGTTTCAGTTAGCAATATGGCGCAACTCACCGTGGCTGTCAACGGGTAGGCGTGAACACGGCCATGCCGGAAGCTCGGCCGCAGGCTCAGCTGCCGCTCTGACAGCCCAGCGCCGGGAACGTTTGCGGCCGCCCGCGCAGTCCCAGGGGCCTGGATCAGCGAACTGTTTGACACCGATGTTCGCTACAGCGGGGCCAGCATCAGCTACCAGACCGCATCCCTGTTCGGTGCCGGCATGGCACCTTCAATCGGCGTCGCACGTCTTCACGAGTCACACTCGTCGTGGTCCGTGGGCATACACATCATGGCAATGTGCATGATCATGCGCATTGCGAGGTTGTCTATCCGCGACACCCGTGGCGGCGATGCCCTGCTGTCCTGAGTTGTTAATTCTGGTGCAGTAGTTGGCGATGCTAGCGAGGGTTTGGTCGGCGGTCTTGGTGCAGAAGTAGGGGCGCGGTTTGGCGTTCCAGTTGTGGATCCTGTTGCGGTGTCGGTGGTTGAGTTGCCGGACCGAGGTGTGGGTGCGGCGGCGCAGCTTCATGGTGGTCAGCAATTTCTTGGTGGTCGCGACGGACCAACGGTCGACGAGATTGAGCCAGGATCACCTAGCTAGCTGGTGGTGGTTGTGGTTGGAATGGTTGGTACCACCACCAGTTGGCGCGTTCGCCGGTGGGGCCGGGACAGGGTGCAACGTTGGGTGGGGGTCTGGTCGGTGGCCGGGCCAAGGAACCGGATTCAAGCTTTCGGCCCGACGCATCGGTGACCACCAGGTGTTCGGCGGGTCCGGTCAGACTGATGCCGCCGCGGTGATGCAGCCGGTGGTGGAACGGACACACCAGTACCAGATTCGATAATTCGGTGGGGCCGCCGTCTTCCCAATGCTGCAGGTGATGGGCATGCAACCCGCGGGTGGCCCCACAGCCGGGGACCACACAGCAGCGATCCCGATACTCGAGGGCGCGGCGCAGCCGACGGCTGATGGTGCGGGTTTCCCGTCCGGCTCCGATGGGTTGGCCGGCGCGTTCGAACCACACTTCGCAGGTGGCATCACAGGTCAAATACTGCCGGTCCTCGTCGGTGAGCACGGGACCCAGATGCAAGGCCCCGATCCGTTTCTCGACATCAAGATGCACGACGACGGTAGTGCGCTGCCCATGAGGTCGAGCAGCCACATCGGTGTCCCAGCCCGCCTGGATGAGGCTGATGAACCCATCCACCGGGTTCGGGAACGGCGGGGTGGTCTCAGACGGCCCGTCAGGATGGTTGCGTTTCCACTCGGCTACAAGTGCGTCCTGGTGGGACGCCAGGGCGGCGTCGAAGGTGGCCGCTTCATCGTGGGGCAAAGTGATATGCCAGGTCGTGGAATCCTCATCACAGGTCTTACTGATCGACCGCGCCGGTTCCGGGCAAGGTTCAGGTACGGCGTCAGGTTGCGGTGTGGGTTCGGCGTCGGGTCCGGGTTCGGCTGCAGGGTCGGGTTCGGCGTCAAGTTGGGGGCGGGGTTCTAGTTTGAGGGCGGTGCGTAATTGGTTGACGGTGGCACTGACCGCCAGTTCGGCGTAGTGGGCATCCGAGCCGGTCGCGGCGTGTTCGGCGATGACACCAACTTGGTCCAGGGATACCCGACCTTCCCTCATGCCGGCCGTACAGCGGGGGAACTCCTCGCGCCGCCGCGCCACGGTAGTCAGTGTTTTGGCGTGGGCGGGAGACACCCCGAGCTTCCAGGCCACCAACCCCGCCACCGTCCGGGCTCCGGTGCCACCCCACAGTCCATCGCGGTCGATCTCGGCGATGATGTCCACAATCTGGCCATCGAGCGCATTGCGCTGTCCGGTCAACTCCGCCAACTCATCGAACAACACCTCCAACCGATCACCGGGACGATTCCCAGCGTCAGCCAAAGATGTTGCAGCGGAGGACATAACCCCATCAAAGCAGACGGGTACGACAAAAACACACCCCAAACTAGCAGTCGGTGCCGGCCGTCGTCACGGGCGCTTCGTGCGGGATCGGCGAGGCGACTGCCGAGAGGTCACCTGAGCTGGGAGCCAAAGTCGCCCATCTTGCGCATTGTGGGACTGCCTCACCGAGATCGCCATTCTTTCTACCGCGCAGTCTATTTGACCGACCTAGCCATGGGCGAGACAGAGATGCGCCCGGGATTTGGTTGCAGGTGCGCCGGACCGATATGGCATTCGCATCGCCCGCTCGACATTGCGGGGCGTCCGCGCGCCGGGCTGCAATGGTGACCTCAGCATCAAGTTGCATCCGAATTATACAGTGGCACAACCACGTTAAACCGGACACACCCGAATGAAACCGCATCAACAACCCGATCGACGGGTAGTAGGTGGCTCATCATGGGTAGAGCAAACGAGACTGCGATCGCCAACCGCGTCGAAGGCGCCACCTGTTACACCATTCTGGTGCACCGCCGACGCCCAAGCGCTCGCCTGGACACCCCAGGCG
>NZ_JBARXZ010000081.1:0-1661 GCF_049647605.1 Mycobacterium sp. | reverse complement strand
CCCCCAAAAAAACGGGCTCGCTCGTCAGTTACACCGTTACAGATAACACTGTGTTCCTCGTAGATCCCGCGCATTCAAACGCACCTCGGTAACTGTCTTACACACAGCTATTACCGTTACAGATAACAGGAACCGGCTGTCCAAGATCACCGAGCTGACCGGAGCCAATCCGTTCGACGAGAACGACCGCATCAATTTCCGGATTGCGCTGTGGGCGGCGCGCAACATGGGAATGCGGGACCTCACCGATCCGTGAGCGATACCGGCCCCCCGACCGGTTACATCCTAGCGCTTGGTGAAAATCGTTCGGTGCCAACCTTTGTCGGCCACCGCGGTGATATCGCTCATCACATGCTTGACGGTGAGGTACTCCTCGAACGAGTAGTCGCTCATGTCCTTGCCGAATCCGGAGGCACCCACACCGCCGTGCGGCATCTCGCTGATGATCGGGATGTGATCGTTGATCCACACGCATCCGGCGTTGATCTCCCGCGACGCGCGCTGCGCCCGGTACACGTCACGGGTCCAGGCCGAGGCGGCCAGCCCGTACGCGGTGTCGTTGGCCTGCCGTAGCGCGTCGTCATCGTCGGTGAACGAGCGCACCGTGAGCACCGGACCGAACACCTCATCGCGGTAGATCTCCGAGTTCTCGTCGACATCGGCGATCAGCGTCGGCCGGTAGAACGCACCCGGAAGGTCAGGTGTGACACCACCGGTCACGATGCGCCCGCCCTGACCGGGTGCCCGCCCGACCATGTCGGCGACCTTGGCGCGGTGGGCGAAGGAGATCAGCGGGCCCAGGTCGGTGTCGGGGTCGGCCGGGTCGCCGACAACGATCTTGCTCATCACCTCTGCCACCCCGGCGACAAAATCGTCGTACAGGTCGCGGGCGACGATGGCCCGGGTGGCTGCGGTGCAGTCCTGCCCGGAGTTGATGAGCGAGGCCGCCACCGCCCCCTGGATGGCGGCGTCGAGGTCGGCGTCGTCGAAGACCACAAACGGAGCTTTCCCGCCCAGCTCGAGCTGGGTGCGGTGTCCGTGCACGGCAGCGGCCGCCATCACCTTGCGCCCCACCGGTGTCGAGCCGGTGAAGGTCACCACGTCGACGTCCGGGTGGCCGGCCAGCGCGGTGCCCACGTCATGGCCGGCTCCGGTGACGACGTTGAGCACGCCGTCGGGCAGGCCGGCCTCCTTGGCGATCCGAGCCAGGGTCAGGGTGGTCAGCGGCGTCAGTTCAGCGGGTTTGATGACCACGCTGCAACCCGCAGCCAGCGCCGGGATCACCTTCCACACCGCCATCTGCAGCGGGTAGTTCCACGGGGTGATGGTCGCGACCACGCCGACGGCCTCGCGCCGGATGCTCGAGGTGTGGTCGGGCGAGTACTCCGCGGTGGCTTTACCTTCCAGATGCCGGGCGGCGCCGGCGAAGAAGGCGATGTTGTCGATGCTGCCCGGCAGATCGAATTCCGTTGCCAACCGGACAGGTTTGCCCGTCTGGCTGACTTCTTCGGCGATGAAGACCTCGGCATTGGCATCGACCAGCTCGGCGAGCTTGTCGAGCACCGCCGAACGCTCCGCCGGGGATCGACCTCAGGCGATCCGGCGTTGTCCCACAACCGCCGGCTCAACACCGTGGACATCCGCTGCAGGTAGGACAGCCG
>NZ_JBARXZ010000080.1:0-12191 GCF_049647605.1 Mycobacterium sp. | reverse complement strand
TCTCCGTCGGTAACGGGCCGGCCTTCACCCACAACGACCTGAACGCCAAGGCCACCAGCGGCTACACCGGCAACGACTACCAGTTCGGCGCCAACAAGGTGCAGACGGTCTACGTCAACGTCCGATAGCCACCGTCCGGACGCCGAAACTCACAAATGGGCGCCGAGAACCGAGTGGTCAACACCAACTCGTCGTTCTCGGCGCCGCCATGTCAGCGACGCCTCGAGGCCCCCCATCCTCGAGCCGCAAGGCACAACAGCATGGCCACCGCCACCACGCCGACCACCGCAAAGAACCCGTACAACGCAGCGTCGAGCCCCACCCAATCGGCGAGCACGCCGATACCCAGGATCGGCAGCCCCATCGCCAGGTAGTTGCCGACGTAGAGGACCGAGAGCAACGTTGCATGACGATGCGGCATGGCGGCGAGCGCCAGTGTGTTGACTCCCTGCACTGCAGCCAGGAAACCGCTGCCGTGGGCCACCCCGGTACAGACGGCCACCGCCAGGATCATCGGTAAGCCCGGGTGGGCGACCGTGAGAGAAAACAGCCCGCAAGTCACCACCAACGCGCCGAGGGACAGTATCTGCAACGTTCGTGGCGGCCAGGAGCGCACCGTCAACTGGACCATCATCGACACGAGCAGGACCACCACCGCGCCCGAAACCCCGACATCAAGTCGGTCGGTCCTCATCGTCTGCAGGATCCAATCGGGCATCAGCGATTGGAACAGCCCCACAATCGACCAGCACAGGAAGCAAGCCAGTGCCACCGCAAGGAAGGAAGCGACGAGGTGTTTCCCGGTCCGCGAAGTGGTGGGACGCAGGTCGACGTCCGACCCGCGGCGGGTCGTGCGCACCGGGCTCGTGAACGCCATCGCCGCCAGGCAGATCAGGAGTACCGGCAGGAAGCTCACATAGGCTGCCACCAGCCGATTCCCGAACAGGTCTACGGCCCACGCTCCCCACAGCGGTCCAATTGCCGAACCACAGGTGGGACTGGCGACAACAACTGCTTCGACCAGTGAACGCGGTAGCACCCCGACGCCGTACTCGAACATCGCGGCACCCGCAGCGGCCGTGCAGGCGCCCGCCGACAAGCCATGCATCGCACGTGCCGCCAGCAACTCTGTGAACCCGGGGCCCCAGATGGCAATGGCACTGGCGATGAGCGACAGTGTGACCGCCAGCATGATCACCCAGCGCCGCCCGAATCGATCAGACAGCGGCCCGAACATCAACAGCGCCGGTATCAGCGCAAAGGCATACACCGAAAATGCCAGCGCGCTTGCTGAGGGCGTGAGGTGGAAGGTACTGCGGTACAACGGATACAGCGCCGTGGGGATATTGGTCGCCGCCACCACCGCGAAGAAGGCTGCGGCCACGATCCAGAAAGACGCGAGGCGGCGTGTCGGGGTCACGGATCAGGCTCGACCGTGATCCCCGACTGCAGAGCACTCGTTACGACATCACTCACAGCGCCGAAACGGCGCGATCGAATGCCAAGACAATGCGGTCGATGTCGGCAGCGCTGTGCCGATAGCACATGAAGATGATCCCGCGCGGGCTGACGAACACGCCGTCATCGATCAGCTTCTCACAGATGTCGGTGATGACCTCGCGGGAACTCGTCGCGCATGATCCATAGGATCGTCGGTCGCCTTGGGCGTCCCAGAACAGCTGCAGGACACCGCCAACCCGATTCACTTGCAAAGGCACCGAATACTTTTCGGCCACCTCAGCCAGCCCTGCTTGCACTGCGGCACCCGATGATTCGAGCCGGTGGTAGAGATCGGGGCAATTCTCGATCCCGGCCAGCGTCGCCGCTGCCCCAGCGATGCTGATCGGATTCGCGTTGTAGGTTCCGCCATGTTTGAGCCGGCCGCTGGTCAGCACCTCCATCGCCGCAGCAGTTCCGACGACAGCCGAGATCGTCACCCCGCCGCCAAGCGCCTTTGCCAGGATCGTCATGTCCGGACGCACATCCACCAGCTCCTGAGCTCCACCGCGACCGAGCCGGAAGCCCGAGACCACCTCGTCGAAGATCAGCATGATGCCGCGGTCGGTACACGTTTTGCGCACATGCTCGAGGTAGCCGTCGGCAGCCCGGAAGGCACCGAAGTTGAACGGAATCGGTTCCATGATCACCGCGGCCAACTCGTCGCCGTGCTTGTCGATCACGGCATCAAAATCGGCGATGCTGTTCCATCTGGTCACGTACAGCGAGGGTGTGCCATCGATCTGGCCCGGGCCGTTCGGAATCAGGGATAGCGGACCAGCCTCTTCGGCGCTGGGCGTCACCCCCATCGTGTTGGTGTACATCGGGTCCAACCAGCCGTGGTAATGGCCTTCGAACTTCAGCACCGCACGGCGACCCGTCGTGGCCCTGGCGATCCGCAGTGCCACCTGATCGGCTTCACTGCCGGAGTTGGCGAACACCACCCGCTCCGCAGCGGGGATCCATTCGCACAGGGTATCGGCGACGCTGGCTGTCTGCGCGGTCTCGGCACCGAGGATGATCGCCTCGTCGACTTGCCGTCTCAGGGCTTCGACCAGGCCCGGTTCGTTGTGGCCCAGGACAATCGGGCCGAGTCCCATGACACAGTCGATGTACTCGTTGCCGTCGAGATCCCAGAGGTGGGCACCGGATGCTTTTGCGAATGCGATCCGGTGACGGCGCGCGCGTCCCATGGACGCGACGCCGGTGGGGATCACGGTGTCGGCATGCTTGAAATACTCGTCAGACGCCGACAAGCCGTTGGATTCGACGAGCACAGGGGCAGTTGGCACGATGAATAACCAGTTCTCTCGATTGATGTTGTGGTGCAGCGGTTTCGGATTCTCAGAGCAGACGCGGAGCGCCGGTGTCCGCAAGTTTCGGATCGATACCGTATTCAGTGAGCAGCTCGGCGAGCGTGCCGTCGAGCTTGATGGCGGCGATGTAATCGTTGAACGCCGCGAGTAGCGTTGTGTTCGATTTCGCGAAAGGCAGGCTGCATTGGCCGGGGACCGAAGTCGCGCTCACCCGCGGATCGGCATCGGGCACGCTGATCACAAAAGCATCGCCGTAGGTGGTGGGCGCCGACACCGCGCCGTCGATCGCCGCATCGATGCGCCCGGCCTTGAGATCTTGGGCGAGTTCGAGCACCGAGGGATACAGGGTGAGATTGTCACCGTAGACAGACTTCAGGTCAGGCACATACAGATAGCCGTCGACGGTGCCGACTCGCTTGCCCTCGAGGCTCGTGATGGTCTCCGGCTCGGCGGCGATGATCGCCAGGCTGTCCAAGTACATCGGATCGGCCATGGTCACCACCTCATTGCGTTTCTCGGTGCGATACCAGCCACCGAGCGCAGTATCCCACCGGTGCTGCTCCACCCCGGGAACCATGGCCGACGAGGCCCCGGATATCGGTGTCACACTGAGGCATTCAGTGGCCGCAAAACCATTGATGATGTCGGCGTCGAGTCCGCTGTAGCCGTCCGGCCCGGTGGTCGAAGACTGTGGCGGCATGTCGCTGACCCCGATCGTGAGGGTGCCGGCCGAGATCAGATCCAAGTTCTCGTGCGCCGGTACGCAGTCGGCACTCGGCGCTTGGCTGCCCCCGGCGGATGTACAGGCCGACAGCATGCCGGCGACCGCAAGAGCCGTGACGGCGGAGCGCAGTGCGCAGACGCGGAAGCGAAAAGGGTTCATGTGGGCGTTCCTTCGGTTGGACGAATGTAGGTGGTGGTTTCGAGACGGAGCAGATGGATGTCCGCGGGCGGCTACCTCCTGCCGCCCGCGGCGCTGAGCCTGTTGGCGTACCAGGTCACCGGAAGCGTCACTGCCAGGTACAACAAGCCCGCCAGCGTGAGCACATCGAGGTACTGAAATGTGCTCGACCCGATCGAGTAGGCGCGTGAGAGCAGTTCCGGCAGTGCGATGGTGAAAGCCAGTGCGGTGGTCTGGAACAAGGACACCGAGAACCCGATCAAGGCCGGGGCGGCCGAGCGCATACCCTGCGGCAGCACGATGTCCAGAAACCAATGGCGGTAGCGCATCCCGAGTGCGTGCGCGGCTTCGAGCTGTCCGATCGGCACCGCCTGGATTCCCGCCCGGAAGTTCTCACTCGTGTAGGCGGCGGTGGTGAATGCGAAGGCTGCCACGGCCGCGGCGAAATTGTCGAGGACGACTCCGATTCCGGGCAGCCCGTAGTAGACGAAGTACAGCACTATCAGAGCTGGGCTCCCACGTCCGACCTCGACCACCACCAGCGCCGCGATACGCAGAATCCTCGATTTTCCGATGACAGCCAGCGCCAGCAGACACCCGCCCGGTAGTCCGATGGCCAGACTGATCACGGCGAGCTGGATACTGAGCCACAGCCCTTTGAGCAACTCCGGCAGCCACACTGCCCACTGATCGACGGCGATCATGCGGCCACCTTTCGACGGCTCCACGCGTCGAAGCTCCGCGCCAGGATGGCCAACGGCACACTCAACGTCAGATAGATGCCGACTGCGACGGTAAACGGCAGCACTCCGTCGGTGGTGACCCGGGCCGCTGCGGTGGACACGAAGACGATCTCGGAGACTCCGATGGTCGATGCCAACGATGAATCCTTGAGCAGCCCAAGACCGTAACTGGTGATGGATGGCAGGCAGGCACGTGCTGCCTGCGGGGCAACCACGAAGACCAGTTGATCTCGGCCGGACAGCCCGATCGCCTGGGCGGCCTCGTGTTGCCCCTCCGCGACTGCCAGATAGCCACCGCGGTAGATCTCGGCCAGATACACCGCCGCGATCAGGCCCAGGGCCAGCACCGCTGAGGTGAACGGATCGAACCTCAGATCGCCGAACCTGATGCCGAAGTACACGATGAACAGCCAGACGATCGCGGGCACACCGCGGATCGATTCGATGACAACCCTTGCCGCGGTGGACAACACTGCGGATTTGGAAACTCTGGCCAGCATCAGCGGCACCGCGAGAACGGCGCCGATCGCAAACGAGGTTGCGGTGACCGCCAATGTGAGCAGCACCGCCATCGGCAGGGCCTGCACGAGTTCGGTCATCGGTCGACCACTGCGCGCAGGAACCTTCGGGTTCGCTCGTGGGAGGGGTCCGCGAGCACGTCCCGCGGGGGGCCCTGCTCGATGATTCCGCCGTCTGCCATCACCACGAGACGGTCGGCGACGTCTCGCGCAAAGGCGATTTCGTGGGTCACCACCATCATCGTCATTCCGCTGTCGGCGAGCTCGCGCATGACAGCCAGCACCTCGATCCCCACCTCTGGGTCCAGCGCGCTCGTCGGTTCGTCGAACAGCACCACGTCCGGATCCATCGCCAGGGCTCTCGCGATGGCGATGCGTTGTTGCTGGCCTCCGGACAGCCGCGCCGGATGCTCAGATGCTTTGGCAGCCAGTCCGACCCGGCGGATCAAATCCATCGATCGTTCTTCGGATTCGGCTTTTGACCTTCCGAGTACCCGGCGTTGGGCAAGGCTGACGTTCTCGAGCACGCTCAGATGTGGGAACAGGTTGAACGACTGGAAGACCATGCCCACTGTGCGCCGCAACTCTTCCAGCGCCCGCTGGCTGGGCGCGGCTGCGACGTCGAGTGTGTGCGAGCCGACCCTGATGATGCCGCTGTCGGGCACCTCCAGCAGGTTGGTGCACCGCAAGAAGGTGCTCTTGCCGGCGCCGCTGGGGCCGATGATCGCGACCACCTCGCCGGTTCCCACGGAGAGGTCCACATCGGCGAGGACGACGTTGTCGCCGTAGGACTTGGTGATTGCCGTCAGTTCGACAATGTCCTCCACCTCGGTTCGGGAGGACGATCTAAATGTCATGCACAACTCCTAATTCCGTTCCCCCACAAGTAATGATTACGTAGTCATCAGTAGATCAGGTGCGCTTTCGCCGAATATGTCCAATCGATTGCGGGGTCGTTACGAAGCTGGCGGGGCGGTGGAGCCCCTCACGATCAATGACACGGCCACTGTCTCGTGACGCGGGCCATCGACCGTCGGCACGCGGCCTGCCCCTTGCTCGATACGATCGATGAGCAGGCGAACCGCACGGTTCGCCAACTGGTCCTGCGGAACTCTGAGCGTAGTCAGGTCAAAAGACCGCCACGCCGAAATCGGAGAGTCGTCGAAACCGACCACCGCGATATCGGCAGGGACGTCCAGTCCGAGATCGCGAGCGCCGTCGATCACTCCACAGCCGACGGCATCATCGCTGGCGAAGACTGCGGTTGGCCGGCGCCTGCGCGAGAGCAACTCACGCGCATGATCGAATCCGCCTTCATAGCTCATCTCACAATCGATCACAACAGGGTTCTTGATTCCCCTGTCCGCCATACTCTTTCGGAATCCCGATGCTCGGTCGGCGCCACTGCGAAGCCGGGCATCGGCACCGATCATCGCAATATCCCGGTGCCCCAGCCCCCAAAGATGATCCACGGCGAGTTCGCACCCGGCCGCGTCGTCGATCTGCACGGTGTCGATGCCGTCGAGTGCCGGCCTGCGGATGGCAAAGACCACCGGCCGGCCCGCATCGGCGAAGTCGATGACAGCACTACTGCCCGCCCAGTCGGAGGCGGCGTGGATCACGCCGTCGACACCGGCCAGGCTGCGCTTCATGGCTTCGGTCAGGCCACCGCGCTCCGAATCGGATTCGACAATCACCAATCGGTAGCCGCGAGTGATCAGCTCTTCGTGCAGACGATCGGCCAACGTCGCAAAGGTCGAGTTGACCAGTTTCTCCACCACGAGGGCGACCTGGAAGGACTGACCGGCCAACAGCGCCCGCGCCGATTCACTGGGGAGGTAGCCGAGTTGGCGCGCGGCAGCACGAACCCGTTCGACCGTCTCCGGGGCCACGAGCTCGGCATCGCGAAACACCCGTGAGACCGTGCTCTGGGAGAGTCCCGCCAGTGCCGCCACATCCTTGCTGTTGACCACTGGAACCTTCCTGTCTCCTGTGAGACGCAGGATATATGGCCACGACATGCTGTTGCGGTGAACAGCCTCGGTCGCCGCGGCAGTCACGACGGCGATCCGAGTTCCGGCAACACCTGCCCACCATCGACCACCAATGACTGGCCGGTCACAAAGGACGCATCTGCAGAGGCGAAGAACGTTGCTGCACAGGCGATGTCCTTGGGCGAACCGACGCGGCCCACCGGTATGTTCGAGGTGAGTCGCGCGACGGCATCCGGGTCCGCTGCAGCAGCGTCGTCCGTTCGGATGGTGCCGGGCAGGATGGCGTTGACCGTGATGCCGTCCGGGGCGAGTTCCAGGGCCGCAGTGCGAACGAAGCCAAGTTGTGCCGCCTTGCTGGCCGCGTAGTGACCGAACCCCGGATATCCCGTGTACGGCCCGGTGATCGACGAGATGACCACCACCCGTCCCCGCCCCGAAGCTCGCAGCGCGGGCCGACAGGCCTGAACACAGAAGATGGTTCCGCTGACATTGGTGGCAAAAACCGTTTGGATATCCGACTCGGTGAGGTCGTCGATCCCGCGAGACGGATAGATTCCTGCGTTGGCGCACAGGACATCCAGACCGCCCAACCGTGATGCCACCTCATCGGCCATCCGGAAACAGTCGTCTCGATTCGAAACGTCGGATACCAGCGTCTCCACCTGGTGCCCGTCGTCGGCCAGCGCGGCGGCCGCGCGACGCAACTGCTCGGCGCTGCGGCCGGTGATCATCACCTGCGCGCCGGCGTCGAGGAATCCAGCGGCGATACCCAGGCCGATGCCGGCACTGCCGCCGGTCACCAGCACTCGGATGCCGGACAGTCCCGTCATTTGGATGCCGCCACCGATTGGGACCGAACTTTGACAGAATGCGCTACCGCTGCGGGTTCGGCAGTCGGGATAGCGGAGATCATGAGTGGTCCTTCCTGGTGCGGATATGTAATGCGGCCAGCATCGCTGGAAGCAGTGTGAGCCCACTCTCTTCTGTATGTCCACAACTGAATTGGTCTTGACTCAAGTGCTGAAATGTCTCAATCGTCGACCACCCACTGTGAGCCGAATCTCCCGACGTAGGCCTTGCACGCCCAGTTCAACTATTTAGGCTTGCCTTACCTAATAGAAGGGACGGTTATGCGCAAGATCCGAGTGGCGGTCATCGGCGCAGGTCCGGCCGGCATCTATGCCGCGGACATCCTCACCAAGGAGTACGAAGCCGCCTGTGTAGACGTGTTCGACAGGTTGCCGGCACCCTACGGCTTGGTGCGTTACGGCGTGGCCCCGGACCATCCACGTATCAAGGAGATCATCAAAGCGCTGCGCCGGGTGCTGTCCCGCGACGAGATCAGGTTCATCGGCAACGTCCACTACGGCACCGACCTCAAGCTCTCCGACCTGCGTCGGCACTACGACGCGGTGATCTTCTCCACCGGAGCCCGCGCCGACCGGACCCTCGACATCCCCGGTGTCGACCTGCCCGGTAGCCACGGCGCCGCCGATTTTGTTTCCTGGTATGACGGTCATCCCGATGTGCCCCGCGACTGGCCCCTGACCGCCAAGAGCGTCGCCGTTCTCGGCGCGGGCAATGTCGCTCTCGACGTCGCCCGCGTGCTGGCCAAGCCGGCCGACGAGCAGCTCACCACCGAGATCCCCGACAACGTGTACCAGGGCCTGAAACTCAACCAGGCCACCGACATCCACGTTTTCGCGCGTCGCGGTCCGGCGCAGATCAAGTTCACGCCGATGGAGTTCCGCGAGCTGTCACACTCCCCCAGCGTCGACGTCATCGTCCACCCGGAGGGCTTCGAGATCGACGAGGCCAGCCAACAGGCGATCAACACCAACAAGTCGACCCGGCTGGTGGTCGACACCATGCTCAAATACATGGAGAAGGAGCCGACGGGCGCACCGCACCGGATTCACATCCACCTGTGCCAATCGCCGGTGTCGATCCTGGGTATCGACCGGGTGGAGGGGCTGCGCACCGAGCGCACCGAACTCATCGGCGACGGAACCGTCCAGGGCACTGGCGAATACACTGATTGGCCGGTCCAGGCCGTGTACCGCGCGGTCGGTTACCTGTCCTCACATCTGGCCGATCTGCCGTTCGACCATTTCGAGGGCGTGGTACCCAACACCGCGGGCCGGGTGCTCGAGATGGACGGGGTGGAGATGAACGCCACCTACGTCACGGGCTGGATCAAGCGCGGACCGATCGGCCTCATCGGTCACACCAAATCCGATGCCGCCGAGACCATCACCAGCCTGCTCACCGATCTGCCCGGCATTCGGCCGCCCGAGATCTCCGGGGCCGACGCCATCCTCGATCACCTTTCGGCTTCGGGGATCGACTACACCACGTGGCAGGAATGGGAGAAGCTCGACGCCCACGAAGTGGCGCTCGGTGAGGCGTCCGGGCGGGAGCGCATCAAGGTTGTCCCCCGCGCCGACATGGTGCGCGCCGGCCGCGTTGCGTGAGCGCGCTCCATCACCAAACCTACGGCGCACGTGGCGGTTTCCCGGTGCTGCTGCATCACGGCCTGGTCGGGTCGTCGCATGTCGGCAGCGACTGGGACGCCGCGGCCCGGCGCGCCGATGTCGAACTGATCGCCGTCGCCAGACCCGGGTACGGCCGGTCCGCTCCGGTCGAGATGGCCGCCATTGCGGACTGGCCCGCCCTGGTGGCACCGGTTCTGAAATCACAGGAGCGCTACGGCGTGTGGGGCGTGTCGGCCGGCGCACCGTATGCCTGCGCGCTGGCCGCCGTCGATCACCGCGTCACCGCCGTGGCGATCACCAGCGGGCTGGGTCATGTCGCCGACGAACGGGTCCGGCAGCTCTACAGCAACCGGTCCCAGCAGGCGTTTTTGTTCTTCCGAAACGGTGCGGCCGACGACGTCTGCCGGTACTGGTACCAAACACTGACAGCGGCACTGATCGACGAACCGGATGACCCCGGCCTCAGAGATTCCCTGGCACACAACGGCGCCGGACCGGGCCGCGAAGCCGTGTTGCAGCAACGCCCTTGGGGCTTTTCCTTTTCGGAGATCGCTGTTCCGGCGCGGTTGTGGCACACCCGGCACGACACCATGGTGCCGTTCGCCACCGCCCAACACCTGGCCGACTCGATCCCCGGGGCAACGTTGGTCGAGCAGTACGACTCCGAGCATGTCCCCAGCCTGAGCACGGTGTCGGCGGCACTGGACTTCCTGGCGCAGTCGGGCCGGTAATTGTGCGTACTGCTGCCGGGCAGTACAGGATGGTCACATGGAGCACGTCACTTTCATCCCGACCGTCGACCAGTTCAACTTCACCTTCGGCGGAGCCGCGCCCGTCATGCGGATCCGACCGGGGACAGTACTGACGCTGTGGACCGAGGACGCCTACGGCGGGCGGATCACCAGTCGCGATGACGTGGCCAGCAGCGCGCTGGACACCGAGGACCTGAACCCGCAGACGGGCCCGTTCTACATCGAGGGCGCCGAACCCGGCGACACCCTGGCGATCCATCTCGTGGATCTCACTCCGGCCCGGAGTTGGGGCGCCTCGACGTTGATCCCGTTCTTCGGCGGGCTCACCAGCGTCCCGGCCAATCCGACACTGCAGCCGGCGCTGCCGGAGCGCACCTGGATCTACGAGTACGACTCGACGGCCAAGACTGTCGGATTTGTCGCCCAGGGCAGTGATTTCGAAGTGGCCCTGCCGGCGAACCCGATGATCGGCACCGTCGGGGTGGCGCCGGGGCGCCGAGAGGTGCGCACCTCTCTGGTACCCGACTCGTTCGGCGGCAACATGGACAGCCCGGAGATGACCGCCGGTGCCACCTGCTATCTCGGGGTCAATGTGCCCGGTGCCCTGTTCTCACTCGGTGACGGGCACTACCGGCAGGGTGAGGGTGAGTCGTGCGGCACCGCGGTCGAAGGGGCGATGCACGTCACCGCGATCGTGGAGCTGGTCAAAGGTGGCGGGCCGGCTTGGCCGCGGCTGGAAACCGACACCCATCTGATGTGTATCGGGTCGGGCCGCCCACTGGAAGAGGCGTGGCGGGCCAGTCAGGTCGAGATGATCACCTGGCTCGGTGAGCTCTACGGCCTGGACCGCCTCGACGCCTACCAGCTGCTGACGCAGATCTCGCAGGTGCCGATCGCCAACGTCGTGGACACCAACTACAGTGCGGTCACCAAGATCGACAAGCGATTGCTTCCGGTGGCTCCGGCTTACGGCGGCCTGCACACCGAGCTACGTTCGGCCGCCGCAACACTCGGCTCCATCAATTACTAGAAGGGACATCATGGATCTCGGATTGACGGGTAGGCGTTTCCTGGTCACCGGCGGCACTCGTGGGATCGGCCGGGCAGTTGTGGAGGGCCTGCTGGCAGAAGGTGCCGCTGTCGCCTACTGCGCACGTACGGTCGACGACGAACATCAGGTGCCCGGCGCCATCGGTACCGCCGTGGATGTGGCTGATGCCGAGGCTCTTTCGGCGTGGGTGAATGGCAGTGCCGAGGCGCTGGGTGGTATCGACGGCGTGGTGGCCAATGTCAGCGCGTTGGCCATTCCGGAGAACCCGGACAACTGGCGCACGTCGTTCTCGGTCGACATGATGGGCACGGTCGGTCTGGTGGACGCGGCACTGCCGCATCTGCTGACAGGTGGCGCCGGATCGATCGTCACGATCTCCAGCGTGTCCGGGCGGGAGATCGATTTTGCGGCCGGCCCGTACGGCACCTTCAAGGCCGCCATCATCCACTACACGCAGGGGCTGGCATACCAGCTGGCCGCCAAGGGCGTGCGCGCCAACTCCGTGAGCCCGGGCAACACCTACCACCCCGGCGGGGTGTGGCCCTCGATCGAGGAGAACAACCCCGAACTGTTCGCAACTGCGCTGGGGCTGAACCCGACCGGCCGGATGGCGACACCGCAGGAGGTGGCCAACGCGGTGGTGTTCCTGTCCAGCAGCGCAGCCAGTTTCATCACCGGCACCAACCTGGTGGTCGACGGTGCACTGACCCGAGGTGTCCAGCTGTAGAACCACAGAGCTCGGACGACAACAAAAGAGGCACCCCCGTGATCGGGGGTGCCTCTTTGTGGTTGGTGATTATCGGACGTTGACGTAGACCGTCTGCACCTTGTTGGCGCCGAACTGGTAGTCGTTGCCGGTGTAGCCGCTGGTGGCCTTGGCGTTCAGGTCGTTGTGGGTGAAGGCCGGCCCGTTACCGACGGAGA
>NZ_JBARXZ010000079.1:0-69547 GCF_049647605.1 Mycobacterium sp. | reverse complement strand
TGGCGTGTTCCCGCTGAATGAGTCCAGCAAGTTCTAGAGTCCTGTGGCCCGATGTCGGGCGAGAAGGGACGATGAACGTATGGCTGGTCGGAAGCGGCACTCCGCAGAAGACATCGTGCGCAAACTGCGCCGTGCGGATGAGCTGACCGCGGAGGGCAAGACCGGCGAGGAGATTGCCGCCGAACTCGAGGTCTCGCCGGCGACGCTCTACAACTGGCGCCGCTCCTACGGCGGCATGGACACCGACGCCGCCAAAGAACTCAAGGAGCTCCGCGAGCAGAATGCCCGCCTCAAGCGACTCTTGGCCGAGGCCGAGCTGGTCAAAGATGCTTTGCGGGAGGTCGCCAAGGGAAAATTCTGAGCCCAGCTGCCAAGCGCCGCGCCGTCGATATGCTCACTACCACGCTGGGCATGTCGGAACGGCTGGCGTGCAAAGCGGTTGGGCTGGCCCGCTCCACCCGCCGCCGTCTGCCCCAAGCAGAGACCCCTGCTGATCCTGATGTCGAGATCCGGGCCTGGCTGCGCTCCTACGCCACCAAACACCCGTGCCACGGGTTCCGGCGTGCCTGGGCAGCGCTGCGGTACGACGAGCGCCGTGAGGTTAACAAGAAGAAGATCCACCGGCTGTGGCGCGAGGAAGGGCTGCAGGTGCGGGTGCACAGTCCCCGCAAGCGGGCGGGGGTGTCCTCGATCCCGCCGATCGACGCCGACGCCCCGAACGTGGTGTGGGCGATCGACTTCCAGTTCGACTCCACCATCGACGGCAAGGCCATCAAGATCGCGTCGATGGTCGACGAACACACCCGGATGTCGCTGCTGAACATCGTCGAGCGGTCGATCACCGCCGACCGACTGGTCGACGAGCTCACGAAGGTCTTCGCCGCGGCCGGCGGTCCGCCGGCGGTGCTGCGGATGGATAACGGTCCGGAGTTTATTTCCCAAGCGCTGCAACAGTTCTGCGACGGACGGTTCGACATGTCTTATATCCCGCCGGGAACGCCGTGGAACAACGGACACATCGAATCCTTCAACAACCGACTACGCAAGGAGTGCCTCAACCGCAACCACTGGAACACGGTGCTCGAGGCCCGCGTGGTCATCGACGACTTCAAGACCGAACACAACCACCGGCACCGCCACTCGGCCCTGGGCTACCGAACCCCGGCCGAGTACGCTGCCGTCTGCAGATGTAGCCACACCCCGGTGGCCTGCAGCACCAACTGAAACTGGATCACACCAACCCGACTCCAAGAACGGGTGGACTCAGAAACGGGGACTCGCCACTGCCACGTCCACCCCTGTCGATTTGTGAAGGGCCAATCGTCTTGCGAGTGGAGTGTCATCAGCCCGCCCAGGCAGAGCGCATCTTGCCGGTCATACCGTCTGTACACAAAAGGCAATCAGGGCAGGCGCGGAGATCGGCCCGCGGACCATCAGACGACCGGCCTCGCCGATACCCCACCACGCCCGACGCAATCGCAGTGCACCGCCGACGAACGTCTCCTGATCCAAAGTGACCAGGTAGTCGGTCTCCAGATCGCCTAAGACCACCAGATGAGTGCCGCCGTCGAAGTCGGTGTTCAGCACAGAACGCACCCGCATCGAGCCCCGCACCAGCAACAGGAACTGCGACGGGCGTTCGAGGTCGTTGGGGTAGAGGTTGTCCAGTTTGACGTCGAGGCCCTCAGCCACCAGGTCGCCGTCGATGGCCAGTACGCCGGCGGCACTGAATTCAGGGTCCTGGTCGGCCAGCTCACTCAGTTCGGATTCCCAGGGCAGCTCCGCGGCGACAGCGCCGAGGGTGCTCTGCTGCCGAAGCCGGGTGGCCAAGTCAAGGGTCGCCATGGGGCGCACCGTAGACGGCGGCGGGAAACGGTGGGTTACGCGCCGTACTTGGGACCGGCCCGTCTTCGCCTTCGTCCCTCAGGCTCGTCGACCGGTCTGTGCCACAATCCCAGAGATGCAGCGCGTCCTGGCGGCGTTGTTCGGCGCCGCCCTGGTGCTGAGCGGCTGCGCCCACTACCTCCCCGGTGTGGCAACCATCGGTGCCTCCGGCGACGAGCAGGCTGCCTTCTTCGAAGGTGACCCGCCGACCTACGGTCAGCAGGTCAGCTCTGCCGACGAGATCCGGCTGGCGTATCTGCGGGCGCTGCGGCGGCTGGACGTCTGCGGGCTGGTCAACCAGCAAAGCCTGGCCCGGATCGGCGAAATCCGGTTGATGGGAACACTTTTTGCCTTCGACGAGTGTGACGTCGAAGTGAAGGTGGCGGGGAATCCGTGGCCCAGCGTGATCACCGCGACGGTGGAGCTGGCAGAGGCGCAAGGACCGGAAGTGCTTCGGGAGCAGGGTATTCCGGTACTGGAGTCCTATCCCGGGGCGTGTGAGTACCTGGTGCCCCTGGGGCTCTCGGACGTCCCGGGTGCCAGTCCGCTGGCGGGTCCCGAGCAGCCCTATCTGCGGGTCGGTATGGCCTCTGAATTCGACTGCGACATGGTGCGCCGGGTCGCGTCGGTGGTCGCGGCCCGGGTGGCGGACGTTCCGTTGCCGGTGCGCGACGGGGCAGCGGCTTACACCACGGCGCTGGCCGAACGTGATCCGTGCGAGATCCTGACGGCACTCGAGGGTTACGTCATCGACCAATGGAGCATTTCGGCCGGTACCCCGTATCGGTGCGCGTTCGGCCTCGGTCGGGACCGCGGCGCTGCGACGATGCCGATCACGGTGTCGCTGCGGCCGCGGGTGGTCGACATCAGCACTGCCGGCCGCGGGCTGATCCGCGTCGGTGACGTCGAGGTGTATCTGGATCGCGATGGGTGCTCGGCGCTGGTCTTTGTCGGTCCCGACCTGCAGCGCCGCCGCGGAAACGGCGCTCTGGTGGACACCGGCGATCTGCGGATCCGCCCGGCGGTCGATGTCGCCGGTGGGCAGGGCAACTGCACCGGGCAGACGTTGGTGCAGGAGGTTGCCGCTGCCGCGGCGGACCTCTTTCGATGACTGCACCGGATACAGTGACCTCGGTGAAGTGGCAGAAGTTGAACCGGCGGTGGTGGATCGCCCTGGCATGTGTGGTCGTCGCGGTGACCGCTCTTGTCATCTCGGAGACGGTGCTCAACCGCACGTCGGAGGCTTGTCGGCCGGTGGTCGACCTGCTCGAGTTCAACCAGGCCCAGGCTGACCAGATTGCCCAGCACACCGATGACTCCGCGGAACTGCCCACCGTCGCCGATGACGTCGCTTACCAACAGTGGGCCGATGGTATGGCGCAACGCGCCCAGGCTGTCACCGATCCGGATCTGGCCGGATCGGCGATCCGGGCCGCGGATCTGGCCGCACAGTTTGTCGCCAAACTGCCCAGCCTGCGCGCGGAAGCCGACGCCTACACGCCGGGTGCGCCTACCCCGGCACTGGTGCACGAGATGAACTTCCTCAACGCCCGGCTCAGCCAGGAGATCACCGAACTCAACAATGCGTGTGTCAACTGAGCGGCTGCAGTGCCGAGGTTCGGTGATGTGCGCTTCGGTGCTCAGGCTGGCTGGCTATCGCTGCGGTTGACGGTCTCCGCTCCGGCTGCACGGGGGCGGACGACTTTGTGGAACAACGTGAGGTACATCCAGGAGTCAATGACGGTGGCGCCCGCGATGGGGCGAATCTTGTTGTCCAGCAAAAACAGTAGCGACTCTCCCGTTTCTGTGACGACTTCGGCCAGCACATCGAATCGGCCGGCGGTGATCGCCACGGACGTGACCGCGTCCAGCCCGGCCAGGGCCGCAGCGACATCCTGGGCGCGCGCTTGCGGCCCGACTCGGACTCCCACCCAGCTGGTGTATCGGTACCCCAGGCGGAGCGGGTTGACGATGCACGTCACCCGCACCACTCCTGATTCGACGAGCTTGGCGTAGCGCATCCGCACGGTGGCCTCCGACACACCCATGGTGGATGCGAAGTCCCGAAAGGATGCCCGGCCGTCGTCGGCCAGGTGCGCGATGATCCTGCGATCGGTGTCATCCAGGGGGCTGGGTCCGACGCCGTTGAGGGTGGGGCGGGGGAAGCGGCTTTGTTGATAGTGCACCCGCAGGTACGGCAGAACCTCGACGGCAGCCACCCCCGCCGCGGAGCCGATGGTGGCGTAGGCAATGTCATGCAGCTCTTGTTTGTCGGTGCACACCACTTCGGCCTGGATGGCGAATGGCCCCGAGGTGACGGTCACGTAGTCGATCTCGGGGACCGCCACCAGTTCGGCGGCGATGTCCACAGGTGGTCGGGATCCGTCCACTATGATCAAAACCATTGCCATGCAATCAAATCCGAGTGCTGCTGGATCGGCTACCGCGACGATCGCGATGGAGTGGGCATCCAGTAGCCGGGCCACACGGCGCCGGATGGTTTTCTCCGTCACTTGCATTCGGCGCGCCAGTTCGGTGAATGGCATGCGACCGTCGACCTGGAGCAGATCGATCAGTTCGAGATCGGTGGCGGGAGGATCTGTCGTGCGCGCGTCGGTCTCCAGCGTGTGCGTGATCTCCCGCCTATGTGGCGTCACCCCTGCAGCTCTTGCGGCATGCCGCCGACATTACAATATTTCCGAACATGTCACGGGCACAACCGGAATCGTAATGATTCGGATCGGTCGAGAACGGAATCACCGCTCCAAGTCGGTAGGTAACGGGGCGCCCCACCGTTCGGTGAAGGCGATCTCGCTCAGCGGTAGTCGTTCCCGAGGCAGCGAATCGCGGTCGGCGATCTCGGAGGCCACCTCGTGGTCGCCGAGTCTGCCGACAGCAACTATGGCCAGTGGTTGTACCTGACCGGGGATGTCGAAGGACTGATGAGCTCCGGTGACGTCGAAGCCGGCCATCGGGTGGGTGTGCAGCCCGCGCGATGTCGCCTCGATGGCAAGGTTTGCCATCGCTGCACCCGCGTCCACTCCGGCGTACCGGGCAGTGCGGTCGTCCTCGCCCTCGTCGGTGCACACCAGGATCAGGGCGCTGGCGGCCTTGGCGTAGCTGTTGCCGCGATTGAGCAGGCCGGCCAGGGCGGTGAACGTCTGGTCGTCGCGGATGCCCACCACAAACCGCACCGGCTGCCGTCGGCCCCAGGTCGCTGACCAGCGTGCCGCTTCGAGAAGGGCCAGGAGATCACCGTGGGCGAGGGTGGCTTCGGGATCGAACCCCCGCGGGCTCCATCGCGCGGCGATCGGCGGATGGATGGGCACCGAGGTGGTGGCCAACCGGTCGGAGGAATGCGAGGGCATGTCCCGAAGTTACCGGTGGGGAAAACCAGGTGCTTGTCTCATCTATCCTTGTTCGGAATCGATACCGATCTCCAAGCACCCCTGAAAGGGCGGATTGTGGCGCTCGTCGTGCAGAAATACGGCGGATCTTCGGTGGCTGACGCCGATAGGATCCGGCGCGTTGCCGAGCGCATCGTCGAGACCAAAAAGGCCGGCAACGACGTCGTCGTGGTCGTCTCGGCGATGGGCGACACCACCGATGACCTGATGGATCTGGCCAAGCAGGTATGCCCGGCGCCGCCGGCGCGTGAGCTGGACATGTTGCTGACCGCCGGCGAGCGGATCTCCAATGCGCTGGTCGCCATGGCCATCGAATCGCTCGGCGCCCAGGCCCGATCCTTCACCGGTTCGCAGGCCGGCGTCGTCACGACCGGGACCCACGGCAACGCCAAGATCATCGACGTCACCCCCACGCGGCTGCGCGCGGCGCTCGACGAAGGGCAGATCGTCCTCGTCGCCGGCTTCCAGGGCGTCAGCCAGGACACCAAGGACGTCACCACGCTGGGCCGTGGCGGCTCCGACACCACCGCCGTCGCGGTGGCCGCGGCGCTGGGCGCCGATGTCTGCGAGATCTACACCGACGTCGACGGGGTGTACACCGCCGATCCGCGGATCGTGCCCAATGCCCAGAAGCTCGACACCGTGAGCTTCGAAGAGATGCTCGAGATGGCGGCGTGCGGCGCCAAGGTCTTGATGTTGCGTTGTGTCGAGTACGCCCGCCGCTATGACCTGCCCATTCACGTGCGTTCGTCGTACTCCGACAAGCCCGGGACCATCGTCAAAGGATCGATCGAGGACATCGCCATGGAAGACGCCATTCTGACCGGAGTTGCCCACGACCGCAGCGAAGCGAAGGTCACCGTCGTGGGATTGCCCGACGTCCCCGGATACGCGGCCCAGGTGTTCCGCGCCGTCGCCGACGCCGACGTCAACATCGACATGGTGCTGCAGAACATCTCGAAGGTGGAGGACGGCAAAACCGACATCACCTTTACCTGCGCCCGCGACAACGGCCCGGGCGCGGTGGAGAAGCTGACCTCGCTGCAGGACGAGATCGGTTTCACCCGCGTGCTGTACGACGACCACATCGGCAAGGTGTCGCTGATCGGCGCCGGCATGCGCAGCCACCCTGGCGTCACCGCGAAGTTCTGCGAGGCGCTGGCCGAGGTCGGTGTCAACATCGACCTGATCTCCACCTCGGAGATCCGGATCTCGGTGCTGGTCAAGGACACGGAATTGGACAAGGCAGTGGCCGCGTTGCACGAGGCGTTTGGCCTCGGAAGCGATGAAGCTGCTGTCGTCTACGGCGGAACAGGGCGTTGATCTGATGGTGAACATCGCTGTCGTCGGCGCGACCGGTCAGGTCGGCCAGGTAATGCGCACCCTGCTGGAGGAACGGGACTTCCCGGCCAGCAGCGTGCGGTTCTTCGCTTCTGCGCGGTCGGCGGGCAAGAAGCTGCCCTTCCGCGGCCAGGAGATCGAGGTCGAGGATTCCGAGACCGCCGATGTCTCCGGTATCGATATTGCGCTGTTCTCGGCCGGGGCCACCATGTCGCGGGTGCAGGCGCCGCGCTTCGCCGCCGCCGGTGCTGTGGTGGTCGACAACTCCTCGGCGTGGCGCAAGGATCCGGACGTGCCGCTGGTGGTCTCGGAGGTGAACTTCGCGCGTGACGCCGGGGTGCGTCCGAAGGGCATCATCGCCAACCCGAACTGCACCACCATGGCCGCAATGCCGGTGCTCAAGCCGCTGCACGACGAGGCCGGTCTGACCCGGCTGATCGTGTCCAGCTACCAGGCGGTCTCCGGTAGCGGGCTCGCCGGTGTCGAAGAGCTGGCCTCGCAGGCCCGCGCCGTCATCGACGGTGCCGAGCAGCTGGTGCACGACGGTGGTGCGGTGGAGTTCCCCGCACCGGTGAAGTACGTGGCGCCCATCGCTTTCAACGTGGTGCCGCTGGCCGGCGCGCTGGTCGACGACGGCTCCGGTGAGACCGATGAAGATCAGAAGCTGCGCAACGAGAGTCGCAAGATCCTCGGCATCCCGGAGCTGTTGGTGTCCGGTACCTGCGTGCGGGTGCCGGTGTTCACCGGTCACTCGCTGAGCATCAATGCGGAGTTCGAGCGGCCACTTTCGGTGCAGCGGGCCCGTGAGCTGCTGGCCGCCGCACCCGGTGTGACACTGACCGACGTGCCGACCCCGTTGGCCGCCGCCGGTGCCGACGATTCGCTGGTGGGCCGCATCCGCCAGGATCCCGGCGTGCCCGACGGCCGTGGTCTGGCGTTGTTCGTCTCCGGTGACAACCTGCGTAAAGGTGCGGCTCTCAACACCATTCAGATCGCCGAGCTGCTGGCCGCCCAGCTCTAGTACCTTGCGCCGAAACTCACGTTTGGGCGGAAAAGTACGAGTGCTGTGCGCCCTTTTGTCGATTTCGGCGCTGCTGACGGCTCCGATTTTGCACGCCACACCGGAGTCCGGCCTGCCTGCGCTGCAACCCGGCCAGGTGATCCGCATCGGACCGATCGCCGGTACCGGAACCCCGACAAGGGATTACGGTATCGGCGCCACCGATCTCTGTGAGTTCATGGAGTTCCCCACCGAACTTCTCCAGGTGTGCGGTGACAGTTTCGCCGGCCAAGGTGTCGGTTTCGGCGGGTGGTACTCACCGGTGGCCCTGCACGTCGACCGCGCATCGCTCGACGCGCCTGGCGGGGTGCGCTACACCGGCGTCAGCGGGGTGTTCTCGCCGCTGCTGGCCGACCCGACGCCGCCGGGTTGGTCACAGCTCCCGGCCGGGGTGGTCTCGATCAACCGGGAGAACTACCTGTTGGTCACCACCACCGCGAGCTTGCGGCCGCAGACCTCACGGTTGGTGAAAGCGCAAGCATCGCAAGATGATTGGCCGACGATACCGGGTTCCGAGCGTACTGCCGGTTACGCCGACGGCATGCAGTCGCAGATCAGCGGCTACTACGACCCGATCCCGACGCCGGACTCCGAAACCGGCTTTGTGTACATCGTCGCCAACAACTTCGACCGCAGTGGGCCCGTCATGCTGTACCGGGTACCGCCGGCCGACTTCACCGATCGGTCGAAGTGGCAGGGCTGGTCGGCATTCGAAGGCTGGAACAAACCGCCTACCCCGCTGTGGCCGGACCGCGTCGGCGAGATGAGTGTGCGTCAACTCGACGGCAAGACCGTGCTGTCGTATTTCAATGCCAGCACCGGCAATATGGAGATTCGGGTGGCCAATGACCCCACGGGCCTCGGTACTGCACCGGTGACCACGGTGGTGCGCGCGTATGCCTGGCCTGAACCCGCCGAGAGCCTGCCACCGCCGGAGATCAACCAACTGGCCCAGCCGTACGGCGGCTACATCTCTCCGGCGTCGACACTCGACGATGTGCGGGTTTTTGTCAGTCAGTGGAACACGGAGTCTCGAGAGCGCGCCCCGTACCGGGTGATCCAGTTCGCGGTGAACCCGCTCAAGCCCTGGTCCATGCGCTGACAGCTACAGCGGTGCCAAATCGAAGACAAAGCCCCGCAGCAGTGAACGCTCGTGGTCTGAACATTCAAGCTGCGGGGTTTCGCTGGGCCTGCTCCAGAATGGTGCGTCGTCGAAGCAGCGAACCCAATTCTGGGTAGCCGCTGCCGACGGGCTTAACCAGTAGAGCCGTCGGTAGAAGGTCAGTGACGCACAAAAGCGGCCGCCGAAATCGGCGGCCACTTTTGGGTCGAGGCTGCTCAGCTCTTGAAGACATCCTTGATCTTCTCGCCGGCGTCTTTGAGGCCGGCCTTGGCCTGGTCGAGCTTGCCTTCGTTTTCGGTGCTCTTGTCACCGGTGACCTTGCCGAGGCCCTCTTTGGCCTTACCGCCCAGGTCGTCGATCTTGTTGCTGAATTTGTCGTCGGCGCCCATATTTGTCCCCTTGTATCTCAGGAGTGGAAATCGGGCTCGTGGTGAACCCGCCGGGGACGGAGTACCTCGCGAGGCACCCATTTGAAACCTTCACAGCCATTCCATAGCTGTCGCCTAGCCGCCGCTGTGGTCGGCGCAGGATGATCGCGGCATGAGTCAATTACCTGAACAGGCGTCCTCACATGCCGAAACACCGACTCCAGAAGTGGTCGCCGTCCGAGCTGAGCGCAACCGTGTGACGTTGGTCGCAGCCTGGGTGGGCATCGTGGCGGGAGTGGTGTTCATCGTGGCCGTGGTCTTCTTCTCTGGGTTCATCCTCGGCCGGGTATCGGGCGGCGGAGGGGCCTTCGGCGGTCACGGCCACCACGACATGATGTTCGACGGCCGGTCCGGACCGCCCATGATGGGACCGGGTGGCCCGGGTGCGTTGTTCGGCTCCTCCGGACCCGGCGAATGGGTGCCGTCGCCGCCCCCACGGCCGCCGGCCCGTCCCTGACCTGCTGGTACGTCTCGGGGTAGAGCGGGTAATCCCTTCTCGATTGCGGCGTGGACAGCCCACCACGAGCGAGGAGATGAATCGCAGATGCCCGAAAAGTTTGCCACCACCGACGGCGGCGCCCCGGTTCCCAGTGTCGAGCATTCGCTGTCGGTCGGTCCCGATGGCCCGTTGCTGCTGCAGGACCACTACCTGATCGAGCAGATGGCCAATTTCAACCGGGAGCGCATCCCGGAGCGGCAACCGCACGCCAAGGGCGGCGGCGCGTTCGGCCATTTCGAGGTGACCAACGATGTCAGTGCTTACACCAAGGCCGCGTTCCTGCAACCCGGGACCAAGACCGACACCTTGATCCGCTTCTCGACGGTGGCCGGTGAGCGCGGTAGCCCGGACACCTGGCGTGACCCGCGTGGATTCGCGCTGAAGTTCTACACTTCCGAGGGAAACTTCGACATGGTGGGGAACAACACCCCGGTGTTTTTCATCCGGGACCCGATGAAGTTCCAGAACTTCATCCGTAGTCAGAAGCGCATGCAGGCGACGAACCTGCGTGATCACCACATGCAGTGGGATTTCTGGACATTGGTGCCCGAGTCGGCGCATCAGGTGACCTGGCTGATGGGCGATCGTGGCATCCCGAAGTCGTGGCGGCACATGAACGGTTACTCCAGCCACACCTACAGCTGGATCAACGCCGCAGGTGAATTGTTCTGGGTGAAATACCATTTCAAGACCGATCAGGGCGTCGACTTCCTGACGCAGGAGGACGGCGACCGACTCGCGGGGGAGGACGGCGACTACCACCAGCGCGACCTGTACAGTGCGATCGCGGACGGTAACTTTCCGAGCTGGTCCCTCAAAGTGCAGATCATGCCGTTCGAAGAGGCAAAAACCTACCGGTACAACCCGTTTGACCTCACCAAGGTGTGGCCGCACAAAGACTATCCGCTGATCGACGTCGGCAAGCTGGTGCTCGACCGTAATGTCACCGACTATCACGCCGAGATCGAGCAGGCCGCGTTCGAGCCCAACAACATCGTGCCGGGCACTGGTCTGAGCCCGGATAAGATGCTGCTGGCGCGAGGCTTCTCTTATTCCGACGCCCACCGCGCCCGACTCGGCGTGAACTACAAGCAGATTCCGGTCAACGAGCCGCATGTCGAGGTGAACAGCTACAGCAAGGACGGTGCGATGCGGATCCGCAACGCCACCGACCCGGTGTACGCACCGAACTCGATGGGCGGGCCGGTCGCCGACGCCAAGCGCGCCGCCGAAGCGCACTGGGTGTCTGACGGCGACATGGTGCGCACGGCGTATACCTTGCGCGCCGAAGACGATGATTGGGGTCAGCCCGGCACGCTGGTGCGGGAGGTGCTTGATGACAAACAACGAGACCGGCTGGCTCACAACATCATCGGTCACGTTTCCAAGGGAGTGAGGGAACCCGTGCTGTCGCGGGTGTTCGAGTACTGGCACAACGTTGACCCTGACCTCGGTAAAAAAGTAGAAGAAGGGGTGCGCGACAAGCTCAACGGCGGATAGGCGGGGATGGGTGGCTCCCCACTCAATGTCGACCGCCACCCATAACGACTAGTTGTCGCTGGCCGGGTTGGTTGACAGTGGCGCTGGCGGCGAGTTCGGCGTAGTGGGCATCGGAACCGGTGGCGGCGTGTTCGGCGATGACACCAACCTGATCCAGGGACACGCGCCCGTCGCGCAGTGCGGCCACACACCGCGGGAACTCCTCGGCCCGACTCGCCACTGCGGTGATCGTCGCCGCGTGGGTTGAGGACACCCCGAGTTTCCAGGCCACCAACCCCGCCACCGCCCGGGCTCCGGTGCCACCCCACAACCCGTCACGGTCGATTTCGGCGACGATCTCCACGATCCGGCCATCGACGGCGTTACGGTGTCCGGTCAACTCCGCCAACTCGTCGAACAACACCTCCAGCCGCTTACCGGGAGGTGTCCCGGCAGCGGCCAAAGATGTTGCAGTGGAAGACATACCCCCATCAAAGCAGAGGAGTCCGACAAAAAACGGACCCAAAGGCTAGCGGACCTGACCCGGATACGGCAGCAGCGCCATCTCGCGGGCGTTCTTGATCGCGGTTGCGACCTGGCGCTGCTGTTGCACCGTCAGCCCGGTGACGCTGCGAGACCGAATCTTCCCCTTCTCGGAAATGAAGGTCCGCAGGGTATTGGTGTCTTTGTAGTCGACGGTCTCGCGTCCCATGCTGGTGAGCAGATTGCGCTTGGGCCGCTTGGGATCCGGCGCCGGTCGGCGTTTGAGACGTGCCATCACCAACTCGACTTCCGGACGCCGGGCAGTTCGCCGCGATGGGCGAGCTCGCGTACCCGCACCCGCGACAGGCCGAATTTACGCAGATGACCACGTGGCCGGCCGTCCACCGAATCGCGGTTGCGCACCCGCACCGGTGAGGCGTCGCGGGGCTGGCGCATCAGCTCCGTCATGGCCGTCGCTCGCTGCTCGGCGGTGCTGTTGGGGGACTTGATGATTCGGCGCAGTTCCGCACGCCGGTCGGCGTAGCGTGCGACGATCTCACGGCGTTTCTCGTTTTTGACGATGTTGGACCGCTTGGCCATGTCAGCGCTCCTCGCGGAAGTCGACGTGTTGGCGGGCTACGGGGTCGTACTTGCGCAGAACCAGCCGGTCGGGATCGTTGCGTCGATTCTTGCGGGTGACGTAGGTGTATCCGGTTCCTGCCGTCGACATGAGTTTGACGACGGGCCGGACGTCGGTGCTCTTTCCAGCCATCAGATTTTCTGTCCTTCCTGGCGTAGCCGGGCCACCACGGCTTCGATACCGTCCCGGTCGATAACTTTCATGCCTTTGGTGCTGACTCGCAGTCGGACTCGGCGGCCCTCCGACGGTAGGTAATAGGTCTTGAGTTGAATGTTCGGGTTCCAGCGCCGGCGGGTGCGGCGGTGGGAATGCGACACGGTGTTCCCGAAGCCAGGGCTTCGGCCGGTCACCTGGCAATGCGCGGACATCGGTGCGCCCCCTCCACGGTTATTGGGAATCATTTTCGACAAGCAGACCTGTGCACTGTAGCGTGAACATCGCTTAAGTGAAAATGATTCCCAATAACGGAGGGTGATGTGCGTACCCCGGTGGTGTTGGTCTGCGGGCTGGGTGACACCGATGCAACGGCTGGCGTATTGCTCCGCCAGCCGGGCACTTTGGTGGTCGAGCACCGGTTCGACGGCCACGTCGTGCGACGGACGATGACAACCCGTCGAGGTGGGCATTCGACCACGGCAGAGGCGGCACTGGAGCTGGCGCACGGATGTGTCTCGTGCACCATTCGCAACGATCTGCTGATCCTGCTGCGGCAACTGCACCGTCGTGACGACGTGACACGCATCGTCGTGCACCTGCCCTCGTCGATGGAGCCCGAGCCGGTGTGTTTTGCGATCGATCGGGTGCCGGTGCGGGTGGGACCCGGGTATATCGACGGTCCGGCGGCTCGCGATGTTTTCATCGCCGCGGTGGTGGTCTGCATCGACTCCGACACCTGGCTGGAACACGCGCTCGGTGACGAGGAGCTCGAGGACGGACGCACGCGGGCACAAGTGGCGGTGTGTCAGGCGGAGTTCGCCGACGTGCTGGTGGTGGACCGGCCGGAACCGATGGTGCTCGCGGTGCTGCAACGGCTGGCCCCGCGCTCGCGGATCACCGCAGGCGCAGGCCGGGTGGAAACAGCTTTGGCCAATCTCGAGCCCGACTCACGTTGCGGCCGTGTCGATCACCCGCACGGACCACTGTTGTCCGGTGAGCCGCCGCTACATGCCGACGGCCCGGTGCAGCTGATCGAGTTCGGTGCCCAGCGCCCCTTCCATCCTCGTCGCCTCCACGATGCGCTCGACAAGCTGCTCGACGGGGTGGTGCGGGCCCGGGGCCGGCTTTGGTTGGCCAACCGCGCCGGGCACGCCATGTACCTGGAATCGGCGGGCGGGGGTCTGCGGGTCAGCAACGCCGGAAAATGGCTGGCCGCCATGACATCCAGTGAGGTCGCCTATGTCGACCCCGAACGCCGCGCCCTCGCCGACCTGATCTGGGAGTACCGGTTCGGGGACCGGCACACGTCCATGACCGTGCTGGTGTGCGGGGCCGACCCCGATGATGTGCTGGGTGCGCTGCACACGGCCCTGCTCACCGATGACGAGATGAACCGACCGAACGGATGGGCGGCCTACGACGATCCATTCGGCGACTGGCACACCGAACCCTGTTACGACACCACCGAAGTCACTGCCGACAGTCAGCGCGGCGCCGAAGGAGGACACGCATGAAACCCAACATCCACCCCGACTACCACCCGGTGGTTTTCCAGGACGCGACAACGGGCACGGCCTTTCTCACCGGTTCCACGCTCACCAGTGCGCAGACCGTCGACTGGGAGACACCCGACGGGATACGGACCTACCCTCTGGTGATCGTCGACGTCACGTCGGACTCGCACCCGTTCTGGACCGGTGGCAATCGTGTTCTCGACAAGGCCGGTCAGGTCGAGAAGTTCCGCAAGCGATTTGGTGAGCGCCGCCGGCCCTGAGGCCGTCAGTAAACGTCGCGGACGTACCGCTTCTCCCGTTTCAGGGTGTTCACGTACTCGGTTGCGGCCTCGGGGACCAGCCCGCCGTGCTCGGCGACAACATCGTGGAGCGCCTTGTCGACGTCCTTGGCCATCCGGGTGGCGTCGCCGCACACATAGAAGTGGCCGCCGGCTTCGAGCCAGGAGAACAGATCGGCGCCCTGCTCGCGCATCCGGGTCTGCACGTAGACCTTCTGGGCCTGATCCCGCGAGAACGCCAGATCCAGTCGGTTCAGCAGGCCCGAGTTCGACCAGCCGGTGAGCTCGTCGGCATAGATGTAGTCGTCGGCGCGATGTTGATCGCCGAAGAACAACCAGTTGTCGCCGCCCGCGCCGCGCCGCTCGCGTTCCTGCAGGAACGCCCGGAACGGTGCGATACCGGTACCGGGACCGACCATGATCATCGGTGCGCTGTCGTCGGCGGGGACCCGGAACGACTTGTTGGGCTGCAGGAAGATCTTCGCGGTGCCGCCCCGGTCGGCCAGGAAGGTCGAGCAGACCCCGCCCCGCTCGCGGCCGGTGCTCTGATAGCGCACGCTGGCGACGGTCAAGTGGATGTGATCGGGATGCGCCAGTGAGCTCGACGAGATCGAATAGGCCCGGTGCTGAAGAGGTTTGAGCAGCTCGATGAACTCTTCCAGGGCCAGCTCGTCACCGCCGATCCGCAAGATGTCCAGGACGTCCTTGCCGTAAAGCCAACGGTCCAGGGTTTCCTTCACCCCACCGCGGAGTGCGTGGGAGAACTCGGCGTTGTCGGCGCGGCTTTCGACCGCACCCAGCAGATCCTTGGACGGGACACTGATCTCGTAACGATGGGTGAGCAGCTCACCGAGTGGCTCACTGTCGACAAGGGTGTCCACCGACACGCGGAAGTGATCGGCAATCGCCTCGACCAGTACCGGATCGTTCTCCGGGATGACGGCGAGCGCGTCACCGGCTTCGTAGGTGATACCGCTGTCGGCGAGGGCAAACTCGTAGTGCCGGATCTCTTTGTCCGAACCCGGTCCCGACAGCAACCGGTTGACGGCGACGTCGGAGACAAACGGGTTCTTGCGCGTCCAGCCGGAACGTGCCGCAATGCTGGGCGGAGGTGTGCTCGGGGTGCCGCTGGCGCCGGTGAGGCTGACCAGACTGCCTACCGCGGACTGCACCCACTCGGCGGCGAGGGCCTCGTAGTCGATATCGCAGTCGGCGCGGGCCACCAGGCGGCTGGCGCCCAGCTGTTCGAGCCGCAGGTCGATCAGCTTGCCTGCCTGGCAGAAACCGTCGTAACCGGTGTCACCGAGCGCGAGGACCGCGAAGGACACCCCTTCGAGCCGGGGGGCGGTGCTGGCAGACAGCGCCTCCCAGAACAATTCGGCGTTGTCGGGCATCTCGCCCTCGCCGTAGGTGGAGGTGATGATGAGAACGTGCTTACACCCGGCGAACTCGTCGAGTTCGATCTCGTCGAGACCGGCGACGGTCACGTCGAAGCCCTGCGCCCGGGCAGCGGCCGCGGCATCGCCGGCCACCCCCTCGGCATTGCCGGTCTGGGTGCCGTAGAGGATCCGCAACGGCGGCCGCGGCGCCTCCGAGTCGCCTGCGACAGCAGGCGGCGGCGTCATGCTCACCGCCATCCGAGAGTGCAGACCGGCCAGGAATCCCGAGATCCAGGCGCGCTGGTCCTCGTTGAACGGAGCGTCTTCGGGGATGTAGCCGATCTTCATGAGCTCTTCACAGGTTCCTTGCGCGGCGCGACCGGGGTCGAGTCCGCGATGACGACGGGGATGGTTTTGAGCGCAAACAGCTCTTCGAAAGACGGTAGCCGACCGATCTTTTCGACGTTCTTTGTGCTCTGGAACAGGATCCAGCCGTAGGTGCCCGGACTGTCCATCGACAGCACGTTGCGCTCGGTGAGGGCTTCCTTGTAATCGGTGATCCGCTTGTTGGCGATCAGCACCGCGAGGTCCTCGTCGCTGAAGGGGTCGATCGCTTCCCGGGCGTAGCGCTGCAGCTTCTGGATCAAGAAGAAGTCCTCGGTCAGCACCAGGTTGCGCACGGTCTTGCCGATCCGGGGGTCGGTCACATCCGTGACACCCGGGGTGCGCGCCATCGCCAGCTGCTGAGCCATGTTCAGCACGGTGTAGGTGTTGAGCAGAGCGAACATCTCCTCGGTGTCCGTCTCCCCGTAACCCGGCACCGAACCGCCGTGAACCAGCTGCTTGTCGCGGTAGGACCGCTTGAACTTGTGAACCTGGTAGCCCGCCAGCGCGGTTGCGAGCTCATCGAGCAGCTCCTTGCGGGTCTTGGCCGCCAGGATCGCATCGGAATCCTGGTACTGCAGCAGCGCGCGCGGCATCACGTACACCACGTGCTGACGCGTTGTCGCCCAATCATCGAGCAGCGACTGAGCTTTTGCCGATCCGGTGGCTTCGACATGCCACTGCAGCAATGTCTGGGCGGCCACCTCGTGGAACGGTGCCGTCGTGATCGGGGCGAGTTGCACCGAGTCGGCGCTCACCTTGGCGGCCAGCGCCCCTTCCGGGTCGTACTGGTATAGGAAGCCGCCGCTCATGCCGTTGGCGACGCCCTTGCCGAATCCGCCGATGTTGAACACGGCACCGTTGGTCATGTACTCACACAGGAATTCGCCGACCCCTTCGACCACCGCGGTGGCGCCTGAGTTCCGCACCGCGAAGCGGTCACCGGCCTCACCTTCGACGAACAGGCGTCCGCCGGAGGCGCCGAACAGTGCGAAGTTGCCGACGAGGACATTGCCACTGGATTCGCTGGAGCCGCCACCGGGAGAGCGGACCGCGATGCTGCCGCCGCAGGCACTCTTGCCGACGCCGTCGTTGCAGGTGCCGGTGTGGGTCAATGTCATTCCGTCGTTGCAGAACACGCCGTAGCTCTGGCCGGCCGAGCCACTGGTGGTGATGACCACGCTGTCGGGGGTGAGGTAGCGACGTCCGCGATCGTCGGTGGCGACCGACGATCCGGCGGCCCCCTCGTGGTTGAGCTTTCGTTCGATGTCGATCGCCAACTGTCCGCCGACACTCTTGTTCTGGTTGCTCAGCTCCACCGGGTCGAGAACAGCCCCGCTGAACGTCAACTGGCTCAGGAAGCTGTCGTCGACGGTGTAGTCCTTCTCCATGTAGATCGGCTCGTCGACGAGGACTTCCTCGGTCACTTCGAGCATCTTTCGCAAGTCGAGTCGCCCGATGCTGGAGGGGTGTTCGAGGAGGTGGAGCAGGTCGCTGCGTCCGCGGGCGGCCCGCAGTGACGGCAGGCCGAGCGTGGCCAGGATCTCGCGGACCTCGTGGGCGATGTTCAGCAGATACTGTGCCAGCGCCCGCGGATCCCCCTCGAATGCTTCGGCATTGGTGGTCAGGCCGGCCGGGCACTTGATGTTGCAGTTCTTGGCCATGACGCACTTGAGCATCATCAGCGCGGTGGTGCCGAACTCGAAGCTGTCCCCGCCCAGGAGCGCCGACTTGATGACGTCACTGGCGGTCTGGTGGGCACCCGAACAGCGCAGCGTCACCTTCTGCCGGATACCGTTGACGCACAGCGCCTGATGGACTTCGGCGACCCCGATCTCCGCGGAGCGTCCGGCGTACTTGAGGCTGGTGACCGCGGCGGCCCCGGTACCGCCGGTGTTCCCGGCGACGTTGATCACGTCAGCGCCGGCCTTGGCCACGCCGACTGCGATGGTGCCGATACCCTCCGAGGAGACCAGCTTCACGATCACCCGAACGCGTGCCGCCTTGCAGTCGTGGATCAGCTGCGCGAGGTCCTCGATCGAGTAGGTGTCGTGGTGCGGCGGCGGCGAGACGAGCTCCACCCCCGGGGTGCCACCGCGCGCCGCGGCGATCTGCACTGTCACCTTGGGTGCGGGAAGCTGGCCCCCTTCACCGGGTTTGGCACCTTGCCCGATCTTGATCTCCAACTCCCGCAACATCGGATCTGCGAGATAGCCGGCCCACACCCCGAAGCGGCCCGAGGCGAACTGCTTGATGCGCGAGCCGCGGATGGTGCCGTATCGGGTGAGGTGCTCGCCGCCCTCGCCACAGTTCGACAGACCGCCGACCATGTTGGTGCCGTGTGCGACCGCTTCGTGCGCCTCGGCCACCAGCGCGCCGTGACTCATCGCTCCCGAGGCCAGGGTTGCGGCGATCTCACTGGCCGGCTGAATCTCATCCAGCGGTATCGAATCCGGTGCTGTTTGCAGGTTCTGGAGATAGTGTGCCGCAGCCCCGGTGGCCCGCACCCACAGTCGGTCGCCGACAACCTCGCTGTCGAGGATGTCGTCGTCGAAACGTGCCACCAACGAGAACGCCAACGCATCGAGGCGTTGCGCCCCCTGGCTGAGGCGCAGCGTGAATTCGTCACCGTGCTGCACGCAGGACAGCCCGCGCACCTGGAAGTTGTTGTTGCCGGTCAGCGCGAATTGACCCATTTCATAGGTGAATTCGTCGGCGGTATGCACAAAGTTGACGTCCGCGGGAAGTGCCAGCACGTCCCGGAGTGCTGCGGGCCGGCGGCTCCGTTCGGCGTTCATGTTCCGCACGAAGTTGCGGTAGCCGGGGGTGATGTCGAAGCTGTTGACAGCGCGTGGGGTCAACTCGTCGAAACTGGTGTTGCGGTAGGCCTCGTCATCGAGTCCGAAGGCGCCTTCGAGTTGATGCAAGGGCAGCCCGCGCAGGTACGCCGGGTCGGCCATACCTGGGTTGTCGGGTCGAGCCTCGTCGCCGAACGAGATGGATTCCTCTGTCATGTCGACAAATCCGCGCACCGCCGTGGTGCCGTAGGAGTGGCCGGCACCTTCCGCGCGTTCCTTGAACAGTCCGAGAAGCGGGACGTCCTTCTCGCTGGTGACCGCAAGTGCGCGGTGGTGCCATTCGGAGACCGCGTCGGCCAAGGTGGTGAACCCGACCCCGGCGACGGGGGAGACGACGTTGGGGAAGTAGCGGCGCAGCACCGCGTCGCCGGTGTCCAGATAGTTGGGCTCGAAGAACTCGCCGCCGATGTAGCTCTCGACGGTGCACAGCCCGACGCGGCCCATGGTCTTCATCAGCGACTTCTCGGCGGCCTTGGCGAAGTGTTTGAAGGCCATCGAGATGTTCTGCTCGTCAGGGCCGAACTTCTCCTCAGCGCGCATCTGCACGGCCAGCGGGTAGACGGCCGCGGCGCCGAATCCGAGGACCGTGGCCACGTGGTGCGAGGAACACAGCTGGCCGCTCTCGGCGATCACCGACACCCGCAGCCGTAGGCCCTCCTCGATCAACCGTTGGTTGACCGCCGAGATGACGATGATGAGCGGCATTGCCGCGCGGGCACTCTCGACATGGCGATCGGAGATGACTGCGATTCCGCCGCTCTCCCGCGCAAACGCCTCCACCTCGTCGCACAGCGCATCGATGGCGCTCACCAGCGCCTCGGCATTTGCGGCCCGGTCGGTCAGGTCGATGCGGTACCGCATCCCGAACCGCCGCACCGGGGTCAGCTGCTGATCCCGGATCTTCAGCATGTCCAGATGCGTGAGAATCGGTGAGGGAACCACGATCTGGGGTGCCGGCTGGGCGCCGCTGTTGGGCTTGGCTCCCAGTGCGACGCGCAATGTCATGCCGTCCGCTTCGCGGATGCTGTCCAGCGGCGGGTTGGTCACCTGCGCGAACTTCTGGGAGAAGTAGCGGGCGATCCCACCCTCGTGGTTGGACAGCGCGTTGATCGCCGCGCCGTACCCCATCGCGGAGATCTTCTCCTGGCCGGTGGTCAGCATCGGGTCCATCAGGAACTTGAAGCTCTCCTGATTGAGCGAGTACGCGACGTAACGCTGATGCCGGTTCAGATCGCCGTTGTATCGCGCTGGAGAGCGCTGATTCTCCGGTGGCACCTGCGGCAGATCAGCGAGGTCGACGCGGGCCTCGGCGAGCATCGCGGGGTAATCATGGCGTGCCGCCAGCATTTCGAGGGCTTCGTTGGTGCTGTAGGAACGTCGCTCGTTGTGGTCGTAATAGAGCATGCCGCCGGCCTCGATGCGGCCGCGGCGCAGCACCTGCTCGGGCGGGAAGTACACCTGGCCTGCTTCGGACATCACGCCCAGGTAGTCCGAGGTCTCCACGGTGCGCAGCGGGCGCAGTCCCAGACGGTCAAGGCGGGCTCCGATGATGGTGCCGTTGCCGAAGATCAGCGCTGCGGGCCCGTCGTTCTTCTCCTCGTAGAGGCTGAAGAACTCCAGCATGGCCCGGACCTGCGGGGACAGCGTCGAATCGTTCTCCCACGCCGGGGGCATCATCGCCACCACAGCCGACACCACGTCCAGGTCGTCTTCGAACACCCGGTTCTGCAGCGTCTGGTCGAGGCGGCAACTGTCGGACTGGCCGAGTGGCCGCACGATCGACCGGTTGCGGGCCCGCGCTATTGCGTTGTCCGACAGCCGGTTCTTCTTGTCGGTGTTGAGCTCGCCGTTGTGGGCCATCAGCCGGAATGGTTGGGCCATCATCGCGTTCGGCACCGTGTTCGTCGAGAACCTGGTGTGGAAGAACATCGAGTGGACTTCCATCCGGAGGTCGGACAGATCGCTGAAGTAGGGCACCACTTCGTTCGAGTTGAGCCGGCCCTTGAGGACCTGGGTGCGCGCACTCAGCGACAACGGGTACAGGCCCAGCAGTTCGGCGCGGGTGTAGGCGATGGACTCGATGGCCATCAGGGCTTCGTGGATCTTGCGGTCCGAGATGTCCTCGTCGGCATCGGGGCAGAACACCCACTGCCGGATCGGCAGCTGATACTTGACCGCTGCCGGGCGGATCGCGGAATTGTCCACGGGTACATCACGTTTGACGGCAATGGTGAATCCCTGTGCGAGCAGGGCGGTCTCGATCACCGTTTCGGCTTCGGCGTGGAAGGCGGGATCGTTGGGCAGGAAGAAGTTGCCCACGCCGAACTGTCCGAGCTGCAGCTCAGGGCGGCCGGTGAGATCGGCGAAGAAGCGCAGTGACAGGTCGAGGTTCACCCCGGCGCCGTCGCCGACCCCCTCGGACGACATTCCGCCACGGTGGGGTACCGCGCACAGCGCTTCGTGCAGTTTGCGGATGACGTCGTGGGTCTGCACGCCGTCCTTGCGGGTCAAGAAGCCGACCCCACAACTGCTGTGTTCCAGATCCGGGTTGTACAGACCGTTCAAACGACGCTCTCCTCAGCCGGCACGCCAACCGAATGGCGCACGCGTTCAGGTGACGTGTCGCGCGTCGTCGAGCTGACCCGTCTGGCCGGCGCGGTGTCCGCGCGGGCTGGAACCCCACCGGAGGCAGCACGACACCTCGCCTAAGGCGAGGTCAGCCTAACCTAACTTCCCGTGGAGCTCTCGGGTGGGTTCTGCGCAGATGATGCCACGAACCATCCCCAACTGCGTAACCCCGGCTGGCATGATCGATTCCATGAGCATCGAAGTCGTGTACACCGCAGAGTCGACGGCCTCCGGCGGCGGCCGCGACGGCCACGTCAAGTCCATGGACGGCAAGATCGATCTCGACACCCGTCCACCCAAGGAGATGGGTGGCAGCGGTGAGGGAGTCAATCCCGAACTGCTGTTCTCCGCCGGATACGCGGCGTGTTTCCTGGGTGCACTGCGCCTGGTGGCCAAGAACGAGAAGATCGCGCTCGACGACGCCAGCGGTATCACCGCACAGATCGGGTTCGGCAAGGATTCCGAGGGCGGGTTCGGGTTGACCGCCAAGCTGGTGGGTTACCTGCCCGGCCTGGAACAGAGCGTCGCCGACGACCTGATGCAGAAGGCACACGGGGTGTGCCCGTACTCGAAGGCCACCCGCGGGAACATCGACGTTGCGCTGTCCGCCAAAGTATGACCAAACAACGGCCTGACCTGCGCATCGCGGCGGCGCTGGGGATAGCCGGTCTGGCGCTGGTGCTGGCACCCCCGGCCGGTGCTCGCCCCTCGGACCCGGGTGTCGTGAACTACGCCGTCCTGGGCAAAGGATCGGTGGGAAACATCGTCGGTGCGCCCGTGACCTTCGAAGCCGTCCTGACCAATCCCGTGCAGGTGTTCTCGGTGGACCTCCCGGTGTGCAACAACTGGGCCGATATCGGGCTGCCCGAGGTGTTCAACGATCCCGACCTGGCGTCCTTCAACGGTTCGATCACCCAGACCTCACCCAACGATGTCACCCATCTGGTCAAGCAGGCCGTCGGGGTGTTCGCCGACAACGAGGCCGCAACAGCCGCGTACCACCGGGTCACCGACCGCACCGTCGGGTGTTCGGGCCAGACCGCGGTGATGGGATTCGGTAACGGCACGTCACAGGTGTGGACCTTCGCCGGCGCCCCGCCCGGACCGGCCGACGCGGTGTGGATGAAGCAGGAAGCCGGCACGGACCGCCGCTGTTTCACCCAGACCCGATTACGGGAGAACGTTCTTCTCCAGGCGAAAGTGTGTCAATCCGGCAACGGTGGTCCGGCGGTCAACGTGCTGGCCGGCGCCATGCAGAACAGCCTGGGGCAATAGGCTCGGCTGTCAGAATCCTGGTGTTCGGGTACACGTCAGCGCAATGTAAGCCGTTAATCGCGCGAACTTGTCGGTCGCTTCCCCGAAGATGGAGCAATGACGTTCGTCGTCAGCCAGGGGGACAAACCACTCGCGGACTCGGCTGCCGCTGCGCACCACATCGCCGGCGCCAGCCTGGTTGACGCACCACTCGGCCAGGTCGGCCTCGAGGTCGAAGCGCACTGTTTCGATCGAACCGAACCGGGCCGCCGTCCCACCTGGGATCAGATCACCTCCGTCGTCGCGTCCTTGCCTGCCTTGCCCGGTGGCAGCGCGGTCACGATCGAACCCGGCGGTGCGGTCGAGTTGTCGGGACCGCCCCTTTCGGCAGCGTTGCCCGCGATCACTGCGATGGCCGCCGACCGGGCGGTACTAGACGCCGCGTTCGCCGAAGCCGGCCTCGGACTGGTGTTGTTGGGCGCCGACCCGCTGCGCGCGCCGCAGCGCATCAACCCAGGCCCCCGGTACGCGGCGATGGAACGGTTTTTTGTCGCCAGCGGCTCCGCTGACGCCGGCGCGGCCATGATGACCTCCACGTCGTCGATCCAGCTCAACCTCGACGCGGGTCCGCGTGCCGGCTGGGCCGCCCGCGTCCGGCTGGCCCACGCACTCGGGCCCACGATGGTCGCCCTGGCGGCCAACTCGCCGCTGCGCAACGGGCAGTTCACCGGCTGGGTGTCGTCACGGCAGCAGGTGTGGGGACAGTTGGACTCCGCCCGGTGCGGCCCGATCCTCGGGATCAGCGCCGACGATCCCGCCGCTGAGTGGGCCCGCTACGCGCTGAAGGCTCCGCTGATGCTGGTGCGCTCTCCAGATGGTTCCGAGGCTAGCCCGATGCTCGATTGGGTGCCGTTCGCCGAATGGGCCGACGGCGCCATCGAGCTCGGTGACCGGCGACCCACCACCGCCGATCTCGACTATCACCTGACCACACTGTTTCCGCCGGTGCGACCGCGTGGCTGGCTCGAGATCCGCTACCTCGACAGCTTGCCGGATGCGCTGTGGCCTGCGGTGGCCTTTACGCTGGCCACCCTGCTCGACGACCCCGCCGCAGCGGAGCTGGCCGCGGAGACCGTCGAGCCGGTGGCCACCGCATGGGACGCCGCGGCCCGGGTCGGCCTGGCCGATCGGCATCTACACACCGCGGCCCGCCGATGTGTGGAAATCGCCGCCGAGGTTGTTCCGCCGGAATTGGCGGGGTCGATGGAGCTGTTGACCGACATGGTGGAGCGTGGCCGGACAGCGGGCGACGACTTCTCCGACGCGGTGGTCCGGCATGGACTGGACGCCGCGATCATGGACCTGTGGCAGGAGCGCCTGTGAGCACCCGAGAACTACTGGCCGACGGCCTGGCCCGCGCCCGCGAGCGCACCCGACGACTCGTCGAATTCGACGACAACGAGCTGCGCAGGCAGTACCACCCGTTGATGAGCCCGCTGGTGTGGGACCTGGCCCATATCGGACAACAGGAGGAGCTCTGGTTGCTGCGCGACGGCAACCTCGAGGTGCCCGGGTTGCTGCCGGCCAACATCGAAGGGCTCTACGACGCATTTGTCCACTCACGGGCCAGCCGGGTGGATCTGCCGCTGCTGTCTCCGACACAAGCCCACGCCTACCTCGACACGGTGCGCGCCAAAGCCCTCGACGCCCTGGACGCCGCCGACGACACGTCGTCGTTCCGGTTCGGATTGGTGATCAGCCATGAGAACCAGCACACCGAGACCATGCTGCAGGCGCTGAATCTGCGCGTGGGAGCACCGCTGCTGGACAAGAACGCCCCGTTGCCTGCCGGGCGGCCCGGGGTGGCCGGAACCTCGGTACCGGTGCCCGCCGGGGACTTTGTGCTCGGCGTCGACGCCGCCGACGAACCGTTCTCGCTGGACAACGAACGCCCGGCCCACACGGTCGAGGTTCCCGGGTTCCGGATCGGCCGGGTACCGGTGACCAACGGCGAGTGGCGGGCCTTCATCGGTGATGGCGGCTACCGTCGCCGCGAACTGTGGTCGGTGCCCGGCTGGGAACATCGCACGCAGGCCGCCCTGGTGGCACCGCAGTTCTGGAACAGCGGTGACGGCACCCGCACCCGGTTCGGGCATGTCGAGACCATCCCCGACAACGAACCAGTGCAGCACGTCAGTTACTTCGAAGCCGAGGCCTACGCCGCCTGGGCCGGAGCCCGCCTGCCTACCGAGATCGAATGGGAGAAAGCGTGCGCCTGGGACCCGGCATTCGGACGGCGGCGACGCTTCCCGTGGGGCGCTGAGACGCCGACCGCGCAGCTGGCCAACCTCGGCGGAGAGGCACTGCGGCCCGCCCCGGTCGGTGCCTATCCGGGCGGCGCCTCCGCCTACGGCGCCGAGCAGATGCTGGGCGAGGTCTGGGAATGGACCAGCTCCCCGCTACGGCCGTGGCCGGGATTCACCCCGATGATCTACGACCGGTACAGCGAGCCGTTCTTCGAAGGGCCGGGGGCCGGAGATTATCGGGTGCTGCGCGGCGGTTCCTGGGCGGTGGCCCCGGACATCCTGCGCCCCAGCTTCCGTAACTGGGACCACCCGATTCGTCGGCAGATCTTCGCCGGTGTGCGATTGGCCTGGGATCTGTAGATGTGCCGACACCTCGGATGGCTCGGCGCGACGGTGCCGGTGAGCAGCCTGATGCTCGACCCGCCCAGCGGGTTGCTGGTGCAGTCGTACGCCCCGCGGCGCCAGAAGCATGGGCTGATGAACGCCGACGGGTGGGGCGTCGGGTTCTTCGACGGGGCCGTCCCGCGGCGCTGGCGGGCGGCTGGTCCACTGTGGGCTGACAAATCCTTCGCCTCGGTGGCGCCGGCATTGGCGAGCAGCTGCGTCGTGGCGGCGGTGCGCTCGGCCAGCGTCGGGATGCCGGCCGACGCCTCGGCGGCCGCGCCGTTCACCGACGGGCAGTGGTTGTTGTCGCACAACGGCCTGGTGGACCGGGCAGTCCTGCCGCTGGACCACGCCGCCGAATCCGTGGTCGACAGTGCGATTCTGGCTGCGCTGATCTTCCGGCGCGGATTGGAGCATCTCGGTGAGACGGTGGTCGAGGTCGCCGCCGCAGATCCCGCCGCCCGGTTGAACATTTTGGCAGCCAACGGTTCTCGGATGTTGGCTACCACATGGGGCGACACCCTGTCGGTGCTGCGTCGGCCCGATGGTGTGGTGGTGGCCAGCGAACCGTACGACGACCACCCCGACTGGCAGGACATTCCCGACCGCCACCTCGTCGAGGTGTCCGACGGGACCGTGACCGTGACCGCATTGCACTTCTGAGAAAGGGTCTTCGATGGCAAGCCGCACGTCTGTGTCCGTCGCCAACCACCTGCCCGCCGACCATGCCGCCCACACGTTGCGCGACGACGTGCGAGCCGGGCTGACGTCCTCCCCGAAGACGCTGCCGCCCAAGTGGTTCTACGACGCCGCCGGCAGTGACCTGTTCGACCAGATCACCCGGTTACCGGAGTACTACCCCACTCGCGCCGAGGCGTCGATACTCGCCGACCGGGCCGACGAGATCGCCGCGGCCAGTGGCGCCGACACCCTGGTGGAACTCGGTAGCGGAACCTCGGAGAAGACCCGGAAGCTGTTGGACGCCTTGCAGTCCCGGGGATCGTTGCGCCGATTCATCCCGTTTGACGTCGACGTGTCGGTGTTGGAGGCGGCCGGTTCAGCCCTGGCCGTCGAGTACCCGGGTGTCGACATCGATGCGGTATGCGGTGACTTCGAGGCGCACCTCGGTGAGATCCCGGCGGGCGGCCGACGGCTGGTTGCGTTCCTGGGTTCCACGATCGGCAACCTGACGCCGGGGCCGCGTGCGGAGTTCCTGTCGGCACTGTCGGCGGTGCTACAGCCCGGCGACAGCCTGCTGCTGGGCACCGATCTGGTGAAGGACACCGACCGGCTGATCCGGGCCTACGACGACAGTGCCGGTGTCACCGCCGCCTTCAACCGAAACGTGCTGGCCGTGGTGAATCGGGAGTTGCACGCCGACTTCGATCTCGATTCGTTCGAGCACGTCGCGAAATGGAATGCCGACGAAGACCGTATCGAGATGTGGTTGCGTGCCAGGTCCGCGCAGCGGGTCCGTATCGAAGACCTGGAACTGACTGTGGAATTCGGTGCCGGGGAAGAGATCCTGACCGAGGTGTCGTGCAAGTTCCGCGCCGACGGGGTGCTGACCGAATTGGCCGACGCCGGCCTGACCCGCACGCACTGGTGGACCGACGCCGCCGGCGACTTCGGACTGTCCTTGGCGGTCAAGTGATCTCCAGTGAGCTGGGCCGGGCGTGGCGGGCGGCCCGGCCGGAGCCGGCGGGTATCCACCTGGATTCGGCCGCCTGCTCGCGGCAGAGCCTGGCGGTGATCGAGGCGGCAACCCAGCACGCCCGTCATGAGGCCGAGGTCGGCGGCTACGTCGCCGCCGCGGCGGCCGAACCGGTACTGGCCGCCGGCCGGGCCGCCATCGGGGTGCTCACCGCGATGACCGCCGCCGATGTCGTCTTCACCACCGGTTCCACCCATGCGCTGGACCTGCTGCTCGGCTCCTGGCCGGGCCGGCGCACGCTGGCCTGCGCGCCGGGGGAGTACGGGCCCAACCTGGCGGTGATGGCGGCGCACGGATTCGACGTGCAGGCCTTGCCGGTCGATGGTGACGGCCGAATGCTGGTGGATCGCGTCGAAGCGGCGCTGGCCGACGATCCACCGGCCCTGGTCCATCTGACCGGCGTGGGCAGCCACCGCGGTGTTGCCCAACCCGTGTCGCAGCTGGCCGAACTGTGCCGCGGTCTGGGGGTGCCGTTGGTGTTCGATGCGGCGCAGGCATTCGGTCAGATCGACTGCGCGGTGGGTGCTGACGCCGTGTACTCGTCGTCCAGGAAGTGGATGGCCGGACCGCGTGGGGTCGGATTCCTGGCTGTGGCACCAGAACTCGCCGGCAGACTGGTGCGGCGATTGCCGCCACCGGAGTGGGACGTGCCGGTGGACGTGCTGACCTCGTTCGAACACCATGAGGCCAATCTTGCGGCGCGGGTGGCGTACTCGGTAGCCGTCGGTGAATACCTGGCCGCCGGCGCCGAGTCGGTGCGGAGCCGGCTGTCGGAGATCGGCAGGTCCACCCGCGGAGTCATCGACGGTGTTGCCGGTTGGCAGGTGGTGGAACCCGCCGACGAACCGACCGCGATCACCACGTTGACACCGCCTCCCGGGGTGGAACCGGCCGGTATCCGGGCCTGGCTGATCGAACAGCGCGGCATCGTCACCACCGTCGCCGAAGTGGCACGGGCGCCGTTCGAGATGACCGGCCCGGTGCTGCGGTTGTCACCGCATGTCGACCTGGCCGACGGCGAACTCGAGGGTTTCTGCGCCGCGCTGGAGGAAGCGACTGCCGCGCAACCCTAACGGGTCATCCGCTCCCGCAGGCTCTCGTAGATGGGGGGTGAGCCGGTGAGCTCGGCGACGAGCACCGCCGCGGCCGTGGCGGTCAGCATCGGAATGGCCACCGCCGTCGTCGACGTCATCTCCATGACCACGACGATGCCCGTCAGTGGTGCCCGCACGGTGGCGCCGAAGGACGCCGCCATTCCCACCAGCGCCATCGGGATCGCCAGATCTGCCGCGTTTCCCGGCCAGATCTTCTCGAAGACGCCAACAAACAGCAGCGCCCAGAGTGCGCCGACCGCCAGCAGCGGTGCGAACAACCCGCCCGGCACCGCCGCCGAATAGGACAGGGGGCCAGCAATCAGGCGTACCACGAGGTAACCGACAACAACGGGCAAGACGATCTGGTGTCCACTGAGGATCAGCTGCGTCAGGGTGTCGCCGCCGCCCACCGCCAGCGGGTAGGCGAACATCGCCAACCCGATGATGGCGCCGATGATGGCGGCTTTGGTGACCGCGGGGAGCCGGCGGTAGCCGCCGACGCGGTCGAGGAACCACAGCGTCAACCGGTTGTAGACCGCCCCGAGAAGCCCGGTCAGCAAGCCGAATACGGCGAACAGGGGCAGCCACGCCAGTGCGGGTGCTGTGATCTGCGCGACGGCGAAGTCCGGCTTGTTGCCCAGGACCAACCGCATGCAGCCGACCGCGGTGGCGCAGGCGAACAGCGTGGACAGCACCGTCATCAATCGAAAGGATTTGGTGACCTCTTCCAGCGCGAACAAGGTGCCGCCCATCGGTGCGTTGAAGGCAACCGCCAATCCGGCGCCGCCGACGGCGGTCTGCATCATCCGGACATCGGCCTTGCCGAGTCGGGCCCGGCGGGCTGCTTCGGCGCCAAGGGCTGCACCCATGTGCACCGTCGGTCCTTCGCGGCCCAACACCAACCCGGACCCGATGGACAAGATGCCGCCGACGAACTTGGCCGGCAGCAGGATCAGCAGCGGCGGGCGGGCCTCCCCTCGGTACACCGCCTCGACATGCTGGATGCCGCTGCCCGCCGCCAACGGCACCCATCGCACGATCAGCGCGGCCAGGGCCGCACCGAGTGCCGCCGCGGCCATCGGAACCAGCCAGCCCGGGCCGGGTAGCCCGTGGGCCCAGTCGACGAGGTCGAGGCGTAACCGGTCGGCGAGATCGAGAATCCACCGGAAGGCGCCGCCGATCAATCCGATCAGCGCGCCCGCGACCACCGCGGTCAGGCAGACGAGCACCGCGGCGCGCGCGGAGGGTTTGGTTTCGTCGGGATCCGGTGCCGGTTCGGTCATCGGGTCAGGCACACAGCCAAGGTACGGCCTTCGGTGGGAATGTTCCCGCGAACCCGGTCGCGAACCGACGTCCGTCAACCCAGGTGTGATCGGCACCACTTTGGGGAACTCCGCCTCCGCACACACACGGCGACGGTGGAGGGGTGGACGTGACCAGCGCAGATGCGGACGCCGATTCGGAGTCCGACCCCAAGAAGAAACGCAAGGACCGGACGCACTGGTTGTACATCCTGGTTCTGGTCGCCATCGTCGCCGGCATCGTCGTCGGGCTGGTCGCGCCGGAAACCGGTGCGGCTCTCGGCGTTCTGGGCACCTTGTTCGTCGCCCTGATCAAGATGATGATCTCACCGGTCATCTTCTGCACCATCGTGTTGGGCATCGGCTCGGTGCGCAAAGCCGCCTCCGTCGGCAAGGTCGGTGGTCTCGCGCTGGGCTACTTCCTGGTGATGTCGACGTTTGCGCTGGCCATCGGCCTGCTTGTCGGCAACATCATCCACCCCGGTGACGGACTGAACGTGGCCGCTGACCCTGCCGCAGGCGCCGAACTGGCGGCCGAGGCCGAGGGCGAAGGCGGCACCATGGAGTTCATCGCCGGCATCATCCCGACCTCGCTACTGAGCTCGCTGACCGAGGGCAATGTGCTGCAGACGTTGTTCGTCGCGCTGCTGGTCGGCTTCGGTGTGCAGGCCATGGGCAAGACCGGTGAGCCGCTGCTGCGCGGTATCGGCCTGGTACAGATCCTGGTGTTCCGCATCTTGGCCGGCATCCTGTGGCTGGCCCCGATCGGCGCCTTCGGCGCCATTGCCAAGGTGGTCGGTGCCACCGGTTTCGCCGCCGTCGTCCAGATGGCGGTGTTGATGGGGGCGTTCTATCTGACCTGCGTGCTGTTCGTGTTCGGAGTGCTCGGCACCTTGATCCGGTTGGTGGCGGGGCAGTCGATCTTCAAACTGACCCGCTACCTGGCGCGAGAGTATCTGCTGATCGTGGCCACCTCGTCGAGCGAGTCCGCGCTGCCCCGGCTGATCGCGAAGATGGAGCACGCCGGGGTGCAACCGACCACGGTGGGAATCGTTGTACCAACCGGTTACTCGTTCAACCTGGACGGCACTGCCATCTACCTGACCATGGCATCGCTGTTCATCGCCGACGCCCTCGGTGACCCGTTGACGATCGGCGAGCAGTTGTCATTGCTGGTGTTCATGATCATCGCCTCCAAGGGTGCCGCCGGTGTCAGCGGTGCCGGACTGGCAACCCTGGCCGGCGGTCTGCAGGCGCATCGGCCGGATCTGCTGGACGGCATCGGCTTGATCGTCGGCATCGACCGCTTCATGTCCGAAGCCCGTGCGCTGACCAACTTCTCGGGTAATGCGGTGGCGACCGTGCTGGTGGGATCGTGGACCGGATCCATGGACAAGGACCGCATGAGCAAGGTGCTCGACGGGCGGATTCCGTTCGACGAGCAGACCATGGTCGACGACGATCACGGCGCGAGCAAGCCGGAGTTGGCGCAGGCAGCCACTGAAAAAGGTTGATGCATTTGCGGTTTCGGAACTACATTGCGAGTTGCCTGATCTATCAACTCAATCGATAGCGCACCTGTGGACGACCGGCCTTGCCGTACTCGGTCACCCTGACTACCACGCCGTCATCGGCCAGCCGTTCCAGATAGCGCCAGGCCGTCACCCGCGAGATCCCGGCCTGGGCGGCGGCTTCGGAGGCGTTTAGCCCCTCGGTGCTGGTGCGGATGGCGGCGGTCACCAGGTCCATGGTGTCCGCGGAGACGCCCTTGGGTGTGGAGGTGCGCTGATCAGCGGTGCGCAACGCGTTGATGGCGCGGTCGATCTCGTGCTGACCCGACGCCGCACCACCGGCGCCGAGCGCCTCCCGATACTGCTGATAGCGCTCCAGCTTGTCGCGGAAAGCGGCGAACGTGAACGGCTTGAGCAGATACAGCGCCACCCCGTGCGCAACCGCCGACCGAACCACCTCGAGGTCACGCTCGGAGGAGATGGCGATGATGTCCGGCGACGGGCGGATCCCGTTGAGGGCCGAGGCGACATCGATACCACTGGCGTCGGGCAGCCCGATATCGAGCAGCACCAAGTCGATGGGGGTGCCGTCCGCGGCCGCCGAGGCGACGGTGCGGACCGCGGCACTGCCGGTGGACACCGTTGCGTGCACCTCGAAACCGGGCAGGCGCTGCGTGTACTCGCGGTGCGCCTCGGCGATCAGCGGTTCGTCGTCGACGATGAGGACCCGGATCACCTGCGGCCCAACGCTACCGGAGGTGCCGTCGGGATCGTCGCGGTGACCACCGAACCGTAGCTGTTCTCCGAGGTGATGGTCCCGCCGTGGGCGGTGATGACCTGCCAGACCAGGGCGAGCCCGAGGCCGCGCTCACCGGACTTGGTGGAGTACCCCCGCAACCGGGCCTGCTCGAACGCGTCCGGGGTCATGCCCGGACCGCTGTCGGCCACCGAGATGGTCAGTGCGTCGGCAGAGCCGAGAACGGTCACCTCCACCCACGCGGGGAGATCAGCACGTGCGCCCGGCCCTTCCTCGCCTTCGTCCCTCAGGCTCGTCGACCGGGAGGCGTCGATCGCGTTGTCGACGAGATTGCCCACCAGCGTGATCAATTCGCCCTGGCTCAGTGCGATGCTGCCGGGGTCGTCGAGCTGGGAGTCGTCGGTGACGGTCAGCTCCACCCCGTGATCGCGGGCCTGGCTGATCTTGCCGAGCAGCAGCGCCGCCAACGCCGGCTCGGCGACGGTGGCCATCAGCCGATCGATGAGATGTTGGGACACCGCCAGCTCGGCGGTGGCGAACTCGACGGCCTGTTCGGCGCGGCCCAGCTCGACCATCGTGATGACGGTGTGCAGCCGATTGTCTGCCTCGTGAGCTCGGGACCGCAAGGACTCGGCAAACTGGGTGACCGAGCTCAGCTCACCCGAAACCCGTTGCAGATCAGTACGATCCCGCAGTGTCATGACAGTGCCGATCAAGCGGCCGTCCGCGCGCACCGGCTGTTGGTTCACCAGCAGCACCCGATCCGCGGTGACATGGGTTTCATCGATCAGCGTGTCGCCGCCAGAGCTACTCAGCGAGCCCGGGAGCCGCGCGCGGGTCAGCTCACCGTCGGGCAGCGAAAGTAGCCGTCGTGCTTCGTCATTGATCAAGTCGGCGTTGCCGTCGACATCGAACACCAGCAGCCCTTCACCGATGGCGTGCAACACCGCTTCGCGCTGTTCATACAACGTGGACAGGTCGCTGAACGACAGACCCAGGGTGCGCCGCCGGAGCCGCCGCTCCAGGATGAGCGCGCCGATCAGCGCCAGCAGCAGCGCCGTGCCCAATGCCAGCGCGATGGTCGGCAGTGTGGCCACCACACTCTGCGAGACCTTGGTACGCGTCACCCCCGCCGAGACCAGCCCCACGATGTTGCCGTCGGCGTCGCGCACCGGGGCCACCGCACGGATCGACGGGCCGAGCGTGCCCGGGTAGGTCTCGGTGAAGGTTTCACCGGCCAGGGCGCGGTCGATGTTGCCGGTGAACTCCCCACCGATCCGGCTGACGTCGGTATGGGTGAAACGGGTGCGGTCCGGCGCCATCACCACGATGAAATCCATGCCGGTCGCCTCGCGGATCGCTTCGGTCTGCGGTTGCAGGATCGCAGTCGGATCGGGCGCGGCGATCGCCTGGGCCGTCGAGGTCATCAGCGCCACCGACTCGGTGACCGCGATGACCTTCTGGATCGTCAGCTCATCGGCGTCGCTGCGGGCGTCCAGAACCGCCACCGCACCCGCGCCCAGGATCAGGATGAGCAGCAGCGCAAGCTGCCAACCGAACAGCTCGCGGGCCACGCTCCGGTCGGTTGCCGAGCCCCGATTCCTGATCGTCATCGTCACGACCTTAAGTGTTCCGGTCTGAAATCAATGAACTAAATAGTGACTTGAATCACCCGTGGGCCGAGAGTCATCTGCAGTCAACCAGCGTGATCCCAACCACAGATCCCCAACTCACAGGAGTGCAGACATGGCAGACACCACCGCCGCACCCCCGCGGAAACGCGACCGCACCCATTGGCTGTACATCGGAGTCATCGTTGCGGTGATCGGCGGCATCATCGTCGGCCTCACCGCGCCGGACACCGGATCTGACCTCGGCATCCTCGGCACATTGTTCGTGAACCTGATCAAGATGATGATCAGCCCGGTCATCTTCTGCACGATCGTGCTCGGCATCGGCTCGGTCCGCAAGGCCGCCTCCGTCGGCAAGGTCGGCGGGATGGCCATGCTCTACTTCCTGGCGATGTCCACCGCCGCGCTGGGCATCGGCCTGGTGGTCGGGAACTTCATCAGCCCCGGAACCGGGCTGAACATCGCCGCCGATCCCGCGGCGGGCGCCGCCCTGGCCGAGAAGGCCCATGGTGCCGGCGGAACGCTGGACTTCATCTCCGGGATCATCCCGACCTCGCTGCTGAGCGCGCTGACCGCAGGCAGTGTGCTGCAGACACTGTTCGTGGCCCTGCTGGTCGGGTTCGGCCTGCAGGCCATGGGGGCCGCGGGGGAGCCCATTCTGCGCGGTATCGGCCTGCTGCAGAAGCTGGTGTTCCGCATTCTGGCCGGCATTCTGTGGCTGGCCCCGATCGGCGCCTTCGGCGCCATTGCCAAGGTGGTCGGCGACACCGGCTTCGCCGCGGTCGTCCAGCTCGGTGTGCTGATGGGCGCCTTCTACCTGACCTGTGTGCTGTTCGTCTTCGGCGTGCTGGGTTCGCTGATGCGCCTGGTTGCCGGCGTCTCGATCTTCAAGCTGGTGCGCTACCTGGCCCGCGAATACCTGCTGATCGTGGCCACCTCGTCCTCGGAGTCGGCCCTGCCCCGGCTGATCGCCAAGATGGAACATGCCGGAGTGCAGCCGACCACGGTGGGAATTGTTGTGCCCACCGGGTATTCGTTCAACCTGGACGGCACCGCGATCTATCTGACCATGGCGTCGCTGTTCATCGCCGATGCGATGGGCAACCCGCTGTCGATCGGGGAGCAGCTCTCGCTGCTGGTCTTCATGATCATCGCCTCCAAGGGCGCCGCCGGAGTCAGCGGAGCGGGCCTGGCCACGCTGGCCGGCGGCCTGCAGAGCCACCGCCCCGAGCTGCTCGACGGGATCGGGCTGATCGTCGGCATCGACCGGTTCATGTCGGAAGCCCGCGCCGTCACCAACTTCTCGGGCAACGCGGTGGCCACCGTGCTGATCGGCACCTGGACCAAGACGCTGGACAAGGCACGGATCGACGATGTGCTCAACGGCCGGGCACCGTTCGACGAGCAGACGATGGTCGACGACCACCCAATGCCCGCCGAGGCGCCCGCCGCCAAAGCCGGCGCTGCCCCCCAGGCGGTTGGCGTCTAGCTGCCAGTAGCGACAACCTGATCAACCGAGCACCGGCCCGAAATGGGCCGGTGCTCGGTCATGTTCGTGGGCAGACCTGAGCGCGCGGACGGGGTGGGCACCTGCCCGGTCGGACAGTTCTGGGGTTCCGGTCGGTGGGTAGTGGCGCCAAGGCATTGTGACTGCCGCCACAAGCGGTCAGCGTGGTAGCCGGAACCTCAAGTCCGCACCACCCGAATCAGGAGGCCTGCCATGGCCATTGAGCTCAACCAGATCTGGGACTTCCCGATCAAGGAATTCCATCCATTCCCGCGGGCGCTGCTCGGCGTCGGCGCCCACGACATCATCGGCGTCGAGGCCAAGAACCTCGGCTTCAAGCGCGCCCTGCTGATCACCACCGGGCTGCGCGGCTCCGGCATCATCGAGGAGCTCACCGGCAAGATCGAATACCAAGGCGTGGAGGTGGTGCTCTACGACAAGGTGGAGTCCAACCCCAAGGACTACAACTGCATGGAAGCCGCGGCGCTCTACCAGCAGGAGAAGTGCGACTCGATCATCTCCGTCGGTGGTGGCTCCAGCCACGACGCCGCCAAGGGCGCCCGCGTGGTCATCGCCCACGACGGCCGCAACATCAACGAGTTCGAAGGCTTCGCCAAGTCGACCAACAAGCAGAACCCGCCGCACATCGCCGTGTCCACCACGGCCGGAACGGGATCGGAGACGTCGTGGGCCTACGTCATCACCGACACCTCCGATATGGAACACCCCCACAAATGGGTGGGCTTCGACGAGGCGACGATCGTCACCCTCGCCATCGATGACCCGCTGCTGTACTACAGCTGCCCCCAGCACTTCACCGCCTACTGCGGCTTCGACGTGCTGGCGCACGGGTCGGAACCCTTCGTGTCCCGGCTCGACTTCGCGCCGTCGCTCGGAAACGCCTTGTACTCGGTCGAACTCGTGGCCAAGAACCTGCGCGAAGCCGTCTTCGAGCCGCGGAACCTCAAAGCCCGCGAAGGCATGATGAACGCGCAGTACATCGCCGGCCAGGCCTTCAACTCCGGCGGCCTTGGCATCGTGCACTCCATCAGCCACGCTGTCAGCGCGTTCTTCGACAGCCACCACGGCCTGAACAACGCGATCGCCCTGCCCCGTGTCTGGGAGTACAACCTGCCGTCGCGCTACGAGCGGTACGCGCAGCTGGCGACCGCGATGGGTGTTGATACCCGCAACATGACGACCGTTCAGGCCGCCGATGCCGCCGTGGAAGCCGCCATCCGGCTCTCCCAAGATGTTGGCATCCCGGACAACTTCAGTCAGGTGCGCACCGATTCCTACGACAAGAACCGGATGAACACCGGCAAGTACGCCGGCCGCGGTGAGGTGATCAAGGGCGACGACAAGACCGTGCTGGCGATCTCCGAGCACATCCAGGGCGACTGGTGCACGCCCGGCAACCCCCGCGAGGTCACTGTCAGCTCGATGATTCCGGTGGTGGGACACGCCATCAACGAGTCCTACTGACAGATCCCGAACCGGGTGCGCGGCCCAACTCCCGTCTTGGGCCGCGCACCCATTCACCCCTGCCACCTACCGGGAGCACCTTCATGACCGCCGCCACCGTTGCCATGCCCGACTCTGATCTCCGCTTCGCCGACGCCGCCGAACTCTCCGACGCGCTGCGCGAACACGACTACATCGCCGACACCGACCTGGCCACCGTGGTGCACCTGGCGACCGCACTGGACCGGCCGTTGCTGTTGGAGGGCCCGGCGGGCGTGGGCAAGACCGAGTTGGCCAAGGCGCTGGCCGCCGCCGGTGGCCGCCGCCTGGTCCGGCTGCAGTGCTATGAAGGGCTCGACGACAACCGGGTGCTCTACGAGTGGGACTACGCCAAACAGCTGCTGCACGTCCAGATGCTCCGCGACCGGATCACCGCTGCGACAGCGCATATCGAAGACATCGAGGAAGCCTCGAAGCATCTGGCCGGTCGTGACTTCGGGTTGTACTCCGAGGAATTTCTTGCGGTCCGGCCACTGCTGGATGCGGTGCTCTCCGATGAGCCGGTGGTACTGCTGATCGACGAGGTGGACCGCACCGAGGAATCGGTGGAGGCCCTGCTGCTGGAAGTGCTGGCCGAACGGCAGGTGACGATCCCCGAGATCGGCACCTTCGCGGCGCGTACGGTGCCCTGGGTGGTGCTCACCTCCAATGACACCCGCGAGCTCTCGTCGGCGCTGAAACGTCGTTGCCTGCATTTCCATCTCGACTTTCCGACCCCCGAACGTGAACGTGAGATCGTCGCGGTCCGCGCACCGGAGGTGGAGCCGACGGTCGTCGCCGACGTGGTGGAGCTGGCCCGCACGCTGCGCCAGCTGCCGCTGCGCAAGAGCCCGTCCATCTCGGAGGTGGTCGACGGTGCCCGGGCGGCAATGCTGCTGGGCGCAAGCGTCTCTGACGAGATTCTGTTGTCGGCACTGGTGAAGTTCACCAGTGACCGCGACGTGGTGCGCACCCACTTCCGCGGTGCGCAGCCCTCCGAGCAGCTGACAGTCGAACGGGTGACGGTGGCTTCCCGTCCGGCCAACACCACCACCTCTGCATTCCGCGGCCGGGGCGGCAAAGGCAAGTGATGACACCGGCGCGCTGGCTCGACCTGGTGGCCGCCGTGTTCGGTGGGCTGCTGCGCAGGGCCGGCGTGGGTGCCTCGCCGGCCGAGATCATCGAAGTGCGACGGGTATTGGGCTTGCTCGGAGCCGCCGACCAGGACGCGCTGCGGGCGGCGCTGCGTGCCACCTGTGCGAAATATGGCCGGGAACAACCGGGATTCGACAAGGCCTTCGATGCGTTGTTCGGACCCGCCGCGCATCCAGGTGCCTCCCACGAGTCGGAGGCGGGCCCGAGTCGTGCTCATTCCGGCTCGGGCCTGCCCGACCAACTCGACCTCTCCGAGGACCAGAGCATCGGTCGTTACGCCGAATACAACGAACGCGCCGCCGAGGTCGGGGACCACTTCGATACCCCGGAGGCGGACAAGGGTTTCAACCCGCACAAGGACGATGACGACATCAGCGTCTCCGGCGCCGACAACGAGTTGTCGGTGGCAGGGGAGACGGACGAGGGCAGACGTGGGGTCCGCTACACCGTTGAGGTGGACCGGGCGGGCACCACCGAGGTGGGCGATCTGGCCGACTCGGTGAGCCCCGTGGTGGCCGGCAGCCTCAGCTTCGACGACCCCGAATCGATCCTGGCGTGGCTGGATGCCTACGACCCGAGCCGCACCTACGGCGGCGAGGCCTCCGACGAGCCGCTGACCGCCGAGCAACTGGCGCGCCTGACCCGGGCCGTGGAGGACTTCGTCGCCGCCCTGGCCGAGCGCGCCGGTCTGGTGGCCGAACCCGACAGTGGCCCGACATCAGACGCCAGCCCGGCCGCAGACGTGGACCTGGCCTGCCATGAAGTGCTGCGCCGAATGCGGGGGGCACCCCGGCCGCGTCCCCGCGAGCGCGGCCGGGGCAGGCTCGACATGCGGCGCACCACCCGTGCCAGCCTGCACACCGACGGTGTGCCGTTCCGGCTGGTGACCCGCACACCGCTGCCGGACCGGGTGCGGCTGCTTGTCGTCGCCGACGTCTCACTGTCCGTGCGTCCGGTGACCGCGTTCACGCTGCGCCTGGCCCAGGCGATGCACCGGCGGGCGCAGCGCTGTCAGGTGATGGCGTTTGTGGACCGGCCCGTCGACGTCACCGAGGTGTTGCTGACTGCACGCAGCGCCGCCGGCGGCGGGGACGGGGTACTGGCCGCGGTGCTTGCCGATGCCAACCTCGACCTCGAGGCCACCAGCGACTACGGCCAGGTCTTCGACGAGCTGCTCACCGCACATGCGGGGGCCCTCGATGCGCGTACCGCGGTGCTGATCGTCGGCGACGGCCGCTCTGGTGGGCTGGCGCCCAAATCCGAGCAGCTACGGGCGTTGCGGCGCCGGGTGCACCGGCTGGCCTGGGTGACGCCGGAGCCGCGGCGTTACTGGCGACAGGCGACCTGCGCAATGCCCGAGTACGCGGAGATCTGCGACGACGTGATCATCGCGCGGGATGCCGAGCAACTCGCCGCCCATGCGGGACAATTGGCACACGCGCTGTCCTGACCACCGCCTACCTACCCGATCGGGCAGGTAGGACGCTGTCCACCTGCAGGTTGGTGCCGGGTCGTCCGGCCCGTATCGTTGAGCGGGAGATGTTACTTGGATCACAGTGCCGGGAGGGCACGATGACACCAGGAGCGCTGGTGCCCGAACACGACGGTCATGCCCACGACGGCGCGGCCGCCGAGCATCCTCGTGTGCTGAAATTCCATGCACCGGAGATCGTGTTCGGGGTCGATTCGATGGCCGAGGCCGCGCACGCCGCCGTCCGCCTCGGCGCGCTGCGGCCCATGCTGGTCACCGATCCGGGGCTGATCGAGGCGGGCTGGGTGGCCGAGCTCGCCGGCCACCTGCGTGAGCAGGGCATCACGGCGCAGGTGTGGAGTGAGCTGACGCCCAACCCGAAAGATCACGAGATCCAGGCCGGCTACGAGGTTTACCTCGAGAGTGGCTGCGATGTGCTGATCGCGCTCGGTGGCGGCTCGGTGATCGACGCCGCGAAAGGGGTGGCGATCCTGGCCGCCAATGGCGGCAGCATCCTCGATTACGAGGGCGTCGACAAGGCCACGGTGCCGATCCCACCTCTGGTGGTGGTGCCCACCACCTCCGGCACCGGCGCCGACGTCTCACAGTTCTGCATCGTCACCGACACCGCCCGCGGCACCAAGATCACCATCCTCGGGCGGGCGCTGGTCCCCGACATCACTGTCATCGACCCGCGACTTCTCACCACCATGCCGGAATGGCTCAACGCGGCAACGGGTTTGGATGCACTCACCCACGGCATCGAGGCTTTTGTCTCGATGGGGCACAACCAATTGACCGATCACCACGCCCTGCGGGCCGTGCTGATGGTCACCGAGAACCTGGTGCACACCATTCATCGGCCCGACGACCTGTCCAAGCGGGTGCTGATGGCGCAGGCCAGCCTCGAAGCCGGGTTGGCATTCACCAATGCCATCCTGGGCGCCGCGCACGCCATGAGCCACCAGGTGGGCGGTCTGCTGGACCTGCCGCACGGCGTCATCAACGGCGTGCTGCTGCCACATGTGGTGCGGTTCAACGCCGAAGCCGATCCGGTCCCGTTCGCGACGATTGCCACCTGCCTGGGGCTGGCCGATGCCGCAGCCCCGCCGGCGGAGTCGGCGCTGGCGCTCGCCGACCGGCTGGAACGGCTGGCCCGCGAAGTGGGGGTTCCGCGTGGCCTCAGCGAACTCGGGGTCCGGGAAGAGAATCTGCCGACGCTGGCCGCCAACGCCCTACAGGATGCGTGCATGTCGACCAATCCCAGACCGGCCGACACCACCCAGATCCTGGCGCTGTTCCGGGCTGCTCTGTGACGACCGTGGCGAGTCTTCCCGACGGGCCAGGTCATCGGCGACGGGTCAGTACCCCGGAGCTGGAACGGCTGACCGGGGTCCGCTCCGGGAAGAGCACCTTCTATCCCGAATTCCGAGTCACCGCACAACGTTTGGAACGGGTGCTGGCCGCCCTGGACACGATCTCGAGTGCACTGGTGCAGACCGTGAACGGGCCGGAGAACCTGGTACGCGCGGTCGCCGAGGCCGCCCGCACCCATCTCGGCGCGGACTGGGTGCTGTTGGCGCTGGCCGACGGTGCGCTGCCGCTGGCCCGCCCCCGGCATCTGATCCTCGACGCCGCCGGCGATGCGTATGCCTTCGAGGGGCTTGCCGGGGCCCGCGATCCCGGACCCCACCTGCCCGACGCGGTCCTCAACTGCCTCAACGACATCTTGCGCGGCCGACTGGCTCAGTTCCGGGTCGCACTGATCGAAAGCCACCACGCCCTGGTACCGATCGAGCTCGACGGCGGGGTGGTCGGTGCGTTTGCCGCGTGGACGCCGAGCCGCCGGACCCTGGACGCCACCGACGAGACAGTGATGCGGATCCTGAGCAGTCAAACCGCTGTCGCCCTGCAGAACTGTGCGCTGTTCTCCACCGCCCAGACACTGTTGGCGCAGTCGGAGGCCCACAACGCCGAGTTGCTGGCCACCCAGCGTGAACTCGGTGCGGCGCAACGACATCAAGTGCTCGACTCGGAACGGCACCGCATCGCACGGGAGCTGCACGACAGCGTCACCCAGACGGTCCTGTCGGCGGGCATGCAGATCGAGGTCTGCCGCTCCGAGATCCAGTCCGTCTCCGGTGCCGGGGAACTGGTGGAACGCCTCGACACCGCCAAGACCCTGACCCGGTCTGCCGTCGAACAATTGCGGTCGGCGATCTACGCCCTGAACCACTCCGGAGATGCCCAGCGCTCCAGTTTGCCGGAGTTGCTGGAGCAGCTGGCCACCGTGCACATGCCCGAGGACCTGCGGGTGACCCTGAAGGTGAACGGCGAGGTGGCCGAGCTGCCCGGTGAAACCGAGCACGCCCTGCTGCGGATCGCGGGAGAAGCGCTGTTCAACACGGCGATGCACGGCAACGCCAGTCGGGCGATCGTGCGGTTGACCTACCGCCCGGCCGCGGTGGTGCTGTCCATCTCCGATGACGGCACCGGGGAGCCGGAGCGGTTGCGGATGATGTTGCGGTTGGCCGATGCCACCGACGTCGACGGCCGACACCGTGGACTGGCCAACATGTGTGCCCGGGCCCGGGAACACGGCGGTACCTTCGACGTCCAGCGATCACGGATCGGCGGGGTACGGGTGGTAGCGACCGTGCCGAGGAAGGATGTGTCATGACAACCAAAGTGGGCACCAAGACCATTCGGTTGGTCCTGGTCGACGATCACGCGATTCTGCGGCAGGGGTTGCGCTCGGTTCTGCAGCGCGAGGACGACCTCGTGGTGGTGGGTGAGGCGTCCTCCGAAGCCGAAGCCGAGGCGGTGGTCAGCGCGACCGCCCCGGACGTGGTGCTGATGGATCTCAAGCTGTCGGCCGGCTCTGATTTCGAGGGACTCTCCTTGTGTGCCAAGCTGTCTGCGGCACATCCAGCGACGGGACTGCTGGTGCTGACCACCTTCCTGGACGAAGACCTGGTGGTGCGCGCCGTGCACGCGGGTGCCCGTGGATATGTGGTCAAGGATGTGGACACCACCGAACTGGTCCGGGCGATCCGCGCGATCTCGGTGGGTGACAGCGCTTTTGATTCCCGCAGTGCCGCAGCGGTGGTGAGGTCGATGTCCGGCCGGACCGAACCACGTCAGCAGCTCACCGATCGTGAACTCGAGGTGCTGCGACTGCTGGCCGCCGGGCTGTCCAACAGCAAGATCGGTGAAACGCTGTTCATCTCAGCGACCACCGCGAAGTTCCACGTCAGCAACATCATGCGAAAGCTGGAGGTGAGCAGGCGCGCCGAGGCGGTGTACGCGGCCAGTAAGCGCGGCCTGATCTGAGCGCTCGCCGAAACAGGGCTCAGGGGAGGTCGAGAATCAGCCAGCCGCCGTGGAATTCGTCGACGGTGGCCGTCAGCCCGGCATGCTCGTCGCACAGTTGCTCCCCCAGGGCCTGCAACCGCGACGGATCGAACCGCTGGATGTGTCCGTAGCATTCCCGGGGCTCATCCTCGAACGGCACCGCCACCACCACCCGCCGTCGGGCCAGCCGTAATGCTTCGCTGAGCACCCGGCCGAGCACTGCATCTGGGAGGTGTTCGATCAGGTGTAGCGCGGTGACCGTATCGGCGTAACCGTCGGGTAGCGGGACGTCGGCAGCGTCGGCGGTAACCGTGTGAAGCGGGCGGCGCAGATCCATGCTGGCGAGTTCCAGCAGCTGCATCGTCGGGGCACTGAGATCAGTTGCCGTGACGGCGATTCCCATTCGAGACAACCGCAGCGGGAAGAACCCGAAACAGGAGCCGAGGTCGACGACGCTGGGGCCGGCCACCAGGGCGGCGGCCCGGTGGTGGATGGGTGCAAAGGCGGTGCTGCCGTCTTCGAGCCGGGCCATGGAGTTGACGTAGAACTGGCGCCACGCCGGCCATCCTCCGTCGACGGTGGAGCGCACGATGCCGGTGAACACCGATTCGAATTCGGGTTGCCCGCGCAGGGCTCCGGTGTCGACCAGCTGCTCGGCGAGCTGGACGGCGAGTTCGTCGCTCAGCTCGTCGGGGGTCAGGTTGTGCTCGACGGTGAGCAACTCTGCGCTGCGGTGGGTGCAGAACCGCGGTGTGCACACCGCGTCGCTCTGGTGTGCCCGGTGCGGACCCGACCGGCGGCGCACCCGGACCCCGGGCCCGCTCCACAAACCGTGGGGGGCCGGTGCCAGCGGATCGAGCGCAGTATCCATGGTGGGCAACGCTATTGAACAAGCCCGGTGAACACGCGCCCCGAACGGTCGGGAAAACGCGCCGTCCGGGTGGTCTGAGAACTACCCGATCGGCCAGTTCGTAATCGGCACCGAGTGCCATAATGTGAGTGAGGCGGATCACATTCAGCAGTCCGGAGGAATCGTGACTGATCGTGTTGGTACCGATGGTCCCGACTCGGAAGCCTGTGTGGCAGAACCACTTGTCTCGGAGAGTCCCGCTGAGGAGGGTTTCGCCCGGCGAGAGGCACGGGTTCTGGCTGCGTCGGTGAACCGGCCGCCCAGACGGGTGTGCGATGTGATTCCGAGTCGCGAACTGTTGTAGAAGGAGAAGGACATGACCTGGTTCGAGACCGTTGCGCAAGCTCAGCGGCAGGCGCAGAAACGGCTGCCACCCAGTGTGTACTCCGCGCTGGTTGCGGGATCGGAGAAGGGTGTCACCGTCTCCGACAACCTGGACGCTTTCGGTGAGCTCGGCTTCGCGCCGCACGTCGTCGGCCTGTCCGCCAAACGTGACCTGTCGACAACGGTGATGGGACAAGCGATTTCACTACCGGTTTTCATCTCCCCGACCGGAGTGCAGGCGGTGCACCCCGACGGTGAGGTGGCAGTCGCCCGCGCGGCCGCCGCCCGGGGCACCGCGATGAGTTTGTCGTCGTTCGCCAGTAAACCCGTCGAGGAGGTCGCGGCGGCCAACTCGCAGACCTTCTTCCAGATGTACTGGACCGGAGGTCGCGACAAGCTGGTGGCCCGGATGGAATGCGCGCGCGCCGCCGGGGCCGTCGGCCTGATCGTCACCACCGATTGGTCGTTCTCCCACGGCCGGGACTGGGGCAGCCCGAAGATCCCCGAGAAGATGGACCTGCGGGCGATGCTGCGGTTTGCACCCGAGGGTCTGCGGCGGCCCCGGTGGCTGCTGGATTTTGCCAAGGCCGGGCGGGTGCCGGACCTGACCGCACCCAACCTCGCCGACGGCGGCGCCGCGCCCACGTTCTTCGGTGCCTACGGCGAATGGATGAACACGCCGCTGCCCACATGGGAGGACATCGCCTGGCTGCGCGAGCAGTGGGGCGGGCCGTTCATGCTCAAGGGCGTGATGCGTGTCGACGACGCCAAACGCGCCGTCGACGCCGGTGTCACCGCGATCTCGGTGTCCAACCACGGCGGCAACAACCTCGACGGCACCCCGGCACCGATCCGTGCATTGCCGGCCATCGCCGAGCAGGTTGGTGACGATATCGAGATCGTGCTCGACGGTGGCATCCGTCGGGGCAGTGATGTTGTCAAGGCGCTGGCCCTCGGTGCCCGGGCGGTGATGATCGGCCGGGCTTATCTGTGGGGTCTCGCCGCGGGTGGCCAAACCGGCGTGGAGAACGTCCTCGATGTTTTGCGCGGCGGAGTGGATTCCGCATTACTGGGATTGGGGTTGAATTCAGTACAGGAGCTGAGTCCGGAGAACCTGGTGATACCTGCGGGCTTCAGGCGCGATCTGGGGGTGTGGTGCGGCGCCGGCCCAGCAAAAGATCTGTGAGATTCAACTACGACCATGCCGGGCCGGGATGAGCGGTCGGCGCGGGACCGGTGAATACGGCCCGTCGGCGCCGCCGAAGTGCACCGGGATGCTATCTCGAGAGCTCCAGTGGGTAGACAGATGGCAGCGGAGCAGCGGTAGGCTGACAAGAGCCCCCGTGCGCTGCGTGATTAACGTCCACTCAGAGGCGGGCGGGCGTGACTGTTCAACACACTCGAAGTTGAGGAGCGGAAAAGTATCCCATGGCTGAATACACGCTGCCAGAACTGGATTACGACTACGGCGCGCTGGAGCCGCACATCTCGGGCCAGATCAACGAACTGCACCACAGCAAGCACCATGCCGCCTACGTCAAGGGCGTCAACGATGCTGTCGCCAAGCTGGAAGAAGCGCGGTCCAAAGATGACCACGCCGCGATCTTCCTGAACGAGAAGAACCTCGCGTTCCACCTCGGCGGCCACGTGAACCACTCGATCTGGTGGAAGAACCTGTCGCCGAACGGCGGCGACAAGCCCGAAGGCGACCTGGCCGCAGCTATCGATGACCAGTTCGGCTCATTCGACAAGTTCCGCGCGCAGTTCACCGCCGCGGCCAACGGTCTGCAGGGCTCGGGCTGGGCGGTGCTGGGTTATGACACCCTCGGCAACCGGTTGCTGACCTTCCAGCTGTACGACCAGCAGGCCAACGTGCCACTGGGCATCATCCCGTTGCTGCAGGTCGACATGTGGGAGCACGCCTTCTACCTGCAGTACAAGAACGTCAAGGCCGACTACGTGAAGGCGTTCTGGAACGTCGTCAACTGGGCCGATGTGCAGAACCGCTACGCGGCTGCCACCAGCAAGACTCAAGGTCTCATCTTCTAAAGAGTCCTCTTCGTTCGCCGCGTCCGGACCTCACCGGGCGCGGCGTTCGTCATTTCCGGACCAGTCGGTCTTTCACGCAGGCTTGTGTGCGGTGAGCAGGAACGCCGGCATCTTCATCCGGCCCTTCTCGTCGCGGTCGAACGGCGGTGGCGGAAGATCGGGGACAACGGGCTCCTGCGCGTGGATGAATGCGGGGCGCACCTCGTCGATGGTCCAGTACTTCCCGACAGCAGCACGGAGCTCGTCCTCGTCTACCTCGTTGGGCTTCTGCTCCTGCTCCGGCGGGAACGCGCCCTTGGCGAACACCAGGATGAAATACGTGGCGCCGGGAGCAGCCGCGGCGAACACCGACCGCTGGTAGGCGTCGCGAGACTCCACCGGCAACGAGTGGAACAGGGTGCTGTCGATGATGGTATCGAAGCGCCCATCGAACCCGGTGAACGTCGTGATGTCGTCCTGCACAATCGTGGCATTGTCCAGACCCCGATCCCGCGCAGCCTGTTGCGCGGCCGCCACCGCCGTGGGGGTCAGTTCGATACCGACGACGGTGAAGCCCTGGCTCGCCAGCGCCAGCGACAGCTCGGCATAGCCGCAGCCGGCGTCGAGCACCTCGCCGCGTACTCTGCCGTCGGCGATCAATGCCGCCAACTCGGGTTGCGGTTCACCGATGTTCCACGGCGGTGTACCCCCAAAACCCCCTTGCGCCTTGTATGCATCGTCCCAATCCATCACCTCAGATGTCATGGAAACAAACGTACTGACGGAACCTTAAAACCGGCTGTCCCAGGTGTGGACGGGCTCGTTGCTGTGCATGCGCTCGCAGTACAGTCGCAGCATCTCGGCCAGGGCCTGCGGTCTGGTCAGACCTCTCTCCTGCAAGGCCCGCACGGTCGCAACCTGCCAGGTGGCGCCGTTCTGCCCGGTTTTTGCGCGGCCCTCGATGACACCGAGGAACCGGTCCCGTACCTCGGCGGCGACACCCCAGCGGCGTAGTCCTTCGTCGGCCATCGGCAGCAGCCGGCGCAGCACCAGCTCGTCGGAGGTCACCTCACCCTCGCCGGGCCAGTACAGTCGTGCGTCCATGCCATCTCGGGCCGCCGACAGGAAGTTCGCCTCTGCCGCAGCAAAACTCAGCTTCGTCCACACCGGGCGGTCTTCCTCGGACAGTGTGCGCAACAGGCCGTAGTAGAAGGCGGAGTTGGCCATCATGTCGAGCACGGTCGGCCCGGCGGGCAGCACCCTGTTTTCCACCCGCAGGTGAGGCCGGCCGTTCACCACGTCATAGACCGGGCGGTTCCATCGATACACGGTGCCGTTGTGCAGTCTCAGCTCCGCCAGGTTCGGAGTCTCACCCGCCGCCAGCGCGGCGACCGGGTCCTCGTCGGAGAGTTCGGGCAACAGTGACGGGAAGTAGCGCACGTTTTCCTCGAACAGATCGAAGATCGACGTGATCCAGCGTTCGCCGAACCACACCCGAGGCCGCACCCCCTGGGTCTTTAGTTCGTCGGGCCGGGTGTCGGTGGCCTGGGCGAACAATTCGATCCGGGTCTCGGCCCACAAATGGTGGCCGAAGAAGAACGGGGAGTTGGCGCCGACTGCCAGCTGCGGTCCGGCGAGCACCTGCGCGGCATTCCAGTTGTCGGCAAACTCTCCGGGGGACACCTGCAGGTGCAATTGCATACTGGTGCAGGCAGATTCGGGTGCGATGGACGGTGATTGCAGGCTCAGTGGCTCCGGGCCGCCGATGTCGATCATCATGTCCTCGCCGCGCGCGGTGAAGATCGAATCGTTGAGGGCCTGATAGCGCGTGGACTCGCTCATCCAGTCGTCAGCCAGATGTTCGGGCATCAGTGTCGGCAGGATGCCGATCATCACGATGTGTGCGCCGCTCGAATTCGCCTTGTTCTCAGCGGCATTCAAGCTGGCACGCACATCGTGCTCCAGCTCGAGGCCCGAGGTGCCCGGAAGTGGCCGGGGCGGCACATTGAACTCGATGTTGTAGGCACCCAGCTCGGTCTGATAGGCCGGATCGGCGATGGAGGCCAACACGTCGGAGTTGGACATCGCCGGCTGGTACTCACCGTCGACGAGGTTGCACTCGATCTCCATCCCGGTCAGTGGCCGGTCGAACTCGAAGCTCGACTGGTTGAGCATCGTTTCGAACACATCGAGACACAGTTGCACTTTGCGCCGGTACTCCTGACGGTGCGTCCGGCTGAACTCGGTCTGCGTGACCTCTTCCCCCATGCCACCGATGGTAGTGACGGGCGCGACGGTTGCCTCAGTGTTCGGTAAACGACGTGGCTGCGGCACGGTTGCGTTGGGCGACGGCCACCTGCGGGGTGCTCAATCCCCGGCACAACGTCAGCTCGATGGCCGGGTCGGCGTACTCGGCCAGCGACTTCAGCGCCGAGGGGCTGTAACAGCGCAGTGAGCTGATCACGCCGTCATGGACAAACGGGATGAACGGCGCCAGGGGCAGCATCACCGCCAACTGCATGACATGCACCGGAGCCGGAGGTCGAGGCAGGTCGATGATCACCAGCTTGGTGGCCACCCGGGTGCCCTCGGCGAATACCCGAGCGGCGTCCCGCGGAGACAGATGGTGGAACGACAGCGCAAACAACGCCAGGTCGAACGCACCGTCGGGGGCGTCGATCGCGGTGGCATCCATCTCGCGGACAGTGGCACGCGGATCGGCGCCGAGGTGACCGGCGGCCATCGTGGCCACCGAGTCGGTGCTGATATCGGTGACGGTGACGTGGGCGGTCGGATGATTCTCCAGCAGCAGCGAGGAGACGGCGCCGTGGCCGGCGCCGAGCTCCAAGATCTTGGGGTCGGGCACGTCGGTGATCTGCTCGAGCGCGATCTCGGCGAACTTGCGGTGATTGCCGAAGACTCGGCCCGTCCAATCCAGTGCGCCGATGATCTGCCGTTTGACCGAATCGTCGACATCGTCTCGATCCAGGTACTCCAGGGTGTCTGTCTGCAGTAACCGGTCCAGACAGGACGCGTCGAAACCGCCGCGCGGCATGGACTCGATGTGTTCGGTGCCTGACGCCATGGAACCCATCATGGACCCGCGGATCCCTCGGTGGGGACGGTGCCGGGCGTCGGCACCGTCCCCACCGGGGTCGCTAGTCCTCACCGAGGATCTGATAGATCTCGCGGCGGGCGTTGTTGAGGATGTCGATGATGCGTTGCTGCTGTTCCTCGGAGGCGGCGTGCGCGGACTGCGCCACCGCTCCGAACAACTGGCCGGTGGCCGAACGCAGGTTCATCTCGGCCGGATCGGCGTTCTCGTTGATTTCGTCCCAGGGGGCGGTCTCGATTTTCTCGGCGACCGCTCTGCCGTCCTCTGTCAGCTCGAAAAGCTTTTTACTGCCTTCGGTTTCAGTCGCGACGATCAAACCTTCGTCGGTGAGCAGCTGCAGTGTCGGGTAAACCGAGCCGGGGCTGGGCTTCCACAGGCCATTGCTGCGTGAGGCGATCTCCTGGATCATCTCGTAGCCGTGCATGGGCCGTTCGGCCAGCAGTGTCAGCAGCGCGGCACGCACGTCACCACGCTTGCCGCGGCCGCCACGGCCGGGTCCGCGTCGGCCGCCGCGCCCACCGAATGGGCCTGGGCCGAAACCGAATCCAGGTCCGAAACCGGGGAAGTCGCGACCGAATCCGGGTCCGCCGAAACCGGAGGGGCCGGCGTGTTCGCGGACGTGCTCCCGGAATTCGCGACGAGCGGCCCGGCGGTGGTCATGGAGTGCGCGGCGGTCGGCGCCGGGAAAGCCGAAGCCGAAGCCGGGGCCCGGCCGGCCCGAGAAGGGGCCGTCTTGAGGGGTGAAGGGGGTGTTCATGGGTGGTCTCACTTTCGAAGTGGGAAGTCCAGATCCGACTTCCGATACGGTTACGATATATCGACAACTATCGAGATGCAACGTTTGTTCCCGGATTTGGCAACACGGTGCCACCCGTCGACTCCACGGAGAGTCCGGTGTCGGCCGTCGTCCGGCGGGTCAGGAAATGGCGTCTCGGCTGTCGATCGCCGTCATCAGCCAACGTGCCCAATCGGCTTCCATGGCGGCACTGCGAATGCCGTACTCGAGCGCGGCGCGCGCGTAGAAGTCGGTGGCAGTGTCCCTCCAGGGCACGGTGTCGCGGAGGTCCTCGTAGAAGGCGAGCATCGCGTCGGCAGCCGCGGCCATGCCCTCGACGTGGGCACGGGCGTCGTCGGCCGGTATCTCACCCAGCAGGAACACCCGCAGCACGTCGGGCCGGCGAATCGGGGTGTTCTTCGGCGGTCGAGCGATCCATTCCAGCAGTTCGCCGCGGCCGGCCGCCGTGACGGCGTACTCCTTGCGGCCGCGGGCGCCGACCGCCGTGACCTCGATCAGACCGTCGTCGGCGAGCTTGTTCAGCTCGCCGTACAACTGGCTCTGGGTGGCCGGCCAGACATTGGCCATCGACCGCTCGAACCGTTTCAGCAGGTCGTATCCGCTGGCCGGTTCCTGTGCCAACAAACCGAGGGCGGCGAATCGAAGACTCACGACCGGCATGGTACGGCCCCGATATTCCAGTGATGGAATATCGGGGCCGGTAGGTGTGTCAGACGGTCGCGACCGGCGCCTCCGCGGGAGTCAGCGGCTTCATCTGCCACGGCCCGCGGGTGGCCAGCAGGTAGAAGAGGCCGAAGCCCACACCGCAGCCGATGAACCAGCTGTACTGGGCGGCCACCCCCATCGATGCGAACGAACCGCCCAGCAACACCGGGATCACCGCCAGCACGGCGCCGACCACGGTCGCCACCACCGCCACCGGGTTGTAGCCCTTGCGGTACCAGTAGTTGGCCGTCGGGGACATGGTGAACAGGTCGTCAACCGCGATCTTCTGTTTGCGGATCAGATAGAAGTCGGCGATCAGCACACCGAACAGCGGGCCGATGAACGCGCCCAGCGTCTCGAGCGTGTAGTGGATGACCTCGGGGTTGCTGTACAGATTCCACGGCGTGATCAGCACCGAACCGACAGCGGCGATCATCCCGCCGGCTCGCCAGCTGATCTTCTGCGGGCTGACGTTGGAGAAGTCGAACGCCGGCGAGATGAAGTTGGCCACGATGTTGATCCCGATGGTGGCGATGGTGAATGTCAACGCACCCAACACGATTGCCATGGTGCTGTCGATCCGGGCGACAGTTTCCACCGGATCGGTGAGCAGCTCGCCGAACACCGGAACCGTCGCGGCCGCGGTGATGACCACCAGCAGCGAGAACACCAGGAAATTCACCGGCAGGCCCAAGAAGTTGCCCTTCTTGACCGCGGCGAAAGACTTGCCGTAGCGCGAGAAGTCGCCGAAGTTCAGCATCGGTCCCGAGAAGTAGGACACCACCAGTGCGATGGCACCGAGCATGATTGCGACGGTGTTGCCGTTCTTCTCGCCGCCGAGGGTCAGGCTGACGTGCCAGTCGCTGCGATACAGCAGGTAGCCGCAGAGCATGAACATCACGACATACACTGCGGGCCCGCAGAAGTCGATGAACTTGCGGATCGATTCCATCCCGCGCCAGAACACACATGCCTGCAGGATCCACAGCAGGATGAAGCTGCCCCAGCCCAGCAGGGACAATCCCGCAAATCCGTGGTTGTCGACGTCGGCATAGGGCATCAGGGCCGGGAAGAGTTTGAGCAGCACCACATCCAGGGCGGCTGAGGCAAGATAGGTCTGGATTCCGTACCACGCCACCGCAATCAGGCCGCGGATGATGGCCGGGATGTTGGCGCCCAGTACGCCGAACGAGCTACGGCAGACGACCGGGTACGGAACGCCGGTCTGCTGACTGGGTTTGGCCACCAGGTTGCAGAAGAAGTTGACGATGACGATGCCGACGAGCAGTGCCACGAGGACCTGCCAACTCGCCAACCCGAGGGCAAACAAGCTGCCTGCGGTGACGTAGCCGCCCACACTGTGCACGTCCGACATCCAGAACGCAAAGATGTTGTACGACGTCCAACTCTGCCGGCCCAGCGGGGCAAGATCCTCATTGGTCAGCCGCGGGTCGTAACCCGGTTTGATGACGCCGCCGCCGACGGGATGTCCGGCTGCTTCGATGAGGTCGTCTGCGCCGACGATGGCGCCCGGGGGTAGATCACGGGTATCGGTCATGGTCGGTGCTTCCTGCTCGATGGCTCCCAAAAGGTGATGCAGGCAAGCTAGTAAGACGGTGTTTCTCGGTCGTTGCGCCGAAGATATATTTTGGCGCGTCAGTCGTCTTCGATGACAAGACCGGTATCGGTGGGCAGTGCCGAGACGATTTTGTTGAGGCGCATGTTGTGGACCGCGGCCGCGGCCAACAGCGCGTCGACATCCCGGTCGAGGAACGCGCTGAGCATCACCCGGTGGTCAGCATGGAGCAGGGCCCGTTGACGATTCTCGACATGCACCATCAGCTGCACGGGTTCGGTGATGTTCCAAGATGATTCGAGCATGTGCACAAGCCGCAACATGCGGGATGGGCGGCTGAGCGCCAGGTGGAACTGCCTGCTGTGTCGATGGTAGGCCTGGGCGTCGTCGAACTTCACCGCCTGTTCGAGCGTGTGGTGCACGTCGGCCAGGTGGGTCCTGTCCTGGTCGGTGGCGCCGAGCACGGCGGCTGCCATGGCCGCGGATTCCAGAGTTTCACGAACGAGGTACATCTCGGCGAGCTCGCTGGCCGTCAATTGGGCCACTGTGTAGCCGGAGTTCGGCCGGTGCTGCACCAGGCCTTCCCCGGTGAGGGTTTTCAAACCTTCTCGTACCGGTATGTGGCTGACTCCGAACGCGTCGGCAACCTCGGTCACGGGTATGGGCGTGCCCGGGGGGACGGCACCGTCGAGGATCACCCGGCGCAGTTCGCCGACGATGTTCTGGCGGGAGGCGCCGTCTCTGCCCAGGGCCGCCCGGAACAGGGCCGCAGAGTGTCGACGATCGGACATGCAGCGATCCTGCTACGTCTGCGCCGAACGTGCGCCCCGAGAACATTCCATCATTGACATGTCATAAGTGGAGGGTGAAAATGGGTGAGTCAGCGATTCCGAGCCCAGGAGAGTCCGACATGACTGACATCACCGATACCGAGAACCTTGCCGATCGGGGCAATCTGCCCGCCGACGGAGCGTTCTTCCGCACTGGGAACTATGCCCCCGTTCCCGACGAACTCACCGACTTCGACCTCGACATCGACGGGACGATCCCGCCTGAACTGAACGGTTGGTACCTGCGCAATGGTCCCAATCCACGTCAGGAGAACGCACACTGGTTCACCGGCGACGGGATGATCCACGGGGTCCGGATCGACAACGGCCACGCCGCCTGGTACCGCAACCGCTGGGTGCGGACCGACAGCTTCGACGAGCACTTCCCGCTCTACAACGCCGACGGCACCCGCAACCTGCATGCCAGCATCGCCAACACCCACGTCGTCAACCACGCCGGAAAGACGCTGGCGCTGGTCGAGTCGTCCCTGCCCTATGAGATCACCAACGACCTGGAGACCGTCGGGGCCTACGATTTCGGGGGTGTACTGACGGACTCGATGACCGCGCATCCGAAGATCTGCCCCACCACCGGTGAACTGCACTTCTTCGGCTACGGCAACATCTTCACCCCGCACGTCACCTATCACCGGGCCGACGCCAACGGAGAGCTGGTGATCAACCGCCCCGTCGACGTGCCCGCGCTGACGATGATGCACGACTTCGCCCTCACGTCCGGGCACGTGATCTTCATGGACCTTCCCATCGTCTTCAACCTCGACGTGGCGATCAACAGGCCCGGAGACATGCCCTACCGGTGGGATGACGGCTACGGCGCCCGCCTGGGCGTACTGCGCCGAGACGACCCGTTCGGCGAGATCCGCTGGTTCGACATCGACCCGTGTTACGTCTTCCACGTCGCCAACTCCTACGACGACGGAAATTCGATTGTGCTGCAGGCGGTTCGGTATCCCGAGCTGTGGCGTGACACCGGCACCTTCGACGCCGACGGCGTGCTGTGGAGCTGGACGCTGGACCTCGAGACGGGAACAGTCGCCGAACGCCAACTCGACGACCGTGCAGTCGAATTCCCCCGAATCGACGACAGACTCGCCGGACTGGCTGCCCGCCACACCGTCTCGGTGGCCGATGACAGCCTGATCCGCTACGACCTGCACAGGGGTACTTCCGAGCAACACTCCTTCGGTGCCGGCAGGCCCGGGGAAGCTGTTTTTGTCCCGTCGGTATCAGGGCCCGCCGACGAATCCAACGGCTACTACCTGGGATACGTCTACGATCCGGCGCGCGACGGCAGTGATCTGGTGATTCTCGATGCCTCCGACTTCGCCGGCGCCCCGGTGGGCCGCATTCGGCTTCCCCGCCGGGTGCCCTACGGGTTTCACGGGAACTGGATCGACGGCTAGCAGTTTGCCTCGGCACACGTTTGCCAAAACGCGCCACGGGTAGGCCTTCTGCATGTCCCGCGCTGATCTGGAAGCCAATCACGCCCCCGAGCACCGCTCCGACCACGTGCCCCGCGGCCGAATCGTCTTGAATTGGGCGCTGGCGTGGGCGACGGTCATCGGAGCGGCGGCGCTGGTGGTCCTGGCGTACGGCAAGGTGATGGGAACCGCGGCCTGCACCGCCGACACCTGCGGGGTGCCGTCGGAAGGCCTGTTCACCGTGCTGCTGTACGGGCCGCCGGTGGTGGCAGCGGTAGCGGTGCTGGTGTCCTTTGTGACCGCCGGACGCCGGCGCGGTTATCTGGTGCCCGTGGTGGCGTGGCTGCTGCTTCTTGTCGATCTGGTGTTACTGCTGACCACATTCCAGCGTTGAGACGCCGGTACCTCAGTCCTTCGGCGCCGACCGGTGGAACACCGTCATCACCACCACGGCCGCCAGCAGCGCGAGCGTGCCGGCGATGATCGCCGTGGGTGCGATACCGGAATCGAACGCCGTGCGGGCCGACGCCATCAGGGCGTCGCCGATATCTGACGGCACGGTGGCCGCGACCGAGGTCGCTCCACCGATGCTCTCGGCGGCCGCGTTGGTCTGCTCGGGGGTCAGCCCGGCAGGCACCTCGACGTTGTTGCGGTAGAACGTGGTGAAGATGGTACCCAGTGTCGCGGTGCCGACGACGGCGCCGAACTCGTAGGCCGTCTCCGAAACAGCTGATGCCGCACCTGCTTTGGCCGGTGGCACCGAGGCCACGATGGTGTCGTTGGACATCGTCTGCGACATCCCCACGCCCAGTTCCAGCACGACAAACGACACGATCACCGCGACCACCGACAGGTCGTGGCGGAACAGCAGGATCAGGAAGAATCCGGCCGCGACCAGGAGCAACCCGAAGGTCATCAGCGCCCGCGGCGTGTAATGCTTTGCCAGCTTGACCACGGCGAGGCCGGCGATCACCGACACCACCGCACCCGGCAGCGTCACCAGCCCGGCCACCAGGGGACTCATCCCGAGCACCAACTGCAGATGCTGGGAGATGAAGAACAGGAAGCCGATGAGGCCCACGATGGACAGGAAGTTCGCCAGGATCGACGAGGTGAACGGGCCGTAGCTGAACAGCTCCATGTCGAGCATCGGAGTGGCGCTTCGGTTCTGACGCCGAATGAACATTGCTCCCGACACCAGTCCCACAGCCACGGCACCGAGGATCGCCGGTGAGAAGCCGTTGTGAGCGGCGGTCTTGATCGCCCACACCAGAGGCAACATCGCTGTGAACGACAGGGCCACGCTGATGAGGTCCAGCGGGCCCGGGTTGGGGTCGCGGGACTCCGGCACCAGTTTCGGGGCCAGCACCAACAACGGCAGCAGCATCGGGACCGCCATGAGAAACACCGAGCCCCAATGGAAATGCTGAAGCAGAGCGCCGCCGACGATCGGCCCCAGCGCTGAGCCGGCCGTGAAACCCGCGGCCCAGATGGCGATGGCGAGCCGCCGGGCGGAGGCGTCGACAAAGATGTTGCGCAGCAGCGACAGGGTCGAGGGCATCAGCATGGCGCCGAACACACCAAGCAGGGCGCGGGCGAGCACCAGCATCTCTGCGGACGGGGCGAAGGCAGCGAGGACCGAGACCACCGCAAACCCGGTGGAGCCGATCATCAGCAGCCGTCGGCGGCCGAGGCGGTCGCCAAGACCGCCCATGGCGACCAGTAGCGCGGCCAGTACCAGGGCGTAGACGTCGACCAGCCACAGCTGCGTGGCCGCCGTCGGCCGGAAATCCTCGGCGATCGAGGGCAGCGCAAACGTCAGCACGGTGTTGTCGATGGCGATCAACATCACCGGCAACATCAGTACCGACAGCGCCAGCCAGGCGCTGCGCGGTGTGGTGGTCGGGGTCGTGGGTTCGACACCGGTGGTCATGGGTGCTCCTGAAGTTCTGAAGTGGTCGAGACAGAGCCGAGACGGCGCTAGTTCGTGGACCGGATGGTGCCCTCGGTGAGGGTGGCCATGATGGCGTCGACGATTCGGTGTTTGGGGGTGCCGTCCTCTTTGGCGGCTTGATAGCCGGCATTGAGTAGCGCCCAGAACGCCCGGCGCGCCCACCCGGGTGGCGCGGTGTCCGGTTGGGTGGACACCTTGGCCAGCATCTCCGCGATGACCTCATCCCCGGTGTCGAGGTGGGCCATGAGTTCGGTGTCGGCGTTGACGATCGGTTCGGTGAAGACGTAGACCACGATGGGTCCCAGCTCCAGCTGCCCTTCCACCACTCGGCGCAGTGCCGCCAGCGGCGACCCGCACTCGGGCTCGGCTTCGTTGATCGCGGCATTGCTGAGCTCGTGCACATGCAGGGCAAGCGCGCGGATCAGGTCGGCCCGCTCGGGGAAGTAACGGTGCAGCGTGCTGCGGCCGACCGCGGCGGCGGCAGCGATATCGCTGAGCGGCGCGGCCGGGTTCTCGGCCAGCACCGTCATGGCGGCATCGATGATCGCCTTACGCGTCCGCCCCCGCGGACCGCCCTCGATTGACTCAACACTCACGCATCAAAACGTAGCACATTTTCCCCATAATGAGACAGAGATGTCCCACAATGAAGGTATTGGGTACCTCGGGTGGAATTGGGGTGGCGGCAGCTCAAACAGGCGGCGTGAAGCCGTCGGGCTCCCGCGAGGGTGCCGCCGAAGGCTGCTGCGTCGACGGAGGTGGAGGTTGCGGTGGCCGTGCCTGTTGGAAGGCGGCAGGCTGTTGGAAGATGGCAGGCTGTTGAGGCGGTGGCCACGGGGCCACCGGCCAGGCCGGAGCAGGCATCGGCGGTGCCGGCGGACCAGCACGCCGCGCGAGCCGGTCGAGTTCGCGACGATGCCGCTCGGCCAGTACCGCAGCCAGCACATATTGCGGTGGAGTGCCGGGAGGTGGTGGTGGCGAGATGCGGGCCAGGACCTCTCCGGCGATGCGATAGGCCATCTGATCACGCAGGGCCGAGTCGAGGTGTGGAGCGCGCGACAGGAACTGCCGGGCCAACTCGGCCTGTTCGGTACCCAGTCCGGACAGCTGTAGTGAGGCCGCCCACCACGCGAGATTGGGGGGCATCGGCGGCGGCGGGCTGAGCTTGGGTCCGCGCTCGCTGATCACCACGGTGCCGGCGAACACGTCACCGATGCGCTTGCCCTTCGGCGAGACCAGGCTGCAGATCACCGCGGGGCCACCGAACATCAGCCAGATCTCGATCACCGCGGACAGCGAACGAAACAACGCCTGGCGGAAGCGTTCCGGGCTGCCGTCCTCGGACACCACTCGCAGGCCCATCGCCATCTTGCCCAGGGAACGCCCCCGGGTGGCGGTTTCGAAAGCCAACGGGTAACCGAGCAGGACCAGCACGGTGAAAATGATCATCACGGCAGCTGACAACGCCGGGTCGTAGTCAGCCAGCGTCGCAGCCCACAGCATCAGGCCGAGAAGATAGCCGACAAACATCACCACGATGTCGATCAGCGCCCCCACCGCCCGGACCGGCAACTGCGCCAGCTGCACGTCCAGGACCACCGCGTCACCGGTGACCACGGAACCGGGATCCTGCGCCGCGGTCTGGGGTGAGCTGAACATTGCCACGCTGGCGACGCTACTAGACTCCGTCGGGTGGATGTCGATGCGTTTGTGCTCGCTCATCGGCCCACGTGGGATCGTCTGGAAATTCTGGTCAAGAGGCGCCGGAACCTGACCGGAGCCGAAATCGACGAACTGGTGGAGCTCTACCAGCGCGTGTCCACCCACCTGTCGATGCTGCGTTCGTCATCGACCGACTCGGTGCTGGTGGGGCGGTTGTCCACACTGGTGGCCCGCGCCCGGGCCGCAGTCACCGGCGCTCATGCCCCGTTGTGGAGCGAATTCGCCCGGTTCTGGACGGTGTCGTTCCCGGTGGTCGCCTACCGCGCGTGGCGCTGGTGGCTTGGATCGGCGGTGGCATTCTTTGTGGTGGCCGCGATCATCGGCTTCTGGGTGGCTCTCAACCCCGAGGTGCAGGCCGCCGTAGGCACTCCGACCGAGATCGACGAACTGGTCAACAGTCAGTTCGCGTCCTACTACAGCGAGAATCCCGCCGGCTCATTTGCGCTGCGCGTGTGGGTGAACAACTCCTGGGTGGCCGCCCAGTGCATCGGATTTGCTGTCTTGCTGGGGATTCCGATCCCGTATGTGCTGTTCCAGAACGCCGCCAACCTAGGAGTCTCCGGCGGGCTGATGTTCTACCACGGCAAAGGTGACGTCTTCCTCGGATTGCTCGCCCCGCACGGGCTGCTGGAGCTCACGGCGGTGTTCCTGGCGGCCGCGGCCGGGATGCGGTTGGGGTGGTCGGTGATATCACCGGGGAACCGGCCGCGTGGTCAGGTGCTGGCCGAACAGGGCCGGGCTGTGGTCAGCGTCGCGGTGGGACTGGTGGTGGTACTGCTGATCTCGGGACTCATCGAAGCGTTTGTAACGCCGTCGCCGTTCCCGACCTTTGTGCGCATCACAATCGGCGTGCTGGCCGAGATCGCCTTCCTGGCCTACATCGTGTACTTCGGCCGCAAGGCGGTGCAGGCCGGAGCGACCGGTGACGTCGACGACAAACCCGATGTGGTACCCACTGCCTAGTCCCCACTTCTGACCGCGAGCAGTCGCAAACCCGGGTGATTTGAGGCTCTCGAACCCGAGTCTGCGTCTGCTCGCCGGGGAAAATCGCGCAGAGAATTGGCGCCGGGGAGAGTTCAGAGCTTGCCGGTCGCCTTCATCGCCAGGTAACGATCCGCCAGCGCAGGTGCCAGCTCCTCGGGCAACGCATCGACGACCTCGACGCCGCTGCGGCGCAGCCGGGATGCGATGGACCGCCGATCGTTGCGGGACTTCTCGGCCGCGGCGGCGTCGTACACGGCAGCGGCATCGGAGCGGCCGCCGGCCAACTCGTCGACCCGGGGATCGGAGACCGCGGCCACGATCACCTGATGCCGGGATGCCAGCTGGGGCAGCACGGGCAGCAGGCCCTCGTCGAGAGCCGACGCGTTCAGCTCGGTGAGCAACACCACCAGTGCGCGGCTGCGGACCCGACGCTGGATCGCGGCAACCATTGCAGCTGAATCTGATTCGATCAGTGTCGGTTCCAGCGGGGCCATCACGTCCACCAGCTGCGCCAGCAACTCGGTACGGGATGCGCCGACGACGGCGGCGCGGGTGGTCCGGTCGTGGGCCAGGAAATCCACGCGATCCCCGGCGCGGGATGCCAATGCCGCCAACAACAGCGCAGCATCCAAGGACCAGTCCAGTCGTGGCCAGCCTCCCGGGTCGCTCGAGGTGGGGTCGACACCGACCCTGCCGGCGGAGGTGCGGCCGGTGTCGACCACGATCACCACCCGCCGGTCGCGCTCGGGCCGCCAGGTGCGGACCACCACATCGTGGCGGCGTGCCGTGGCGCGCCAGTCGATGGACCGCACATCATCGCCGACGACATACTCACGCAGCGAGTCGAATTCGGTTCCCTGGCCGCGGATCAGGACCGGGATCATCCCGTCGAGCTCCCGCAACTTCGCCAACCGCGACGGCAGGTGTTTACGGGACAGGAAGGGCGGCAGGATCCGCACCGTCCACGGCACTCGATGTGAACTCTGCCGGCCGGCCAGGCCGAGAGGCCCGACGGACCGGGCCGTCACCATCGCCGAGAGCTGGTCACCACGCCGCATCGGATGTAGCGCGGTCTGCACCCGCACCTGTTGTCGCGGATCGATGTTCACCTCATGGGAGCGCGGTTGCGCCCGCGTGCTGGGCGCCCAGGCGTCGCGGACCACGCCACGAAAGGTTTTGGTACCGCAATTGTGCACCGAGAGCTCCACCTGCACCGGTTCGCCCAAGCGCGCCGACGTGTCCCCGGACCGGGTGAACTGCAGCGACCGGGTGCTCGCCGCCAGGGTGATGTCAACAACGACGGCTGCCGCCAGAATCGCGAACAACACGGCAAAAGCCGCTGCCGGCCAAGGTGCCACCGCGACCGGCAATACGCAGACCAGCGCCACCAGCCCCGTCCTGCCGGTCAGGATCATTACCGCGGCACCGGCACGGCCGACAGGATCCCGTCGAGTACGCCGTCCGGCGTGGCGCCCTCGAGTTCGGCCTCGGGCCGCAGCGCCACCCGGTGCCGCAGGGTGGGGCGCGCCATCGCCTTGACGTCGTCGGGGGTGACGTAGTTGCGGCCCGACAGCCACGCCCACGAACGCGCGGTGCCGAGCAGCGCCGTCGACCCGCGTGGTGAAACGCCCAGCTGCAGTGCCGGCGACTGCCGGGTGGCCCCCACGATGTCGACGATGTAGCCCAGGACTTCGTCGGCAACCATCACCTGGCGGGTCGCTTCCCGAGCGGCGATCAGGTCCTCGATGGTGGCGACAGGTTTGATCGCCGACAGATCGCGGGGATCGAAGCCGTGCGCATGACGGCTCAGGATCGCGACCTCCTGATTGCGTGGCGGCAGTGGAACATTCAGCTTCAGCAGGAACCGGTCCAGCTGGGCCTCGGGCAACTGATAGGTGCCCTCGTACTCGATGGGGTTCTGGGTTGCGGCGACGATGAACGGATCCGGAAGCGCACGGGGGTCCCCGTCCACACTGACCTGACGCTCCTCCATCGCTTCCAACAGTGCGGCCTGCGTCTTGGGTGGTGTCCGGTTGATCTCGTCGGCGAGCATCAGGTTGGTGAACACCGGACCCTGCCGGAATTCGAACTCCGCCGTGCGCGCGTCGTAGATCAACGATCCGGTGATATCGCCGGGCATCAGGTCAGGGGTGAACTGCACCCGTTTGAACTCCAGTTGCAACGCCGCGGCCAGGGCCCGGACCAGCAGCGTCTTCGCCACGCCGGGAACACCTTCCAGGAGCACGTGGCCCCGGCACAGCAGCGCGATGACGAGGCCACTGACCACAGCGTCTTGACCGACGACAGCCTTGGCGATTTCGTTGCGCAGCGCGAGCAGTGCGGTGCGTGCGGATTCTGAAGTGGCGGTAGCGGGCTGCGTCACGAGTGGGTGACCTGCCTTTCGATGTCGTCGAGAGCACGGGCAAGGAACATCAGGTCGTCGTCCGAGGCCGGGGTGGGCCCGAACAGAGTGTGGTGGACGGTATTCGGATCGGTGGCGGTGTGCTGCGCGACGGCCTGCACCACCGTGGCCGGCGCGGTGCGGGCGCCCAGCCCCAGTCGGGGTGTCAGGCGCTGCAGGGTTGCGGTGCGCAGCGCCTCGGCGGCCTGGTCACGGGCCCGCCGGGACCGGTACAGCCGGCCGCGTCCCTCAACGGTCTCCGAGGCACGTACCACCACCGGGAGGCGCTCTGGCACCAGCGGACCCAAGCGCCGCCCCTTCCACAGCGCGACCAGTCCCACCACCAGCCACAGCTGCCAGACGATCCAGTCGACCTGTTCGGGGATCAAGTCGAATATCGTTGCCGAACTGGAGCTCTCACCTTCGATCCGCTGAGGTGCATACCAGACGAGTCGAGGTGAGGCGCCGGCGAGATTCATCGCCAGCGCGGCGTTGCCTTCATGTAGCAGTGTCGAATTGGTCATGAAGTTGGCCGTACTGGCCACGGTGACGGTGCGGCCGTCGTCGGAGTAACGGACCACCGCACCCGAGTAGCAGCGGGTGAGATCCACCGAGGAATCGTCGGCCGCCTCATAGGTGTCGGTGGGGCCGAATTGTGCGCTGCCGGCACGGGTGGCCTCCGGCAGATCGCAGTTGGGCTCGCCGCCATAGGTTGCAGTCGGGGCCACTTGGACCTGCGGGGCCAGAATTTCGCGGGTTCGGGAGGTGGGCTCCACCACCAGCCGGTCACCCGGCGCGTCGGCCAGTCGGCGCAGCAGCGCCTCGTCGGCCATGTAGTTCGTCTGCGCGATCAGGATCAGCGAATCGGGTCGCGCCGCCTGCGCTGCCTCGGCCACGGTGTCGGCGACGATCACCTCGACACCGCGATCACGCAACAGCTCGACCAGCGCGTGCGCGCCGTTCGGGGATGTCGCGCTCGGATCCATCCGCCCGCCCGGGCGCGGTGCCGACAACCACGCGACTGCGGTGGCCAGCACCACGATGACCACGAGCACCGCACCGACCCAGCGCCAGGTGCGCCACCGGCTCTTCAGACTCGGCGCAGTCGATGTGGACGTCGACGTCACCGCGGGTCCGCCCATCCGGAAGCCGCCGCGGGGGTCGGCGCTGACGCCGGGACCGCAGAATTGGTGCGCAGGTGGTCGTCCAGATCGCTGATCTTCTGATATGCGATGTGGGTTCCCGGTCGGCCGCCGTAGGTGACATCGTTGAAAGCGGTTGCCGCGGCCATGAATTCGGCGGTCAGCTGGGGGAGTGAGGCGCCTGCGTCGCGGGCCAGCTCATTGGCTGTACGGCCGGGGATCGCCGCCAGCATCCCGACCTCTTCGAGATGGCGTGCGACAGCCCGCAGCCGGTGCCGGATGGCTGCCGCCCAATCGCCCCGCGCCGCGCACTGCTGTGCCAGCTCCCGGTATCCGCCGGCAGTCAGTTCAGCCGGCCCGAACAACTGGTGGTCGCCACCGCGATTGGTGCGCATCGCCTTCCGGGCGATCCGGACCGCCACCACAGCGACGGCTACGGCGATGAGCAACAGCACCATGATGGTGAACCAGCCCCCCGGCACCATCGAACCATTGGTGACGATGCGGTAGATCAGGTCATCGATCCAGCCACTGATGAGATCGTTCAACGAGGCCTTCGGGTAGATGGCTTTGTTGAGCTCGTTCTCTGCGGCTTCACGGGCGGCGTCGCGGTCGATGTCTACCGGTGGCACGGTGGTCGTCTCCTCAGCGTCGGACCAGCCACAAGTTGTCGGTTGATTCGGTGGTGGCCGGGCCACCGGCCGCTCCGGTGCGCAACACCAGGTCGAATGCCTCGGCGCGGATGCGTCGATCGGTGTAGAGCAGGACCACCACCCCCGCGGTGAACGGTGTGGTGATGATCTGGGCGATGATGACGCCGACAGTCGCCGACACCGCGCCGAACAGGATCGCCGAGGTGGAATCGCCGCCGGCGACCAACTGTCCCAGCGCGAACGGCATCCCGATAGCCATCGTGACGGCCCACACGACGATCCCGGCCAATGCGCGGATACCAAAAACCCGCAGGAAGTCGTTACGGATCAACGCGAACGAGCGCTTGATCGACGCGATGACGGGCATCCGTTCCAGCACCACCGACACCGGTGCAAAGGACAGCATGGTAGCCAGATAGACCAGCCCCACGATGCCGCCGATGCCCAGCGGAATTCCGACGATGACAGCGGCGCCCGCACCCACGGCAACCGCCAAGACCGTGATGATCGCGACGATGATGCCGACGATCAGCACCAAACCGAGCAGCTCCAGCAACGCCAGCCCGAGCAGCGGCAGGATCCGATCCCGGATCCTGGACCAGGCTTCGCCGATCGTGATGGACGATCCGAACACCGCCCGACCGACTACCACGGTCAACATGCCGGACAGGACCACCGCGGCAAACGCCTGCATGAGCGTCGCGACGCCACTGCCGGCGGCCGAACTGAGCATCGCCGCATCCGAGGCGCCGGGACTGTAGAGCGCGTCCAGGTTTCCCATCAGCGCCAGCGGGCCGACCTGCATGATCAGCCCGATGACCTGCGTGATGATGACGACGGCGGCCGTCAGCCCCAGCGTCGCCTTCAGATTTGCCCGGATGTAGCGGACCGCGCCGTTGAAGATGTCCCCGAGGGTGAGCGGGCGCAGCGGGATCACGCCCGGCTGCATCGCGACCGGCGGCAGTCCCGGATATCCGGGGGGATAGGGGTACCCGGGCGGCGGATACCCGGCTTGGGGATGGCCGTGCTGTGGGTACCCCGGGGGCGGATACCCGTGCTGCGGATATCCCGGTGGGGGGTAGCCCTGCTGCGGATACTGCGGCGGGGGATATCCGTACGGTGACGGATTGCCCGGCGGCGGATATCCCTGCTGCGGATTTTCGGGCGGCGGCCAGCCGGATCCGCTCGGAGGCTGGGTCACCCGCGAGTCCGCCCGTCGTTGCTACTCATGTCAACCATCCTGTCGATGAGCCCTGGAAATGACAACGATACGAGCTCGGCGCGTAGCGTCGAGACCATGGCTGAGCTCAAAGCGCGGTTACGGTCGGACCTCACTGCAGCGATGAAGGCACGGGACACGTTGCGCGTCGCCACCCTGCGGATGCTGCTGGCGGCCATCCAAACCGAAGAGGTTGCCGGTAGACAGGCGCGCGAACTCTCCGATGCCGAGGTGCTCAAGGTGCTCACCCGGGAGTCGAAGAAGCGAGGCGAAGCAGCGCAGATCTACGTCACCAACGGTCGAGGTGAGCTGGCTGCCAACGAACGGGCCGAAGCCGAGGTGATCGAGGAGTACCTGCCGACTCAACTCGACGACGACGAAGTGGCCCATGCGGCCGACACCGCCATCGCCCAGGTCGCCGAGGAGCTCGGCGAACGGCCGGGCCCCCGACAGCTGGGTCTGGTGATGAAGGCGGCCAACGCGATCGTCGCTGGAAAGGCCGACGGGGCGCGGGTCGCTGCCGCCGTGAAGGACCGACTCTAGGCGGTTGGCCCGCCGCGGGCCGGGGTATCCGACCATCATGACGCGGTTCGGATACACCCTGATGACCGAGCAAGCGGGTCCCAAAGAGCTTGTCCGGCATGCCATTTCCGCAGAGACGGCGGGTTTCGACTTCGAAGTGTGCAGTGACCACTTCTCGCCGTGGCTGGCGGCGCAAGGCCACGCCCCGAACGCCTGGGTAGTCCTCGGGGCCGTCGCACACGCGACCGAGCACGTCGACCTGTACTCCTACGTCACCTGCCCGACCATTCGCTACCACCCGGCGATCGTCGCCCAGCAGGCCGCAACCGTGCAGATCCTCGCGGACGGCCGGTTCACATTGGGCCTCGGAAGTGGGGAAAGCCTCAACGAGCACATCGTCGGAACGGGATGGCCCAGCCTGCAGACACGCCAGGACATGCTCGTCGAGGCCGTGCATCTCATCCGGGAACTCTGGACCGGCACGCTGGTCGACTGGCGCGGCGAGTATTTCCAGGTGGATTCGGCCCGCATCTGGGACATCCCGGAGATGCCCATCGGTATCGGTATCTCGATCACCGGGGACCGCGCGCTCGACAACTTCGCCGCGCTGGCCGACCACCTGATCGAAGTGCAGCCCGACGCCGAACGGGTCCGCGCCTGGCATCGGGCCAGGCAGGCTACCGGGTTGCCCGGATTCGGGCGGGTCGTGGGGCAGATACCGGTGTGCTGGGATCCCAGCCGAGACGCCGCCATCGAACGGGCCCACCAGCAGTTCCGCTGGTTCAGTGGCGGCTGGGCCGTGAACGCGGACCTGCCCACCACCGCCGGCTTTGCCGGGGCGACCCAGTTCGTCCGTCCCGAGGATGTCGCCGCCGGCATCCCCTGCGGCCCTGATCTCGACGCGATCGTCGACGCCGTGAGTGCCTATTGGAAGGCCGGGTTCACCGATATCGCCCTGATCCAGATCGGCGGCGACCAGCAGGAACAGTTCTTCAGGGAAGCCGCCGAGCCGCTGCTGACCGCGTTGCGTTCCGCAGCAGCATGATGAATCGAGGAGACCGTCATGACCGATGAGCACAGCCTGCGCATTGCGACGAGTCCACACGAAGTCAAGGGCGTGCCCGACAAGGACAGTCCGGGCTCCCGGAAACCCAATAGGCGCGGTGAAGTCGCTCCGGAAGAAGTCGCTCCGGATGCCGCCGACCAGGGGGCCCAGGAACCACCGGATTGAGCTAGGACAGCGCCGTCAGTGCGCGCCGTGCCCGGCGCTCGACCAGCAATGGCACAAAATCGCGGATGGTGCTCTGGTGGAACTGGGCGTGGGCCTGTCCGATGGTGCTGGAAATGCTCTGCGGGTCCAGCTCGGTGAAGACATCGATGAGGCGGAGCTCGATCTCGCGTAGCAGATCCTGCTCACTCTTCTTTGGCACCGCTCAAGATTTCCCGGCGGGTAACCGTGCGTCAACGAGGTGTCCATCACAGATCTACTTTGATGGCGCGGTTTAACGGCGGCGAAACGGGGCATCTGTTGTCGGCGGATACAAACATCGGGTGCGCACTGTGTTCGCCCGTCTGATGGAAGGCCACCGTGACTGCAACTCTGCCCGAGGTGGGCCACACCCTGCTGGCTACCCCCGATGTGTATCGGCCGCAAGAAGATTCGCATCTCTTGGTCGAGACGATGGAGCGCGCCACCGTGGTTGTGGGGCGCCGTGTGGTGGACCTGTGCACCGGCAGCGGCGTCGTGGCTATCGCCGCCGCGCAGCTGGGAGCTCAATCCGTGAGCGCTTGGGACATCTCATTCGACGCAGTGCAATGCGCACGCCACAACGCCCAGGCCGCGGAGGTGGACGTCACCGTCCGCCACGGCATGTTCACCGAGGCTCTCGAGCATGGCCCGTACGACGTTGTGGTGGTGAATCCGCCCTATGTGCCCAACCCGACGACCGTGGATCTGTCCTTTCGGTCCGATACCGACCCGATGTGGTCCTGGGATGGTGGTGATGACGGACGAAGGGTGATCGACCCGCTGTGTGACATCGCCGCAGACCTGCTGGCCGACGGCGGCTCGATGCTGTTGGTGCAGTCCGAATTCGCCGGTGTGGACCAGACCGTGAACGCGTTGTGCCGATCCGGTCTGCATACCGATATCGTTGCCCGGCAGTCTATTCCGTTCGGTCCAGTGTTGACGGCGCAGGCGTCGTGGCTGGAAGCGACCGGCCGGCTGCCGGTCGGGCATCGCTGTGAGGAGTTGGTCGTGATCAGGGCGTACAAGCAATGAACGACGCCGAACCCCGTCGGGTCCGGATCGTCCCCAAAGGGCCGGTCATGGTGCAGGGGCCGCTGAGGATCGAGATGCCCGACGGCAGCACTGTGGAGTCAGATCGATTCATGGTGGCGATCTGTACCTGCAGGCGCAGCCGGACCTACCCGTTGTGCGACACCAGCCACCGGCGGACGGCCCGGCCGCCGGCCTGAACCTGCTCAGTCCACGGGGCGGCGCAGCGTCGAGCGGCCGGCGGTCCAGTCCGACATCAACAGCTCCGCCAAGTGGTCTTCGACCACCGAGAAGGCGTGGATGCCGAAGATGACGTCACGCTCGAGATGTGGCTCCATACGGATCAATTCGCCCACCACATCGGTACGAACCACTTGCTCGTGGACGGCGTCCGCCTCGACGTGTTCGCGGTAGAACCGTACGCACGGTGCCGGAGCGCCGAGACGCTCGAGGCCTTCGACCAGGCGGGCGGAACCTGGGGGTGAGGTGATCTCTGTCGCGGCAAAATGGCCGACTGCCGCGCCGCGGAGTTCACGGTGCAGTCCGAACATCGACATCAAGTTCACCACTGACAGCGCTTGCGCCGGAACATGATCGAGATAGCCGAGGTAGCTGGCATCGAGATGGGCGGCGGTCAAGAGATCGGCGAACAATTCCTGGTGGACGTGCTCGCCGCGGCCACCGCCGTATTCATCGAATTCCACTGCGACGAAGGAAGCTTTGGCTTGTCCACGCAGCCGCGGAATCGCCCATGCGTGCGGATCGGCTTCCTTCAGGTGGTACAGCGACCGGTGCACAAAATACTCGCGGGCCTGCTCCCAGGTTCCCTTGTCCCGCAAGAAATACGACGGCCCGGCACCGTCGGCCGGCTCGACCGAGATCTTGTCCATGACCGCCGTCGCCGTCGAATCCTCTTCCAGCGAGCCGACCTCAGAGGTCACCGCGTCCAGAAACGCGCTCTCCAGCTGTGCCCGCAAGTGCAACAGACCCGGATTCCACTCCCAGCCGGCGTCGACGGCCTGGAAACCCCGATAGTGCAATTCGTAGCAGATGTAGAGCGCCAGCTGCAGATCGATGCCCCACGGATCCGAATCGGTGACCGGCGCGGCAATCCTGGCGATGTGCCGGCGCTGCGGGCGGCCACCCAACACCTCGAGCACCGTGGCCGACAGCGGCCCAGCGGCAACGGGGAGGTGAGGTTCTGTCAGGGGCGCGGTTGGGGGCACGGTTGAACAGATACCCGTCGCTACCGGTCGGAAACCATTCCCGGCGATGTCACACCCGCCACAACGCTTCCTGCGTCATGCTCGCGACCAGTGCACCATCCTGGCTGTACATCGACCCCACGACCAAGCCGCGATTGTCGTTGTTGTTGACCGGATTCACCTCATAGCGGTGCCAGCTCGCCGGGTGGAAGGGACGATGGAACCACACCGAATGATCCAGACTGGCCGCATATCCGGCACCGGGCCGCAGCAGCGTTCCCGGGGGGCGGGCGGCGGGGACGGGCCCCAGGTCCGAAACGAACGTCAACGCACAGGCGCGGTGCAGGGCGTCGTCGGCAATCACGTCGCGGAACCTGACCCAGTACGGTGGCACCGCAAACGCCGACGGGTCCGACGGCGCGGTACGGATCTCCAGATGCTCGGCGATCGCCAGTCTGGAATCCCACAGCTGGGCGGTGTCGAGGTCGATCGGGGCCGGCGCGGGCGGATGCCAGTCGGCTCCGGCCTCGGGTCGGTGGAACGACGCGATCATCTCCAGGATGGCTTTGCCCTCCTGGACCGCGGTCACACGCCGAGTGTCGAACGAGCGGCCATCGCGAGTGCGCTCCACCTCGAAGTGCAATGGCACCCCGAATTTGCCACCCCGAACGAAGTACGCGTGCAGGGACTGGGGCAACTTGTCCGGCTCGACCGTGGCACCCGCGGCGCCGAGGGCCTGTGCGGCGATCATCCCCCCGAACAGCCGCTCACCGCGGCCACCGGCTGGATCTCGCACCACGAACACGTCACCGTCCCGCTCGAACGACAACAGCTCGCCGATCCAGCATTTCGTGGCGCCCGTCATACGAGGTGACCTTAGCTATCGGCGAAATACCGCTGCGCGTCGGCCGCCATCCGGCCGAAAACGGACCTGATCACCGGTGCCAACGCCTGTAGCGGCATCCGTAGCGCGCTCTTGGGTTCGATGGCCACGGTCCAGTCGAACAGGGTGCCGTCGCCGTCGGGTGTCAGGACGTAATCCTCCCCGAAACGGCGAAACAACGGGGCGCTGGCCTCATACACGTAGAACGAGTAGCCGGCCCCGGTGTCATCGGGGGCATCCCAACGGAAGTTATCTGTAACGGTAATAGCTGTGTGTAAGACAGTTACCGAGGTGCGTTTGAATGCGCGGGATCTACGAGGAACACAGTGTTATCTGTAACGGTGTAACTGACGAGCGAGCCCGTTTTTTTGGGGG
>NZ_JBARXZ010000078.1:0-8749 GCF_049647605.1 Mycobacterium sp. | reverse complement strand
GCCGAGAACCGGGCGAAGGCCATCGAAGAGGCCCGCCGCGAGGCCAAGCGCAAGGCCCTCGGACCGGTGGTGGAGGCCAAACCGGCTCGCCGCGGCACGGTTCGGGGGCTGAAGGTCGTGCTGTGCACGGTGTTGCTCGCCGTGATCGGCACAGCGTTCGGCCTGATCTTGTACTTCACCCCGTTGATGTCGGCGCGCGACATCTTGGTGGTCGGCACCGGTGAGCTGACCCGCGAGGAGGTCGTCGAGACGGCCGGTGTTCCGGTCGGCACGCCGCTGCTGCAGATCGACACCGATGTGGTGGCCGAGAAGGTGGCCGCGATCCGCCGGGTGGCCACCGCCCGGGTGCAGCGGGAGTACCCGTCGACACTGCGGATCACCGTCGCCGAGCGGATTCCCATTGCGGTGAAGGACTTTCCCGACGGCCCGCATCTCTATGACCGGGACGGGGTCGATTTTGCGACCGGCCCGGCGCCGTTGAACCTGCCGTATCTCGACGTGGAGAACCCGGGCCCGAATGATCCGCCGACCGTGGCGGCACTGGCGGTGTTGACCGCGCTGCGACCGGAGGTGGCGGGGCAGGTCGGGCGGGTGGCTGCGCCGTCGGTGGCCTCGATCACGCTGACGTTGACCGACGGGCGGGTTGTGGTGTGGGGGACCGAGGACCGCACTCAGGAGAAGGCCAACAAGCTGGCGGCACTGTTGACCCAGCCCGGCCAGACCTATGACGTGTCGAGTCCGGATCTGCCCACCGTCAAGTAGCCCCTTTCGGCGAGCGCGCGCGTCTGTCCGCGACACGCCGCGCTCACACGTACAAATGCGTGCGCTCGCGCAGGGGGAAGTAGCCGGAAATCCGGTCAACTTTTCCGCGGGTCGTCGGCGCGCCTGCAGGGATACCTCCGGCCGCGGCCCTACCGTTCTGGTTGCGCGGATTTACTTGACATAACTCTAAGCCTATGGTTGAGGTTGAGGGTTTAGGGACACGCCGGACGTAACCGGATCAGGGACCATCCGCTGACTACGTAACCCACTCAGGGAGGAAGACGACCGATGACCCCCCCGCACAACTACCTCGCCGTAATCAAGGTGGTCGGCATCGGCGGCGGCGGCGTCAATGCCGTCAACCGCATGATCGAACAGGGCCTCAAGGGCGTCGAGTTCATCGCCATCAACACCGACGCTCAGGCGCTGTTGATGAGTGATGCCGACGTCAAGCTCGACGTGGGTCGTGACTCGACCCGCGGTCTCGGAGCCGGAGCCGACCCCGAAGTCGGGCGCAAGGCCGCCGAAGACGCCAAGGACGAAATCGAAGAGCTGCTCCGCGGCGCCGACATGGTGTTTGTCACCGCCGGTGAGGGTGGCGGTACCGGTACCGGTGGCGCACCGGTGGTGGCCACGATCGCGCGCAAGCTCGGCGCGCTGACCGTGGGTGTGGTGACGCGCCCGTTCTCGTTCGAGGGCAAGCGCCGCAGCAACCAGGCCGAATCCGGGATCACCTCACTGCGTGAGAGCTGCGACACCCTGATCGTCATCCCGAACGATCGGCTGCTGCAGATGGGTGACGCCGCGGTGTCGCTGATGGACGCGTTCCGCAGCGCCGACGAGGTGCTGCTCAACGGTGTCCAGGGCATCACCGACCTGATCACCACGCCGGGGCTGATCAATGTCGACTTCGCCGACGTCAAGGGTGTCATGAGTGGCGCCGGCACCGCGTTGATGGGGATCGGCGCCGCCCGCGGTGACGGCCGGGCGCTCAAAGCTGCCGAGATCGCCATCAATTCGCCGCTCCTGGAAGCCAGCATGGAAGGCGCCCAAGGCGTACTGCTGTCGGTGGCCGGTGGCAGTGACCTCGGTCTGTTCGAGATCAACGAGGCAGCCTCGCTGGTGCAGGATTCGGCTCACCCCGACGCCAACATCATCTTCGGCACCGTGATCGACGACTCCCTCGGTGACGAGGTGCGGGTCACCGTGATCGCGGCCGGCTTCGAAACCGGTGCGGCCAGCCGCAAACCCGCGGTCGGAGCCACCGGTTCCGGGGGGCAGACCGTCGCCCAGGGCCGTGCCGGCAAGGTGTCGTCCTCGCTGTTCGAACCGTCCGACGCCGCCAGTGTTCCGTTGCACACCAACGGTGCAACCGTCCGGGTGGGCGGCCCGGATGATGACGACGACGTGGATGTTCCGCCCTTCATGCGGCACTGAGTCCGGTGACGACGCCACGGATACTGGGCGCATGACCGTTACCATCCGCCGCGTCACCACGACGCGGGCCGGCGGCGTCTCGGCGCCGCCGTTCGGCACCTTCAATCTGGGTGATCACGTCGGGGACAAGCCTGCAGCCGTTGCCGCCAACCGGGCCCGGCTGGCCAAGTCCATCGGTGTTGCTCCCGATCACCTGGTGTGGATGAACCAGGTGCACGGCGACAACGTGGTGCGTGTCGATCAACCGCAGACCGGCGCGGTCGATGCCACCGACGCCTTGATCACGACCACCCGTGGGCTGGCCCTGGCCGTGGTGACCGCCGACTGTGTGCCGGTGCTGTTGGGTGATGCCCGCGCCGGTGTGGTCGCCGCGGTGCACGCCGGGCGGGTCGGCGCGCAGCACGGTGTGGTGGTTCGCACGGTCGAGGCGATGACGGCCGCGGGAGCATCGATCGAAGACATTTCGGTGCTGCTCGGTCCGGCGGTCAGCGGCGCGAATTACGAAGTGCCTGCGGCGATGGCCGACGAGGTGGAGGCGGCCCTGCCGGGCAGCCGCACCGTCACCGCCAGGCGGACGCCGGGTCTGGACCTGCGGGCCGGAATCGTGCGGCAGCTGCGTGATCTGGGTATCACCGCCGTCTCGGTGGATCCGCGGTGCACTGTCGCCGACAAGTCACTGTTCAGCCACCGGCGCGACGCGCCGACCGGGCGGCTCGCCTCAGTGGTGTGGATGCAGTGACCGAATCGATCCGCAAAGAACAACTGGCGGAGGCGTTGGCACACCTGCGATCTCGTGTCGCCGACGCCGCTCGCGCGGCCGGCCGTGCTCCCGACGACGTCGAGTTGTTGCCCATCACCAAGTTCTTCCCGTCGTCCGATATCGCGATTCTGTCGGAGCTGGGGTGCCGGGCATTCGGCGAATCCCGTGATCAGGAAGCCACCCGGAAACTCGGTGAGCTGGCGGGACGGATCCCCGCCGACACCCGGTGGCACATGGTGGGCACCATCCAGAGCAACAAGGCTCGTCACATCGCATCGTGGGCGCATGTGGTGCATTCGGTCGGCAGCGACAAGGTCGTCGCAGCGCTGGCTCGTGGGGTCCAGGCCGCCCTGGACGACGGTGTTCGCACCTCGTCGCTGTCGGTGTATCTCCAGTTGAGCCTCGACGGGGATCAGGCCCGCGGCGGGGTGGACGTCGAGGATCGGGACCGGGTCGACGCCCTCTGTGCAGCGGTGAATGCTGCTGAGGGACTTGATCTTGTGGGATTCATGGCGATCCCGCCGCTGGGCGTCGATGCCGATTCTGCGTTCACGCGGTTAGCGGCGGAGCGGGACCGGGTACAAGGCGGTTATCAGCACCGTCTCGGTCTGTCGGCGGGGATGTCCGGCGACTTGGAGGCGGCAGTCAAACATGGGTCGACATGTGTGCGTGTCGGAACCGCTCTTCTGGGATCTCGCCCGCTAACGTCACCGTGAGTAGTCACTCTAGTCACATCTTTATCACCGGCACCAAAAGCTTTCGGACACATCAGCCCATCCAGAGAGGTCAAGAGATGAGCACGCTTCACAAGGTCAAGGCCTACTTCGGGATGGCACCCCTAGACGAGTACGACGACGAGTACTACGAGGATGACGACCGCGGCGCTGGACGCGGATATCCGCGTCGCGCAGAGCGTTTCACCGAGGCCGGGGAATACGCCCCGGGCTACGAGCGGGACCGCTACGCCGATCGTCCGGACCCTCGCGAGCACGAGTACGACGACGTCCGGGATCCGCGCGACGCGGAGTACGCGCCGGGTTACCGCGGCGCCTACGCCGAAGAGCCACGCTTCCGGCCGCGCGAGTTCGACCGCCCGTCGCCGCGTCTGGGCGCGATGCGCGGCTCCACCCGCGGCGCGCTGGCCATGGACCCGCGGCGGATGGCCGAACTATTCGAGGCGGGCAGCCCACTGTCGAAGATCACCACGTTGCGTCCCAAGGACTACAGCGAGGCACGCACCATCGGAGAGCGTTTCCGCGAGGGCAATCCGGTGATCATGGACCTGGTGTCGATGGACAACGCCGACGCCAAGCGGCTGGTCGATTTTGCGGCCGGTCTGGCGTTTGCGCTGCGTGGTTCCTTCGACAAGGTTGCCACCAAGGTCTTTCTGCTGTCGCCCGCCGATGTCGAGGTCACCCCGGAGGAGCGTCGCCGGATGGCTGAGGCCGGCTTCTACTCCTGATGCAGTACGCCGAACGGCAGCGGGTTCGCCGCTGTCGTGGCGTATCGGTAAGCTGGCGAGGGCGTTTCGCCGCCGATGTCCCGTTCACTGGCGGTGTCGGCAACATCACCCACCCTCGTCAGTAAGGTCGGCTCGCGTTGGCGCTCTTCTTCGAAATTCTGGGTTTCGCGCTGTTCGTCTTCTGGCTGCTACTGATAGCCCGGGTAGTTGTCGAATTCATCCGTTCGTTCAGTCGTGACTGGCATCCGCGTGGGTTCACCGTGGTGGTGCTCGAGGTCATCATGAGCGTGACGGATCCGCCGGTGAAACTGTTGCGTCGACTCATTCCGCAACTCACCATCGGCGCCGTCCGCCTCGATCTGTCGATCATGGTTTTGTTGCTGCTGGCGTTTGTCGGCATGCAGATGGCTTTTGGTGCCGCAGTCTGACCGGCGTGGCTTTCGGTGCTGAATCTGCGCCCGCAGTCGTTTGACGAGCGGGCTCACCTGGGATTTTCGGCGTTCCGAGGGAACTTTGAAATTCGCTCTTAATTATTGGGCTGAACCTCAACCGCCGGGTCGGGTGTGACAGGATGGACGCCAGTTACAGTACGGCCACTTGGTTGGTCTAAGGTTTTACTTCGAAGATCGGATCGACCGTCCAGACCTGAGGGGGCAGAAAATGCCGCTTACACCAGCCGACGTGCACAATGTGGCGTTCAGCAAACCGCCGATCGGCAAGCGCGGCTACAACGAGGACGAGGTCGACGCCTTCCTCGATCTGGTGGAGAACGAGCTGACCAGACTCATCGAGGAGAACGCCGACCTGCGTCAGCGGGTCAGTGAGCTCGACCAGGAGCTCGCCTCCGCCCGAGCGGGTGGGGGAGTGCAGGCTACCCAAGCGATACCGCTTTATCAGCCTGAGCCCGAGCCAGAGCCCGCGCCGCAGCCCACTTACGAGGCGCCTGCACCGGCGCCCGTCCCGGTGCAGGCCGCTGCACCGGCCGGCGAGGAAGCGCATCTCAAGGCCGCACGTGTGTTGGCACTCGCGCAGGACACGGCGGACCGGCTCACCGGCACCGCCAAGGCGGAGGCCGACAAGCTGCTCGCCGATGCGCGGACCAACGCCGACGCAATGGTCAGCGAGGCCAAGCGCACCGCTGAGTCCACGGTGACCGAAGCCCGTAACCGGGCGGACGCCATGCTGTCGGATGCACAGTCTCGCTCGGAGACGCAGCTGCGCCAGGCTCAGGAGAAGGCAGACGCCTTGCAGGCCGACGCCGAGCGCAAGCACTCCGAGATCATGGGCACCATCAACCAGCAGCGCACCGTGCTCGAAGGCCGGCTGGAGCAGCTGCGCACCTTCGAGCGTGAATACCGGACCCGGCTCAAGACCTACCTGGAATCCCAGCTCGAGGAGCTCGGCCAGCGTGGCTCGGCGGCGCCGGTGGATTCCAGCGCCGGTAACGACGGTGGCTTCAACCAGTTCAACCGCGGCAACAACTAGCCGGTAACGATCAATGCTGATCGTTGCACTAGTCCTTGCCGTCATCGGTCTTGCGGCGCTGGTGACCGCGGTGGTCACCAGCAATGCCGTCATCGCCTGGGTGTGTATCGGTGCCAGTGTGGTGGGTGTTGTCCTGCTGATCGTCGACGCCATCCGAGAGCGGCAGACGAGTCATTCAGAGGCCGAAGACGGGGATGACGTCACCGAATCCGGTGAGGCCATCGACGCGACGTATCAGAACTTCGACGCCGAGTATCCCGACGACGAGCCGGCGACCCAGGTGATCAAGACCGGGTCGGCGGCTGAGGGTTCCGACGCAGATTCACCGCAGGCCGGTGAGCCGTCAGGACCGGTCGGCGAGTACCCGGACGCCGAATCCGGCGCCGACGATACTTCTGTAACGGATGACGTTCCCGTAACGGATGATGTTCCCGTAACGGATGATGTTCCCGCAGCGGATGATGTTCCCGCAGCGGATGATGTTCCCGCAGCCGAGGCAACAGACGAGAGCCCCGCGCAGGACGATGTTCCCGCCGACGGCTCGGCGGATCCCAAAACAGCGTCGACCTAGAACCGGCGCTAGACCGAGCCCAGTGCGGCGGCCACCGCGGCGTCATCCACCTGGTCGAAGTCCCGGTAGGACAGGCCGACGGCCAGGAACGGGTCCGGTGTCTGCACACAGACCACGTGATCGGCGCAGTCGGGGAACAAGCCGGTGACGATGCTGGGTCCGGTGGGTACCGCCACCACCAGACGGGCGGGCTCCGCGTCACGCACTGCCAGTGCCGCAACATGCATGCTGGCCCCGGTTGCCACACCGTCGTCGACCAGCACCACGGTGTGGCCCGTCACCTCCATGGGTGGGCGGCCCTGCCGGTACAGATTTTCGCGGCGCTCCAGCTCACGCAGTTCTCGTACGGCGACAGCGTCGATGTCGTCTGGTGTGATGCCGAGATCGGTGACCAGGCTGTGGTTGAGGATCATCCGGGTCCTGGAGATCGCTCCGAGCGCCAACTCTTCGTGACCGGGCACCCCGAGCTTGCGGACCACCGCGACGTCCAGCTTGGCGTGCAGCTCCTGCGCCACCACCGCGGCCACCGGCACGCCACCGCGGGCCAGCCCGATCACCACCACGTCGGCGCCGTGGACGTCGGGAAGGCGCTCCGACAGCGCCGCTGCCAGGGCGTGCCCAGCGTCGGTGCGATCGACGAATCCGTTGAGCTGCTTGCGCCGCAGGAACCCTCCGGCCATGTCAGGCGGGTTCACTGTGACCGGAAAGTTCAAACTCCGGGACGGCCGTCGACGACGCTGCGGATCAAGCCGACGGTCAGCTCGGTCCACGAGCTCCACCGGCGCAGCAGGTAGTGGTCGGCGCCGTCGAGCCCGACCCATCGGGCGTCCACCCCTCGGGCCGCGGCGGCGGCCACCTGGTTGCGTGAGGTCCCCGGATCGGTCCAGGTGTCGGCGGTGCCGTGGACCGCGAGTAGCCGGGTGGCCGGGGTGATCAGGGCGGCGTCATCGGCGGGCCACCACGGGGCGAGCGCAACAACACCGCCTACCGGTTGTTCCCCGGCCAGATGGGCGGCGACTCGGGCGCCCATCGAGTGTCCGACCACGATGATCTGCCGCGGTGCGACGGACTCGGTGAGGCCGGCCAGTGCCGACCGCGCGTCGGCGAGTGCATCCAGACGCGGGCTGTTCCAGCCGCGCAGCCGGTACCGCAGTCGCTGCAGCCGGATCGTGGCGCCGAATTCGCGGCGCAGGTCGGCGGCCAGCAGCGCCATCCGCACATTGGCCAGCTGCCACGGCCGGGTCGGCGCCGAACTGGTGGGTTTGCCGCCGGGCAGCACAAGCACAGTCATCACAAGGGTGATTCGGAGTCGAAGCAGGTCTGAGATCGGTGTGGGTGGGGTATGTGTGACAGATCATGGGAATCCACCACACCAGCGTGCTCGACCATCCGTGCGACGAGGTGTTCGGCTGGCACGGCCGCCCCGGCGCCATCCACCGCCTGATCCCGCCCTGGCAGCCCATGTCGGCGGTGCAGGAGGCGACATCATTGGCCGACGGACGCGCAGTCCTGGCCCTGCCGGGCGGGCTGCGGTGGGTGGCCCAGCACGATCCGGCCGCGTACTCGCCGCCGCACCGGTTCGCCGATGATCTTGTCGCCGGCGGGCTGCGCAGCTGGCCCACGCTGGCCACCCGGCGCTGGCGGCACCTGCACGAGTTTGCCGATCGCGGTGACGGGACCACGCTGCTGACGGACACCGTGGAGACACCCGTACCGGGTCGGCTGCTGCGATCGACATTCGTCTACCGGCACCGCCAGACCGCCGACGACCTGGCCGCCCATCGCGCGGCCCGGACCGCGGGGCTGGCGCCGATGACGGTGGCCGTCACCGGGGCCGGCGGTCTCGTCGGTACCGCGCTGTGTGCATTCCTGACCACCGGTGGGCATCGGGTGATTCGGTTGAGCCGCAGCGGTGCGGCGAATCCTGATGAGCGGCACTGGGATCCCGAAGCCCCGGCCGCCGATCTGTTCGACGGTGTGGACGCCGTCATCCACCTGGCCGGTACCTCCATCTCCGGCCGGTTCACCGACGCCCACAAGGCCGCGATCCGCGACAGCCGGATCGAACCCACCCGCCGGCTGGCGGAGGTCGCCGCCCGCAGCTCCGATGGCCCGACGGTGTTTGTCAGCGCTTCGGCGATCGGGTTCTACGGCTATGACCGCGGCGATACCGAACTGACGGAGGACAGCAGCGGCGGCGACGGTTTCCTGGCCGAGGTGGTCGCCGAGTGGGAGGCGGCGACCGCGCCGGCCGCCGATGCCGGATTGCGGG
>NZ_JBARXZ010000077.1:0-13975 GCF_049647605.1 Mycobacterium sp. | reverse complement strand
TGACGGCGCTCATCGAAAGTCCCCAGCTGTGCTCGCTGAAAATCCCCACCTGTGAGCATCGGTCAGTGTAGTGGTTGGCGGGTTCCGGTGGTGGCTCGGCGTAGGGTGTCGGTGGCGGCGTGGTGGTCGCGTAGCCGGTAGGACTCGCCGTCTAGATTGATGACCACTGAGCGGTGTAGGAGTCGGTCGAGCATGGCGGCGGCGACGGTGGTGTCGCCGAGAATGTCGCCCCAGGCGCCGACTCCGCGGTTGGTGGTGATCACGATGCTGGTCTTCAAATAGCGTTGCGAGACAACCTGAAACAATGCTGAAGCGGCTTCGGCAGGCAGTGGTAGGTAGCCCAATTCGTCGATGACCAGCAGTGTGGGCCCGGCATAGAAGCGCATGGTGGTGGCCCAGCGTCCCTCGATGGCGGCCCGGTGACACCGTGCGGCCAGATCGGCGGCGGTGGTGAAGTAGGTGCGGTACCCGGCATGTGCTGCCGCCCTGGCCAATCCAACTGACAAGTGGGTCTTGCCTGTGCCGGGTGGGCCGATGAGCAGGATGTTGGTCGCCGAGTCGAGGTAGCGGCAGGTGCCCAGCTCATCGATGAGTGCGCGATCAATGCCAGCAGCGGCATCGACATCGAAATCAGCCAGTGTCGCCGGGGTGGGCAGGCACGCGAAGCGCAACCTCCCAGCGAGCCGGCGGGCGGTGCTGGCGTCCACTTCGACGGCCAGCAGACGCTCCAGGGCCACGGTCAAGGACAAGCCCTCGGCGGTCGCTTGATCGAGTACAGTCGGCAGCGCTTCGGCGGCGGCGGTGAGTTTGAGCTCGGCCAAGTGTGAGCGCAGCTGTTGATATCGGCTGGCCGCCGCTGACGGGGTGTCCGTCACGGTCGCGGTGGTGGTTTTCGGGGTGCGTGGGGTGGGGGTCATTGCATGGTCCTGTTCTGGGCGGCCCGTTCGTAGACGGACAAGTCGATGACAGTGGAATCGATTGACGGCCTGTCGGATTCGCCGGTGCCGTGAGGTTGACGTAGTTGTGCGGCAGCGGCTTTGGCCGCGGGTCCGGGTGGGATGCGTTCCTTGCGGCGATGTGGCCTGGCCGTGGTGGCGGTGGCCATGGCCGCGGTGTCCAGGGCAATCACGTGCCCGCTGTCGCGGACCATCACCCCCAGTCCATCAGCAGCGATACGATGCCGTGCCACCACGATCCCGCTCGTGGTGGCGATGTCGAGGTGCTCGCCCCCGACGGGATGGCTGACCCTCACGTCGGCGGCGGCCAGCTCTGGTGGCACCGAGTAGCGGTTGCCGCGGTAGGACACCAACGCCTGCCGCGACGCCGTACGGGACTCGGAGACGATCACCGGATAGGGTGCTTCCGGCATCGGGACCAACGGCTCAGCGGTGGCGACCACGGCCACCGAGGACCGCCCGTCGGAGGTGGCGCGGATGCGGGTGTCACCGCGCACCCGGGCGAAGCGATCCACACTCGCCTGTGCCTGTTCGACGGTCAGATCGTCGGCCAGGGTGCGCCACCAACGTTGCGCGGCAGTGTGATTGACCTTCTCCACGACACCTTTGCGGTTGCCGCGCCGCGGCGGGCAGATCGCCACCGATACCCCGTAGTGCTTGGCCACTCCGGCAAAGGAGGCGGTCACCCGGCCCGATCCGGGATCGCACACCGTGGCCATCCGATCGAACCGCCAGATGCGGGTCAGCCCGCCCAGGCCGCGGCAGACCTGATCGATGGCGGCCACCAGATGGGGTTGATCCATCGATGGCGAGAGCACTGCCCGCCACTTGCCGGAATGGGCCAGCGAGCCGACCAGCAGGAACGCTTTCTTGCCCCAGCCCCACGCGGCGGGTGGATCGGGCAGTTCCAGCCAGTCCCATTGGGTTTCCTCACCGGGTGGGTGGGCGATGATCGCGTTGGGCCGATCGGTGGCGGTGCGGCACGCTTCGCACACCGGGCGCAGATTGCGGGTGCGGATGTTGCGGGTCAGGCTCTGATACGACAGCCCGAACCCCAGGTCTTCGAGTTCGTCGTAGAGGGTGCGGGCCCACAGATGCGGGTCCTCGACCAGTCGTGCGGACACATAGTCCAGGAACGGGTCGAACGGATCCGGGCACTGGCGGGCCCGCTGGCCGGGTTTAGCGTCACTGGCCAGGTACTTGCGGACCGTTTTGCGGTCGAAGCCGGTGTGGCGGGCGATCGCAGAGATCGACCAACCACGTTTTCGTAGGGCGTGTACTTCCATGTCGTCCTCCCATGTGAGCATGAGAAAGCGGGCCTCCTTCGACTGGAGCTACTGGCGTCAGACACCAGCAGCATCGAGGGAGGCCCGCCCTTCTCGGCGGAGCCACACAGGTGGGGAATTTCAGTGAGCGTCAGTGGGGAATTTCAGCGAGCGCGGTCATCGTCAGCTGTTTCAGAACTTGCGGGAGTTCTGAAGGGCAACGCTGGGATGGCCGGCACCGACACTGGTGCCCACCAGTTTGCAACGAAGTACGACACGCTCGTCGGTGGTGGTGCAAGCGGCGCTGGCCTGATGGAAGCTGCGACATCAGCGATCATGGGTGCCGCACAGTGCTCAGATCTGTTGTATGCCACGGCGATTAATCATCAGAACAGCGACGAGCAGTCAGCCATCAACAACACCGCTGCACCCGCATACCCACCGGGGTCGGCACCTACGTTCCTGGTACCCGACATTCCGTCCGCCGAAGGCGGCCACAGCGACGTCCCGGAGTGGTGGCACACCATCCAGTCTTACGTCCAGGGCGAGGTTTGGCCAAACGGACACCAAGACCAACTTCGCGAGGCAGCCGATGCATGGCATAAAGCCGCGCGCGAACTTCGCTCTGCGGGGCAGTTGGTCAACGGCGGCACCAGCTCCATGGGCGCGATCGCACCGCTTGAGTCCCAGAAGTCGCCTGAGTTTCCGGCTGTCGTCAAGAACCTCGTCGCTGTCCGCGACTCGCTCTCAACAGTCGCTGACGGGTTCGACGCCGCTGGCGATGCATGCTCGGACTTCGCTCAGAAGATCGACGATGTTCATTCGGCGATCATTCACGAGATGCTTGTCCTTGGTGGCACCATCGTGGTCACCGAAGTCATTGCGACAGTTCTTATCCCGTTCACCGCAGGCGCGAGTGCTGCCGTCTCCAAGGTTGTCGACGTCGCCCGCCTCACAGCCACCGGCATGCGGATTGCGACGCTCATTCGCGAGTTCCGCGCCGCCGCCGAACTCAGCACACTGCCAGCGGTATCGGCCGCCGGAACCGCGGTCCGCACACTCGCCGAACTCTCCCCACTGCTGACCGCTCGAGTACAGCTGTTCCTCGCTGAGGGCGCCGGGGTCATGACGAAGGAGGGCATCGACCTCCTGTCACGGCCCTACGTCCGTGTCGGCACCCGGGCGGAGGTCGAAGCTGCCGCTGCGAAAACGGCGGACGGCAGATATTACATCAGCGCCACCGACGAATCCGTGCTGATTCCCGTCTCAAAGTCGTACGACGACGCCATCCTCAACCTGCCCAAGACTGCGGATGGGAAGTATTTCCTCGATGCTGCAACCGACACCAGGTACCCCGTCAATCCCGTCTACCACCTCGGCCACACTCGAGGTGATGAATGGTGGTCGATCCGCGACCAAGCCATTCGTGAAGGATGGACTCGCCAGGAGCTGATTGACTATTGCAACCAGCCCCGCATCTACCAAATCGAAGATGCCCCAGGCAACATGAGCCACCGATTCGAGTTACCGCGAGAGGCACGATGACCATGACGGAACGCGACCGCGCAGGACGCACACCCTTGCACTATGCCGTACGGACCGGACCCCATGATGCGGCCTTCTTCGAACTTAACCCGCAGGAGAAGGCAGAGAAACTGCGCGAACACATCATCGCGAACACCTCTGCCAGCCTCTCCGAGCCCGGAGCGGACGCTAACGCGCGCGACGACGAAGGCATGACCCCACTCCACTTCGCCGCCCAAAATGAAATCTCGGAGCCTGTGGCGATGCTGCTCGAGGCCGGCGCGGACGCAAGCGCCGTCAGCGCTGACGGAACTACCCCGCTGCTCATCGCAAGCCGTAACACCTCACCCGCCGGCCTTGAGATCGCGCGCCTGCTGCTCGCGAGGGGGGCAGACCCGACCTTCGAGAAGCCGAACGGTTCTACCGCGCTGAAGCTCGCTAAGCGGATGCAGTCTCCCATGCTGGGAGTTTTCGCAGAGTACGGCTACGAGTAACGCTGGACCTCATCCTCCGAGTGCAACGCCGATCGCATCAGCTGCAGCTTGCGCGCTGGCGCGATCCAGATGGCCGTAGGTATCGACGGTGGTGGTGATGGACTCATGGCCGAGGTGCCGTTGGATCACCGGGAGCGGAACACCTGCGGCGATCATCCACGATGCGCAAGTGTGGCGCAGGTCGTGAATGCGCGGTTGTGGGTCGGTCAGGGCGGCGCGTTCGACGGCCGGCTTCCACACGTTGGCGCGGAAATTCACGGGTCGCACAGGGCCGCCTTGGGCTCGGCGGCCGCGGCCCGGGTTGGTAAACAGCCACTCCCCTGTGTAGTCCAGTTCGTCGAGCACCGCGGTGGGTACATTGATGGTTCGCACGGATCGCTTCGTCTTCGGCGCTCCGATCGTGTAGCCGCCCGGGCCGCGCTTCCACGCACGGCTGATTCGCACCGTCGACTCGTCGCGTTGGACGTCGGTGGGGCGGAGCGCGGTCACTTCTGAGATGCGTGCGCCGGAAGCCACGAGGAAGCGGACCATCGGTTGCCACGCCTCGGTGACCTTGCCGTGCAGGGTGGCGAACTCGTCGTGCGAGAGGAACCGCATCTCGTCCTTTTCGGTGCGCGGGAGCCTGGCGCCGGCGGCGGGGTTCGACGTGATGTGGCCGGCGCTCACCGCGGAGTTCAGCGCGGCGCTGAGCAGTCCGTGTTTGTTGGCGATGGTCTTGCCGGAGGCGCCGTCCTCGAGCAGTCCCTCGAGCCAGTTGGAGATGTCGTCGCGGGTGAGGCCGACGAGTGGGAGCTCGCCGAGGTCGCCGTCGAGGTTGTTCTTCACGACGCCCTCGTACTCGGCGCGGGTCCGCTTCTCGACGCCGGACAGGTGGGCGACGTGGTGGCGTACCCAGTCGGAGACGGTGAGGGACTTCTGTCCGCGGGTGCGGCGTTCGATGTGGGCTATCTCCAGGGCCCGGTCGGCGCCGACCTTGCCGATGAGGTCTTCGAAGCGCAGGGCGACGGCGTGGTCGTCGAAGGTGAGGCAGGACTGCCTGCCGTTGTGTCGGAAGAACACGCGGGTGCAGGAGGTGCCGTCCTTGCGGGGGTCGACGCGGTGCCAGGCCATGGTCGACACCCTACGATGAAAAAGGGTGTTGAAAAAGGAAGACCCCCCAGATTTGGGGGGTCTCACCTGCTAATATTGGTGGAGCTGCCGGGAATCGAACCCGGGTCCTACGGCATTCCCTCAAGACTTCTCCGTGCGCAGTTCGCTATGTCTCTACTCGGATCTCTCGGTCACGCGAACAAGCCGAGATGACGATCCCAGTCGCTGTTTGATGTCCCCACGGGTTCCGCGACCGAACCCGTGGGTTTGTCCCTCTAGATGACGCCAGGGTCCGGGTCGAGGGCACTCCCGGTCTGACGGATTAGCTTCGCTTAGGCAGCGAGAGCGTAATCGCGCTGATTGGAATCGGCGCTTAATTGGTTACAACGACGCTTACGGTGGTCAGTTGTCTGCACCGGCACGCTTCCCTTGATTCGATGCGCGAAGTCGAAACCGTTCAGCCCCTCGCGTCCCGCTGGATCTCAGCGGGAAAGTCCAGTATACCGACCCCTTCAACACACTCCACCGATTTATTGTTCCGGTCCGGTCTCGGCCGAAAAACGGTTGTCAGCCTGCTAGATCACGAATGCCAGATTGTCGACGATCCGGCGCCCTACTTCCTCATCTCCACTGATCTCGACACCTGCGGCCGACGCCGACCGGCCACCGCACAGCCGGGCGAACTGCAAGCCGTCGAGGCGGACAACGGTTGTGGGTTCGGCACCACCGAAGTCCTCGACCACCGCGGCCCGACCGTCCACCGCGATGCGCAGTGTCCGGCGCAGCGGTCCGGTCAATTCGATGGCCACCCGAGCACCGGCCGGTGCTCCGCCACGCTTCCCGACAACAAACCCCATGCTGGCTGTCAACTCGTCGAGCGCCAACCGGGACGCCATGCCGGCCAGCTCGGCATCGCTCGCCGGTCGGCCCAACGCTTCCCGGATGTCTTGCTCGTGCATCCAGCAGTCGAAGGTCCGCACCCGCATGAACCGTCCATAGCTGTCGGGTCCCGCCGGCGTCATCGCCGGCGCATTCCAGGCGGAATCAGCCATGCCGGTCAAAGTCGCGGTGCGCGTTGCGGTGATGTCCCCCAGCCGTGCCAGCATGTCGTCGGGACTGTTGTCACGAAGATGACGCACCCAACATTCGTTGAGCACCCCGATCTCGTTGTGGACGTGGTCCAGCGCCGAAACGTCGCAGTCGGCTTCCGGGGTCGGCACGCCCGCGAGCAATGATTCCGAGCCGATCACATGGCTGGCGATATCGTGCACCCGCCACCCCGGCAGCGAGGTCGGGGTGTTCCAGCCCTGCTCGGGCAGCCCGGTCAACAGCCGTTCGATCGCCTCCCAGGACCCGAAAAGAGCTGGCAGAACGTCATTTCGATCAAGAATGGTCACGGGACGCACCGAGCTGGACATAGCGCGATGCTAACGGTGGATGCGGGCAGGTTCGGCTGAACCGGCCGATCACAGCCGGCGAGAACCTCCCTCAGGCGGCAATCATCGCGACGGCGGCCACAGCCAGCACCATCCCGAGCACCTGCCATCGGCTCACCCGTTCCTTGAGCACCGCGATGGCCAGCAGCACAGTGGCCGCCGGATACAGCGAGATGAGCACCCCGGCCAGCGACAGCAGCGAGGCCTGCAGCGCCAACAGCATCGCCACATTGGCCACTGAGTCCAAAACCCCGGCCAGCAGCGCCATTTTCAGCGGGAAGCCACCGGGTAGCACCAGCTTCCCCGACACCGCCGCGATGGCGACCACCAGCACCGACGCCGCGATCCGCGCAAACACCAGCGGCCACAACCCAGCCTCGACGGGCACCTGGTCGATCAGCACGAAGTTCAGCCCGAACGCCAGCCCCGAGCCGACGGTCAGCCAGGCGACCGTCTTGGTGAAGCGGTGCGGTGTCTCATCGGCATCGCTGGCGTCGCGGCTGACCAGAATCACCGCCAACAATGCGACCACGATCCCGACATCGGCCAGCAGCCCCGGCCGCTCCCCCAGACCGACACCGACCGCCACCGGCACTCCGGCAACCAGGATCGCTGTCAACGGTGACACCACGGAGATCGGGCCGGACCCGAGCGCGGCGTAAAACCACCACACCCCAAAAGCCTGGCTGATCCCACACAGGGCTCCCCAGAGCACGGCGGCACCGGAGATGTGTCCACCGACAACCGAGGCCGCCACCGTCAGCAGCACCATCGCCACCGGGTAGGAGACCACCACGATTCGCAGGGCGGCCACCCGCCGCGAGGCGATCCCGCCTACGAAGTCACTGATGCCGTAACCGAGCGCTGAGATCAGCGCCAGCACGATCCCGGTCAGCGCATGCCCTTGGCCCGTCGCCCCATCTCGCGAGTGATCTCACGGTCGGCGTCCCGCTTGGCGATGTCCTGGCGTTTGTCGTGCGCCTGTTTACCGCGGGCCAACGCCAATTCGACCTTGACCTTGCCATCCAGAAAGTAGAGCGACAGCGGCACCAAGGTCAGGTTGCCGTCGCGGATCTTCCCGGTCAGGTTGTCGATCTCGCCTCGGTGAAGCAGCAGCTTGCGGTTTCGCCGGGTGACATGGTTGGTCCAGGTGCCCAGGTGATACTCCGGGATGTGGAGGTTGCGCAGCCAGACCTCTCCGTCGTCGACGGTGGCGAAAGCATCGGCGAGCGACGCCTGACCTTCCCGCAGGCTCTTCACCTCAGTGCCCTGCAACACCACACCGCACTCGAAGGTGTCGAGGATCGTGTAGTTGTGCCGAGCTTTGCGGTTGGTCGCAACAATCTGGTTGTTGCGCTTGTCGACGATCTTCTTCGCCGCTCCTGTTTTGGCCATTGCCTACCTACGTACGTACAGGCGCAACGTCGCATACGCCGTGGCACCTGACATCAGGACACCCAGCCCGAACAGTATCGGAGAGATGTACAGGATGTCGGCGTAGTCGATCCGCGCGATGAGATTGGCTTGATAGAACTGGTCCAGTGCCTTTTCCAGGAACAACGCCCGCACCACGATCAATCCCAGCACTGCGATGATCACCCCGAGGGTCGCCGCGATCACCGCCTCCAACAAAAATGGCAACTGCGTGTACCAGCGACTGGCTCCCACCAGGCGCATGATCCCGATCTCGGTGCGTCTGGTGTAGGCGGCCACCTGAACCATGTTGGCGATCAGCAACACCGCGCCGACGGCCTGCACCAGGGCGATGGCAAACGCGGCACTGGACAGCCCGTCCAGGACTGCAAACAGCCTGTCGATCAATTCTTTCTGGTTGAGCACACTGCGCACCCCGGGCTGGCCGACCATGGCCGCGTCGAAGTCCGCGTGTTGTTCGGGGTTGTCCAGCTTGACGACAAACGACGCCGGGAACGCGTCCTGGCTCGCGACGTCCCGGTACTGCGGCACCCGGCGAACCGCGTCCTCGTAGGCGTCATCGCGGTTGAGGAACCGAACCGAGGTCACATCGTCGCGCGACTCGATGACCGCCCGCAACGCCTGGCACTGCTCGGAGTCACAGGTCAGGTCGTTCGCGGAGATGTCGTCGGTGAGGAACACCTGTGTCTCGACACGATCGAGATAGATGTTGCGCGACTGGTCGGCCAGGCGCAGCACCAGCAGACCACCGCCGAACAGCCCGATCGAGATCGCGGTCGTCAGGATCATCGCAATCGTCATGGTGACGTTGCGACGAAGCCCGGTTACGACCTCATTGAGAAGGAAGCCAAAACGCACTTATCGATCCATTCCGTAAACGCCGCGCTGCTCGTCGCGGACCAGGCGGCCCAGCGACAGTTCGACGACGCGCTGGCGCATCGAGTCGACGATGTGGTGGTCATGGGTGGCCATCAGCACCGTGGTTCCGGTGCGGTTGATCCGCTCGAGCAGATCCATGATGTCCTTGCTGGTATCAGGGTCCAGGTTGCCGGTGGGCTCATCGGCCAGCAGCACCAGCGGCCGGTTCACAAATGCCCGGGCGATCGCCACGCGCTGCTGCTCACCGCCGGACAGTTCACCGGGCAGCCGGTTGGCTTTACCCGAAAGGCCGACCATCTCCAGGACGTCGGGGACGACCCGGTTGATGGTGTCCGGTTTCTTGCCGATCACTTCGAGTGCAAAGGCGACATTCTCGAACACCGTCTTCTGCTGCAGCAGCCGGAAGTCCTGGAACACACACCCGAGGACTTGACGCAGGCTCGGGACATGGCGGCCGGCCAACTTGTTGACATGAAACTTGGAAACGCGAATGTCCCCCGAGCTGGGCTGCTCCTCGGCCAGCAGTAGTCGCATGAATGTCGACTTGCCCGAGCCCGACGGCCCGATGAGGAACACGAACTCACCCTTGTCGATCTTGACGCTGACGTTGTCGAGCGCGGGCCGCGCCGACTGCTTGTACTGCTTCGTCACGTTGTCGAGGGTGATCATCACGGCACGCCAGTGTAGCGGTGGAACCTCCGCAATCCGCGAATCGTCCGTCCTCCGGAGCGTTATACCGCAGGAACGGGCGGCGGCGGCTCCGTCGTGGCCGTCGTCTGCGGTGTCGGCGGAGTGGGCATGAACGGATTCGGCGGCGTCGGCGCGGTGGTGGTTGCCGGCGACGGACCCGTCGTCGTGGGTTCCGGTACGCCGGTTTCAGGCGTCTCGGTTTCCGGCGTCGTGGTGGTGGTCGGCGGAGTTGTCGTCGGCGTCGGCGTCGGCGTGAACGTCTCGATCGGATACTCCCGCACCGACGTCCGTGGCACCCAGGTGTACTCCGGGTCGGGGACAAACCCGGGGGGCACTATCTGTGTCCCCGGTGCGGGCACCGGCGGCGCCGGCGGTGGCTGATAGGTCTCGTAGAGCCACGCTGTGACAAAAAACGCCACGATCAACGCGACCGTCGACGTCCGCAGCCGACCCCAGAACAGATAGGCCGGCCAGCTCCGTTTGTCGCCTTCGCGACGCAAGGTGAGTTTCATCGGCTACTACTCGTCGGGCCCTGGGTCTCTTCCTCGGCTCCCCCGGAGGTCGCCGGGTGCACGATCGCCCCGACCATCGGCATCGATTCGATGGGGGTGACGATCCCGGCGCGGCCAAGTGCGGCCACCACCAGCAGACGCAGCCGTCGCCCGACCTCGAACTGCTTGCCGGGCAGGGTCCGGGCCACCAACCGCAGGTTGACGTTGTCGAGTTCGATGCTCTCGACACCCATCAATTGTGGAGCGTCGAGCAGCAGCTCACTCAGCTGCGGATCGTTGGTGGCGTTGTTGCACACCGAGTGCAGCAATTCGTTGACCTTGTTGAGGTCGGCGCTGGTCGGGACCGGGACGTCGACCACGGCGCGCGCCCAATCCTTGGAGAGGTTGAGCGACTTCATGATCTGGCCGTTGGGGATGGTGAACACCTCGCCGTCGCTGGTCCGCAGCTTCGTCACCCGCAGGGTGACGTCCTCGACGGTTCCGGTCGCGTCGTTGGAAGACCCCAGGGTCAGCGTCACCAGGTCACCGAAACCGTACTGCTTCTCGGTGATGATGAAGAATCCGGACAGCAAGTCCTGGACGATGCGCTGGGCGCCGAAACCGAGCGCCGCACCCAACACCGCGGCGGGCGCCACCAGCGAACCCACCGGGATGTTCACGATCGACGTGATCTCGACGATCATCACGACAAACACCACTGCGATGGTCACCCAAGAGATCACCGACGCCACGGCCTGCCGGTGTTTGGCGGTCTCGCTGCGGACCAGGGCGTCGCTTTCCTGGAAGTCGGCGTCGATGCGACGGGTGATCTTCTGAGCCGCCCAGTTCACGAACCGGGCGATCAGGATCGCGGCCAGGATCAGCATCACGATCCGTAGACCTCGAGTGATGATCCACTCGCCGATGTCACCGGTCCAGAAACCGTGCCAACGCCCGGACCAGTCGAAGGCAAGGGTGCTCACCGAGGGGTCCGGCACTGCGTTACTCGTCATCTTTTCGGTTGCGCCAGCGGATGCCTGCCTCGAGGAAACCGTCGATGTCCCCGTCGAGCACGGCGGTCGGGTTGCCTACCTCGTACTCGTTCCGGAGGTCCTTGACCATTTGGTAAGGGTGCAGAACGTAGGAGCGCATCTGGTTGCCCCATGAGCTGCCGCCGTCACCCTTGAGGGCATCCATCTCGGCGCGTTCTTCCAGGCGTTTGCGTTCCAGCAGCTTGGCCTGCAGCACCCGCATGGCCGACACCTTGTTCTGCAGCTGCGACTTCTCGTTCTGGCAGGTGACGACGATCCCGGTCGGGATGTGTGTCAACCGGACCGCGGAGTCGGTGGTGTTGACCGACTGACCGCCGGGGCCGCTGGAGCGGTAGACGTCGACGCGCAGGTCGCCTTCGGGGATCTCGATGTGGTCGGTGGTCTCCACCACCGGCAGCACCTCGACATCGGCGAACGACGTCTGCCGACGGCTCTGGTTGTCGAACGGGCTGATGCGCACCAATCGATGGGTACCCTGCTCCACCGACAGGGTGCCGTACGCGTACGGAGCGTGGACGGCAAACGTTGCGCTCTTGATGCCAGCCTCTTCGGCGTACGACGTGTCGAACACCTCGACGCCGTAGTTGTGCTTCTCCGCCCAGCGGATGTACATCCGCATCAGCATCTCGGCCCAGTCCGCGGCATCGATGCCACCGGCGCCGGAACGAATGGTGACAACGGCTTCGCGCTCGTCGTACTCACCCGAGAGCAGCGTCCGGACTTCCATGGCTTCGATGTCTTCGCGCAGTTTGGCCAGCTCGGCGTCGGCCTCTTCGAGCTCGTCGGCGCCGCCCTCTTCAGCTGCCAGTTCGTAGAGGACCGGCAGATCGTCGATTCGCTGCCGCAGTTCTTCGACCCGGCGCAGTTCGCTCTGGGCGTGGGACAGCTCGCTGGTCACCTTCTGCGCACGGGTCTGGTCGTCCCAGAGGTTGGGATCGGAGGCTTCATGTTCGAGTTTTTGGATGCGATCGCGCAGCCCTTCGACATCGAGCACTCGCTCCACAGTCGTCAGGGTGGTGTCGAGTGTGCTGATTTGGTCTTGCCGGTCGAGGTCCACGACTGTCCAGATTACCGGCGTGCGCGTTCACCGCGAGTACCGGCGGCGCGGGGCGGTGACGTTTACCATCGGTTCTGTAACCAGCTCGAGTACTGCGCGACCGATGCAGCCGCTGTGGTCCAGCCCGATGACCGGTGGTGTCGGTTCGCGCACCAGGTACCGTCCGGTGCGCACCAGGCCCTGTGCGTGACGGCGGGTACGGACAGAAAGCGTGGGATCTTGCCTGAGAACCGAGACATACCGAGGATCCGTCCGTATCAGGTGGCGATCGTCGGCTCGGGTCCGTCCGGGTTCTTTGCCGCCGCGGCACTGTTGAAAGCCGACGCCGACATCCGCGTGGACATGTTGGAAATGCTTCCCACCCCGGGCGGCCTGGTGCGCTCCGGAGTGGCCCCTGACCACCCGAAGATCAAGACGATCGGCGCGCAGTTCGACAAGATCGCGCAGCACCCGCAGTTCCGGTTCTTCGGCAACGTGACCGTCGGCGATCATGTCCAGGCCGCCGAGCTCGCCGAGCGTTACGACGCGGTGGTCTACGCGGTGGGCGCGCAATCGGACCGACCGCTGAACATCCCGGGCGAGGAACTGCCGGGCAGCGTCGCCGCCGTCGATTTTGTCGGCTGGTACAACGCCCACCCCCATTTTGAGGACAGCACTCCGGACCTCACCGACGGGCGCGCCATCGTCGTCGGCAATGGCAATGTCGCCCTGGATGTTGCGCGGGTCCTGGTCACCGATCCGTCTGCGCTGGCAGTCACCGATATCGCCGATCACGCCTTGGCGTCGCTGCACGGCCGGGGTGTCGAGGAAGTCGTGGTGGTGGGTCGGCGCGGACCGCTGCAGGCCACATTCACCACCGTCGAGCTGCGGGAACTCAGCGACCTGGAAGGCCTGGCCGATGTCGACGTGATCGTCGACGCACAGGACTTCGCCGGGATCACCGACGCAGATCTGGACCAGGCCAGCAAATCCGTCAGACAGAACATCAAGGTGCTCCGCGGTTTCATCGACCGGCCCACCACGCCGGGGAATCGGCGGATCGTGTTCCGGTTCCGGACATCGCCCATCGAGATCCGCGGCACCGAGCGGATGGAGTCGGTGGTGCTGGGCAGCAACGATCTGGTCGACGAGGGTGGGCGGATCGTGGCCAAAGACACCGGCGTGCGGGAGGAACTCCCGGCACACCTGCTGGTACGCGCGGTGGGTTACCGCGGTGTTCCGACTCCGGGACTGCCGTTCGACGAGGCGACGGGCACCATCCCGCATACCGATGGGCGCGTGGCCGGGCGCCGCAACGAATATGTCGTCGGCTGGATCAAGCGCGGCCCCTCCGGGGTGATCGGCAGCAACAAGAAGGATTCGCAGGACACCGTCAACACCCTCCTCGACGACCTCGCTGGGGCATCGCTTCCCGACCGCCCCGCCGACGAGGTCGACGACCTGGCGCGGTGGTTGTTGGAGCGTCAGCCCGAGCTGGTCACCGACGACCACTGGAAGTTGATCGACGAGCACGAACGGTCCGCCGGTGCGCCGCACGGCCGGCCGCGGGTGAAGCTGACGAGGGTGGCGGACATGCTCAAGGTGGGGCACGGCTGAGCGGCGAGAGCC
>NZ_JBARXZ010000076.1:0-17901 GCF_049647605.1 Mycobacterium sp. | reverse complement strand
GCGACTTCGAAGGCGTGCTCGAACTCGGTTACCAGGTTGGCTTCCCCTGGTCGCTGGGCGTCGGCATCAACTTCAGCTACACCACCCCGAACATCGCGTTCGACGGCCAGGACTACGGCTCCTTCGGCCCCGGCGTTGACACCGGCATCGACCTGATCCCGGCCATCGTCACCCCGCCGCTGTTCCCCGGTGTGTCGATCAGTGCTGACCTGGGCAACGGCCCCGGCATCCAGGAAGTCGCCACCTTCTCCGTGGACGTCGCCGGCGCCAACGGTGCGGTTGCGGTCTCCAACGCTCACGGCACCGTGACCGGTGCCGCCGGTGGCGTGCTGCTGCGCCCCTACGCCCGGCTCATCTCCTCGGCCGGCGACAGCGTGACCACCTACGGCGAGCCGTGGAACATGAACTGAGTTTCGACTCGGTTTCAACAGCTCTTCAACAAAACGACCCCCGGCAGTTGCCGGGGGTCGTTTTGTGTAGGTCCGGTAATAGTGTGCGGCGGGGTTGTGGATCGACTCCAGGAAGCGTCGTCGAGCGACGGCTGACGCGATTTCAGCGCTGCGAATCGGTCCGCGAAATATCTTGTGAGCCAGCTTTTTTCACTATCGGTACGGATGTCGTAGGAGGCAATTCCGGCAATCGGAGAATTCTCCGCAACTGTGCGTTCCGAATTTTGCTCTCGGTGTCCACGCGGAGGCTTTGCCTGGTATTGTTCCCAGCAGTTCTAGACCAAATCCACAACAACCCAACAGGGTTTCCTCGAAAGAAGGGAAGCGCCGATGGCTCTCAACGCCAGTGGCCTCGTCCGTAGCTCCAAGAAGCTGGCCGCTCTTGGACTCGGTTCGGCCGCCGTAGCCGCAGCGTTCATGAGTCTCGGCAGCGGAACCGCCAACGCCGTTGAGGAAGTGGCGCCCACTCCCGTGGTCACCAGCCGTCAGGCCCTGATCATCGACGACAACGCGCTGCGCGCCACCGCACCTGGCCAGGCCCGTGGAATGCTCAACACCCGCAGTGCAAACTCCGGCGTGGTGCACGCACAGGGCAACGTCAAGGACAGCGTGAAGGCCGTCGTCGGCACCAGCGCGGCTCCCTTCAACCTGGAGTCCAACGGTTCGTTCCAGACGGGCGCCCCCATCGGCGACTGGTGATCAACTAGATTTTTTGCACAACAAGAACCGCCCCCGACAAGCTGTCGGGGGCGGTTCTTGTTGTGGGGCTATCTGTCGGCGCTGGTGTGCTTGGCGGTATCGGGGCTCGGCCCGGTGCCGGGTCCGGTGACGTGCTTGCCAGGGGTGCCGTCATTGTTGCTGTGCAAGAGGTCGCGGATCTCGGTGAGCAGGCTCAGCTCGGTGTCCTGGGCCTGCTCGACCTCGCCACGTTCGCGCAGCTTCTTGTATGGCAACACGATGACGAAGTACACGACAGCGGCCACCAGCATGAAGTTGATGCCCGCCGACAGAACGGCATTGAGATCGACGTACTGGTCACCGCCCAGAGGGATCCGCAGGATGCCGTATTCCTTGTCGGGTCCGGCTCCGATCCTGTCGATCAACGGCTGAATGACGTTCTGTGTGAAAGCGGTGACGAGACCCGTGAACGCGGTGCCGATGACCACCGCGATCGACAGGTCGACGATGTTGCCGCGTGCGATGAAGTCTTTGAAGCCCTTCAGCATTGGATGGACCTTCCTGCCGTCGATGTTTGAGGGTTCGAACGTTAGTCGTGTCCGGCGGTATTCAGTGCAGAGTCAGCGTGACGGCGTGGCTCAGGGTCGCCGCGGCGACCGCTGTTGCCGCCGTGACGGGAAGGGCCACCAGGACCACCCGGTCGCCACCCAGGCCGCCGGGGTCGGCCGAGACCAGCACGACGACGGCGTCGGCGGCAACCACGCGGGCTGCGGCGTGGGAATCGGTGCTCGATTGGGGGGCCGCCACGATGTCCACCACGTCACCTTCGCGGATGACATCGAGAACGGCGCTCTGTGCCAGCTGTAGCGGCACCACGCGGGCATCCGGGCCCACGGCGGCCCGGGCCAGGGCCGAGCTGAACAAGCGGACATCGGTCAGGACTTCACCACGGCGTACCGGGCCCGCAGGTGTTGTGCCGATCACGGCGCCGACATCGGTGTGCGCTCCCTCGGGCAGGGTCTCGATGAGCCGGTTCTCGGTCCGCACGTCCTCGGGCGTCAGCGTCGCTCCGGGCGGTAGATCTCGAGTCGCCACCACGGCGGATCCGTAGGCGCCCGCCGGGTCCGGGCGCACCGCCGCGACCGCGGCGAGGAGGACCAGCGCAGCGGCCGCGACCCGACGGACCCGTACCGAGTGCACCCAGTCAGGTTGCAGCGCTTGCCGAATCCGGGTCAGCACAGTGGGGTGCAGCGATGCCGAGCGGCTGTCTCCCATGCGCACACGGTAGAAAACCCAAAAGGCAACCCGCGCTCAGTGCGCGGGCTGCCTGTGGATAACGCGATGTCTAGGTGGCGGCCGGGGCCGGGGACTTCGACGACGAGTTCGAGGACGAACTCGAGGATGACGAACTGGGCTTCTCCGACGACGAGGAGCTCGACTTCTCGGAGCTCGAAGATTTGTCGCTGGAGCTGGAGTTGGAACCGGAATCCGAGCTTGTCGACGAGCTGCTGGACGAACTCTTGCTGCTGCTGCTGTCACGGCTGTCGGTGCGATAGAACCCGCTGCCCTTGAACACGACGCCTACGGAGTTGAACAGCTTGCGCAGCCGGCCGTTGCACTTCGTGCAGGTGGTCAGCGTGTCCTCGGTGAATGCCTGCACCGCGTCGAACCGATCGTCGCACTCGGTACACGCGTAGCTGTAAGTCGGCACGGAAACCTCCGGGAGATGAGAAACGTCGTTAGCACTCTATAGTGCCAAGTGCTAGAACCGCTATTCGGCCGGCCGCATTCCCGCCGGACCGAGCGGCTGCACACCCTGATTCGGGGTCAGCGCATCCGTCATTCGCACATCGTGGCTCTCGCTCGGCAGCTCATCGAGGAGCTCTTGGTCGCGCACCACGGCGATCAGTCTGGCGGCCGGGTCACGCAACGGCAGCGACCGATCGTAGAAGCCGGCGCCGCGGCCCAGGCGGGCGCCGCGGCGATCGACTGCCAGCGCGGGTACCAGGATGACCCCCGCCTGAGCGACCGTCTCCGGCGGCAGTGAGTCGCCCGCCGGCTCGCGCAGGCCGAACCCGGCGGCGACGAGGTGCCCGGCGCGATACACGCCCCATCGCAAGGGTTCCGGGGTGCCGTCGGAATCTGTGTGACTGACCGGCAACAGCACTGTGAGGCGCATCGCAACAAGAGCGTCCAGCAACTCGACCGAACCCGGTTCACTCCCCACCGGGACATACGCGCAAACAGTGTCCGAGAGCCCGGCGAGGGTGGTCACGTGTGTCTTCAGTGTTGCGGCCTCGGCCTGGCGAATTGCGGCCGGCAGTGCCCGCCGTTCGGCAAGTATTTGCTTGCGCAAGGGGCCTTTGAATGCTGCTGTCACGGGTACAGAATTAGCAGTCGGCGGGCTGACACGGCTACCCGTCATGACCGGGCCACGGCAGTTAGGGTGTACCGATGAACGCACCTCAGGTACCCATTCCGCGGACGGCGATCGTGCCCGCAGCGGGGTTGGGCACCCGTTTCCTGCCGGCGACCAAGACCGTGCCCAAGGAATTGCTTCCGGTTGTAGACACCCCGGGTATCGAGTTGGTGGCGGCGGAAGCGGCCGAGGCCGGCGCCGAGCGGCTGGTCATCGTGACGTCGGCCGGCAAAGACGGCGTGGTCGCTCACTTTGTCGAGGATCTGGTGCTCGAGGGCACGCTGGAAGCCCGCGGCAAGGAAGCGATGCTCGCGAAGGTGCGGCGGGCACCGGCGCTGATCAAGGTGGAGTCCGTCGTTCAGGAAAAGCCGCTGGGTCTCGGGCACGCGGTCGGCTGTGTGGAGCCGACGCTGTTGCCGGACGAAGATGCCGTCGCCGTGCTGTTGCCCGACGACCTGGTGTTGCCGACGGGCGTTCTGGAGGTCATGTCGAAGGTCCGCGCCAAGCGCGGCGGTTCCGTTCTCTGTGCGTTCGAGGTGCCCAGGGAGGAGATCAGCGCCTACGGCGTCTTCGATGTCGAGGTGGTTCCCGACGCTGCCAACCCGAATGTGCTCAAGGTTCTGGGAATGGTGGAGAAGCCCAAGGCCGAAGATGCCCCGTCACTGTTTGCGGCGGCCGGCCGCTACGTCCTGGACCGGGCGATCTTCGACGCATTGCGGCGGGTGGACCGGGGTGTCGGCGGCGAGATCCAGCTGACCGATGCCATAGCGTTACTGATCGAAGAGGGCCATCCGGTCCATGTCGTGGTGCACCGTGGGTCTCGACACGACCTAGGAAATCCCGGCGGCTACCTCAAGGCTGCGGTTGACTTTGCCTTGGACCGTGATGACTACGGCCCGGAGCTACGCAGCTGGCTGGTTGCGCGATTGGGGCTGACCGAGCAGTAGCGCTAGCGTCGGCCCTGACACACAGCCGGGGGGCCGACGGCAGAAAGGCGCACAGTGCGTTCGGTGGAGGAGCAGCAAGCCCGAGTGCAAGCGGCCGCGGTGGCGCCGCGGCCGGTTCGGGTGGCGATCGCAGAGGCGCAGGGTTTGATGTGCGCCGAAGAAGTGGTCACCGAGCGTCCGTTGCCTGGTTTCGATCAGGCGGCGATCGACGGGTACGCGGTGCGCAGCGTCGACGTTCTCAATGCCGGTGGCGGCGAGGATGACGGCGATGTCGTCGGCGGCCAGGTCAGTCTCCCGGTGATGGGGATGATCGAGGCCGGCACCAAGACACCCAGCCGGCTGCAGCCGCACCAGGCTGCGCGAGTGCAGACGGGCGCACCGATGCCCACCCTTGCCGATGCGGTGTTGCCGCTGCGCTGGACCGACGGCGGCCAGTCCCGGGTGCGGGTGCTGCGTGGGGTGCGCTCCGGTGCCTACGTGCGACGCACCGGCGATGATGTGCAGCCTGGTGATGTCGCGGTGCGTGCGGGCACCATTGTCGGCGCTGCCCAGGTGGGCCTGTTGGCCGCAGTGGGACGAGATCGAGTGCTGGTGCACCCGCGGCCACGGTTGTCGGTGTTGTCGGTCGGCGGGGAGCTGGTCGACGTTTCCCGGTCGCCGGGAACCGGTCAGGTGTACGACGTGAACTCCTACGCCCTGGCGGCGGCAGGACGGGACGCCGGCGCCGAGGTGAACCGGGTCGGCATCGTCGACAGTGACCCCAAGAAGCTGCGTGAGGTTGTCGAAGGCCAACTCAGCCGTGCCGAGATCGTGGTGATCGCCGGGGCGGTCGGCGGTGCGGCCGCCGAGGGGGTGCGGGCGGTGCTCTCGGAGCTCGGCGACATGGAAGTCACCCGGATCGCCATGCATCCGGGATCGGTGCAGGGCTTCGGACAGCTGGGCCGCGACGGGGTGCCGGTGTTCCTGCTGCCCGCCAACCCGGTGAGCGCGCTGGTGGTGTTCGAGGTGATGGTGCGTCCGCTGATCCGGCTGTCGCTGGGCAAGCGGCAGCCGCTCCGGCGTGTCGTCAAGGCCCGGACCCTGGCGCCGATTTCTTCGGTGACGGGCCGTAAAGGTTTCCTGCGGGGCCAGCTGATGCGCGATCAGGACACCGGCGAATATCTGGTGCAGGCCCTCGGCGGCAATCCCGGCTCGTCCTCCCATCTGCTGGCCACGTTGGCAGAGGCGAACTGCCTTGTGGTGGTGCCCAGCGAGGTCGAGCAACTGCGTACCGGTGAGACCGTCGACGTCGCATTCCTCGCTCAGCGCGGCTGACCACGGTGGGTTTCTGGCGGTCGAACTCCATGCATCCGGGCTGGCCGATGGCGGCCGGACCGCTGCGAGTGCCCGCCGGGCTGGTCCGGCTGCGTCCGGTGCGGATGCGCGACGGTGGCACCTGGAGCCGGATCCGGATCGCCGACCGGCAATTCCTGGAACCGTGGGAGCCCACTGCGGAGTTGGATTGGCCTGTACGGCACGCGGTTTCGTCGTGGCCTGCGGTGTGCTCGGGGTTGCGCGCCGAGGCGCGCCGCGGCCGGATGCTGCCGTTCATCATCGAGCTGGACGGGCAGTTCGCCGGCCAGTTGACTGTCGGTAACGTCACGCACGGGGCGTTGCGTTCGGCCTGGATCGGCTACTGGGTGCACAGTGCGGTCACCGGCAGGGGAGTGGCGACGGCCGCGCTGGCGCTGGGGCTGGACCACTGTTTCGGGCCGGTGATGTTGCACCGGGTGGAGGCGACGGTGCGGCCGGAGAATGCGGCGAGCCGCCAGGTCCTGGCCAAGGCCGGGTTCCGCGAAGAGGGGCTGTTGCGGCGGTATCTCGATGTCGATGGCGGCTGGCGCGATCACCTGCTGGTGGCGATGACGGTCGAAGAGGTCAACGGTTCGGTGGCCTCGACGCTGGTGCGGTCGGGCCGCGCGCAGTGGGCCTGAATCAAGACTGTTGTTACTAATGTGGCAAATGTGACTGTTGGTGCTTGTATCCAGCGAATTACAGGTGTGTAATTGACTTCGGCGCGCCGCCCTGGCTGCGCAGGTCAGTCGACCTAGCCTGGAGGGGAAAGGAGCAGGCCACCATGCCAAGCATCCCCCAGTCGTTGCTCTGGATCTCTCTTGTTGTGCTCTGGCTTTTTGTGCTGGTGCCCATGCTCATCAACAAGCGGGACACCGTCAGAAGGACCAGCGACGTCGCATTGGCGACTCGCGTGCTCAACGGCAGTGGTCGGGCAGCGCGGCTTCTCCGCCGCCGGCCGGCCGCCGGTCACAGCAGCAACCCCGAATGGCGCCCCGAAGAAGAACTCGACGACTACGACGAGGACGAGACCGGCCCCGTAGTGGTCACCGGCAAGCCGTCGCGCGCCCGCTCCGTCGTGGTGGTGGCCCCGGTCGCCGAGGCGGCCGAGGACGACTACCTCGACGTCGACGTGGTCGACATGGACTCCGGTGCCCTGCCCGTCGCCAAGGCAGCACCGGCACAGGCTGATCCCGTGCAGGAGTTCGATGAGCCCGCGCCCGTCACGGCCCAGGAGCCCGAGCCCGAAATCCAGGCCGACGTCGACATCGAGGCAGCGGTCACCGCTGAGCCCGTGAGCGACGAATTCGAGGGCGACGAACTCGAGAGCGATGAGCTCGAAAGCGATGAGCTCGAGAGCGAGGACGCCGGGCAGGCCGAGGAGGGCACCGCCGACGAGTACGAGTACGTCGACGACACCTCCGGTCTGGAAGCCGAAGCCGACCCGCCGACCACCGCCACACCCATCGCGCCCCGCCAGCGGCGCTACGAGTCGAAGGCCGCCGCCGCGGCCAGCGCCCGCAAGTACCGCTTCCGCAAGAACATGCTGCTCTCGATGGCCGTGCTGCTGGTCGGAACCGCCGCGGCAGCCTTCCTGTGGACCCCCAGCATGTGGTACCTCTGCGGCACCGTCGGCGCGATCACCCTCATCTATCTGGGCTACCTGCGCCGGCAGACCCGCATCGAGGAGCAGCTGCGGCGCCGTCGCGCCCAGCGGATGGCGCGCTCGCGGCTCGGGGTGGAGAACACCGTCGATCACGAGCTCAACGTGGTGCCCGCTCGGCTGCGCCGGCCCGGCTCGGCGGTGCTGGAGATCGACGACGAAGACCCGGTGTTCGAGCATCTCGACTACGTGCCGTTCTCCCGCGGCTACGACCTCCCGCGGGCCGCGGGACAGTGACCGGCGAAGCCCCGACGAGCCGGTTTCTGGTTGGCGCGTTCTGACTGGTAATCTTTGCTTCCGGTAAAGGGGCTATAGCGCAGTTGGTAGCGCGTCTCGTTCGCATCGAGAAGGTCAGGGGTTCGATTCCCCTTAGCTCCACAGTAAAGCCGCAGATCAGAGTCTTGATCTGCGGCTTTTCCTATTGGGCCGTCCGCAGTCCGTCCGCAGCAGATTTAATCGCCGTATCTAGACGGTCCGCAACTTCGTCGAGATCGTCGTCGAAGAGGTCGGCGTAGGTGTCCAGCGTCATGGAAGCCTTAGCATGACCGAGCATCCGTTGAACGGCTTTGACGTTGGCGCGTGCACTAACCGCGAGGCTGGCCGCCGTGTGGCGCAGATCGTGGGGCGTGATCGTTGGGAACGTTGGATCCGCTAGTTGGCAGCTAAGAACAGCTGGCCGGAAGACCCTTGAGCGCCAGTTGGAGTTCCTGAGAACGCCACCACGTTGGTCCGTGAACACAAGATCGTCACGCCCCTTGCCGACCATCAGGGCGGCCAGCTCGTCACACAGTGTGGCGGGAAAGGGAACCGAGCGACGCTCCCATGTTTTAGGAGTGCTCCATTGGAGCCCGCCGGATTCGGTCACCGAGCGGGACACGTTCACCCGGCGGCGCAACATATCGAAATCTTGGATGAGCAATGCAGCCATTTCGCCCCACCGCAATCCCGTATAGGCAAGGAACCGGACGACGATGCCATCGCGGTCGACGGTGGCTGCTAAGGCCACTACTTGCTTGTGGGTGAGGTAGCCCCGGTCCGAGTGCCTCCGCTTGGGAAGCTTGATGCCGTCGCATGGATTCCGGGCGATGCGGTTGTCTTCGACGGCGGCTCCGAGCACCTGGCGCAGAACACCGAAAGCGTTCTCAATGATCGGTGTCCCCGCTCCATCAGTGACCATCGCGGCCACCCAAGCGCGGATCGCAGCGGGCCGAACATCGGCAACGAGGGTGTTGCCCCACTGCGGCTCAACGCGACTATTCCAAACGCTCCGGCGCGTCACCGCTGTTTTGGCCGAGATGTGCGCCTGGGCCGAAAACCATGACTGGTACACAGCCGAAACAGTGACTCGACCGGCAGAGGGCTCGATGTACGTCCCTGTGGCGAGCTTGGCCGTCACCTCTGAGTCGAGCCACTTCTGAGCGTCGGACTTCCGTGTGAAGCCTTTAGCCCGCTCGCGCCCCGCGTCGTCGACATATCTTGCGCGGTAACGCTTCCCTTTGCCGTGGTTAGCGCTGGGCGCACTTCGCAGTGCCCCATCCTCGCCACGGCTGGTCTTTATCCATCGGTCTTCCACCCCGGCCCGCCGGTTTCGCTTCTGAGTCATGTCTCGTCCGTTTCTGTGACGGTTTGGTTCATTTGGAGGAGTAGTTTGTCGACTTCGGCGAGCAGGTAGGCGTGCTGCTGGGCGACGCTGTACAAGTTCTCTCGGCTGTGGTCGAGGCGCTTGCGTGCCTGCTCAAGTTCCCTTTGGCGCGTGTCGGGACTTGCGGCGAAGTCCGTGGCTGTATCGAGGCCGAAAACGGTCATGAGCGGCATTTCGAATACGTCGGCCAGGGCGGAAGCTTCCGCGACCCGCAGGGGACGCGCTCCGCGCTCGATCTTCGCAACGGTTGTTTGGTGCATCTCGAATCCCTGGCGGCGAAGCTTTTCGGCTACGTCGTCCTGCGACCAGTTCCGATCCTGTCGCCAGTCACGCAGGATCCTGCCGAAGTCGCGTTCCCAGGACTCATGCCGTTGGCGGGCCAGCGCAAGTTCATTGACTGAGATGTCAGCGGTCTCCGTGGGTAGTTGTTCGCGAAGGTCGCGGGCAAGCTGTTGACCCTCGACTGCGGCGAGAGCCCAAGGTTCGGGAGTAGTCACCGACACACCATAAGTCTCTAGGGCTTGAAATCTCAAGCTCTGTGTGCCTAACATTCCGACTCGTCGAGGCTCGACACGCTTGGAAAACTAAGCGCTAGAAGATTGAGGGGCGATGGCTATTTACAACGAGGTGGATCTCATGACCACCCGAGAAGTATCGACCGAACTGGGGATTCCTGTAGGCACGCTGCGCTACTACCGCTCGATGGAGCGTGGGCCGATGTCGTTTCGACTGGCTGGTCGTGTGCGGTACCGCCGTATTGATGTCCTTGCGTGGGTCGGTGAGCAGGAGCGCAACTCCCGGCGCGGCGAGTTTGTCGCATGAGGGTCGTGAAGCGGATTGCCGCAGAGGACCAGACTGTCATTGTCGTGACGGAGGACGATTACGTCGCAATGCTCCTGTTCTATGGCGCGATGTACGCGGAGGATCTTGACCACCCCGAGCAGGCGGTTCTTCTCGCGGTTGCCGAAGCCGAGCGGCTGGCAGCGGCGCTTGTTGCGGCCACTGAGCGGATGAGGACGGCGGCATGACGGCGTATTGCAACGTCGGGACACATTCGACGGACGAGCAAGAAGCCGAGCGTGCGCGCGGTGGTCGGTTATGAGTCCAATTCATGACGGCGCTTGGCTCGACAAGCAGGTGTTCTCAGAGCCGAGTTGGTGTGTGCCGGGCATCATTCCGGAGGGGTGCTGCATCCTCTCCGGGCATCCGAAGATCGGTAAGTCGTTCTTGGTGCTCGACGTCGCGCTGTCGGCGGCCGGCGGTGGCACGGTTCTCGGTGTGCAGGTGGATTCTCGCCCGGTGCTCTACATGGCTCTCGAAGACGGGCCGCGACGGTTGCAACTGCGTTCGCGGATTCTGTTGGAAGAGGGACCGCTGCCAACCGAATTCAGCTTCATGACGCGCGACGACACGGAGTGCGCGATGGATGCGGCGAAAGCTTGGGTTGCTTCGCACCATACGGAGAAACCTCTGGTCATCGTGGACACGCTAGAGAAAATCCGTGGCGGACGTTCTCAGAACGCCTACTCAGACGACTACAAGGCGGGGAACCTTCTACAGGAGTTGCTTGCTCCCGGCGGTGCCGTCATCGCAGTTCATCACAACAGAAAGGGCGATTCTGACGACTTCTTGGACCAAGTGTCAGGGACACTAGGGCTTTCCGGGTCGGTGGACACGATCATCACGCTCAACCGGGAAAGGACGGGCGCGTCAGGCACTCTGAGCGTGACGGGCCGCGACGTTGACGAGATGATCTACAAGCTCAATTTCGTTGGTGGACAGTGGTCGACGGACGGTGGCGACTTGGCGGAAGCTGCGCAGCGAGCCAAGACTCGGAGGTTTGGTCCGAAAATGCAGGAGGCCCTCGACATTGTGAACTCTGGTATGGCGTCATCGATTAGTGCCGTCGCTGAGTACATCGACGTCTCGGAAGCTACGGCGCGCAAGTATCTTTCGCGTCTGGCTTCCGACTATGGGTTAATCGAGCGGACCGGCCCTGGGCAGTACGGACGTGTCACAGTGTCACAAGTGCCGCAAGACGCCCCCCAGCACCCAAGAACTGCTGACCAGCGCGTGAGCGAAGATGTGACAACTGTGACAGCGTGACAGCGTGACAGTGCGGCGGGCCGGGGACTTCCTTAGAGGTTGCTCTGGTCCGCCGGGCTGGGCAGCAAGTTCGCTGAACCTGCCCAGCCGCCGAAGTCGCTTCGATACATGGAGGGAGTCGCCCGCCTCGTCCTGGGGCGTGTCTGGATCCGCTGTGGCCGGTAGTGCGGGTGATAATCACGACCATGGCGGGAAAGGGGGATACGGTGGCAACGTCGCCAACCCGATTCCTGCTCGACACCAACGCGTTCATCGCTCTTGAGCCGTTTGATGGACAGATAGAACCCGGCCTTGGGCCAGCGGCCACCTTTATGCGGCTGGTGATGAAGCAACGCAATCTCGTATTCGTCCATCCCGCTACAAGGGATGAGCTTGCCGAGGGCAAAGATAGGACACGCGCGACGCAGCGGATTGCCGAGCTCGACAAGATCGTGATGCTCGCTGAGGTACCAATTAGTTCTCGCCTACAGGATGAGTTGGGTCCGGTCGTTGCAGACTCCAACAATCATCGCGACTTGCGGATCTTGGCGGCACTGCACGCAAACGCCGTGAACTTTCTTGTCACTGATGACGCAGGCCTCGGCAGGCGAGCGAAGAGGGTCGGGCTTGGTGATCGCGTCCTTACCCTCGCCGATGCCGTGGCAATGCTGGAAGCATTTGAGCCGACCGTTGTCGAACCTCCACCGAAGGTGACGCCGGTAGAGTCCTATGCCCTTGATCTCGACCAGGACATCTTTGCCAGCATCAGAGACGACTACGAAGGCTTCGATACGTGGATTGACAAGGTACGTGGGGATTCGCCGAACCGCGAGTGTTTCATCATCTGCGAGGAAGATGGCACCTACGCAGCCGTTGCAATCTTGAAGACCGATGAATCCGCTTCCGAGTGCCCATACGGCTTGCCTCAGCCGATCACTAAAATTTCGACCTTCAAAGTGGAACCGGATTTTCGAGGACACCGCTACGGGGAACTTCTCTTGAAGGCCGTGCTGCGCTCCCACCGTGAACACCGCGTTGGAAGCGCCTACGTCGAGGTTTGGGAGCACCATCAGCGGCTCATCGACTTCATGGGAATGTTTGGGTACTTCGAAGCGGGCAAGTCGGCGCGCGGCGAGATCATGCTTGCAAAGCATTACCAGCCGCGAGATACTTCCCTGCCGCCCTTGGACTTCCACATCGCGTACGGCCCACCCGCTGTGTCAGGTCGCGCAAGCGTATTTGTCATACCGATCATCGGGCGCTGGCACGATCAGTTATTTCCTGAGTGCATACCCGAAGATGAGCAGCTCATGATTCCTGGACTGGATGGAGCGACGCATCCGTGGGGCAACGCGCTCCGAAAAGCGTATCTATGCAACTCGACTACAAAGCAGGTTCAGCCAGGGGATGCGATTCTGTTCTATCGCTCGGGAATTCAGACCGTATCTGTGGTTGGCGTCGTGGAGGACATCTTTAGGACGTCCTCACCTGATGAGGTTTTGAACCTCGTTGGTGGACGGACCGTATACGGACCGACCGACATAGCTCAACTGGCATCCCACAGCTCGCAGGTGCTTGTCATCCTCTTCCGGCAAGATCGCATCGTTGACCCCGAATGGACATTGGCAGAGCTTCAAGATCACGACGTCCTCAAAGCACCGCCGCAAACCGTGACCAAAGTAAAGGAGGCAGGTACCCGATGGGTGCATCAGCAACTGGACGCCATGTAGTTATGTCCGTGCATCCGCAGTTTGCGGAGGCAATTATGGACGGGCGCAAGAAGGTTGAGTTTCGTAAGCGTCGTCTTGCCGACGACGTGACGGTGGTCTGGGTCTACGCCACCGCTCCCGTCAGGAAGGTGATCGGCTACTTCGAAGTTGGAGCCATCCACACCGCCAAACCGACTGACCTTTGGCGGAAATTCTCCGATGTGGGCTGCATCGACCGAGCCGACTTTGACCGTTATTACGCCGACAGCCGGACCGGGGCAGGTATTGGCATCCGGAGAGCTGTACGACTGCATAGCCCGGCTCACATAGCCGACCTACTTCCCTCAGGAGTGCCACCGCAGAGCTACGCCTACGTAGGGGTGCCTGCGCTTGCCGAGAGTACCTTGACGTGAGTTGGAACTGCGATGTTCAAGGCAGATCATGGGGCATTGGTCTCCTGCGACTGCGATGATTCGGTCATGGACTGGGTAGCACTGGCTTCCGTCATCTCCTCAGGAGTAGTTGCCGTGGCGACGCTGGTCGCCAATGGGCTGATGCGACGCGGCGATCGTAAGCACACCTCTTCGCTGGAGTTCGAGAAGCGGGTCTGGGAAAAGAAAAGCACGGCGTTGCTCGATCTCATTTCGCACTCTCAGGCAATTCTTCACGCCATCGACCGCGACGCTGACCCCGAACCAAGACGCCAGCAGTTCGCGGTCTTGCAGACGTTCCACCAGCTGAGCTTTCGCCTCGAAGCCCCGGAGCTGATTGCTTACGCGTCACCAGCCTCGAAGACGGCAGTGTCAAAGTTGCAACAGGTAATGAGCCGTGTTCAGCGCACGAGCAACGAAAGAAAGATGGTTGCGGAAAATTACGCTTTGACGCCCGACCACTTCGGGGTTGATGAGGATGAGTTCGAGCATCTTCCCGTAGTTCGTGCCCAGGAGATAGAATTAGAGCGCCGACTCGGCGAACTGTCCGGCATTGACCTTGATTCGGTGCGCAAACTCTGCATCGAGATCATCGACCATTCACGTACAGATCTCCGAGGTGCGTGAATCACGCGGCGTCACTACCGAGTCTCGCCGAGAGATTACCGAAATCCGCCATCACCGACATCTTCCTCGACTTTCGATAAGCCCCTCGTCGAATCAACCCTTGTCAGCGCTGTCGTTTAAACCTAACTGGTCGGCGAGTTGCATAAGCTCACGCGTTTCTGCTTCGTAGCCGCGCTTCCCTAGGTTGGCGAACGGATTCGCCCCAGGTCCGGGTAACCGCAGACGATAGGTGTCGTTGTTCAATACACCGGCTGGCTTTCCTGCGCGCAACTCGTCGCAACTTCGCTCCACCTCCGACGCGGCAATTCCGTCGACTCCAGAGGCCAATTTACGAAAACGCGCGATGTCCTCCTCCGACGCTGGCGGAACCGCACGCACAGATTGCTCCTGCTCCTTCGCGACGATGTGCTCACCTAGCCTCAACTGCCATCCGATCTGGTGGACGTGACCGATCACCTCCCGCAACGAATGCTCGTCAACAGCCGATTCCGGGGTCTGGATTCCTTTGTCGGGATCAACGTCGACGTAGAACCCGCGTTGTTTGAGCAGGTTGTGCCCTCGCGTCCACGTTTCGACTTCACCGAGCCACTCTCGGTTAGCCACAGGGTCGGCTGGCTCTGTTGCAAACCAATAGTCCTCGGAGACAAGGAATTCGTAGGCTAAGGTGAGTTTGCTCTGATGATTGGCCCAGAGCTTTTGTAGGCCTGCATCTACAAACGGCGCACCCTCATCCTCATAGGCGATATCGCGACGCCGCTGATGGATGGCTATTGCCTTGCCGGATTCCTCCAAGCCCAGGATCGCTAGCGACCGTGCTAACCCGAGACTGCCGCTTTCGAGCAAGTTCAGCGCGGCTGTCAGAAGCCGATCAGCATTGGCCAGTAGCTCATCGTGTAGTTCGACGACCTGTTCTGGTGTGAGTGATGGCAGCGCACTTTTTTTGGCCATATGGCACTACTAATAGCACATTGGCGATTAATCAGTTAGGAGAACTCTCCCCTTGCGGAGGGTTTCGTGTCTCCTTGGTGGGCGGCGCTTTCGTCGTCGGTTGCACTTTCTTGAACACTGATTTCGTCTTTCCCTTGAGGATGCGCCACTGCTTGATACCGCCGATGGACCATCTCTTCAATCGGCCTGGGTAGTCGTGCTCGATGGGAATGCCGGTGCGCTGACGGGACCAGGCCACACTGTTGCCGTCGGTGAAGCGAAGTTCAATCCGCATCTGCTCAAGCCGTACCTTGCCGAAGTACGGCGGGTTGAGATCAAATTCGAAGGGCGCTTTCACGTCGGGCATAACGACGCTGTTCATGTGTTCTTCAGGCTGAACGGAGTGGTAGTAGATCAGCCCCATGAGCGGATTCATGAAACGATCCAAGCGCTTTGAGCCCTCTTTCATGGCCTCGTGCGTCAGGTGTGCGATGACTGCGACATCGGTAATGAGCGTGTCCGAGTGATTGTAGATATCCCCCTTCAGACGCACTACGCCGTCCGTCTCGAAGTCGAGCGAAGCTGCCCATGTGAAAAGGACTTTGGATGCCTGCTCGATCCGGTTGTCTTGTCGGTTCTTTCGATAGACATTGGCGGCGAGTAGGAAAGAAACCCCAGTTAGCAGCGCGCCGGCCCAGCCATTGGCGGTGCCGTAAACCTCGACTGGAAACGGAAACTGCCACAGGTCCCCAAGCCACTCGTCCACGCCGCTATTCAACCACCGGCTTTTCGGCACTCACCGAAGTACGGCGATCTGCATCCATTCCAGTGTCAGCACCGCCGATTCCATCTAGGAGCGCTACACGTCGTGTTTCGATGGCTCCTAGTTGCGACACGGCAATCCTTCTCCCGCCAGAGCAGGAACGGAGACTAGTTGCTGCCGGGGTGGACCTTTCGCGGGTCTATAGCGACAAGTTCTCGGGCACCTCAACAAGAGAGCAGCGACCACGGCCTGGCGGCACTATTGGACTACGCCCGCGAGGGAGACTCCCTCGTCGTTATTGGCACCGACCTGCTGGGACGCAACGCCGCTGAGGTTATGACGACGATTAGGGAACTGGGGGATCGTGGCCTCGTCCTGCGATCGCTGCGTGAGGGGATCGACACCCCGAATGCGGCAGGCCGCATAAGGCAGGCGTACTGGCAAGCCTGGCTGAGCTCGAACTGGAACTCGGACGTGAGCGCCGCAAAGCCTCACGAGAAGCACGCCGGGCACGCGGCCAGGCCATCGGTCGCCTGAGGGCGTTGTCTGACCAAAAGGTCGCCTTGGCCCGTCGAATGCACGACGGCGGGAAATCGGCCAGGACGATTGCGGCGACCTTCGGCGTCGGTCGTACGACCGCCTACCGGGCGCTCAGCGCGAAAACGTAGCTGGTGGCGGCACGCACCAAAAACGTTTCGCCCACTAGTCTGGCGAGCCACCTCAATCTTTGGCCACACGCGCATGCTCGCAAGCGGCTCAGAATCTGAGTCGCCTTGATTGCTGGTTTGTTTTCACGACGTCGAGTAATCTCACGGCTCATGCGGGGGATGCTCATCAGCGTTGTCGCTGCGCTCATGTTCGTGATCGGGTGCTCTAGGGCTCCCGACAGCAGCGAAGTGAGCGAGCAGGTAAGAGCGTCCATGCAAAGTAAGTTTGATTCTGATGCCGACTTCGAAAACCTGCGCCTGCGGGTAGACGAAGTCACCGTCGTCAAAGGATCGGGCGGCAATGATTACCAGGGGCTGGCATCAGTGCGAGCGGGGAACGGCGACATTCACGATGTCGCGGTTGAGATCACCGTAGATGGCGAAAATCTGATCTGGCAGACCAGTCCTGGGGCGTTCCTGTTTGCGGCACAGGAAATGCTCTCCCCGACCCCGACCCCGAGCAGCGCCCCGGTGGCAAGCCCGCCGGTGCCAATCGGGACCCCTACGCGGGATGGCCAATTTGAGTTCACGGTGACGAAGGCCGGAACTGCCTCGACGATTGACGGACCCTACGGAATGACTTTTACGCCGCGAGGCCAGTACATGATTGTGGCTCTCACTGTCCGGAATGTCAGCGATCAGCAAGGCACCTACAGCGCCATCGAGCAGAAGCTGATAATTGACGGCAAGCAGTACACGTATTCGGGTGAGGAAACGTTCGCGCTGAGCCCGGACGCGACGGCGCAAATCAATCCCGGTCTAGCTATCGACACGATGATTGTGTATGACGTGCCATTGGGCGGCAGGTCCGCTGGGATCGAGCTGCATGGCGGCGTATACGGCTCTCCTGGCGTCTACTCCAAGCTCGCCTGACTGCGTGTGACCTGCTGCGCGTGGCTAGCCGGGCCACCGTATGAATCGCGCGGTGATGGGGGTGGGGGGTGTCCCCTGGGGGCCGAGCGGTTCGCCTCACACAGCCAGCGACCACTCTCTCTCCGGGCAATGGAGCTGGAAAAGACGTTGACGTTCGTCGCTAGCATTGGCTCTTGTGTCTCGACCACCAGTCAGCGAGGACATCGCGGCCACTTTCGCCAGGTTCTACGTTGGCGGCCACGGCTCCACACATACGAAGCTCACCGCTGCGTTTATAGCGTCCGGGTACGGCGACGCTGCACCGTACGACGAGATGACACATACGCCTAATAAGGAGATTCGAGTTCGTCGGGCTATTCAAGCCGCGACGCGTAACCCGATTCGTGCTCGGCTTCTTATTGACCACCTTCTTCGTGACCTTAGAGTGGGCGGACATTTTGATGATGGCTCGATAGCCGCTGACAACCTCAGCCGAGCACAGGCTGTGTTCCGGAAGCAAGGCTGGATCCTTTCCGATTCGGGCTGTCAGTTCCGGTCGAAAAGTGAGCAGGTGGTTCCGGGGTGGGTTCTAGTCAACGTCGCAACACTGACGGATCGTTAGAGGCTAACAGGGCGGCGAATAAGTCGGCCGGACAACGGTCTTGGAGGA
>NZ_JBARXZ010000075.1:0-40815 GCF_049647605.1 Mycobacterium sp. | reverse complement strand
GCGGTGGTGTCCAGCGCGGCGGCGGCGGTGTTGCCGGCGGGGTCGGCGGCAGCGCGGACGGCTGGCTGAACCGTTGTTCGGACCGGAACCCGCTCAGCGGCCGCGGTGGGCTGTCGCTGAGCGCGGGCATGCCGTACCCAGGGGTGTGGAACTCGGCGTACTCAGAATGCTCTGCCTCGCGTTCCGGCGTCTCGTGAACCGGCTCGTGCTGCTGCTCGGCAGTGTCGTCCCCGGTCTCGCTGCGGCCGTGTCGGCCTTCGGGTTGGTCGGACACTCAGCTCACCCCCGCGTACGAATGCAGGCCCACGGTCACCAGGTTGATGAAGAACAGGTTGAAGACCATCGCGATGAACCCGACGATGTTGATCCAGGCGGCCTTGCGGTCACGCCAGCCGGCCGTCGAGCGAGCATGCAGATATGCGGCGTATACCACCCAGGCGATGAACGACACCGTCTCCTTCGGATCCCAGCCCCAGTACCGACCCCAGGCCTCCTCGGCCCAGATGGCGCCGAAGATGACGCCGAACCCGAAGATCGGGAACGCGAAGATGGTCGTGCGGTAGGCGATCCGGTCCAGAGTCTGGGCGTCGGGAAGCCGGGCGATCACCCGCGCCACCGGACCGTCCGCACCCGGCTGCCCGAACCGCGACATCTTCATCAGGAACAGGATGCTGGCCACACCGGCAACCAGGAACACCCCGGAGCCGAGGCTGACCACCGAGACGTGGATCGGCAGCCAGTAGGACTGCAGCGCCGGCATCACCGGGGCGGCGTGGGTGTAGAGCCACTTGCCGGACACGGTCAGCAGGATGAGTGTGGGAATGAGAACAAAGACCCACAGCGAGCGGTACTGCGGTCGGCGCAACACCACCGCGGCGGCCACCAGGCCGCACCAGGCGGTGAGGTTGATGAACTCGTACATGTTGCCCCACGGCACCCGGGACGTGGACAGACCGCGCAACACGATGCAGGCCAGCAGCGCGGCGATCCCGACGTACACCAGCGCAACCCCGGCGCGGCCGATGCGGTCATCCGCCGAACGTCTGGGGGCATCGGCCACGACGCCGGGCTGATCGCTGTCCGCGGTCACCCCTGCGGCCATCACGAGCTCACGCTCGGTGACCTTGCGGCTGCGGGTGTAGGCCAGTTCGACGGCCAACAGCATCAGCGCGACGACCAGCACCAACACCGATGATGTGAATGCCCAGTCGGAGTATTGGGCCAATTCGATATCGACGTGGTCGGGGTTCATCGCACCTTCTCTCTGGACGAAGCCGGGGTAGCCCCGCCGGCGGCCAGCAGCCGCTCCGTCAACTTCTCGAACTCATCGCCCCAGCCGGAGTTGTCGGACCGCGCCAAGCCGCCCAGCTCGAGGTTCACGGTACCGTTTGTGCTGGCCGGAGTAATCCGCACCCAAATCCGGCGGCGCCGGATCACCAGCGACACCAGCAGCCCCGCCATCATCGTCATGGCGAACACCAGGACCCAGATCTGGCCCGGGTCGTGCGACACCTGCAGGTTCACGAACGGCGTTGCACCGTCGAACCGGACCGTCGTTCCGTCGGAGAGGCGGACGTCCTCACCGACCGTCAGGTTCACCCGTTCCTCACGGGTCAACCGCCCCTGGTCGATCAGACGGGGATCGAGGTCGAACAGTGATTGCGGTCGACCGGTGTCCAGGCCGGTGTCACCCCGGTAGATGTCCACCGCCACGGCCGGATCGTTGAGCGCGGGAAAGCTCGACGACAGCAGGGAGCCGTGGAGTAGAGCGGTCGGCGCGAACAGGCCCTGGATGGCGATCTGGTGGTTGCGCCGCTCGTCGGCGTCCGGATACATCCCGGCCGGCGGGTCGATACGCATCACGCCCGAGGACAGCATCGTCTGCAAGTCGTTGGGCACCCACTGGATGGTCTGCGTCCGCGTCTGCCCATCCGGGAATGTGACCGTGAAGGTGGGCGCGTAGCCGTGGCCCTGGAGGTAGACCCGGTCGGTGGCCACCCGCAGCGGGTGGTTGACCCGCAGCTCGTAGGGGCGCCAGGTGTTGGAGTCGAGGTCCTCGCCGGCCTGGTAGTCGATGTCGGCGGTGAAATCGTTGGCGGAGCCGTTGGGCAGGAACTCCGCTTCGAAATCGTTGACCCGGATGCAGATCGGGTACAGCGAGGTCCCGTCGATGGTGTTGCCGGCCCGGAAGGAGTCGAACGCGGCCGGCGATGCCGAGCAGAACCCCGGCCCGCCGTTGGCGATCACGATGACTTGACCCTCGTAGCCGAACAGCTTGCCCACCGCCACGGCCAGCAACAGGCCGATCAGTGAGAAGTGGAACACCAGGTTGCCGAACTCGCGCAGATAACCCTTCTCCGCGGAGATTTCCGTCGAATCGCCGTCGGTGCGCACAGTTTTGCGCCAGCCCCGCAGCTGCCCCGTCAGGGTTTCGGCGAGCTTGTCCGGCTCGGCTTGCACCGTCGCGGAATGGTGTTTGGGCAACCGCCCCAGGTTGCGGGGAGCCGGCACCGGGGTGGCGCGCAGGCTGCGGGCGTGTTCGATCATCCGCGGGGTGAGGCAGCCGACCAGCGAGACGAACAGCAGCACGTAGATCGCGGTGAACCAGAAGCTGGAGAACACGTCGAAGAACTGGAACCGGTCCAGCCACGGGCCGAGGGTCGGATGCTGCGCCAGGTACTCGTCGACCTTGCTGGCATTGAGGCTGCGCTGCGGAACCATGGCGCCGGGAACAGCTCCCAGCGCCAGCAGGAACAACAGCACCAGCGCGGTCCCCATCGACGTCAGCGCGCGCCACGTGTTCCGAACCAGGGCGAGCAGACGCAAAAAGGGGTTCCTGCCGCGTGTTTTACCCGCGTTTGTGTCTGCTCGCGGAGTAGCAGTGGGGGTAGGAGTGGTCAAATCGGCAACCTCACGTCACTGACAAAAGCGTCCCGCACATAGGCCACGAAGTCCGCCCACCAGCCGGTGACCAACGCCACCCCGACCAAGATCATCAGCACGCCACCGATGATCTGGATGGTGCGGGTGTTGCGCCGCAGCCAGCCCAGGCCGCCGATCGCCCAGGTCGACCCGAACGCCAACACGACAAATGGAATCCCCAAACCGAGGCAGTAGGCGATCACCAGGGTGACCCCGCGGGCCACGCTGGCACCATCGGTGGCAGAGGCCACGGTGATGACCCCGGCCAGCGTCGGCCCCAGGCACGGCGTCCAGCCCAGCCCGAACACCGCACCGAGCAGCGGCGCGCCCGCCACCGAGGACAACTGCTTGGGAGTGAACCTGGCCTGCCGCTGCAACGCCGGGATGAACCCGATGAACGCCAGGCCCATGATGATGATCACCACACCGCCGACCCGCTGCAGCAGCACCTGATTGGTGATCAGGCTGGTGGTCATGCCGAGCACCGCGACGGTGCCCAGGATGAACACCGCGGTGAACCCGGCCACGAACAGCAGCGCCGAACCGGCGACCCGCAGCTTCGACTTCGTCTTCACCCCGGCTGTCCCGGGGCCGGTTTCGTCCACCCCGACCACCGCCGCCAGATACGACAGATAACCGGGTACCAGCGGCACCACACACGGCGACGCGAAGGACACCAGACCGGCGAGCACACACGCCCCCAGAGCCAGCAGCAGCGGCCCGGTGGCGGCGAGTTCGGTGAAGCCGGTCACTCCTTGGTCAGCCGTTCAACGACGGGTTGAAGGTCTTCGGTCAACAGCTCACGCAGGAACACCGCGGCCACCCGATGCTGACGGTCCAACACGATGGTCGACGGGATGACCGTCGTCGGGTACCGGCCGCCGAACGCGATCATGGTGCGCATCGACGGGTCGTAGATCGAGGGGAACGTGATGCCGCGGTCTTTGATGAAATCGATCGCGGCATCCCGGTTGTTGTCGCGGACGTCGATGCCCAGGAATGCGACCCCACTGTCTCGGGTGGCGTCATAGACCTGTTGCAGATGCGGCATCTCCGAGCGGCAGGGCGCACACCACTGGCCCCAGACGTTGATGACGACCACATCGCCGGCAAAGTCATCCAGCGACAGCGTCTTGTCGGGGTCCATCAGATCGGGACCGCTCAGCGGGCCCGGCTTGCCCCGCTCGTGCGGTGGGTCGTAGAAGATGTCGGTCTGCCCGCCCGGGGCGACGAACTCGAAGGTGCCCCCCTGCGCCACCGCGTCGTCCCCGGTCGAGCATCCAGTGAGTGCGAGCAGCAGCACGCACCCGAGGACCAGCAACCGACGCATCACAGGTGTCCGGCCGGCTCCGCGTAACCCCAGCCGACCAGGCGGTCGTCGTCGAAGGTGAACGACGTCACCGAGGCCAGGTTGCACATCCGGGCGCCCTTGGTGGGCAGGTGGGCCAACCGCTTGCCCGTCATCGCCCGGCGCAACGTCTCCACCGGGAGCTGGTGACTGACGCAGACGGCCTCGTGGCCGGCCGCGACGGCGCGAGCCCGGTGCACCGCGGCGATCATCCGCGGCGCCACCTCCTTGTACGGCTCCCCCCACGACGGTTTGAGTGGATTGCGCAGCAGCGGCCAGTTGCGCGGGTCACGCAGGGCGCCATCCCCCGGCGCCACCCGCTGCCCTTCGAAGACGTTCCACGACTCGATGAGATCGGCGTCGGTGTTGATGTCGAGCCCGTGACGGGTCGCGGTGGCGGCCGCCGTCTCCTGGGCCCGCTCCAGCGGAGAGGCCACCACATGAGTGATGTCGTGGTCGGCCAGCCAGTCGGCGACGGCGGCGGCCTGCGCCCGCCCCCGGTCCGAGAGGTGATAGTCCGGCAACCGCCCGTAGAGGACCTTCTCGGGGTTGTGCACCTCACCGTGCCGGAGGACATGCACCGTGGTCTTCACGCGTCGGGGCCTTCGGCTGTCGCGGCCGCCCGAGCGGCCTTCGGCAGGGCGGCGGCGATCCGCTCGAAGGCGGCGTCGTCGAGCGCCGCTGAGACGAACCAGGTTTCGTAGGCGCTGCACGGCGGGTAGACGCCGGCGTCCAGCAGCGCGTGGAAGAACGGCGGGAACCGCCAGGTCTGGGTGGCCCGGGCCGACGCAAAATCGGCGACCGGCGTGTCGGTGAAGAAGACACCGAGCATGTTGCCGGCGCGCTGGATGGTGTGTGGCACGGATTCTCTGGCCAGCGCTTCCGTCAGCAGCCCATCGAGCCGGTCGGCGTTGGCGTTCAACCGCGCGTAGGCGGCGTCGTCGGCATTGCGCAGCGTCGCCAACCCCGCCGCCATGGCCACCGGGTTCCCGGACAACGTGCCCGCCTGATACACCGGGCCCAGCGGGGCCAGGCGCTCCATCACCTCGGCGCGGCCGCCGAACGCCGCGGCGGGCAGGCCGCCGCTCATCACCTTGCCGAAGGTGAAGAGGTCGGCGTCGACAGGATCGAGCCCGTACCAACCGCTGCGGCTGACGCGGAAGCCCGTCATCACCTCGTCGAGGATCAGCAGCGCACCGTGCTCGGCGGTGATGCGGCGCAGCGCCGCGTTGTAGCCGGGCGCCGGCGGGACGGTGCCCATGTTGCCGGGGCTGGCCTCGGTGATGACCGCGGCGATCTGGTCCCCCACCTCGGCGAAGGCCTGCTCGACGGCGGCGACGTCGTTGTAGGGCAGCACGATGGTGTCGGCGGCGGTAGCGCCGGTGACCCCGGGCGACGACGGCAGTCCCAGCGTGGCGACCCCGGAGCCCGCGTCGGCCAGCAGCGCGTCGACATGGCCGTGATAGCAACCGGAGAATTTGATGATCTTGGGCCGGCCGGTGAAGCCGCGGGCCAGTCGGACCGCACTCATGGTGGCCTCGGTCCCCGAGTTGACCAGCCGCACCCGCTCGACCGGTGCCACCCGGTTGATGATCTCGTGCGCCAGCTCCGACTCGCACGGGGTCGGCGCACCGAAGCTCAGTCCGTGCTGGGCGGCTTCGGTGACGGCCGCCACAACGGCCGGGTGGGCATGGCCGAGGATCATCGGCCCCCAGGAGCACACCAGGTCGACGTAGGTGTTGCCGTCGGCGTCGGTGAGTTCGTAGCCCTGACCTTTGACCAGGAAGCGCGGTGTGCCGCCTACGGAGCTGAAGGCGCGAACCGGCGAGTTCACTCCGCCCGGGATCACCGCGCAGGCATCAGAGAAGAGCTGGGCGGACCGCTCGGTACTGCTCATGACCACCAGTGTCCCAGTTCCGTCCAAATCGTCCACTACAGGGTGTAGTGGACGAAGGTCACGGGCCCATCTTCGTGAGTTCGGCGGGTTCAGAGAGCGTTTGTATGCTCAGGCGGTGTTCTCCACGAGCCGGCGTTGGTGCGCGGCGTTTCAGCCCTCTCGGCTGCTGCCTCACCCGGCACGAATGGATGCACCTCCACGTGGGGTGCCAACCTTGCCGATACGCCGCCTTCACCCAGGCCTATGTGAGCGTCGATCTGCGATCATCTAACGCTTGGCGAGGATGACCTGTGCGCGATCGAGGACGTTGCGCCGGGTCATTCCAGGTTGAAGTGGGTCGTTGCTGGTTGTCCTGATATCGGCGGTTGTTGTGACGTGCGTGGCAGCGTCACCCGTGAGCCGCCTCTGCGGCCGTAACGCCGGCTGAATACTGGCGCTGCCACTGGTCGGCGCTGCTGCCTTGGCGCCTTCGGTCTGGTTTTCGGCGTCGCGCCATTCCTTCTGGACGCGCTGACGTCGGCGTCGGCGTCCGCATCGGCAGGGACCGTGGTGCCCGCGCATCTGACGCTGTGGCACGGTTTCAACATTCCGCTGGCGATTTCGGCGGTGGTGATCGGATCGGGAATCGCGCTGATCCTGGCCCGGCATCATGTTCACCGGTTCCTCGGCCCGCCAGCGTGCCCGTGTCCGGCTTGAGCGTGGTCGACGCCCTGCGGGCGGGTCTCATCACATTGGGTGAGTTCGTCGGATCGTGGACCCCCCGGGACCAGCCCACGCCGGCATCTGGCAGTTCCGACCGTGTGCCTGATCGCCATCGCCGCCGTCGCGGCCGTGACGATGGGCGGTGGATTGCCCGCGGTCGTCGGTGATCCGTCAAGACAACTCGACTGGCTGCTGCTCGTACTGGTCGCAGCCGGGGTGATCGCCGCCGTCCGCGCACAGTCCCGGATTGCGGCAATCGTGGTGACCGGAGTGGTCGGTTTCGCGATGACGCTGTGGTTCTCTGTTCTGGGTGCCGCAGACGTGGCGCTGACCCAGCTGCTGGTGGAGATCCTCACGGTCTGTGTGATGGTGCTGCTGCTGCGGCGCTTGCCGCTTCAGTTCTCCCGCGAACGGATGGGGCGGCGACTGCCCGCCGCCTCGGACTCGGGTTGGGAGCCGAACTGTTGTTGTCACTGACGCAGACAGCCGCTCTCGGCATGCTGGATCCGACCAGCTATATCGAGGCGGTGCGGAACTCGTGATCTCCTGACTCACCTGGCCGTGGCGGTTCCTCGCCTTCCTCGCGTGGTTCGCCAAAGAAGTTGTCGTCTCCAACATCTCCGTGCTTCGCGACAACATCACCCCGGGGCAGAGTTCCACGCCCGGAATCACGCGGTTCCCGACCCGTTGCCGGACCGACACCGAGATCACGGTGCTCGCCGCGATCATCACCCTGACCCCGGGAACCCTGACACTGGGCACCGAAGAGGTCCGCGTCGGCAACTAACGCACGCACGTACTCTTCGTGCACAGCATGTACAGCGACAGTGCCGACGCGGTGCGGATCGAATTGCGCGACATGGAGACTCACATGCTCAAAGCCCTGCGGCGACAAGGAGGGCATGATGACCGCAATTGATCTCGGCATCATCATCGTCGGTTGCGCCTGCCTGGCCTCGACCTATCGAATGCTTGCCGGACCGACCGAAGCCGACCGGGTGGTCGCCGGTGACCTGCTGCTCTTCGGCATCGTCGGACTGATCGCGCTGTTCGGCGTGCGGATGGCCAGCCCGTACACCTTCGACATCCTCATGGTTGCGGCTCTGGTCGGATTTCTCGGAGCGCTCTCCTTGGCCCGCGCCCTCACCAGGGGTAAACGATGACCACCATCGCCGCCACGATCGGCAACATCACCACCGTGCTGGGTGCGCTGGTCTTCGCCACCGCCGCGGTCGGAGTCGTCCGGTTTCCCGATGCCTACACCCGCATCTCGGCAGTCGGCACCGCTGGAGGTGTCGGGATTGTCCTGGTGGTCGGGGGCGCCTTGCTCCAGCAACCCAACTTCGCCGATCTGGTCAAAGTCCTGTTGATCGTCGCTGTCCAATTGAGCAGGTCGGCGGTCGGCAGCATGGCCATTGCCCGCTCGGCCTACCTGTTTCGCACACCGGTGCTGAACCTACGGTTCGACGAACTGACCAGTCCGCCCGACAACAAGATCTGAACAGGCGCCCACTCGACTTCCGCGCTGATGACTCATCGGGGGGCCATTCGGATGGCGCCGTCAAGGCGGATCACTTCGCCGTTGAGCATCGGGTTCTCCACGATGTGAGTGGCCAGGGCACCGTACTCATCCGGATCGCCGAGACGCGCCGGATGCGGCACCTGCTTACCCAACGAGGCCTGGGCCTCCTCGGGCAACGACCCCAACAACGGGGTCTTGAACAACCCCGGGGCGATGGTCACCACCCGGATCAGGTTGCGCGACAGGTCGCGAGCAATCGGCAGGGTCATACCCACGACGCCACCCTTGGACGCCGAGTACGCGGCCTGCCCGATCTGACCGTCGAACGCGGCCACCGACGCAGTATTGATGATGACGCCACGCTCTTCACCGACAGGGTCGGTCTTGGCGATGCGCTCAGCAGCCAGCCGCAGCACGTTGAACGTGCCGATCAGGTTGACCTCGATGACCTTGCGGAATTCGTCGAGCGGGAACGGCCCGTCCTTGCCCAAGGTCTTGATGGCATTGCCGATACCCGCGCAGTTGACATTGATACGCACCGGGCCGAGCTCCTCGGTAATGTCCAGCGCAGCACTGACCGACTCGGGGTCGGTGACATTGGCTTCGACGAACCGTGCCCGGTCACCGAGCTCCTTGACGGCTTCCTCGCCCTTGAGGTCGATGACCACCACCGAGGCACCCCGATCCAACAGGCGCTTGGTGGTCGCCAAGCCCAAACCCGAAGCACCGCCGGTCACCACTGCTACCGCATCCTTGATTTCCACGGGTTTCCTTTCTGTCGTGTCTTTCTTCGCGGGATATGTGTCTGCGCGCCGAGTGATGCCGTCACTGCCAGTCGGCGAGGACCGTCTCCCAGCGGGTCGCCACGCTCGGTGGTGCGGTCGGCACCGCTGCCGGAGTGCGTGAGAACCGTGGTGCCGGAACAGGTTGCACACCATCGGCACCTGCGTCGTAGAAGGTTCCCCGGTGCAGGACGTGCGGTTCGGCGCCGACTTCGGCGAAGCTCAGCACAGGTGTCACACACGCATCCGTACCCGAGAAGACCTCAGCCCAGTGGTCGCGGTCGTGAGCCAGGAACGCATCGGTGAGAATCGCCTCGAGCTCCGGCCACCGAGCGGGATCCTCGCGGTCCGGCAACGCCCCAGCATCGAGCTCGAGGCCATGGAGCAGTTGCGCGTAGAACTGCGGTTCGATCGCACCGACTGCGACATAACGACCGTCCGCAGTCTCATAGGTGTCGTAATACGGCGCCCCGGTATCGAGCAAATTCACACCACGCTCATCCGACCACTGACCAGCGGCCCGGAACGCCCACATCATCTGCGCCAGCACACTCGAGCCGTCGATCATCGCCGCGTCGATCACCTGCCCCAGACCCGAGGTCTGCCGCTCCCACAACGCCGACAGGATGCCCAGCAGCAAGAACATCGATCCGCCGCCGAAGTCGCCGACCAGATTCAGCGGCGGCACCGGCCGCTGACCGTTGCGCCCCACCGCATGCAACAGGCCGTTGAGCGAGATGTAGTTGATGTCGTGACCGGCCTGTAGCGCACGCGGGCCGTCCTGGCCCCAGCCCGTCATCCGGCCGTAGATCAGCTGGTGGTTGATCTCAGCGCAGTCCTGCGGACCCAACCCCAGCCGTTCGGTGACACCTGGCCGGAAACCCTCGATCAGCACATCGGCCTTGACCACGAGCTTGAGTACGACGTCGCGGCCTTCGGTGGATTTCAGGTCTGCCACGACAATGCGGCGGTTACGCAGCATCGCATCGCGAGCCGGGGCCGGTCCTGTTGCCGGCCGCTCGATGCGGACGACATCAGCGCCGAGGTCACCGAGAATCATCGCGGCATGTGGTCCCGGCCCGATTCCGGCCAACTCGATGACACGCAGCCCCGCGAGTGGACCATTCATGTCGGATCAACCTCCCTTGATGTGGCCCCGGTTCGACGGCCGGGTTGACGAGGATCTAGTTGGATTCGGGCGGTGCGCCCAGAACCAGTCCGTACGCCCGGTTCTCGACACCGCCGGAGAGGTCGACAGTCACCGCTTTGTCCTGGGTGAACTCGTCCAGGGCGTCGGGGCCGAGCTCGCGCCCCGTGCCGCTCTGCTTGAAGCCGCCGAACGGAAGGAACTGAGATATGTTGTGCCAGTCGTTGATCCACACCGAGCCGGCTTCGAGCCGGTTTGCGATGTCGAGGGCGCGCTGAATGTCGCGGCTCCACACCCCGGCCGACAATCCGTACTCGGTGTCATTGGCCATGCTCACGGCCTCATCGACCGAGTCGTAGGTGAGGACCGAGAGCACGGGGCCGAAGATCTCCTCGCGAGCGATGCACATGGTGTTCTGCACTCCGGTGAACACCGTCGGCGCCACCCAGAAGCCCTTCTCGAAACCCTTGCCGGACGGCGTTTCACCGCCGACGACAATGGTTGCGCCGTCCTGTTTTCCGCTCTCGATGTAGCCCAGTATGCGATTCTGCTGGGTTTGATTCATCACCGGCCCGACGTCGGTCGCCGGGTCGAGCGGATCACCTTGCCTGAGGGTGCTGATCCGATCGACGAGCCGCTGCACGATCTCGTCTTTCATCGCCGACGGCACGAGTAGCCGGGTTCCCGACTCGCACGCCTGACCGGCGTGGAGCAGGAACGCATAGATCGATCCATCGATCGCGGCGTCGAGGTCCGCGTCGTCGAGAATGATGTTGGGCCCTTTGCCCCCGAGCTCCAGGAGTACCCGCTTGACGGTTCCCGCCGCGGTTGCCATCACCTTGCGCCCAGTGGCGGTGGAGCCGGTGAACGAGACCAACCGAACATCCGGGTGCGCGACGAGGTGGTCACCGACCGTGGGTCCGTCACCCACCACCACGTTGTAGGCGCCGTCGGGCAGACCGGCTTGGCGCAGCATCTCACCGAGTTCGAGCGCGAACGACGGAGTCTTCTCGTCGGTCTTGATGACAACGCTGTTGCCTGCGGCCAGCGCCGGAATCGATTTCCACACGGCGATCAGACCGGGAAAGTTCCACGGCACGATCCCCGCACAGACGCCGATCGGTTCCTTGCGGATGTGACCGGTATGCAGAACCTGACCGTTGATGGGGCCGGGCCGCTGCCACTCGTAGGAACGCGTGAGGCCGGCGTAGTGCTGGAGGTGGGCAAGTGGAAAGCCGACCGCGATTCCGGTGGAGGCCCGGATCGGGATACCGGTCTCCCGGGTGTTGGCGACGGCGAGTTCGTCCATCCGCGCGGACAGCATCTCCGACACTCGATCGAAGACTGCCGCACGCTCGCTGGGCGGGGTGTTGCGCCAGACCCCGTTCTCGAAGGTTCGTTTGGCTGCCGCGACAGCCGCATCCACGTGCTCGGTGGTGGCCTTGGCGACGGTCAGCGTCACCTCTTCGGTGGCGGGGTTGACGACTTCGTAGTGGTCTTCGGTGTCGACCCACTGCCCGCCGATGTACAGGCGGAAATGCGGCACCCCATCACGTTCGATCGCCGGGCCGGTCTGATTCAGTGCGGTTGTCATCATCTCTCCAGATCTCAGGCGTCAGATGGTGAAAGCATCGTCGTACTCGTAACCGCCGAGAAGCTGGCCGGCAGCAACGAGGTACTGAATGGTCGGTGTGCCTTCCTCCAGCCAGTTCAGTCGCGCGTCGCGGTACAGACGTTCGACGGGGTGAGCCCGGGTGTATCCGATTCCGCCGTGAATGAGCAGCGCCCGGTCGGTCACGCGACCGACCGCCTCGAGGCCGAACAGCTTGCACATGCTCGCCTCTGCCGGAATACGTTGTCCGCGATCCCATTTAGATGCACAATCGGCCAGCATGCCACGCAGCGCGTAGATGTCGGTAGCCATTTCGGCGAGATAGCGCTGAATTGCCTGACGTGATCCGATGGGCTTACCGAAGGTGACCCGCGACGTCGCATGGGCCAGTGACAGCTCCAGCGCACGTTCAGAGGTACCCAGGGAACTCGCGGCGATGAAGACCCTGCTGACCTCCAACGCTCGCTCCAGGTGCTCGTTACCCTCGCCTTCGCGGCCGATCAGCGCGGTCGCCGGTACGCGAACCGAATCCAGCGTGATACGACCGTGTTCGCCGCCCTTGCACCCCATGGTCTCGGGCAACGGGGTGATCGTCAGTCCGGGAGTGTGCCGTGGGGTCAGGAACGCAGAGACCGCGGTATCACCGGTTTTGGCGAACAGGATGAAGTGGCTGGCAATGTCCGAATTCGTGATCAGCCACTTCTCGCCCGTGAGCACGTACTCCTCGCCGTCGCGGCGGGCGATGCTGCCGAGATCAGCGCCCGTACCGTGACCGGGCTCGGTGAGACCGAAGGCGACCGACAGATCACCACGTGCGGCACCGGGGAGCACTGCCGCCTTCTGGTCGGCGTTGCCTATCTCGGACAACGCATGGGCAAATGAGTTGTGCACATGGACGATTACCCGCAGACCGCCCTGGATCTTGGCGAACTCGGCAATGATCGGCAGGTATTGGGCGATGGACAGCCCGCTGCCGCCATACTCCCGGGGTACCAGCAGGCCGAACGCGCCGATCCGCTTCAGTATCGGCAAGACGATATCGTTGGGAATCTGTTCATCGTTCTCGATCTGTTCCTCGAGCGGGTCGAGTTCGGTCCAGATGGCCGTGCAGATGCGCTCACGAAGTTGTTGGTAGTCAGCGTCGCTCAGGCCGACAGGAGATTCGATGGTGGTGGTCATTGCTGGCCTTTCATTGATGGAGGGCTGGTTGGTGGTGCGGCGAACAGACCGCCGAGCTATATCGACCAGCCGCCGTCAGCGACCAGAATCGAACCAGTACAGAAGGTGGCGTCCTCGCTGAGGAATACGGCAGCAGAAGCTATTTCGTCGGCAGTTCCGAATCGACCCAAGATCGTCGCCTGCTCGATACGAGCCCGCGCGCCGTCGGACACCTGGCTTGTCATATCGGTCTCGACGAACCCAGGAGCCAGAACATTGACTCGAATTCCTTCGCGTGCAACTTCTTTGGCCAGCGAGCGGGCGAATCCGATGGTCGCCGCCTTGGCACTGCCGTACGCGGTGTCACCTGCGGTTCCGATGATACCCACCACCGAAGAGACCACCACGACACTGGGTGAATCGCTCTTGCGCAGGTAGGGCAGGGCCGCTCGGGTGATCGCGGCGGTCCCGCGTAGGTTTCGCTCGATCACCCCCCACCATGCATCGGGGTCCATATCAGCCAGCAGCCCCCCGGACCACACACCGGCGTTGAGAATGATCGAGTCGATCGCCCCGAATTCGGCGACCGTGGCGTCCACGGCACTGCCCGCCGACGCGGGGTCACCAAGGTCGTAGGGCACCGCCGCGATGAGGCCGGGCGGGGCTTGCCTGGCCAGCTCCTGCACCTCATCGACCCCGGTCCGGTACGTACAAGCGACCCTACAGTTCCGGCGAGCCAACTGGGTCGCGATGGCCGCACCGATACCTCGAGATCCACCCGTCACAAGAACAACACGTTTGGCGTCTCCCGCCGATGGCTCCACTCGCATAGAAATAACCGTACCGATCAGTACAACTTTTGGCAAAGAACGCCACCGTCAACAGCATTTGTGCTATTCATGGAGCACCGGAACGAACAGTCCGCTTCCGCACAGTGATGTACCGTTTGGTACTCCAGCGGATCTTGCGCACGCCTGCCAGGCGGCATCGTCGAGCGTCGTGGACGTGCGGGAGGCGGCGACCGTATCCGGAGGCCACGCGTGGGTCGGCGCGTGGATCACACGTCGGCGGTGCAACGGAAACGGCAGGTGTAGAAAACATGAACCGGACAACCTCCGCGGGACGGGCAGTCGATGCGGTGTGGGATCGCGTGGAGGCGAATCTGGCCACCGATCCACGTGGCGACGATTTCAACACCGCCCATGAGGTGTGCAGCAGATACCGCAACGACCCCTGCCGTCTCGCGTTGACGGTGTATCACGAGAACGGTCACACAGAACGCTGGACCTACCAGGAGCTGGATCGCGCGGCCGCCAAAACGGCCAGGGTATTTGCCGACCTCGGCCTTCGTCGTGGTGATCGCGTAGCGGCCTTGTTGACCCGTCAGGTCGAGACCTGGATCACCGCCCTGGCGGCCTGGCGATCGGGGCTCGTTTATGTCCCTCTCTTTGGTGGCTTTGCCGCCGACGCCATCACGTTTCGGATGCGCGCGGCGAGCGCCAGGGCCGTCGTCGTCGACGCCTCCTTTCGTGCCGAGCTGGCCATCGCGCAGAGCGAGAGCTCACTGGACCTCATCACCGTTGTGGTGAACCGCAGGAACGCCGTGCCGAACACCGGCGCACAAGTGATCGACGACGACATCGACTTCTGGTCCGCGGTCGATGCAGCGGACGCGGACGGCCCGATCCGGCCCACCTCCATCGACGACACCGCGACACTGCTGTTCACCAGCGGGACCTCGGGGACACCAAAAGCCTGCGTGATGACCCACGCCGCTTTCGTTTCCGTCATACCTTTCGCCGAATCGGTGCTAGGGGTGCGAGAAGACAGTTCGGTGTTCACCACCGCCGATCCGGCTTGGGCTTTCGGGCTCTACACGGCGGGCGCGGCGCCGATGGCGCTGGGTGCCGCACGAGTGATGTACTCAGGCCGTTTCAAACCCGAGATCTGGCACCGCGTGCTCACCGACAGCAACGCCACCATTCTGGCCACAGCGCCGTCGGCCATCCGTCGGATGGCTGCCACGTTCGCCGATCTGGGCGCTCCACAGCGGCTCCGCACCGTGGCAGCGGCAGGCGAACCTCTGACCGCCGCTGTCGCCAATGACTGGATCGCCACCGGTGCACCGCTGCTACGCAACGGATACGGTCTGTCCGAGGTAGGCATGCTGCTCGGCGATGTCGACAGCCCGGGCGCGGAGATCACGCCCGGAATGCTCGCTCAGCCGATCCCGGGATTCGAGCCGTTGCTCGTCGTCGACGGCCGGCCGGTGGCCCGGGGTGAGCTGGGTCAGGTCGCCGTCCGACGCCCCCGGTACCAGATGTCGGCAGGCTACGAGGGTAGGCCCGACCTGTGGGCCTCCCGATGGCTCGACGATGCCTACGTCACCGAGGACGTGGCAGTGATCGACGCAGCCGGCCGGTGGATGATCCAAGGACGGTCCGACGACATGATCATCACGTCCGGACACAACGTCTCGCCCGTGGAGGTCGAGAACGCCCTACTCCGTCATCCCGCGGTCGCCGACGTCGCAGCCGTCACGCACACCGACCCCGCACTCGGTGACGTCGTGCGCGCGGTGGTCGTCAAAAACACGGAAGTGAGCGTCGAAACCGACCTCTTCGAAATGGAACTCAAAAATCTTGTCGCCCAACACGTCGGAAAGTACGCATGCCCCCGGGTCGTGTCCTATGCCAGGGAACTCCCCCGCACCGAGGTGGGGAAGTTGCGACGCTCGGCACTGCGCTCGAGCTGAGGAGACTTCATGAGAGATCTTCGTGACCCGGTGATCATCGACGTGGTCCGCACACCGACCGGCAAGGGGAAAACCGGCGGTGCACTGAGCCACATCCATCCGGTCTCGTTGTTGGCCGATGTGCTCGCAGCACTCGTCAACCGCAGCGGCATCGATCCCGCTCTCATCGATGACGTGATCGGCGGATGCGTCACCAAGTCCGGTGAGCAAGCGATCAACGTCACCCGATCCGCCGTGCTGGCCGCAGGATTTCCGTTCTCAGTACCCGCCACCACGGTGGATCGGCAATGCGGATCGAGCCAACAGGCGGTTTCCTTTGCTGCACAGGCGATCAAATCCGGTGCCGCCGACATCGTCATCGCATGCGGCGTCGAGTCGATGTCGCGAGTACCGATGCACTCGGACGCTCTGCAGGCCGACCATCTCGGTTCGCGCCTACGTCAGCGCTTCCCCACCGGCCTCATCGGGCAGGGCATCTCCGCCGAACTCATCTGCGCACGATGGGATCTCGACCGTGCCCGGCTGGATGCGTACGCCGCAGAGTCACATCGCAGGGCGATCGCGGCACGCGAGTCACTTGCAGGTGATCTGATCTCGCCGACGGAGGCACCGGATCTGCGCGATGACGAAACGGTGCGTGAGACGAGCACCACCGACGCTCTGGCCAGATTGTCACCGGCGTTCATCGGAGCGCCGGGCAGTGAGCGGTTCCCCGAAATCCGTTGCCACGTCACACCAGGAAACTCATCACCGCTCAGTGATGGCGCTGCAGGCGTGCTTCTCATGAGTGCGGCCCGCGCCAAGGAGTTGCACCTGACGCCGAGAGCGCGGGTTCACGAAACCGCGGTCATCGGTGATGATCCGATCCTCATGCTCATGGGAGTAGTGCCCGCGACCCACAAGGTGCTTCGACGGGCAGGGCTGTCGCTCGACGATATCGATCTGTTCGAGGTCAACGAGGCATTCGCCGCGGTAGCGCTGGCGTGGATGCAGGAGACGAACGTCGATCACGACCGCGTCAATGTCGCCGGTGGCGCCGTCGCTCTCGGACATCCTCTCGGTGCCAGTGGCGCACGGATCATGACCACGCTGGTGGGCATGCTGGAGAACACGAACGGCCGATACGGCTTGCAGACGATGTGCGAATGGGGCGGCATGGCCAACGCCACCGTGATCGAACGGCTCTGAACCGTGTGGTGATCAACCGGCCGCCTCACAGCAGACGTAACCAGAAGATCTCGGTCGAGCGATTCTTCACGCACGACCGAGATCTTCTGTGGCGATGCGGCGCCAGTGCCGAAGTTTTGCTGCTGCCGGAATAGTCAGTGCCAGAATCGAAATCACACAGGCGGCAGCTATGTACCCGGCCAGCGCCAACTGTCCGACCGCCTGGCTGCCGATGGACGCCGTGATCGCCACCGCGATGAACGGGGCCGGAGCACTGAACAGCACACCGCCCATCTGATACGCCACAGATGCACCGGTGTAGCGCACCTCGGCAGGAAAGAGGCCACTGGCATAGGCGGCCACCGCCGAGTAGGTGACAGCATGTCCGACGGTCACGATCAGGATCATCGCCGCACAGACGGAGGCGAACGTGCCCAGAGACAGTAAGAAGAAGAACGGGTAGGCGACCACCGCCATGTACGCCGCACCCCAGATCAGCATCTTTCGCGGTCCGATCCGGTCGGCGACGGCAGACGCATAGGGGACCGAGAAGATGTCGAGGATGCAGGCGATGAGCAGTGCCAGCAGGATCATCTGGCGAGGTACGTTCAACGTCTCTGGTCCGTAGGACAGGACGAAGACGGTCACCAGATAGAACGGCACCAGTGAGGTTGCCTGGGTGAAGATGCCCACGGCCAGGGGCGCCCGGTGGGATCGCAGCACCTCGGCAATGGGCATCCGCGTCAGCTTCTTGCTGCTTTGCGTTTCCTCGAACTCCGGGGACTCCGTGAGGCTGAATCGCACGTAGAGCCCGATGGCAACCAATGCCGCGCTCGCGATGAACGGAATGCGCCATCCCCACGACATGGCGGCCTCCTCGGGAAGCAACCCGACCAGCAGGAAGGCTGTGGTGGCGAGCACCAGACCAGCAGGAACACCGGCCTGCGGGAAGCTGCCGTAGAAAGCGCGCTTGTGTTGCGGTGCATGTTCAACGGCCATCAGGACCGCGCCACCCCATTCACCGCCGACCGCAAAGCCCTGGAGCAAGCGCAGCAGCACCAGCAGCAGCGGCGCTGCGATACCGATCTGCTCGTAGTTCGGCACCAGCCCGACCAGCACCGTCGATCCGCCCATCAACAGCAGCGACAACACCAGCATCTTCTTGCGGCCGATGCGGTCGCCGTAATGACCGAACACCACCGCACCGAGCGGGCGGGCGAAGAACGCCACCCCGAACGTCGCGAAAGCTGCGAGCGTGGCGGCCAGCGGATTCAACGTCGGGAAGAACTGGGTCCCGAAAACCAGGGCCGCGGCAGTGCCGAAGATGAAGAAGTCGTACCACTCGATGGCGGTGCCGACGAAGCTGGCTACCGCGACCTTCCGCGGGCTGACCTTGGCGGTGCTGCGCCTACCGGTAGTTGCTGTCACCTGTTGCCCTCCTTTCGTGAGATGCCCAGTCGTATCGCGTCGCACCTGATGCGAGCAGTTGTGGCCCAGGTCACCCAGTGCAGCACACACGCCGGCCTTCGTCAACAATATTGGACCGATCAGTACGATTCGTGTGGCACGAGTGGTGATCGGCCATACTTGTTATCGTTCAGCATTTGACGCAACATTCTAAGCCCAGATGAGTCAGCGGTTGTAACGATCGGTACCACAGCAGATGCTGCGTCACGGCAAGAACACCAATCCCGCATTGCCCGATGCGTGGCCCGCCACCTGCGGGGGGGTCACGTCGTACCGATCGATCCATTTTCTTCAGCGACTCCCATATATAGCCAGTTGAATATCGCCTTAACGGAATCACCATCGGATATCGATCGGTACAAGAATGCTTGCCGACTTGGTTCACGATGTGATCTACTCAACTCATCGGATCGACTCACAGATGTCGAATACACCGATTCATCAAGGCGGACAGAGTTATTCCGCGATATCGGTGACGAGCAGCACCAACCGGAACAAGCCGTCAGGAGAAAGGAAGACAGATGCCGATCACCACACGAGGTGCCATCTGCTGGGAACCGGGAGCGGGCAAGGGATGGTCGGTCGAGGAGATCGAGATCGGCGATCCACGGCCCGATGAGGTGCGGGTGCGACTCGCAGCGTCAGGATTGTGCCACTCCGACGACCACATCGACGCCGGTGTCTACGTCGGACTGGACCCGATGGTCGGTGGGCACGAAGGTGCCGGCATCGTCGAGGAAGTCGGTTCGGAGGTCAAGGACATCAAACCTGGGGACCACGTCGTTCTTGCGTTCATCCCGTCGTGCGGCCGCTGTTTCTCCTGCGCGAGCGGACGTTCGGCGCTGTGCGACCTCGGCGCACACCTGTTCGGTGGTGTTGCACTCTCCGACGGCACACACCGAGTTCACGCACGTGGCAAGGGTGTGGGAACGATGTGCCTCCTCGGCACCTTCTCGCCCTACGTCGTCGTTCACCAGGACAACATCATCAAGATCCGTGAGGACGTCCCACTCGACAAGGCCGCTCTGGTCGGGTGCGGTGTGACCACCGGATGGGGTTCGTCGTTCAACACGGCCGGCACCCAGCCAGGAGACACGGTGGTCGTCGTCGGCGTCGGCGGCATCGGCATGAATGCCGTCCAGGGAGCCAGGCTTGCCGGAGCCAAGCACATCGTTGCCGTCGACCTGGTTCCCCAAAAGCTCGACTGGGCCAAACAGTTCGGCGCCACGCATGTCGCCGACAGCATGGACAGCGCCCTCGAGATGGTGCGCGACCTCAGCTGGGGGCGGATGGCCGAGCGGGCCGTGCTGACCACCAGCGTCGCCGAGGGCCATCTCGTGGAGCCTGCGCTTCAACTCATCGGAAAGCGGGGCGTCCTCGTCATCACTTCCGTCGCGCCAGGTGACCAACTCAAGGTCGATCTCGATCTCTTCACACTCACCTGTTACGAGAAGCAGATCCGCGGCGGTCTTTTCGGTTCGGCCAACCCTCGTATCGACATCCCGCGGTTGCTGGATTGGTATATGGACGGAGACTTGAAGCTCGATGAACTGGTGACGTCCACATACACACTCGACGAGATCAACCAGGGATACCAGGACATGCGCAGCGGCAAGAACATCCGAGGCATGATCAAATACGAAGCCTGACCGGACGTCACGTCCGGAGATCGCCTCGGTGTGGGACGATGTGACACACCGAGGCGATCCCCACCGACGAATAGCTGGAAGGTGGGACGACTCCGGGTGGGACGGAAAGGCCAGACCGCACTATGTCGCAGACGAAATACGACGCCAAGCGGGACCAAATTCTGCATGTCGTGGCTGAATTGTTCGCTGCGAAAAGCTATCACGGAACGGGTATCGCCGAGATCGGTGATGCGGTGGGTCTCGGCCGCGGTGCGCTCTACCGGTACATCGGCAGCAAGGAAACGCTGCTCTATGAGATCTCCAGCAGGCAGTTGAACCGGATGAACGAGGTCGCTGATGAACTGGCGGTGACCGAACCAGACCCTGAAAAGCGTCTCGGCTGTTTGGCCGAAGCGTTGCTGCGCAATATCGCCGAGCACCGTTCCGAGTGGACGGTCTTCTTCCGTGAGTTCCACGCCCTCACCGGGTCATGGCGCGAAGAAGTACTCGCCGGCCGGGAACGCTACGAAGCGCACTGGCGGGACACGATCAACGAAGGAATCCGTGCGGGACGCTTCCGCAGGGTGAGTCCGGTCGTGGTCAAGGGCATCCTGGGAATGTTCAATTACAGCTATCTCTGGCTGACACCTTCGGGCAACGAAACCCCCGAACAAATTGCCAGCGAGTTCGTCGACGTCGTGATCTCGGGCCTGCGTACTGGATGACGCTAGCCCATCGGGGTCTCCACCATCCGGGCGAGAACCTCGGTGAGGACATCCACACCGGCGGTGAGGTCGACGTCACGGGTGTACTCGGCCTCCGCATGCGACACCCCGTCGACGCTGGGCACGAACAGCATGACGGTGGGCACCAGGTCTTTCATGTTGGTCGAGTCGTGACCCGCCCTGGTGAGTACCTGCATGTGGCCGAGGCCGAGATCGTCGATCGCCGACTCGGCAAGCGCGACTCCCTCGGGTTGGTAGGTGTGCCCCTTCCAGGTGTGGGCGAAGCGACGTTGAATCTCGACGTCGGCGGACACCTCGATCTCGGCGCAGGTGCGTCTGAGCTCCTCGTCCGCGGCGGCCAGCAGGGCGTCATCGGGTGAGCGCAGATCGAGATGCATGTGCACCTCCCGCGCCACCACCACCGGCGAATTGGGATACACCACCAGCTGACCGCACGACGTGTGCAACTGGTCGCCGTACCGGTCGGCGATCTCGCGCAACGCCACGACGATCTTCGCCGCACCCAGTAGGGCATCCTGGCGGTCGGTCATGGCCGTTGCACCGGTGTGAGATTGAGCGCCGACGACGGCGAGCTCGTACTTGTTGGCCGCCCACGTCGCCGGCACCACCCCCAGCTGGATTCCGGCCTTGTCGAGTTCACGGCCCTGCTCGATGTGGATCTCGGCATAACCGCACACCCCGGGAGCACCGCTGTCCTGGTCACCGCCCACCGCAAAAACATCGGTGTCGCCGCGCATCTGGAGAGCATCCAAAGCGTCCCGTACGGTGACCCCGTCGGTGTCGGTGGTGTCCAACGCGGCCTCGAGATCGATCTTTGCAGTGAACACGCCGCTGCCCTGCATCGAGGGTTTGAACCGTGAGCCTTCCTCGTTGAACCAGTTCACCACCGCAAGATTCACCCGTGCCGACTCTGGAAGCGACCGGTAGTGACCCGACAAGCGGTCGACGGCGTGCGCGGCGGCCAGGACACCGTAGGCGCCGTCGAAACGGCCGCCGCGCGGCTGGCTGTCCAGATGGGAACCCACCAACACGTACGGTGCCCCCGGCACGAGTTCGCAGAGTCCGAACATGTTGCCGATCCGGTCGTAGGCGACGCGTAAGCCTCTGTCGGACATCCACTGCGCCAGCCACGCCCGAGTCAGTCCGTCGGCGGCGGTCGCCGCCTGGCGCTCCACACCCCCGGCCGGGGTGGCACCGAACTCCGACATGACGACGAAGTCCTCGAGGAATCGCGTGTCTGCGGCAGGATTGGACGGGATTCGCACCACCGATGCGTTTGTGTCACTGACGTCGGGCATGAAACTCCGATCCGGGTCGAGGGCTCAGGTTGCAGGGTGCAGCAGAGGAAGTTGTCACACCCGAGCGGCGAGCTGCGGCTGCAAGGCCGGGATCACCTGGTCGCCGTACGCGGCCAAGGTGGTGTCGATCCCGTCGTGCTGCAGGTAGGCGGCGAACTGATCGACGCCCAGGTCGCGGAGTTCGCGCAGCCGTTCCAGATGCCGATCAGGCGTTCCGAGGAGGCAGAAGCGGTCGACGATCTCGTCCGGGACGAATTCGGTGTGGGTGTTACCGGCCCGGCCGTGCTGGTTGTAGTCGTACCCGGACCGGCGCTCGATGTAGTCGGTGAGCGCCCGGGGCACTCCTGCCCCCTCACCGCCATAGCGCGCCACCAGATCAGCGACATGGTTGCCGACCATCCCGCCGAACCACCGGCACTGATCGCGTTGGTGGGCAAGATCGGTGCCCACATAGGCGGGGGCGGCAACAATCACCTTGACCGTCGCGGGGTCCCGGCCGGCCGCTACCGCGGCGCCCTTGACCCGGGCGACCATCCATTCCACGATGGTGGGATCTGCGAGCTGCAGGATCACCCCGTCGGTGCGGCGCCCGATCAGATCCAACACGCGTGGACCGTAACCGGCCCCGTACACCTCCAGGCGGGACCTACGCGCCCACGGGAATTGCACTCCGGCGCCGTTGATCTCGACGCTGCGTCCGTTGCCGAGTTCACGGATCACGTCGACGGCCGCGCCGAGCTCGGCGACCGAACAGGGCTTGCCCGAGGTGACCCGCACCGCAGAGTCACCGCGGCCGATGCCGCATACCGTGCGATTGCCGAACATCGAGTTCAGGGTCGCGTAGGTGGAGGCGGTCACGGTGTTGTCGCGGGTCAGTGGATTGGTGACCATCGGCCCGACGGTGACGTTCCTGGTGGCCGCCAGGATCTGGCTGTAGATCACATACGGTTCCTGCCACAGCACATGTGAGTCGAAGGTCCAGACATGGGAGAACCCCCGATTCTCGGCTGCGACCGCCAACTCGACGACTCTCGATGCGGGCGGATTACACTGCAGGACAACGCCGAAATCCATGATGACTCCTCTAGATCAGATTCTGACTCAGACCACGGCGGACGAATCTGCCGTCGGTGCGGTTGCCCAGGTAGGTCCCGGCATCGACGATCCGCTTGCCCCGGGAGAACACGGTGGCAACACCGCCGTCGATGGTGAACCCTTCCCAGGCCGAGTGGTCCATGTTCATGTGATGTTTTGCCTTCATGCCTATCTCGGTACGCGCACGGGGGTCGTAGATCACCACATCGGCGTCGGCTCCCGGGCTGATCACCCCTTTGCGCGGGTACATGCCGAACATCCGCGCCGGCTCGGTGCTGCACACCTGGACCCATCGTTCGAGACTGATCCTGCCGTCCACCACGCCCTGGAACATCAGATCCATCCGGTGTTCGACACCGCCGATACCGTTGGGGATCTTCGAGAAATCACCGATCCCCATCTCCTTCTGGCCCTTCATGCAGAACGGACAGTGATCGGTGGCCACCCCGGTGACATCACCGGTGCGGATACAACGCCACAGCTCATCCTGATGCCCCTCGGCCCGGGACCGCAGCGGAGTCGAACAGACCCACTTGGCACCGTCGAAACCCGCTGCGCCCAACTGCTCTTCCAGCGAGAGATATAGGTACTGAGGACACGTCTCGGCGAATACATTGGCGCCCGCACCGCGGGCGACGGCGATCTGCTCCAGCGCCTGTTTGGCCGACACGTGCACCACATAGAGCGGCACACCGGTGACATCGGCCAGCATGATGGCCCGGTGCGTGGCTTCCTCCTCGAGCTGCCACGGCCGCGAGAGGCCATGGTGATAGGGGGTGTTCTCACCGCGCGCGAGGTGTTGAGTCACCAGTTCATCGATGGCAATCCCGTTTTCGGCGTGCATCATCATCAGTGCGCCCACCTCGGCACACCGTTGCATCGCGCGAAGGATCTGACCATCGGTGGAGTAGTAGACGCCGGGATAGGCCATGAACAACTTGACGCTACTCACGCCTTCGTCGATCAGTTCCCCTATTGCCTCCAACGAGTCGGCGTTGACGTCACCGATGATCTGATGGAAGCCGTAGTCGATGGCGCAGTTGCCCGCCGCCTTCTCGTGCCACTGCCCCAGGGTGTCCTGGACCGCGGTGCCCGGGGTCTGGATGGCGAAGTCCACGATGGTGGTGGTGCCGCCCATCGCCGCGGCGTACGTCCCGGTTTCGAAGGTGTCCGACGCGGTGGTCCCGCCGAAGGGCATCTGCATATGAGTGTGTGCGTCCACACCCCCGGGGATGACGTATCTGCCCGCCGCATCGACGGTCTGGTCGACATGATCGGCGAGTCCGGGCCCGAACGGGGTGGCCCCCGGCTGGATCAGCGCCGCGATCGTCTCTCCGTCGATCAAGACATCCAGCTGCTGACGGCCGGTGGACGAGATGACCGTGCCACCGTGAATCAGCGTGGTCGCCATGTGCTCTCCATTCGTGCTGCGTTGCGGTTCGTGCTTCGTTGTGGTTCGTGCTTCGTTGTCAGGGTGGGTCGGTCAGCCCGGAGCGCCGGGGGTCGGGACGGTGGCCTCCCGAGCGGTGGCCGATTCCGGCTCGGTCGCGGGTTCCACTGTGTTGCGCCAGGTTCCGATGGCGCGCATGAGGTGGTACACCACCACTGCGGCGATGGCACCCAGCGCGATACCACCGAAGCTCAGGCCGCCGACGTTCAAGGTGAAGTCGGCGATGCCGATGACCAGCGGTACCGCCGCGGTGATCTGGTTGATGGGTTGGGAGAAGTCCACGCGGTTGAGCACCCAGATGTGGACGCCGAGGATGCCGACCAACCCGTACAGCACCACGGTCGCACCGCCCAGTACGCCCGGCGGAATGGACGCGATGGCCGCACCCACCTTGGGGCACAGACCGAGCAGCACGGCGGCCGCACCGGCGACCCAGTAGGCAGCGGTGGAGTACACCTTGGTGGCGGCCATCACGCCGATGTTCTCGGCGTAGGTGGTGGTCGCCGAGCCGCCGCCGCTGCCTGCCACCGTGGTGGCCAGCCCGTCGGCGAACAGGGCCCGCCCCATCAGCCTGTTGTTGTCGATACCGGTCATCGCACTGATCGACTTGACGTGACCGATGTTCTCGACAACGAGCACCAGGACAACCGGAATGAACATCGGCAGGACCGACAGGCTGAAGCTCGGCGCGGTGAACTCCGGCAGTCCGATCCAGCTGGCCTCGCCGATGGCCGAGGTGTCCACCTCGCCGCGCAGCAACGCGACGATGTAGCCGACCACCACCGCCGTGAACACGGCAAGTCGCCCGAGCAGACCACGAAACAGCACCAACGACAACACCATCAGCGCCAGCACGATGAACGCGGTGACCGGCGCCTGCTCGAAGTTGGTCTTCGCGGTCGGTGCGAGATTGAACCCGACCAGAGCCACGATGGCGCCGATGCTCACCGGTGGCATCAGTCGTTCGATCCACCCGATGCCCCAGATGTGCACAACGGCACCGACGACCATCACCAGCAACCCGACCATGATGATGCCGCCGAGCGCCCCGGCCGGTCCGTCCGAGGCCGCCGCCGCGGTCACCGGAGCGATGACCGCAAAACTCGACCCGAGGTAGCTCGGCAGCTGATTGCGGGTGATGATCAAGAACAGGATGGTTCCGATCCCGGAGAACAGCAGCGTCGTCGCCGGGGCGAATCCGGTGAGCACCGGCACCAGGAACGTGGCGCCGAACATCGCCACCACGTGCTGCAGGCCGATGCCGACGGTACCCGGCCAAGACAGCCTCTGGTGCGGTGCAACGACACCTCTGCCGTCGGTTGGTTGCCAACGAAACATCGACATGCTGATTCTCCTTGCCGGACGGTCAGTGGATGTGTCGACGGCGTTGTCGAAATCTGGTTTCAGGGACGTGTTGTCACGAGCTGGGTGTGAGGTCCAGATGATTGATCCGGAACACGTTGCCTGCGGGATCGGCCAGAACCGACTGCCAGGCGCCGTAATAGGTCCGCGCCGGCTCCTTCACGCAGCGCGCCCCCTCGGCGACGGCCGCCTCGGTCATGATGTCCACCAGTTTGTCGCTGTCCACCTCGAAGGTGAGGAACTGCGTGGTTCCCGAGACATCCTGCGGCGGATCCAGATTCAACAGTTCGTAGGCATGCGTCGAACTGAACCCGAGGATGGTCTCACCCATGCGCAGACCCCGGAAATGATCGGAGCGCAACTCGTCGACCTCGGCGAGGTCGAACACGGCACGGTAGAAGCCGCTGAGCTCTTCGATGTCCTCGGTGATGACGCTGGCAAAAGACAGATAGGTGGCGGGCATGATCGGTCCTCGTTGCGAATTGGTTGACGGGTTGGTTCACAGGTCCAGGACGAGGCGATCGCCGGCGGATCTGCTGACACACGCGATGAAACGCTTGCCTGCGGCCTTGGCCCGTGCCGAGAGCACGGTGTCGAGATGCAGCGGCTGACCGGCAAGCAGGGTCTGGACACACGCGCCGCACTCACCCTGCAGGCAGTTCGAGTCGATCCCCGGCAACCGCTCCTGGAGCACCTGCAGGGCTGTCCGATCCGCCGGAACGATCAGAACCTCGCCGGTGGAACGCAATTCGATCTCGAAAGACTCGGCATCGGCCTCAGGTGCGGGCATCAGGTGTTCGCGAGAGAGAGATGGTCTTCTGGAACTTGGCAGTGAGGTGGTCTCCTGAGCTGATCGGCGCATACTTCGGCTTCTCCCCCGGCGCCACACAACTCGGCAGGCATTCGATCATCGCGTCGTAGTTCGGCTGATGGAAGAAGACCAGGCTCATCCGCCGGGTGTTACCGGAGGCGTCCGGGCGCGGTGGGCGCACCCGGTGCCGTGTCGAGATCCACAGGTCGTTGGTCCACTGGGCCATCAGGTCCCCGATATTGACCACCAGGGCGTCGGGCACCACGGGCACCGGCACCCAGTCACCGTCCTGGGTGAAGACCTCGAGCCCTCCGGGCGCTTCTTCCTGGCGCACGATGGTCAGGCTGCCGTAGTCGGTGTGCGCTCCGGCGCGCATCTGACCGGGCAGCGGAGGTGCGTCCAGGTGCGGGTAGTTGATCGCCCGCAGCATGCTGATGTCTTTGTCGATCGTCTCGTCGAAGAAGTCGGGGTCGAGATCGAGCCCCCGCGCGAATCCGCTCATCAGCCGCCGGGCCAGGGCGTTCATCTCGCGGAAGTACTCGGTCCAGATCTGTTCCATCCCCGCGGGCCGGGCCGGCCATCGGTTGGGCAGAAAGTGCGGGCCGGCGTTCTCCGGAGCGAAGTAAGGGTCATCAGCGTCGACGTCCACGGGGCCGGCGTCGAACTTCTCGTGCAGGTCCCGCGGTTGTTCGACATCCTCGCTGTAGGAGAACGCCTGCTCGCCGATCGACGAATAGCCGCGCACCGCGTCCGGGCTCGGTTGCCGGACCTCACGCTTCTCCTCGGCGTCGAGGGCGAAGAACTCATCGGACACCCGGTACATCTCGGTGATGAGCTGATCGGTGATGCCATGGTTGACCACCTGGAAGAAGCCGATCTCCCGACCGGCATGGTCGAGGGCTTCGCCGACGCTCTTCTTGGCGGCGTCGTCGCCGTCGGTCAAGGCGGAGATGTCGATGATCGGAACTACTGACATGACAGGTCCTCACGCTCGTTCGGGGATTGATCTCGAATGAGTCTGTCCCGGAATGAATTCGAGGTGAAGTGGCCGACGCCACCCGTTGCGGAACCCAATGCTGTGTGCCCGTCACAGCGGAAATACTGCCGAAACATCCCCTAACGCCGAGGAAACGAGAGGTGCTGTGGCTGTAACTGAAGCAGCGGCTTCAGTCGCGCGCGGCGGACCGCCCGAACGTGGTCTGACGGACGTACTTCTCCATCAGGTGCCGGCCGGCGATCAATTCCTGACGTGGGCCGGTGACCGGTCCACGCAACGGCGGCAGCTCCTGCACAGCGGTGTCGAAGTTGGGGTGCTGGTAGTAGGCGAAGGCCAACCGGGTACCCCCGAACCCCACCGAGAGGGGCGGATTGGCGGTGCGATGGACGGTGGCCGACCAGCGGTTGCCGGTCCACTCGGCCAGGAGATCACCGACCAGGACCACCAGGCTCGTCGGCGCGGTACTCACATCGAGCCACTCGCCGTCACGGTCGAAGACCTGCAACCCGCCGGTGGTCGATTCGGCGCACACGATGGTGAATGCCCCGTAGTCGGTGTGCGTGCCCGCCCGGTACTGATACGGGAAGGGTGTCTCGAGCTGAGGCGGGTAGTGCAGCGCCCGCAACATGCTCATCTCGCGATCGAACATCCCCACGAAGTGGTCGCGGGCCAAGCCGAAACCTTCGGCCGTCAACGCCAGCAGGCCGGCGCAAACCCGTTGCATCTGCCGGTAGTGGTCCTCCCACAGCTCCCGGAAACCGGCGGGGTGTTGCGGCCACAGGTTGGGAAAGGCCATCTCGGCAGCGCCGGCCTCGCCGAGCACCGGTCCGTCGATCGGCCCGATGTCCATCTTCTCCTTCAGATCACCGTGGGACTCCTCGTCCAGGGAGTACGCGATGCCCTCCGACCCGACACCCGACCAGCCGCGGACCTGTTCGGGACTGGGCTGAGCGACGGCGGACTTCATGGCGTCGGGCTGATCGAAGAAGCGGTGCGTCACGTCGAGCAGTGCGGCGATGGCCGACGGGGTGATTCCGTGGGCGTCGAGGCGAACATAGCCCACCGTGGACAACGCCGTGTCCAGCAGTTCGAACTGACGGTGCCGGCCTGCCCGGTCCGGGCCGCAAGCTTGCGCGAAGTCGATCGGCGGCACTGAGATCACCCGACTACTGTGCATCATGTGCTGCCGTTCGTGACGTCGAGGAGTTCCTCGAACTCCTGTGGCATCGCCGATGCAGCGTTCTGACGCCCTCACCGTCGCCGACGTCGCGGCGGCACTGGCCGTATCCGTGGTCACCGGCTCCGCCAGCACTGATGTCGTGGTGACCGGCAGCACCGATGCGGATGCCGGACCATGGACGGCAACCGAACTGGTGCACCTGCGCTGGGAGTCGGTGCGCGCCGACGGGCCGTTTCCCGACCTCACCCTCCTGCTGTCCGACGTGCTCCAGACCCGGCCGGCAGCGGTGCTCATCACCCCGAGTCGCCCCGTCAACCCGCCGCCCGCGGCGATCGAACTGGCCGAGCGGGCGAATGTGGCCATCCTGTGGGACCGCGATGCGGCAGCGGACGTCACCACCGGAGTGCCGCGTCTACTCGCCCCTCAGCCATCCGGTGGGACGGAGCTCAGCACGTTCCCGGCACAGGTTCTGGCGGTCGCCGACGACCTGCGTGGCGTGCTCGATGTTCTCGGCACCACGCTCGGCGCCCGGGTCACCCTGCGGATGGGCCAAAGCGCCGGAAGCACGGCCGCACCGGTGCACACCGTTGCGGTGGGTGTACGGGCGGTGCTGGAGGTCGACCGGCCGACACCCTTGCGCGAGCAGGAACGCCGCCTGGTCCACAGCGCTCTCCCCGTTCTGTTGATGCACACCAGGATGTCGGAGCCCGACGCCGACGATCGGGCGGTCGAAAAGGCCCGGTCGTTGAAGCTCATCCTCGGCGACGACCTGGCTGAACGCGAACAGGCGGTCCGGCGCAGTCGGCGTCTGTCGCTGTTCTCCGACAAGCCCGTCGTCTTCCTGGCAGTGGAGCCGTTCAACGTCCCGATGGACATGGGTGGTCTCGCGCAGCTTCGTGACGACATCGCCCCGGTGGCAACTAGATTCGACCCGCACTCGGTCACCCTGGCCAAAGGCGGGCTGGCGGTGATCCTGATCGACGCGAGCGTGGATCAGGAGTCCTTTCAGCGTGCACTGAGTCGTGCAGTGAAAGCCCCGGTCGCGGTCGGTGCCGGGGTCGAGGTCAACGAAGCCCGTGGTTACCCCGGTTCGTTCCGGCAGGCGGCGCGGGCGGTCGCGGTGGGACGTTCGATCGGTGCGATCAATCGGCTGACCCGATACCGCGACCTCGGAGTCCTGGCGCTGCTGTACCAACTACCCGAACACACCCGCCGCAGTTTCGTCGCCGAGACCTTGGGATCCATCGCCGGCACCGGGAGCGAGAGCTTGGAGCAACGGCGGGTTCTGCGGATACTGCGTGCCACCGACTGCAACATCGCCGAATCCGCACGCCGACTCTTCGTGCATCCGAACACGCTGCGGACCAAGATATCTCGCATCGAGGCGGTGACCGGCCCCCTGCTCAGCGACCCGGAGCGTCGGCTGACGGTGTTCATCGCGCTGGCGGTGTTCTCCCTCGACAGCCAGACCGACAATTGACGCCGGGTGCTGCTCACCGCCGCCAGGTGAGCACTTCGCCCGACCCTTGCGTCATCATCGATCCGGGCATCACCCGCAGCCTGGTCGGCGTCAGCTTCCAGCCCGCGAACGCCGGTGAGGTGGGACCATCCCGCCACGGCTCGATGATCGCCGGGTCATAACCCACCGGATCCGGGCCCGTCCTGAACCGCTCCCACAGTTCAGTCCGCTCGGCATCGTCGAGTACCCACGCAACATCGGCCTCGGCGCTGCAGGTGTCATGGGTCGGTGCCCAGTAGTTGATCGAGATGTGCGGGAACGCGGAGATGTGCGCCTGTTTGATCGGGGTGGGGCCGACGGCGATCCAACCGGTGAGTTCGGTTCCGTCCCACTCCCAGATGGGGTGCAGGACCCGGCTGCGCGGATGCGAGTTCTCGTCGACGGTGGCCACCGATGCCCAGACGATCGTGTGGGCCATGCCGACGAACGCGGGGGCTATCTGATCGAGAGATGTCATGGGAGCAGTCAAACAGCGTCGGCCACAGTGCGTGGTGATCTACCGATCCGGCGCGCGTCTCACAGTGCCGTCTGCACCCGGCACGGCCACCCAATCACGGATCGCGGCGACAAACTCCTCCGGCGCATCGGACTCCACATAGGTGCCGGCACCTTCGACGATCACGGTCCTGTGGTCGGGGAAGGTCGCTTCCAGCCGCTCGCGTTCCCGGGCGCGGAAGGCGATGTCCGCATCACCCCACACGATCAGTGTCGGCAGGTCAGCGAGGCCAGCCAGACCGGCCTCGACCTCGGCGAAGAATGCCTTGCTGGCCAGCACTCTGCCGGGGAGCACGGCACACGCCTGCCGTCGCTGCGGAGTGTCGAGCGCCAGTCGGTAGTGGTCCATCTCGGCTGCAGTCGGGGTGCGTCTGCGGTGACCGGTGGGGATGAACGCATTGACAAGCAGGTTCAGCCGTCGAACCAGGAATCGCATCGCCGGTCCGCCGGCAATGCGCGAAAACGCCTCGAAGTGCAGCACACCGTTGACCGGCCATGCCCAGGTGTTGGCAAGCACCAGCCGATCGAAGACACCCGGTCGCCGTTGCGCGGCGGCGAGACCGATCACGCCTCCCCAGTCCTGCCCGACCAACGTGACCTCGCTCAGGCCGAGGGCATCGACAAATCCGGTCACCACCTCCGCGTGCTCCTCGGGCAGGTAGCGGTAACCGGGCCTCGCCGTGGACAGCCCGAAACCCGGATAGTCCACGGCGATACACCGGAAGTCGTCGCGAAGCGCGGAGATCACGTCGCGCCAGAGAAACGACCACGTCGGATTGCCATGCAGCAGAAGAAGTGTGGGACCAGATCCCTCGTCGACGTAGTGCACGCTGTGCCCGTCGATGTCGATGAAACGGCTCTGGAACGGGAACAGTCCGTCGTCGACCCAGTCGGGCCGCGCACTCCTTGAGATGTCGTTCATTGCGCGCCCCTGTCTCGATCCCAGCAGTTGCTTGAACATGTCATATACACTTGAGAAACTCAAGCAACAGGGAGAAGTGATGCGCAGCTACGGCCAGTACTGCGGGCTCGCCCGCTCTCTCGAGGTCGTCGGCGACCGGTGGAATCTGCTCATCGTCCGCCAGCTCCTCATCGCTCCCGCCCGCTACCGTGACCTGGCCGACGGCCTGCCCGGCATCGCAACCAACCTGCTCGCCGACCGCTTGCGCGACCTCGAGTCCTCGGGAGTGATCGAGCGGCGACTCGCCGGCACGGGCAGCGTGGTCGAGTACGTCCTCACCCCGTGGGGTGCCGAACTACGCCAACCGATCGAGAGCCTCATCCGCTGGTCCACTCCACTGATGATTCGCGGGCCCGAAGGTGATTCCTTCCGCCCCGAGTGGCTCACCCTGGCCCTGCCCGCCCTGCTCGAGGCTCGGGTCAAGGTCCGCTCCTCGACAACGATCGGCCTGGAGATCGGCGACCCACCCCTACAGCTCCGCGCGACGCGCACCGGCTTCGAGGTCGGCCCGCACGACGGCCGCGCCCTCGATGCGATTGTTCGCGCCGAACCCTTTTGCGTACTCGGCCTGGCCGCCGGTGCGCTGACCCTCGGCGACGCCCACGCCCTCGGACTCGTCGAGATCGACGGCGACGAGTCGGTGGTCCGGACCGTCTTCGCCGCCTGAGGCTCCGGTCACACCGTGATGGTCGTCGCCCGCAGAGCTTCCGGCAGGCTGGGCAGGAAGTGGGTGGTGGCGAACGCACGCACGTCGTCGGCGGAGTCGAGTGAACGTGACCCCGGCAGCAGCAGCGCCATCAGCGCATACCGCAGGATCCCGTCGGCCAGATCGGTGACCACCGCCGGACCGACACGCTGGACAAATCCGGCCGGGAAGATCACCTCGAGCGCGTCGGCAATCCGCAGCACCGCCGCGTCGTGATGTTCGCGAGCGAGCTCCAACGCCAGCGCCGGATCGTCGACGATCAGCTGATTGAGCACCCGGTGCCCCCGGAACTTCAGGATCGCCGAGGTGAACGCCTCTACATAGTAGTTCGACTGCGGCCCTTGAACTTTCACGTCGGCGGCGATATCGGCGCACAACGTCGCGTTTTCGCGGTCGATCACCGCTGCCACCAGTTCGTCACGGTTGGCGAAGCGCCGATAAATGGTGGTCCGGCTGACCTTCGCCCGCCGGGCCACGTCGTCGAGCGCCACCCGTCGGAAACCGTGGCGTTCGAACTCGACAACGGCCGCATCGAGGATCTTCGAGGTGGCCGGATCGGCGCCGGTCAGGGCGACACCCCTTCTCTGGCGTAGCCGGAACGCGCAATCCCGTTGTAACGCACCGACATCGGCAACCGGTTCCAGACCGCGTTGACGGGCTTCGACCGCCAGAACGCGGCGAATCGCTGATACCGCTTCTCCTGCTGAGCATTCCATGGAAGATTCAGCAAAACGCGAGCCTGCGGCGGCAGGCCCCCGGTGGTCAGAAAGGCCGCCACCGGATTGAACACCTTTTGGGCAACGGACCAGACCGCCGGTGAAACACCTTTGGGCCGCGGAAACCCCTTGGTGACGTATCCGACGCTGTAGGTGGCCGACGGATGAGCGGTCACCACCTCGTCGAGCATGCGCTGCCAATACTTCTCGAAGTCGGCGTAGGACGCGGGCATGGCGCGGTCACTGACGCCGTAGCGGCGGTACCAAGTCTTGGACTCCAGGTACATCTGCTGCTTCTCGGCGTCGGTCAACCGTTTGACGAACGTGTCTGCGAAATAGAAGACCTGATCCAGGAAGGTGGCGTGCGCCCAGAAGTAGGTGTCGGGATCCAACGCGTGGTAGCGCTTTCCCTGCTCCCCGGGCATCTCCCCTTTGATGTCGTGGTGGAAGTCGCGCACCTGCGCGCCGGCGTTGTTGTCCTCGGCGCCGTAGACGGTGCGAAAGATCGGCGGCAGCGAGCGCTTGATCCGGGCGCTGGTGTCGGCAAAAAACACCGAATGGTCTTGCACACCCTGACCGAGCTCGGCCAGGGTCAGTTGCAGCACCCCGGGCCGCGGTCCGATCAGGAACATCCGGTTGTCGCCGAAGTATCGCCAGATCAGCGAGTCGGCACCCAGCGGCAATGCGTCGGGCTGGCTGTCGTCGCGATCCTGCGCCAGTTCAGTCACTGCAACAGTGTTACAGATTCTGCACTTTGTTCCAACCGTCGGTCTCGGCGAGCGCGCGTGTCTGTACGGGAACAGTGGCGTGTCGCCGTACAAATGCGCGCGCTCGGCCTCAGCGGAAGCGGCCTCAGCGGAAGCGGCGGAGCCGCAGACTGTTGCCGACCACCAACACCGACGAAGCCGCCATCGCCGCCCCGGCGATCATCGGGTTGAGCAGTCCGAACGCCGCGAGCGGAATCGCCGCGGTGTTGTAGGCAAACGCCCAGAACAGGTTCACCCGGATGGTGCGCAGCGTGCGCGTCGCCAGCCGCAACGCCGTCGGCACCGTCCGCAGATCACCACGCACCAAGGTGATGTCCCCGGCCTCGATCGCGGCATCGGTGCCGGTGCCCATGGCCATCCCGATATCCGCCGTCGCCAGCGCCACCGAATCATTGACACCGTCGCCGACCATGGCCACCCGCCGACCGTCGGCCTGCAGCCGTTTGATCGCCGCAGCCTTCTCGGTGGGCAGCACACCGGCAATCACGTCCTCGGCGGCGATACCAACCTCGTCGGCCACCTGCCGCGCCACCGCAGCATTGTCACCGGTGAGCAACACCGGGGTGATGCCCATGGACTTCAGCTCGGCGATGGCCTCGGCACTGCTCGGTTTCACCGCATCGGTGAGGCGGATGACCCCACGCACCCGGCCATCCCACATCACCTCCACCCCGGTGCCCGGCGCCACCGGGGCCGGGTTCAACAGATCGATCCCGGCGATCGACCCCTCCCGGGAGACACTGACCTGAACATCGTCGACAACGCCGGAGACGCCGACACCCGGCTGGTTGGCAAACTCGGTCACCTCGGGAACCTCGACACCACGGTCGCGGGCCGCGGCCACGATCGCCGCGGCCACCGGATGTTCGGAGGCCGCTTCGACAGCGGCGGCGCGCCGTAGCACCTCAGCGGCATCCTCACCGGGGCGGACATCAACAGCCCCGACCGTCATCTGCCCGGTGGTGACGGTGCCGGTTTTGTCCAGCACCACGGTGTCCACACCGGTGACCGTCTCCAACACCTGCGGATCCTTGATCAGTACCCCGAGCTGAGCGCCACGGCCGGTACCGACCAGAATCGCCGTCGGCGTGGCCAGACCCAGCGCGCACGGGCAGGCAATGATCAGAACGGCGACCGCCGCGGTGAAGGCGGTGGTCCAGGCCGCGCCGACGGCAAGCCAGCCGATGACGGTCAGGGCCGCGACAACCAGGACGACGGGCACGAACACCGCCGACACCCGGTCGGCGAGCCGCTGGATCGAGGCCTTGCCGTTCTGGGCGTCCGTGACCAGCCGCCCCATCCTGGCCAGCTGAGTATCAGCGCCGACCTTCGTGGCCCGCACCCGGATTCGGCCGAAGGTGTTGACCGCCCCACCCAGCACCGCCGAGCCCGCACTCACGTCCATCGGCACCGACTCGCCCGTCATCGCCGAGGTGTCCAGAGCCGAATCGCCGTCGACCACCTCACCATCGGTGGCCACCCGCTCACCCGGGCGAACCACAAAAACATCACCGACACGGAGTTCAGCGACGGGCACCTGCACCTCCGCGCCGTCACGCACCACCACGGCATCTTTCGCGCCCAGCGACAACAGCGCCCGCAACGCCGAGCCCGCCGAGCGCTTGGCGCGTGCCTCGGCGTTGCGGCCGGCGAGCAGGAACACCGTGACGGCCGCGGCCACTTCGAAGTAGACGTGCTCATGAAAATGGGGACCAGGATTGGTCACAACGGTGAACGCCGACCACAGGTAGGCCGCCGTCGTCCCGAGAGAGACCAGGGTGTCCATGGTGGAGCTGCCGTGCCGGGCGCTGCGCAGAGCGGCCCGATGGAACGGATACCCTCCCCAGACCACGATGGGCGTTGTCAGCGCCAGCATCAGCCACTGCCACCCGGTGAACTGCCAGGCCATCACCATCGACAGCACCACGACCGGCACGGCCAGGATCGCCGAGCCGCTCAGGCGTACCCGTAGATCAGGCTCGCGTCCCGGCGCCGCCGGTGCGGTATCCGAGCCAGGAGTCGGAACAACTGCGGCCTGATAGCCGGTGGCGGCGACGGCTTTGATCAGATCCTCGGCCGTCACCGACGGATCATGATCGACGTGGGCGCGTTCGACCGCAAAGTTCACGCTCGCCCGGACCCCCGCGAGGTCGTTGAGACCACGTTCGACGCGGGCGGCGCAGGACGCGCACGTCATCCCCTGAAGATCGAGATCGGTTGCGACAGTCGTCACCGGTGCAGTTCCCATGACAGCGATGGTACCCCTAGGGGGTATGGGTTTGTGATCTCCTCCATCGCGCGACCCCCACCACGATGAGCACCCCGGCAATCGTGACCAGCAACAGCGTCAGGACCAGCGGCGGAGCATGGTAGGCCACCGACCTCGTGGCGGGCTCACCATCGACGATCGGCGCAACATCGACAACAGCCCGCACGTTGGCGGCACTGATAGCGGCACCGACCACCGCTGCCACCGCCAGCACCAACTCGACCACTGCGCGCTGTCTGTCCCTCATGTATCGGCACGCCCTTCGATCAACCCGTTCAACGCCGCACGCAATTCGACATGGCGGCGCGCCCAGGCCTGCACCGTCCGCCCACCGGTGAGCTTGAGCCCGATCCCGGTACGTCCGCGCGGCACCCCGGTGAGCTCACCCAACGCTCGTGCCGACTGCCATTTCCGCACCACCTCGGCATCATGTGCCTCGTCGGTTCGGTTGGCGCTCTCGGATTTGGCCTGCGCAAGATCGGCGGGGTCCACCCCGGCCTTTTTCAAGGCGCGGTCGGCCAGCGCGTTCGACTTGCCGGCGTTCTTGTACAGCCGCCGATCGTCGTAGTAGCTGCGCATCCCGTTCTTCGGGGCCGGATAGACCGCGACGATTTCGTCGACACCGATCGTCTGCGTGCCTTGGCGCAACGACGTCTCCGTCAGCTCCACCGAGGTGTGGATGCGGGCAGCTTTGATCTGCACCGCGATGAAACCGGACACCAGGACCAGGAACACCGCCGGAACCAGCCATTGCACGCCGGCCCCGCTGGTGATCTGGATCGAGATGATGGCCAGCGCGGCGGCCGGACCCGCCAACACCCAGTACCAGCTGGCGCCGTTTTCGAAGAACACCGGTGGCGCCCCGGCGTCAGCCATCAGCACGCCTCGGCGCCTGGCTTTCGAACCAGGCCGCAATCGGTGGCCGCATCAGCGCGATCGCACCAAAAATGATCGGCAACACCGCGATGAGCGCCACCACAAAAACCACCTGGACCAGCACAGCCACCCCGATGATCAGGAACGAGATCGCAACGGCAAACGCGATGGTGGCCCGGCGGAAGCGCGGATCCCCCTTGCGCGTCCGGCCCGACAGGAATCCCAGCAAGGCGCCGGCAACAATCGAGAAAACCCCGACCCCGCGCTGGAACGTGACGATGTTGTGGACCTGCTCGTCGGTAACGCCCTCCGATGCCATGGCCCGCGCCATGTCGTAGGTGACAGTCAGAGCCATCAGGCCATTCAGTACCAGCAGAACCGCGCCGACGACCAAGAGCCAGAAGGCCACGTCCACGGCCCGAGGTCGGGGGCCGGCCGGAGAAGGGGTCGCCGCAGAGGGGGTCATGGTCGGGTCAGTTTACGCCGGGCGGCCCAACGTCCGCGCCCCGGCGACCGATCAGGGCACGCCGAGTTCGACGAAATGGGGTGTTCTTCTTGAACATTTCCGCCCAAACGTGAGTTTGGGCGGAAGAGGAGTCAGCGGGTGAAGAAGGCGTTGGATTCCTTGCGGTGCAATTGGTAGATCCCGCCGGCCACCAGCACTGCTGCCACGATGCCGGTCACCGCGAAGATCACCGCGGCCACCGCGGGCCGATCGGTGTTGAAGACGCCGGTGAACACCGAAACCATCGACGCCGCACCGCCGGCCGTCAGCACGGTGCGCGCCCACCGATACCCCTGCCGCATCAACATCAGGAACGTCACCACCAGCGCCAGCAGCACGACGAGGAACCCCATCATCGCCGCCGCCACGATCGCCGAGAAGTTTTCCAGAGTTGCCACATCGACGATGTAGCCGGCGGCAAGAAGCGGCACCGCCACCACCCACAGCCAGAACCCGGTGTCGACGTCGGCGGGGCGGGTGGACTTCTGCGGTGGTGCCGAATGATGCGTCACGACAACCAACCTGCCACGTCGGCCGCCCAATAGGTCAGCACGATGTCAGCTCCCGCCCGGCGGATGCCGAGCAGCGCCTCCAGCGCGGCCGCCTCCAGATCGATCCAGCCGTTAGCCGCCGCGGCGCAGATCATCGCGTATTCCCCGGAGATCTGATAGGCCGCAACCGGCACCGGCGAGATGTCCGCGCAGGTCCGCACCACATCCAGATACGCCATGGCCGGTTTGACCATCACCATGTCGGCGCCCTCGGCGATGTCGAGTTCGATCTCCCGCAACGCTTCCCGCGCGTTCCCGTTGTCCTGCTGATAGGTGCGACGGTCACCGCGCAACGTGGACCCCACCGCCTCGCGAAACGGGCCGTAGAACGCGGAGGCGAACTTTGCGGCGTACGCCAGGATCGCGACGTCGGCGTGCCCCGCGGCATCCAGCCCATCGCGAATGGCAGCCACCTGGCCATCCATCATGCCGCTGGGGCCGACCACATGGGCGCCCGACCGCGCCTGGGCGACAGCCAATTTCACGTACTGCGCATTGGTGGCATCGTTGTCCACCCGACCGGTGGCGTCGAGCACACCGCAGTGGCCGTGATCGGTGAACTCGTCGAGACAGGTATCGGCCATCAACACGGTGTCATCGCCGAGATCGGCGGCCAGATCCCGCAACGCAACATTGAGGATGCCGTCCGGATCGATACCCGCAGAGCCGACCGCATCCTTGTCGCCGTCGCGGGGCACCCCGAACAACATCAGCCCACCGACCCCGGCAGTCACCGCGTCAGCGGCGGCCCGCCGCAACGAGTCCCGAGAGTGTTGCACCACCCCGGGCATCGAAGAAATGGGCCGGGGTTCCGAAATGCCGTCGGCCACGAACATCGGCAGAACCAGATTCCTTGGTTCCAAGGATGTTTCAGCAACCAGCCGTCGCATGGCCGGCGTCGACCGCAGCCTACGTGGACGCTGCCGCATGATCAGTGGCTGTACTTCACCGACGACGGCTCTTCTTCCGCGGCGGCGGCAGCGCACCCTCGGCCCGCAGCCGGGCGGCATGCTCGGCCAGCGCCTCGACCAGCGCACCGACGGCCGCCGTCTCCGGCTGCACATCCACCCGCAACCCGAATTCGGCGGCAGTCTCCGCCGTCTTGGGTCCGATGCACGCAACGATGGTGCGCGCGTGCGGCTTTCCGGCAATACCGACCAGGTTGCGCACCGTCGAACTGGAGGTGAAACACACCGCGTCGAAGCCACCGGTCTTGATCATCTCCCGGGTCTGCGCCGGCGGCGGAGCCGCACGCACAGTCCGGTACGCGGTGACATCCTCGATCTCCCAGCCGCGTTCCCGCAGCCCCTCGGCCAAAGTCTCGGTGGCAATGTCGGCGCGCGGCAACAACACCCGGTTCACCGGATCGAAAACGTCGTCAAAGGGCGGGAACTCGTCGAGCAAGCCCAGTGAGGACTGCTCCCCCGACGGAATCAGCTCGGGGCTGATACCAAAAGCGCGCACCCGGTCGGCCGTCGCCTCACCCACACAGGCGATCTTGACCCCGGAGAAGGCGCGGGCATCGAGCCCGAACTCGCCGAACTTCTCCCACACCGCACGCACCGCGTTGGTCGAGGTGAACACCACCCACTGGTAACGACCGTCGACCAGGCCCTTGACGGCCCGCTCCATCTGGGCCGGGCTGCGCGGCGGCTCGACGGCGATGGTCGGCACCTCGATGGGCAGCGCGCCATGATTGACCAGGCGGTCGCTCATCTCGCCGGCCTGATCCTTGGTGCGCGGCACCAACACCGTCCAGTTGTAAAGAGCCCGGCTCTCCCACCAGTTCAGCTTGGCGCGGTGGGCCACGGTCTTGCCGATGGTGACCACCAGCGGACCGGTCAGCGGACCCGCCGGCTCTCCTGCACCGATGGCCGCACGATCGGTCAGCTCATGCAGCGTCGCCTCGACACTGCGCTGCGCGCACGTGGTGCCCTGCGCCGTCACCACACACGGCGTGGTCTCCACCAGGCCGTGCTCGATCAAGGTGCGCGCCGAATCGGCCAGGTGCTGCGGAGTGGCGTGCAGGATCAGCGGACCAGGCGCGGCGGCCAGCGCCGCCCAGTCCACGTCGCCGCGGACATCGGCCACGGTGTGCGCCGAGCCCAGCGGCAGGCCGGCGTACGTCGGCACCGCCGTCGACGCGGGCAGACCGGGCACGATCTCGAAGGTCAGATTGGTCTTGGCGACAGCACTGACCTCAGCCAGCACCGCGTCCACCGACAACGGGTCACCAGAGACGAGACGTACCACGTCGACGCCGGAACGGGCCTCCTGGGCCAGCGTCTTGGCCACCTCGGCGGGATCACCCAGCGCGGGACGGATATCGGGACCGGAGCTCACCACCGGCGGCGCGATCTCGTCGGCGACCACCCCGTCGGCACCGGCCTGCGGTGCCCCGTCG
>NZ_JBARXZ010000074.1:0-54717 GCF_049647605.1 Mycobacterium sp. | reverse complement strand
GCGTGTCAGCCCGAGTTTGTGTCTGCTCGCGCCTAGAAGTCGCCGGCGCTGTGGCGCAACGTCTCGATGGACGAGACCAGCCGGTCAGATTCCTCGGCGGACATCCCGATATCGGCGAACACCTTCTGGTTCAACATCGCCGTCGCATCCTCGACCGTCGAGCGCCCCAGTTCGGTGATCTCCACAAGCGTGGTGCGCCCGTCAGTGGGATGAGGCAGCCGACGCACCAATCCCCCGGCCTCCAACCGCCGGATCGCATGCGTCACGCTGGTGACATGCACCTGCAGCCGGGTGGACGCCTTGGTGATCGGCAACGCTCCGGCCCGGCTGAAGGCCAGCAGGCGCAGCAGCTCGAACCGCGAAAAGCTCAAATCATAGGGGCGCAGCGCACTCTCGACCCGGGCGAGCAGAATTTGGTGGGCCCGCATGACCGAGGTCACCGCCACCATCCCATCCGCGACATCACCCCACCCGGACCGCTCCCAATTGGCACGGGCCTGAGCGATCGGATCAGGTTTGTCGCTGGAGTCTGGCATCCGCCCATTCAATCGCATCGCCGTGGTGCGGCCGGGCATTTGACCCGGGAGCGTCACCCCTCCAGCGTCCGCTCCAGGTACACCTCGCCGGAATCGGCGGACACCACCTGAACCGCCGCGATCTGATCCATCCCCAACGACGTACTGGCTTGCGGCGCTGCGGTACCCCCGGCGGACGCCCGCCAAGTCGCCAACCGCGTTCGGGTCCCGTCGTCGCCGATGGTCACCAGGGCCAGTTCGTCTCCGCCACCGCCGTCATCGTCATCGTCGGCGGCGGCAGCCGCCTCACCGTTGTTGTCGGCGTGATTTTCGGTGTAGGTGCACTCCATCGCAATTTGGGTGCCCCACTCGTATTCGGTCATCGTCATGTTCGCGCTGTACGACGACGGCGCGACGGCAACGAGGTCGAGGCTCGGTTTCGCCGGCTGCGGCCACAGCACGACCACCAACCCCGCCGACACCACCGCTGCCGCGACCGACAGCGCGGCAATCATCCACGACGAGTGACGCCGGCGCCGGCGGATCGTCGCGAGCAAGGAATCGAGCATCGGTGGCAGCACCTCGGCGGCGGGTTCGTCGTCGGTCACGCAGTCCCGATCCAGCAGGGCCAGCAGCGCCGGTACCCCGCTGAGTTCAGTCACCGCAGACCGGCACGTCCCGCAGATCGCCAGATGCCCTTCATACTCGCGGCGCTCATCACTGGACAGCGCGCCCAACACGTAGGACGCGTCCCATTGCGAGTACCGATCGACCAAGGTCATCGCGTCACCCCCATCTCCTGCAGCAGCAGCCGCAGGGCGCGTACCGCATAGTGCAGTCGTGACTTGACGGTGCCTTCAGCGATCTGCAGATCCGCGGCGATCTGACTGGTGGTCCAGCCCAGATAGTACGACCGCCGGATCACCGCACGGTGATCGGCGGACAGCGCTGCAATCGCGTCGCCGAGCAACAACCGATCCAAGGCGGCATTCACCTCATCTGGACCCTGTTGTCCGACGTCCACATCCAATGTGTCCGACTCCCGGCGGAACCGGGCGCTGCGGCGCTCATCGATGATCATGTTCCTGGCCACGGTGAACAACCAGGCCCGGGCCGGACGGTCCACCTCGTCGACCACTTCGGGGTGCTCCCACGCCCGCAGCAGCGTTTCCTGCACCACGTCTTCGGCGCGGGTGCGGTCACCGGTCAGCCTCATCGCGTATCGCCACAGCGCAGCGGCATGTTGGTCGTACAGTGTCCGCAGCAGCACGGCTTCCGGATCGTCCATCAGAACCTCCCGCCAGTGACACGTGACGGACGGCCGATCGGTTCAAGTGTGCGGACGCGGCGGGAATCCCGGGGGGTGGTTGAACAAGATCCCCATCCCCGGTTGCGGGTACCGGGGCGGTCAGATCAGAGGGTGAGGATGCGCGGCCCGTCGTCGGTCACCGCAACGGTGTGCTCCCAGTGGGAAGCCCGGGTGCCATCGGAGGTGACCACTGTCCACTCGTCGTCGAGGACCGTCGTGTCCACTGTTCCCAGCGTCAGCATCGGCTCGATGGCCAGCACCGACCCGACGGCGAGGTAGGGACCGCGGCCGGGAGGGCCCTCGTTGGGCAGGAACGGGTCCATGTGCATCTGGCGGCCGATACCGTGTCCGCCGTACCCGGCGACGATGCCGAACTTGCGGTCGTACTTGGTTTCGGCGGCTCGGGTTCCGCATTCGATCGCATGCGATACATCACCCAGGCGATTGCCGGGGATCATCGCCGCGATCCCGGCTTCCATCGACTCACGGGTCGCTGCGGACAGGTTCTTGTCGGCCGGGATCAGCGGACCGACCCCGAATGTGACGGCCGAGTCGCCGTGCCAGCCGTCCACGATGGCACCGCAGTCGATGGACACCAGGTCACCGGAGACCAGTACCTCGGTCGCCGACGGTATCCCGTGCACCACCCGATCGTTGACCGAGGAACAGATGCTGGCCGGGAAGCCGTGATAGCCGAGAAACGACGGAATACCGCCGCCGTCACGGATCACGGCCTCGGCGACCCGATCGAGGTCGAGCGTCGAAACACCCGGGGTGGCGGCCTCACGGACCGCTCGTAACGCCGCCGCGACCAGCGCGCCGGCCACCGCCATCGCATCGAGCTCGCCGGGACTGCGCTGCGGTACGACCTTGCGGCCCCGCAGACCGGGGATCGAGACCATTACTTGCCGAGAGCCTGCAGGGCTCGGGCAAACACCTCGTCCAGCTCTCCGACGGCGTCGACGGTCTTGAGCTGTGCGCTGTAGTGATCCAGCAGCGGTGCGGTCTCGTCGCGGTAGACCTTGAAGCGGTTACGGATGACGTCTTCGGTGTCGTCGGCGCGGCCGCGGCCTTTGAGGCGCTGCACCAGCTCCTCTTCGGGCACCCGGAACTCCACCACGGCGTCCAGCTTCAGGTCGCGCTTGCGCAGCATCTCCTCGAGCGCCTCGGCCTGTTCGACCGAACGGGGGAACCCGTCGAGGATGAAGCCGGCTGCCGCATCGGAATCGTTGAGCCGGTCGTCGACCAGCGCGTTGGTCAGTGTCGCGGGAACCAGATCTCCGGCGTCGAGGTACTTCTTGGCCTCCAGCCCCAGCTCGGTGCCGGTGCTGATGTTGTGCCGAAAGAGGTCACCTGTGGAAATCTGCGGGACGCCCAGGTTCTCGGCCAGTTTCACGGCCTGCGTGCCCTTGCCGGCACCCGGCGGTCCAAGCAAAACGATTCTCAACTTAGGAACCCTTCTGTCATTTGAGGAAGCCTTCGTAATTGCGCTGCATGAGCTGGCTCTCGATCTGCTTCACGGTGTCCAGGCCGACGCCGATCATGATCAGCACCGCGGTACCACCGAACGGCAGGTTCTGCACGCCACCGCCGCCGCTGCCGATGTCCAGGAAGACGTTCGGCAGCACTGCGATGACACCGAGGTAGACCGAGCCGGGCAGCGTGATCCTGCTCAGTACGTAGCGCAGATAATCGGCGGTCGGCTTGCCCGGGCGGATACCGGGGATGAAGCCGCCGAACTTCTTCATCTCGTCGGCGCGTTCGTCCGGGTTGAACGTGATCGACACATAGAAGTATGTGAAGAACATGATCAGACCGAAGTAGACGGCGATGTAGGCAGGGTCCGACGGGTTCGTCAGGTAGTCGGCGACGAACCGTTCCCACCATCCGGTGCCGGGGTTGCTGCTGCCGCTCTGGATCAATTGGGTGATCAGCTGCGGGATGTAGATCAGCGACGAGGCGAAGATGACGGGGATGACGCCTGCCTGGTTGACTTTCAGTGGCAGGTAGGTCGAGGTGCCGCCGTACATCTTGCGGCCGACCATGCGCTTGGCGTACTGCACCGGGATACGGCGCTGGCCCTGCTCGACGAACACCACGCCGATGATGATGATCAGTGCCGCAAAGCAGACCAGGGTGAAAACCATGGTGCCGCGGCTGTCCAGGATGTTCTTGCCTTCACCGGGGATCGCCGCGGCGATACCGGCGAAGATCAGAAGCGACATGCCGTTGCCGATGCCGCGCTCGGTGACCAGCTCGCCCATCCACATGACCAGGGCAGCGCCTGCGGTCATGACGATGACGATGACCGCCAGGGTGAAGATGCTCTGGTCGTCGATGATCGGCAGCGCGCAGCCCTGCAGCAGCCCGCCGTTGGCGGCCAGCGCGACGATCGAGGTCGCCTGCAGGAGCGCCAGGGCGATCGACAGATAACGCGTGTACTGCGTCATCTTGGCCTGACCGGACTGCCCCTCCTTACGGAGCTGTTCGAATCGTGGGATCACCACGGTGAGCAGCTGCACGATGATGCTGGCGGTGATGTAAGGCATGACGCCCACCGCGAACACCGACAGCTGCAGCAGCGCGCCACCGGAGAACAAGTTGATCAGGGAATAGATCTGACCGGATTCGCCACCACTGACCTGTGCGATGCACTGCTGCACGTTGCCGTAGTTGACCCCCGGGGAGGGCAGTGACGCGCCCACCCGATAGAGGATCACCATTGCGAGCGTGAACAGGATCTTTCGCCTCAGGTCGGCTGTCCGCAGCGATGAGATGAAAGCCGAGAGCACTCTTCCTCCTGGGCAGCCGGGCTCTACGCGGCGTGCCGATGGGGCTGGCCGAACCAGCGTCGGTTAATCCTGTGTCACACGCCGGGTACCGGCAGGCCAGGGTAGGTGACCAGAGCCTTCGGACTCGCGCGTCGGATCAGTGTACGAGAGTAACAGCACAGAACCTCACCGCCCCCATCGCCGCAATCACACTTCGCGCTCAGGGGATTGCCAGTTTTGTCCGCGTAACGTGGAGATCGGTTGTTATACCGACTAATTAACTTCGGTCGAGAGGAACCCCACCAATGGCACGCACCGACAATGACACTTGGGATCTCGCCTCCAGTGTGGGAGCGACCGCGACGATGGTCGCCGCCGCCCGGGCGGTGGCCAGCAGAGCTCCCGACCCGGTGATCAACGATCCGTTCGCAGAGCCCCTGGTGCGCGCCGTCGGCGTCGACTTCTTCACGAAACTGGCCTCCGGCGAGATCACACCGGAAGACCTCGACTCCGGCGCCGCCGACTCCACGACCATGGGCATCGTCCGGTTCGCCGACGGGATGGCAGCGCGCACCCGCTTCTTCGACGACTTCTTCCTCCAGGCCGGCGCCGCTGGAATCAGGCAGGCCGTCATCCTGGCCGCCGGTCTCGACGCCCGGGCCTACCGGCTGGACTGGCCCGCCGGCACCACGGTCTTCGAGATCGACCAGCCCGAGGTGATCGCCTTCAAGGCGCAGACACTGGCCGATCTGGGTGCACAACCGACGGCAGAGCGCCGGCCGGTCGCCATCGATCTGCGTCAGGACTGGCCCGCCGCCCTGCGGAAGGCCGGGTTGGACACCGACCGGCCCATCGCGTGGATCGCCGAGGGACTGCTGGGCTACCTACCGCCGGACGCACAGGACCGGCTGCTGGACCTGATCTCCGAGCTCAGCCCGGCCGGCAGCCGGCTGGCCGTCGAAGGGGTGCCCAGCATCAAACCCGAGCAACTGGAGGAATCCCGGCAGCGAATGCAGTCCGTGACCGACCGGTGGCAGCAGCAGGGGTTCGATCTCGACATGACCGAGCTGACATATCTGGGCGAGCGCGCCGAGGTATCGGCCTACCTGGAGCAGCGGGGCTGGGACGTGTCGGCGCTGACCGCCAACGAGTTGCTGGTCCAGTCCGGGCTGACGCCGATCGAGGACGACCAGATCGGATTCGCCGACATCCGCTACGTCACTGCGATCAAATGACCGCGACCGGGCCGCGCGGCCGGACCGAGTCCGATACCTGGGACCCGGCGACCAGCGTGGGATTGACGGCGACCATGGTGGCCGCCGCCCGCGCACTGGCCACCGACAGCGGCCGGGGCCTGGTGGATGATCAGCTGGCCGCTCCCCTGGTCCGTGCTGTCGGGATCGACTTCTTCACCAAGATGGTCGACGGTGAGGTCGACGTCGCCGCCTTCAGCGACATCGGCCCCGACCGGGCCGAGGCGATGGTCGACGCGATGGCGCTACGGGCCAAGTTCTTCGACGACTACTTCCTGGCCGCAGCCGACACCGGCATCCGCCAGGCGGTGATCCTGGCCTCCGGTCTGGACTCACGCGCCTACCGACTCCCCTGGCCCGGCGGCACGACCGTCTACGAAATCGATCAGCCACCGGTGATCGAGTTCAAGACCAGCACGCTGAACCGCCTGGGCGCGCAGCCCACCGCGGTGCGGCGCGCCATCGGCGCCGACCTTCGCGGGGACTGGCCGGAAGCACTGCGCCAGGCCGGCTGGAACGCCGCGGAGCCGACCGCCTGGTGCGCCGAGGGTCTGTTGATCTACCTGCCGCCCCAGGCTCAGGATCAGCTGTTCGACACCCTCATCGCGTGCAGCGCCCCGGGCAGCACGGTCGCCACCGAATACGCACCCGGCATCATCGACCTCGATCCCGGCCGTGCCGGCGCGGCATCTGCGGCGTTCGCAGCTGCCGGCCTGGACCTGGACATGGGCTCGCTGGTGTATCCCGGCCGGCGACACAGCGCCATGGATTACCTCGGCGAGCGGGGTTGGCAGGTGACGGCGATCCCGACCTCAGAGCTGTTCTCCCGCAACGGACTGCGGGCCCCACAGCTCGACGAGCAGGATCCGCTCGGCGAGATCGTCTATGTCAGTGCGGTGTTGGGCAGCGAGCAGGTCTAGAGACGGCTGCTGCCGAGCCACAGCACACTGGCCCCGGTCAGCGACCGCTCGGTCTGGCTGACCACGCCGGCGATCGACTGCCCCAGCAGCGAGGCCACCGCTTCGGGCAGCGAAGCGGCGGCCGGCTGCGATGACGCCTTGGGGCGCAGCGCATCCAGCAGCGACGATCCCGGGTAGCTCGCCAGCGTCACCTCGGCGTCCTCGTCGAAGCCGGCCAGCGCCACCGCCCGCCGGATGGCGGTACGCAGGCCACCGAGCTCATCGACCAGGCCGTGTTCGAGGGCGTCCACTCCTGTCCACACCCGGCCCCGGGCCACCGCGTCCACCGCCGCGACCTCGATGTTGCGACCGGCTGCCACCCGTTCGATGAAGTCGGAGTAGAACATGTCGGCTTCGGCTTCGACGTGGCGTTGCTGTTCCTCGGTGAACGGCGCATTCGCCGACCAGGCATCCGCGTTGGCGTTGGTCCGCACTGCGTCCGAACCGATACCGAGCCGTTCCTTCAGATCCCGCGCGGTCAGCTTGCCGGAGACCACGCCGATCGATCCGGTGATGGTGCCGGGATTGGCGACGATGGCGTTGGCGCCCATCGACACGTAGTAACCGCCCGATGCCGCGACAGCACCCATCGAGGCGACGACGGGCGTGCCGCCATCCCTTGCGCGGACGACCTCCCGCCAGATGGTCTCCGACCCGTTGACCGACCCGCCGGGGCTCTCGACCCGCAGCACGATCGCGTCGACATCCTTGTCCGCGGCGGCTTCCCGCACCGCGGCGGCGATGGTGTCACCACCTGCGGCGGCATTGCCGAACGGCACCGCCGATCCACCCCGGCCGCTGACGATCGGTCCGTGCAACGTGACGATCGCGATCTTGGGCGCCTTCTTGCGCCCCGGCACCGACAACGTCGGTCCGTTGTTCGGCGAGGTGGCCCGCGCATAGCGCGACAGGTAGAGCCGCGGCGGCGCATCGTCACTGTCCGCGTCGCCCGTTTCCGGCGAAATACCTTCGGCACCAACCATTTCAGCAATCCGCGCATAGGCCTCGTCACGGAATCCGATCCGGTCGACCAGCCGGTTCGTCACCGCTTCGTCGCGCCGCAACGGAGCTCGGTCGGCCAGCTTGTCCATCTCTGCCACGTCGAGGCCGCGCGACTCGGCGACCGCCTGCCAGACCTGCGCGTGCAGGCTCTCCACCAGCCGGGTGTCGGCCTCCCGATGTGCATCGGTGTAGCTGTCCTGAGTGAAAAGGTTTGCCGCCGACTTGTATTCGCCCCGCGCGACGAACTGTGCTTCGATCCCCGCCTTGCCGAGAGCGTCACGCAGGAACAGGGCGTTGGTGGCGAAGCCGACCAGCCCGACAGTTCCCGACGGCTGCATCCACACCTCACCGAAAGCCGAGGCCAGATAGTACGACAGGGTTCCGGGGTAGGTTTCGGACCAGGCCAGCGAGGGCTTGGTGGCGGTGAAAGCGGCGATCGCCTCGCGTAGCTCCTGGATCGGCCCGGCGGCCGCCGCCGGAATCTGAACGCGGGCAATCAGTCCCGCCACCCGATCATCAGCGGCGGCACGGTGAATCGCGGCGACAGATTGTCGCAGCGTCAACGGCCGCCCGCCCCGGTTGATCATCACCAGCGGATCGAATCCGACCGTCTCCGGCGGTGCGACGTCCAGGCTCAGTTCCAGGATGCAACCGGCGGGGACACCGCGATGACGGGCGGTGTCGACTTTACGAGCCAGCGCCCGCACGTCGTCGAGACCTGGAATGGCGGAAGTCAAAGCGAACATGATTCGAGCGTACCGACCGCAGGACTTCATCTTCGGTCTGTCGTGGTCAGCCTCACGTCGTGAGCAGCCGCCGGGCCGTCGAGGTCACGGCGGAAACTAGGCTGGGTTCCTGGATGCGCTTTGCCTGCCTGGCTGGCCGGCCGTAGCACTGCCGGTTGAAGCGACCGCAACGGAAGGGAACGGGAGACCTCATGGATCTGCTCGTCGGCTACGACGGATCACCGGCCGCCAACACTGCGATCAGGGTCGGGACCATGCTGTTTCCCGGCGCGCGGGCCCTGATCACCTATGTTCAGACGCCACCGTTTGCCAGCCGCGACCTGCGCCGCCGCCTGCGGTTGAGCGCAAATGATGTCGCCGAGCTCGCCGAATCCGTCGAACGTGAAGGCAAGTACGAGGCACAGCTGTTGGTCGACACCGGAGTGGCACTGGCGAGCGCCGGCGGCTGGCTTCCCGAACCCGTGCTCAAGCAGGCCTGGGGCGGGGAAGGTATCGGACTGGCGCAGCTGGCGCAGGAGCATGCCCCGGATGCGCTGGTAGTGGGTTCGCGGGGTCTCAGCGGGTCCGACGCGATGCTGGGCAGTGTGTCGGAACTGCTGGTCCATCATTCGACCCGCCCGGTCCTGGTCAGCAAGCAGACTCTGCTGGTCTCCGAGTACAAAGCGCTGGCAGCCGGCCCCGTCATAGTCGGTTTCGACCAGTCCGAGGGTGCCAACGCCGCGGTCGCCGCGACGCGGCGACTCTTCCCCACCCGCGAGCTGCTGGCGGTGTCGGTGAGCTCCGATGACGACTCGCCGGCGTCGGTGGACGCGCCCGAGGGGGTCTCGGTGATCAACGCCGCGCCGCATCGTGGCCGCGGATCCGGTGCCACCGCCGACACCCTGATCGCGACCGCCGACGAGCACGATGCGGCGTTGATCGTCATCGGCTCGCGAGGTCGCTCGGCGCTACAGCGAGTGCTGCTCGGTAGCGTGGCGCGCACCGTGTTGCAGCGGGCCTACCGCCCGGTGATGGTGGTCCCGAACGTCAAGTGACGCTCCGTCTCGGACAACCAACAAGAGAAGGCCCCCACCCGCCGAAGCGGGTGGGGGCCTTCTCTGTCAGTTCTTTACAGCTCTTACAGCTCGGTGGCGCTGCCGCCGGCGGCGGTGATGGCCTCGCGGGCGCTGCCCGAGAACTTGTTGGCGGTGACATCGACCTTGACGGCCAGCTTGCCGTCGCCGAGCACCTTCACCAGCACGTTCTTGCGGACCAGACCTGCGGCAACCAGTTCGTCGACACCGATGGTGCCGCCCTTCGGGAACGCCTTGGTGATGTCGCCGACGTTGACGACGGCGTACTCGGTGCGGAACCGGTTACGGAAACCCTTGAGCTTGGGCAGCCGCATGTGGATGGGCATCTGCCCACCCTCGAAGGCCACGGGCACGTTCTTGCGTGCCTTGGTGCCCTTGGTGCCGCGGCCCGCGGTCTTGCCCTTGGAGCCCTCGCCACGGCCGACGCGGGTCTTCTTGGTCTTCGAACCGGCGGCCGGCTTCAGGTCGTGCAGCTTGATGACACTCATTTGACTTCCTCCACCGCGATCAGGTGGTGCACGGTCTTGATGAGGCCACGCGTCTGCGCGTTGTCCTCACGCACAACCGACTGGCGGATCTTGCGCAGACCCAGGGTGCGCAGGCTCTCGCGCTGCTTCCACCGAGCACCGATGGTGCCACGCACCTGGGTGATCTTCAGTTCAGCCATTATCAGCGACTTCCTTCACGCGCTGCCGCAGCGGCCAGCGCTTCGCTCTCGCGACGGGCGCGCAGCATGCCTGCCGGCGCAACGTCCTCGATGGGCAGGCCACGACGGGCCGCCACCTCTTCGGGGCGCTGAATCATCTTCAGCGCGGCGACCGTGGCATGCACCACGTTGATCGCATTGTCACTACCCAGCGACTTGGCCAGGACGTCGTGCACACCGGCGCATTCCAGCACCGCACGGCACGCGCCGCCGGCGATGACACCGGTACCGGGGCTGGCCGGACGCAGCATCACGACACCGGCAGCGGCCTCACCCTGCACCGGGTGCACGATGGTGTTGCCGATCAGCGGGACGCGGAAGAAGTTCTTGCGAGCTTCCTCGACACCCTTGGCGATGGCGGCCGGAACTTCCTTGGCCTTGCCGTAGCCGACGCCGACCATGCCCTTGCCGTCACCGACGATGACCAGCGCGGTGAAGCTGAAGCGCCGACCGCCCTTGACCACCTTGGAGACGCGGTTGATCGTGACGACACGCTCGATGAAGTTGCTCTTGTCACGGTCGTCGCCACGGCCACCACGGCCACCACGGTCGTCGCCACGCCCGCCGCGGGCACCACGGCCGCCACGGTCATCTCGTCCACCACGCTGGAAATCGGTACGGGTTCCGGCCGAGGGGGCGCCGGTACTCGAGGCCCCAGCCCCCGAAGTCTGCTCCGCCATCATGCGGTCCTTCCGTTGTCAGTCATTTAGAACTTGAGTCCGTTCTCGCGGGCGGCATCGGCCAGCGCCGCGATACGGCCGCCGTAGGTGTAGCCGCCACGGTCGAAGACCACGGCCTCGACACCTGCAGCCTTGGCGCGCTCCGCGATCAGCTGTCCGACGCGAACGCTCTGGGCCTTCTTGTCACCCTCGACAGCACGCACATCGGGTTCGATGGATGATGCCGCGGCGACGGTGGTGCCGGTGAGGTCGTCGACGAGCTGCACGTGGATGTGCCGCGACGACCGGTTGACGACCAGACGCGGCCGCGCTCCGGTGCCGGCGACCTTCTTGCGCAGCCGGGCATGCCGACGGATGCGCGCAACCCGACGGGTAGCGGAGATGTTCTGGCCCACCGGCTTACGGGCGGCGGCCTGTGTAGCTGTTTGAGCCATGGTCACTTACCTGTCTTTCCGACCTTGCGGCGGATCTGCTCACCCTCGTAGCGGATGCCCTTACCCTTGTACGGGTCGCTCTTCCGCAGTCGGCGGATGTTCGCCGCGATCTGGCCGACCTTCTGCTTGTCGATGCCGGTGATCGAGAACCTGGTGGGGGTCTCCACCGCGAAGGTCACGCCCTCGGGGGCGGTGATCACGACGGGGTGGCTGTAGCCGAGTGCAAACTCCAGGGTGTTGCCCTTGAGCACAACGCGGTAGCCGACGCCGTAGATCTCCATCTTGGTGGTGTAGCCCTCGGTCACGCCGGTCACCAGGTTGGCGATCAGCGTGCGGGACAGCCCGTGCAGCGAGCGGTTTTCCCGCTCGTCGTTCGGACGGGTGACGACAACAGCTCCGTCGTCATTGCGCGATACCGTCATCGGCGCGGCCACGTCGAGAGTCAGGGTGCCCTTGGGACCCTTCACCGACAGGTTCTGTCCGTTGATGGTGACGTCGACACCGCTGGGGATGACGACCGGTTGCTTGCCAATACGCGACATAGTTGTGAGTTCCTATCCCGCTACCAGACGTACGCGAGGACTTCGCCGCCCACGCCCTGTCGTGATGCCTGACGATCGGTCAGCAGGCCTGAAGACGTGGAGATGATCGCCACGCCCAGACCGCCGAGAACGCGCGGCAGATTGGTTGATTTTGCGTACACCCGCAGACCGGGCTTGGAGACCCGGCGCAGTCCAGCGATGCTGCGCTCGCGGCTGGGGCCGTACTTCAGTGAGACCACCAGAGACTTGCCCACGCGGGCATCCTCGGTCCGGTAGTCGCTTATGTAACCCTCGCTCTTGAGGATCTCGGCGATGTTCGCCTTGATCTTCGAGTGCGGCAGGGTCACCTCGTCGTGATACGCCGAATTGGCGTTGCGCAGACGCGTCAAGAAGTCTGCGATCGGATCCGTCATTGTCATGACAGCGGTGTCACCTTCCTCGCGGCGGTTCCCAGAAGGGCCTGCCGCGCACCTTTACTAGTGGTCTGAAAGAAATGGCTGTTCGCGCCGGCGCTCATGGCGCCGAGCACCCCGGGCTCTACCAGCTGGACTTCTGCACACCGGGAAGCTCGCCCGCATGAGCCATCTCACGCAGGCAGATCCGGCAGAGTCCGAACTTGCGGTAAACGGCGTGCGGCCGACCGCACCGGTTGCAACGCGTGTAGCCGCGCACTGCGAACTTGGGCTTCTTGTTGGCCTTGTTGACCAGAGCTTTTTTTGCCATCTGCTCAGTTCTCCTTGAACGGGAAACCGAGGGCCCGCAGCAGCGCACGCCCCTCGTCGTCGTTGGTCGCCGAGGTGACGACGGTGATGTCCATGCCGCGGGGGCGGTCGATGGAGTCCACGTCGATCTCGTGGAACATCGACTGTTCGTTCAGTCCGAACGTGTAGTTGCCGGTGCCGTCGAACTGCTTCGGCGACAGACCGCGGAAGTCGCGGATACGGGGCAGGGCGATCGCGACCAGGCGGTCCAGGAACTCCCACATCCGGTCGCCACGCAGCGTGACGCGCGCACCGATCGGCATGCCCTCACGCAGCTTGAACTGCGCGATCGACTTGCGGGCCTTGCGGATCTCCGGCTTCTGGCCGGTGATCAGCATCAGGTCGTTGACCGCACCGTTGATCAGCTTGGCGTCGCGGGCGGCGTCACCGACACCCATGTTGACGACAACCTTCACCACGCCCGGGATCTGCATGACGTTGGCGTAGTCGAATTCCTTGTTGAGCGCGTCCTTGATTTCCTCGCGGTAGCGCTGCTTCAGCCGGGGCTGAACCTTCGCAGTGTCTTCAACAGTGGTCATCAGCCGAGTTCCTTGCCATTGCGCTTGGAGATGCGAACGTTCTTGCCGGTCTCTTCGTCACGGCGGATGCCCACGCGCGTGGGGTTGCCGTCGGAGTCGACGACCATCACGTTGGACACGTGGATCGGCGCTTCCTGGGTGACGATGCCGCCGGAAGATGCACCGCGCTCGTTCGCGGAGACAGCGGTGTGCTTCTTGATGCGGTTGACACCCTCGACGAGCACCCGCTCGCGCTCGGGGTACGCCTGCAGGACCTTGCCCTTGGCACCTTTGTCCTTGCCCGAGATGACGAGCACGGTGTCGCCTTTACGGACCTTCATTTACAAAACCTCCGGGGCCAGCGAGACGATCTTCATGAAGCGCTTCTCGCGCAGCTCGCGGCCGACCGGGCCGAAGATGCGGGTTCCGCGCGGATCGTTGTCGTTCTTGATGATCACGGCGGCGTTTTCGTCGAACCTGATGTAGCTGCCGTCGGCGCGACGACGCTCCTTGACGGTGCGCACCACGACAGCCTTGACAACATCGCCACGCTTGACGTTGCCGCCGGGGATGGCTTCCTTGACGGTCGCCACGATGACATCACCGATGCCGGCGTAGCGCCGCGACGAGCCACCGAGCACGCGGATGCACAAGATCTCCTTGGCGCCCGTGTTGTCGGCGACCTTGAGCCGCGATTCCTGCTGAATCACTAGATCTCCTCAGACCTGATTTTTGCGTGTGCACGCCAAGACACGAGCCTGCCCAGATTTCGGGCAGGCAAATAACCTGACGTGCGCGGTCTTCTACTTCTTGTAGCTGCCGAAAGGCACGCAGGGCCATCCCCCAGAAAACAGGAGACAGCCGAGGTCTGCCCACGGCAACCTCTAGAGTCTAGGTGACGAGCAGCAATGCTCCAAATCCCCGCAGTTCACACAGCGTGCGGATCAAATTTTACGTACCGCGGCGGTCAGTTCGACCTCCACCGGAGCACCGGACGGCAGCGCGGCCACCCCGATGGCGCTGCGGGCAGGCAGGGCCGCGCTCCCCAGTTCGGCGACCAAAGCGGCCGAGGCACCGTCTGCGACGGCGCTCAGAGCGGTGAAGTCCGCAGCGCAGGCGACGTAGACCGTCATCCGAAGGCACCGCAGTCCAGCACCTTCGGGAAGGGCCCAGCGCACCGCCGTCAGCGCATTACCGGCGGCCAATGCGGCAGCGGCCTGCGCCTGCTCGACCGAGAGGTTCTCACCGACGACACCGGTGAGAACCAGCTCGCCGTCTCGTCGTGGTGTCATCCCGGCGGTGTACACGATGTCGCCGTGCAGCACTGCCGGGACGTACTGCCCCTGCGGCGGCGGCACCACCGGGTCGATCGACGCACGGTCAGTCGACACACCGTCAGTCGACACCGAGGGCAACCCCTTCTTGGCGGGGGTCGGCGGCACCGAACAGCACTCCCCGGTCGTCCACCGAGATGAGCTGGGCGCTGCCGCCGGCACCGTATTCGCTGTGGACCACCACGCGATGACCTGCCGCCGCCAGCTGGTCGCGGACCTCGGCCGAAACGGACGGTTCGACCCGCAGCTCGTCCGGGGCACCGAGGACGTCGGCGTCCGAACCCGGGAAGACGGTGAATCGCGGCGCCGACACCGCTTCGGCCGGGTCCAGGCCGTGGTCGAGGACATGGGAGAGCAGCTGCATGTTCCACTGCACCTGCCCGTCGCCGCCGGGGGTGTTTCCGACGTGCAACAACCGGCCCGCCTCGTCGGTGGCGATCCAGGCGTTGAGGGTGTGCAGCGGCTTGCGCCGCGGTGCCACCTCATTCGGGTGTCCGGGCAGCAGATACGCCCCTCGCCCCAGCCGGTTGTTGAGCACCACCCCGGTACCGGGCACGGTGAATTTGGCGCCGAAGGTGAACGCCAGCGAATGGATGAAGCTGACCGCACGCCCGTCACCGTCCACGGCCACCGTCGAGGTGGTGTCGCCGGCACGGACCTCGATCGGGCCGCGGTGTTCGCTCCGATGGTCGAGATCGCGCCGCTGCGCGTCGAGCCGGTCCGGTGAGAGCACGTAGTCGGCGCCGGCTGCGCCGTTGTCGCTGCCGCACAACATGAATCGGTCGGCAAATGCCAGCCGTGCGGCACGCGCCAACCGATCGATCGCCGCGGCCGACATCCAGCCGGAGAACCCCACCACACCGTCACACAGCGCCGCCTGCTGCAGCACCATCCAGCCCGGTGTGGGCAGCGGCGTCTGATGGAGCACCGCGCCCGCGTAGCGGCCGGTGATCGCGGGTTCGGGTGTGGCGGCCGCACCGGCGGCCCAGTCGTCGCCGGTGAACGGTGCTCCCCCGGCCTGCAGTGCGGCCACGGCCCGCTGCGCGAACTCACCTCTGTAGAAGGAGTCGGGGTCGCGGGCCAGCCGCCGGATGGTGGCGGCGAGTTCGGGTTGCGGTAGCAGGGTCCCGATGTGTGGCGCCGCACCGGTCGGTGCGTATCCACGCGACAGACCGGGGTCGGCGAGCACCGCGCTGAGCGCGGCGGCTACATCGCCGGCGGTGCGGGCCGAACACGGCAGACCGGTTCCGGCGATCGCCGCGGCGGGTTCCCACAGCTCCGGCAGCGACCTGGTGGCGCCCGCGCCGTGCAGCGCCCGCAACGCCGCCGGTGCGCCCGGAACCGCCACGGCAAGGGGGCCGTCCATCGGGATGGACAAAAGTCCCTGGGACACATAGAAATCCGTGGTTCCGCCGTCGGGTCCGACGCCGGACCCGTTGATCGTCCACACTCGCCCGTCGGGTTCCCGGACGACGGCAAAGGCGTCTCCACCGATGCCACACTGCCCGGGCAGCGTCAGCCACGTCATCGCCGCCATCGCAAGAGTGGCGTCCAGTGCATTGCCCCCGTCGGCCAGTACCCGGGCGCCGGCCACGCTGGCAGCCGGGTGGCTACTGCTGACCATGCCGCGCGCCGACAGTGCCGGCGGTCGCTGGGGCGCACCCATCAGGCGCCCCGGCGTGCCCGGCGGGACGGACCTGCGGGCAGCTCCCCCGGAGCCAGCCCGACAAAGATCTCTCCGTCGCGCTCCTGGCACGGAAATGTCTTGATCGGCTCGGTGGCGGGTGGGCTGATGGGCTCACCCGTCTCGAGGTCGAAGGCACTGCCGTGGCAGGAGCATCCGATTCCGTCGTCGCGGAGCTTTCCCGACGACAGCAGGCAGTCCAGGTGGGTGCAGTAGTTCGACGTGGCGTAGGCCTTGCCGTTCAACCGCGCCACCGCAAACTCGTGCTCACCTGAATAGAAGCGCCGCACGATCCCCTCGGGTACCTGCCCGGACCTGGCCACACGAACGAATTCCATTGTCGTACTCCGATTTCTACGCGGTCTAGATCGACGGGTTGAGGTAGACGGTCTTCTCGGCCAGATAGAACTCCATCATCGACGGGCCTGCCTGTTCTTTGAACGTTGCCGTCGACGATGCCTTGTAACCCCCGAAGGGGGCGTTCATCGCCATGCCGGTGGTGGGCTGGTTGATCTTGACCAGGCCGGTTCTCGACCGGCGCGCGAACAGCTGGGCGGTGGCCAGGTCACCGGTGACGATCGCCGCCGAGAGCCCGAACTCGGTAGCGTTGGCCAGGTCGATCGCGTGCTCGAGTGAGGTCGCTCGCTGGAATGCCAGCAGCGGGCCGAACACCTCCTCGGTGACGATCCGCATGCCCGGTTCGGTGTCGGTGAACACCGCCGGCCGCACGAAGAATCCGCCCGGCCGGCCGGGAATGTCGACCGTGACGCCCCCGCAGCGCAGCGTGGCGCCGTCGTCGACTCCCGCCTGGATGTAGTGCCGGAACTTCTCGACTTGTTGTGCGCTGGCCAGGGCGCCCATGTCGATTCCCGGGTGTGCACCGGGCCCGACCTGCAGCGCCTCGGCACGGTTGATGACCCGTTCGGCCAGAGCGTCACCGATCGAATCGGTGGCGATCACCCGACTGGTTCCGGTACAGGCCTGTCCGGACAATCCGAAGGCCCCTTTGACGATCAGCGCGGCGGCCGCGTCGAGATCGGCGTCGTCGGCGACGATCACCGGGTTCTTGCCGCCCATCTCCAACTGCACCCGGCGATGCGGGCCGATCTGGCTGTGGATGGAGCGCCCCACCTGGGTGGAACCGGTGAAGGTGATCGCCGCGACCCGCTCATCGGCGGCCACTGCCGCACCGGCTGTCCCGTCACCCTGGACCAGCGCAAGAGCCCCGGCGGGCAGACCACCGGCAAGCAGCGCCTCCACCAGTCGCTGCCCCATCAGGGGGGTGAGCTCCGACGGTTTGAACAACACCGGGTTGCCCACCGCCAGGGCGGGTCCCAGCTTGCGCGACGGGATGTTCAGCGGGAAGTTCCACGGGGTGATCGCCCCGACGATCCCGACGGGTTCGCGCAGGGTGTACACCAGCGTTTCCCCGGCGGCCGGCAGCGTCGCTCCGCTCGAGCGGGTCGCCTCGGCGGCGTAGAACCGAAGGTTCGACGGGGTGCGACTGACCTCCATCGTGGCCTCGGCGACGGTCTTGCCTTCTTCGCGCACCAGTTCGGCGATCAGGGTGGCGCTGCGGGCTTCCAGGTGGGCGGCCGCTGATTCGAGGATCGCCGCGCGCCGCTCGGGTGCGGTGGCGGCCCACTCCGGTGCCGCCTTCTCCAGACCGTCGACCGCGCCCCGCACATCAGCGGCGCCCGAGGCGGGGAAAACACCGATGACGTCGTCCGGTTCGGCGGGGTTTCGCCGGGTGAAGGTGGCTCCGGAGCGGGCGGGCACCCAGCTGCCACCGATGAAATTGAGGCCTTCGATCACATCGTCACCTGTACTTGCTCGTCGGTGTGGTCGGTGTCGGCGTACACCAGGTCCCACAGGTCGGTGTCCTCATCGAGGAGGGTGGGGATGTCGACCCGGCGGCCGAGCAGTTCGCGCGCCGCCGCGATGTCCTCGCCACGGTCGATGGTGAAGGCGCCGCAGACCGCCGAATCCTGCAGATAGAACCCGGTGAACTCGAAGCCGTCGAGGTCACCCCGGATCACCGGTGTCCCGGTTGCGGCCCCGACGAATTGGAGGTTGCGGTTGTGCTGGTCGGACCAGAACCACGGCGGGTCGTCGGAGGCGGCTACACGGCCGAGCATCGTGTTGGCCACGGCGGCCCCTTGGCGGCTGGCGTTGTCGAGGTGTTCGAGCCTCAGGTGTCTGCCGGCGCGCGGTGAGAAACGGCGCGCGACGTCCCCGGCGGCATAGATGTTCGGGACGGCGGTGCGGCCCAGCGCATCCACCACGATGCCGTCATCGATGAGCAATCCGGAGGCCGCCGCGGCGGCGGTGTTGGGGCTGATGCCGATGCCGATCACCACCGCGTCGGCCTCCACCGGGCGTGCCGCACCGGTCAGTTCGATGACAACCCCATCGTTGGTGGTGCGGATCCCCGCCAGGTCCACACCGACGCGCAGATCGACCCCGGCGCTGCGGTGCAGCCGGCAGATCGTTTCGCCCATCGCGGGCCCGATGGCGCGGGCCAGCGGTACCGGCGCCGTCTCGAGCACGGTGACCTCGACACCCGCCGCCGCGGCGGTGGCAGCGATCTCGAGACCGATGAAGCCGGCGCCGACGATCGCCAGGCGCTGCCCCGAAGTCAGTGTCGGCGCCAGGCGTCGTGCGTCGTCGAGGGTGCGCAGATAGTGCACGAGTTCGGGTCGCGGCCCGGACACCTGCAGAGTTCGGGGGCTGCCGCCGGTGGCGAACAGCACGGCGTCGGCGCGGATACCGGGTCCGTCGGCCAATTCGACGGTCCCCGACGCCGTGTCGACACGAACCACGGTGGCACCGGTGATGACGTCGACGTTGTTGTCGGTGACCCAGGCCGGCGGCAGGATCCAGAGCGACTCCTCGGTATCGGCGCCGGCGAGGAACTCCTTGGACAGCGGTGGCCGTTGGTACGGCGGGTGTGGCTCGTCCCCGAGCAGCACGATGCGGCCGTCGAAGCCACGCCTTCGCAGGTTTCGGGCCGCCACCGCCGCGGCCTGTCCGGCGCCGATGGTGACGAAGGTGTCGCGACTCATGCTCTCGCCTCTTCTCCGCTGGCCGCTGGGATATGTTTGCGTGGAACGGAATTGACGTAGATGGTGCCGTTGTCGTCAACCCGTACCGGGTAGGTGGGCTGGCAGCGGTCCTGGTCGGCCTCGTAACCGGTTTCCAGTTCGAACTGCCACTGGTGCCCCGGGCAGATGACCTTGCCGTGCAGCAGCGTGCCCTTGAACAGTGATCGATCCTGATGCACACAGAGATCGGCGAAGGCGTACACGCAGCCCTCGGACTGAAACAGGGCGATCGCGACGCCCTCGACTTCGACTCGCAGTTTGCGACGCCGGCCCAACTCCTTGGTGGTGGCCACCGCGGTCCACTCGATGCTCATCTGCTTCCCCATCTCCGTGCGATGTCGGCACGCTCACCACCCCCCAGGTGGTGAGCGTGCCGACATCTCTCAAACCGCTGCGGACTCCAGCTCGGCAGCGACATAGGTGTCGTAGAGCCCCTTGGTATAGGAGAACCGCATCTCGGCGCCCCAACGCACCATCTGCAGGCAGCGTTGCTGCAGTTGTGGGGTGTCGGCGTGATCCAGAACGATCTGATAGCCCCGCTCGCCGTGCACGACATCGGAGGTGATGTGCAGGTCGAAGAACTCGATCTCGTCCTCGGTGAATTTGTAGACCTCGCGCAGTGGCACGATCTGCTTGATGTAGATGCTGGGCACCTGCGATTCCAGGCCGACCACCAGGGCCGCCGTCGCCACCACGAAGTGCTCCCGTTGCGAGACGGCGTAGCACCAGGACTGCAGACCGCGGGTGATCGCGTTCATGTTGTTGGGGTCCTCGATGCGTTCCTTGGTGGTGCCGCAGGCTTCACCGAACTTGATCAGCAGATCGGTGTGCCGGATGTCTGCCAGCTCTTCCTCGTACATGTTCTGCAAGGTGAAATCCTTTGCACCGGTGTACTCGTCGGGAGTGTTGGCATAGATGTTGGCCAAGTAGTCGGCAAACGGTCCGACGTAGTGGTAGTGATTCTCGGCCCAACGGGCGAAGTGGTGGCGTTCCAGGAGCCCCTCGGCCCACGCCTTGGAGAACGACGCATTCTTGGCTTCTCGGCCCTTGATGGCGTTCTCCAGTTCGGCGCGGAACTCGTCTCGTCCCAGTAGAGCTGTCATGAGTTTCGATCCTTTCGATTGAGATGGGGGTGCTTGTTTCCGGGCCGGCGGTCAGCCCCCGGCACCGGCACCGAGTGGTGCATCAGTGCGAATTCCCCACTGCACCAGCGACGTTAGCCATCACGGCAACTGCGTGACCATGTACAACATCACCGGCTTCGGCCGCGGTGAGCAGGCATGGTGCACAGCGCGCTCAGCGCCTGCCGACCGCCGCGGTCAGTGCTTCGAATTCGGCAAGGACGGCGGCACCGACGGCTTTGTCCTGGGCACCGTTTCCACCGCTGATTCCCACGCCGCCCACGATCTGGCCGTTGAACACCAGCGGGAAGCCGCCGACAAAGATCGCAAATTTCCCCGGCAGCATGTGGCTGATGCCAAACGCCTCGTTGCCGGGCAGCGCGGGTCCGTCAGGAGCTTCGTTGAACAGATGGGTGGCACGCTCGTGCCCGGCGGCGGTGAACGCCTTGGCGATGGCGATGTCGACGCCGGTCAGCCGTGCCCCCGGAAGTCGGTGCAGGGCAAGGACATTGCCACCGTCGTCGCATACACACAAGGTCTGCTTGACGCCGATCTCCTCGGCTTTGGCGCGTCCGGCGGCCAACAGCGGCAAGGCGTCGTCGAGGGTTATCCGATAGATCTGATGCATGTCGGGCTGACTCCTGTGATCGGGAACGATTGCCTGGTGTGATGTCTACCGCCGCAGCCGAGCGAAAGCCCGGGTCACAATGTCCCCAAACCGAGCGGCATCAGGGTCAATCTGCACATAGTGTGGTGGCCGGCGTCAGTGCGATCGTTGCGGCGCAGGGGTCATCTGCACGGGGCCGGCCGAGCATGTGCACTGGACAGAGGTGAGACCAATGGCAACCGAGCACCACAACGATCGGATGACAGTCGCCGGACTACTCGACGAATCCCTGATGTCGGGAGCCCGGGTGATCGCCGGCTTCGACGGCCTGCACGGTGAACTCCACTGGGTTCTGCCGCTTTCCGAGGTGCTGTCCCGCCACGATCCACTCGAGGGCGTCGCGGTGTACACGCGACCGGAAGCGTTGCTGGGCAACGGCGCCACCCTGGCGGCACTCGCCGCGCGCGGGGCCACCACCCTGCTGGTCGACGGGGCCGTTCCCGCCGACTTTCCCCACCTCGGCGTGCCGTCGCACCTGGTGGTGGTCGAGATGGCCTTCCCCGTCGGCTTCGCCGCGCTCAACCGACTGCTCGCCGAGCGGGCGCTGAGTCAGGAAGTGCACGTCATGCGGTACGCGACCCATGTGCACGCGTCGCTGGCGGGACTGTTCCACCGCGGCGCCGGCCTGGAGATGCTGGTGCGGGAGGTGTCCAACCTGGCCCGCAACCCGGCGATGGCACTTGATGCCCGCGGCAATGTGGTGGCCCACAACGGGCTGGCGCCGGAGTCTGTCACGGCACTCACCGAATCGACGGTGCCGCTGCTGACCACCGACCTGCCGACCGCTGCGCGGCTGTCGGCACATCACGACACCCGGGTCGAACACGTCGACACCCCGAACGGTCATGTCTGGACGGTGGTCTCCACGGCGATCCGGCTCGGCAAGGCCTTCGAGGGCTGGGTGATCGTCGTGGTGCCATCAGCGGAGCCCGGAGCGCACGACCTGGCCAGGCATATCGTTGTCACCCAACAGGCGACGGCCATCATCGGTTCTGAGATGTTGCGCCAGCACAGCGTCGACGAAGCCGAGGAACGGGCCCGCGGTGATTTTGTGCAGGCGCTGGTACACGGCCATTTCTCCAGCGAGCACGACATGCGGGCCCGCGCCGACTATCACGAGATCGACATCGACTCGCAGTTCGGTGTGTTCGTCGCGCCCGGGGCGGTGCCGCGCGGGGTCGACAATCCGACCGCAAGCATGGTCCGCCTGGCCCGGTATGCGGCCAATGTGGCGCCGGATCCGCAGGTGCGGTCCTATGTCACCGTGCTCGGCGACGTGGTGGTGGTCGTGCGCTCCTTGCGAGGTACCGAGGATGCGGCGATGCGCCAGGAGATGACGCACTACGCCGAGGCGATGGCCGCCGAACTCGAGAGCCGTCGTGGCACCGCGGTCGCAGTGGCGTACGGCCGGGCGGCGCGTGGTGCCCAGGAGGTGTCGGGCAGTTACCGCGAAGCCCGGATCGCATTGGGCATCGCGCGCCGGCTTGCCATCACCGCGGCGGTCTCCTACCAGGATCTGCGCAGTTTCACCGTGCTCGCCGACGTCGCCGACACCGAACAGAGCCGGGCGCTGGTCACAGACATCCTGGGGCCACTGCGAGCCGCGCCCGACCTGCTGGACTTCCTGACCGGATATCTGGCCCACGGCGGCAATGTCAACGCCACCGCCCGCGCGCTCAACGTCCACCGCAACACCATGCTGGCCAAGCTCGACCGGGTGTCGCGGGCCATCGGGCTCGACATCCGGCTCCCCGACAACCAGTTCACGGTGTGGCTGGCCATCCGCCTCGACATGCTCATCGAAGTGCATTCCGCAGTCGACCGCGAGGCCAGCTTTCGCTGAACCGTCATCTCGCTACTGCACCGGAACCGGGTCGGGTCCCACAAAGGATCCGAGTAGCCCCAGAGCGGCAACTCCCGCGACCACCAGGAACGCCACCGGGAATCCGGCCATGGTGAGCGCGATCGCCACCCACGCCGCGCCGAATGCCGACCCGCTGAACCGGATCAGGTTGTAGAGGCCCAGCCCGGCGCCTTGGGCACCGGCCGGGGATCGGGTGGCGCCGGTGGCGGCCGGGGTCTGGACCAGCGCGATACCGATACCGACAAACACCAGGATCGCCACCAGGCCCGCCAGTCCGCGCTCGCGCTCGGCAATGCCGCCGTGGACCGCCGCCGCCAGTCCCAGCTGCCCCAGGATCAGCAGCGCCAGCCCGGTGCGTAACACTCGGCGGGGGCCGATCCGGTCGAGGTAACGACCGACCAGTGGCCCGAGCACGACCATCGAGGCCGGGATCGCCAACAGCACCACACCGGCCACCGATCCGGACCGGCCGGTACCGACCAGGTACAGCGGGACGGCCAGCAGCGTCGCCCCCAGGGTGAACATCAGGGCAAATGCGCCCAGGGTGCTCCGCGCGAACCGCGCCTCGGCCACCAGGCGCACATCGACAAACGGCTTGTCCGCCCGTGCGCAGTGCCAGACAAAGAACACCAGGACCACAACGGCCGCCGCGACGGTGGCCAGCACCGCGGTCGAGGCGCCGAGCTGCGGGATCAGCGCCACGCCGAGGATCAACAGACCCGAGCCCACCGTCAAGCTCGCGGCGCCGACAGCATCGAAGTGCATGCGGGTACCCGGGTAGCGCGGGATGTGACGCAGGGTGCCGACAAGACCGGCCAGCGCAACCGGTACCAGCGGGATGAACACCCAGCGCCATCCCCAGGCATCCGCCACGAACCCGCCCATGGTGGGCCCGATGGCCTGCCCGATCCCGTTCACCGAGGCCCACATCCCGACCGCTTTTCCGCGGCGCTGCCCGGAGAACAGCCAGGTCAACAGCCCCATGACTGCGGGCCCGAGCGCCGACGCCGCTATTCCGCCCAGGCATCGCCACATGATCAGCAGCTCCAGCGTGGGTGCTGTGGCCGCGCCGATCGCGCACACCGCGGTACCTACCATCGAGGCGCAGTACACCCGTCGGCGACCGAACCGGTCCCCGATCCAGCCGACGACCGGCATGGTGGCGGTGAAGGTGAGCAGGAATCCGACAACGATGAACACCCCGCTTTCCAGCGGGGCGTCGAAATCGGCCAGGATGGCCGGCATCGGCACGTTCACGACGTTGTTGCTGACGGTGCCGACGAGGGTCCCGGAAAGCAGCGCAGCCAGGGCCAGCGGGGTGCCGTCGCGGGCCGGATCGGGTCCCGGCCCTGCCGGCTCGGCTGGAGGGCGGTTGTCTGTGTCTGTCATCGCGGCTGGTGTCACGACCGTTCGGTAGTGCTGTCGTGCGGCATGCGGATGCCTGCCGCCCTAGTCACTGTCTCATTCGCCGCATCCAGCGGTGCCTGTCCGTCTGGGTCAACGTGCACAGCCGGCCGCCGCATCCTCGGCCACCATGCCCACCGCTACCGGCATTCCGGCCCCGGTGACGCACGCGGCGAGCGGACATCGATCGGGACATGTTTACTTCTGCGAAACGCCGGGACACGCAGATGACAACCGAGGAGCATATTGCACAGAGGGACCAGCACACCGGTGTGCACTCTGTGCGTTGACCCGCGACCACAACGCGCCGAGCATTCCCCCATCAAACTGTTACAGCCCGTGAGCAGTTGTGAGCGAAAGATCGTCGATGGACACACATCTGAACGCTGCCCACTGGGTATATCTCGCCGGCATCGTCGTCATCCTCATCACGATGGCGTTGCGCAAGAACATCGTCGTACCCGCCGTGATCGCGACTTTGCTGACAGCTTGGGTGTTTTCGGGCAGTATCGTCACCGGACTGGCGTCGATCTTCAATGCCAGCCTGGTGGCGGCCAACGAGCTGTTCAACATCTTCCTGATCATCGCGCTGGTCACCGCGATGCTCGGCGCACTGCGCGAAATGGGCGCCGACCGATTGATGGTGACCCCGTTCCGGCGAGTGATGCGCGCCGGCACAAGCAGTTTCGTGGTTCTGGCCGTCGTCACCTACGTGATCTCGCTGTTCTTCTGGCCCACTCCGGCAGTGCCCCTGGTCGGGGCGGTGCTGATTCCGGTGGCCATCCGGGCCGGGCTGAGCCCACTGTCGGTGGGTATGGTCATCGCGATCGCCGGCCAGGGCATGGCACTGTCATCGGACTACATCATCAAGGTCGCCCCCGGCATCTCCGCGACGTCGGCGGGCGTCGATGCCGACAGTGTGGCGGACAAGGCGTTGGTGCTGTCGTTGATCGTCGGTTTCACCGCACTGATCATCACGTACCTCACGCAGCGGCGGACCTGGCACAAGCCGTCCCCGGCGTTGCTCGAGGCGTGGGAGAACCAGGCCGACAAATTTGGGGTCTCCGGCACCGACAAGCCCAGCCTCCGAGGATCGGACTCCGGACCACACGCCGCGACCGAGCCGGTCGAGGGCGGAACTCAAGTCGGAGGTGGCGGCGCGGGTGCCGCACCGACCGTCGCGCCGACGGCGACCATCGTGCGGGACCAGTCCTCGATCGACGAAGTGCATCCGCAGAAAACGTTGTCCGCCAAGTGCTTCGCCGTTCTGGTTCCCGCCGCATACCTGACGTTCATCGTGTACCTGCTGTTGGGCAAGTTCACCGACCTGGTGCCGCCGCTGCGGGGTGGCGACGCCGCGGGCATCGTGGGTGGGATCGCGGCCATGCTGTTGTTCGCCGCCTGCCTGACCAATGACAAGCGCACCTTCCTGGAGAGCTCGTCGACGCACATCATCGACGGCCTGGTATTCGCGTTCAAGGCCATGGGCATCGTGTTGCCGATCGCCGGTTTCTTCTTCATCGGCAACGGCGACTTCTCCGGCCGGATTCTCGGCATGTCCGAAGAGGCAACCGGACCGGCGCTGCTCTTCGATCTGATCAACGCCGGCCTCTCGCACGTTGCACCGAACGCCTTCATCGTGGCATTCACCGTGTTGCTAGTCGGTCTCGTCGCCGGGCTCGAGGGATCGGGCTTCAGCGGCCTGCCGCTGACCGGCTCGTTGTCCGGGGCGCTGGGGCACGCCGCAAACATCGACCCGGCCACCTTGGCCGCGGTCGGTCAGATGGGCAACATCTGGTCCGGCGGCGGAACGCTGGTCGCGTGGTCGTCACTGGTGGCCGTGGCCGGATTCGCCAGAGTCCCGGTGCTCACGCTGGCCCGCAAATGTTTCCTGCCGGTGATGGCGGGGCTGGTGCTGTCCACGTTGTTTGCCGTCATCGTCTTCTGACGGTGCCGGGTCGGGCACCCGGGCTGCTGCGCCGGCAACCGACGGGTACGGTGGCGGCGGCCAACACCGCCGCCACCACCTGCCGGGTACCCGATCAGTCCTTGGCGAACGCCACTGCGATGTCCCGCTCGAGATCGATGTACGGCGATCCCGAGATGTCGACCACAACCTTGGCGATACTGCCGCCGGTGAACGCAAAGGGCGCCTTGAAGGCACTCGAGACCGGCTGACCGGGGTTGCGCCCCACCGCGATCCCGCCACCGGCGAGCCCGAACATCCCCGGGTGCGCCCGCACGTCGGGCCGGGTCGCCACCACCGTGTCGTCGACGTACAGCGACACCAGACCGAGCGGGGTGTGACTGCCCTCCACCGTTCCGGTCCGGTCATACCGGACTCCGAAGACATGGTGCCCCAACGGAACCGCATCCGGGGAAGACACCCGCTGCTCGTCCTCCCCCATGAAGTTGTAGACGTAGTGCAGCCGACCGTCCTGGATGAACATCACGTGCCCACCGTGTCCGGCTCCGTGTTTGACGAGCACCCCTTCGGCGCCGGTCGAATCCACCGTGACCTCGGCCAGCATCGAGAACGGCTGGCCGCGCAGTTCGACGGCGGCGCCAACTCCCACCTCAGCGGTGCCCGGGTAGTACTCGAAGTGGGTACGTCCGACCGACAGGGTGGGCCGCCACCGGGTGATGGCCTCCAGCATGTTGAAGTCGGCGATGGGAAATCCGTTGTACTTGTCGGCCTCGGCGAGCCAGAGCGCTTTGAGTTCCTCGAGCTTCTCGGGGTGCTCGGCTGCCAGATCCCGGTTCTGGCTGCGGTCGGCCTCGATGTGGAACAGCTCCCAGCGGTCCTGCTCGAAATGACCCCAGCCGGACGGGGTTGCCGCGTGCACGGTGCCGGCGAACCAGCCCTTGTGCCAGATGCCGCGGGTGCCCAGCATCGAGTAGAACTGGGTTTCCTTACCAGTGGGCAAATCCGGATTCTTCAGTGCCGCAGCAAAACTCACGCCGTCAAGCGGCTTCTGCGCCACGCCGTCGACAAGCGCGGGCGGTGTCAACCCCAAGAGGTCGTAGATCGTCGGTGTGATGTCGGCGACGTTGACGTAGGTATCCCGCACCTCGCCGTGGGCGTCGATCCCGTTGGGCCAGGAGATGATCGCCGGATCGGCGATACCACCTTCATGGGAGGCATAGCGCTTGAACAGCTTGTAGGGGCTGTTGAACGCCATCGCCCACCCGGTCGGGTAGTGATTGAAGGTGTCCGGCCCGCCGAGGTGGTCGTAGAAGCGCAGGTTGTCCTCGACGGTGTCGATGTAACCGTTGAAGAACTTCACTTCGTTGACCGATCCGTTGGGCCCACCCTCGCCGCTGGCGCCGTTGTCGGAGATCACCACGATGATGGTGTTGTCGAGCTGGCCCGATTCCTCGAGATAGTCCAGGACCCGGCCGATCTGCGCATCGGTGTAGGACATGAATCCGGCAAACACCTCGGCCATCCGGGCGAACAGCCGCTTCTCGTCGTCATCGAGGGAATCCCAGGGACGCACGGTGTCCTGCAGAGGCCACGGCTCCCCATTCGGACCGGTGACGTCGGCGTACGGGTTCATCGGCGAGAGTTCGGTGTCGGCCGGAACGATGCCGAGGCGCTTCTGGTTCTCCAGGACGATTTCGCGATAGGCCTCGTAGCCCATGTCGAAGCGGCCGGCGTACTTGTCGGCCCACTCCTTGAACACATGGTGCGGGGCATGTCCGGCGCCCGGGCAGACGTAGGAGAACCACGGCTTGTCGGGCGCAATCACCTTGGCGTCGCGGATGAATTCGATGGTCTTGTCAGCGAGGTCCTTGGACAGGTGGTAGCCGTCCTCCGGTGTACCCGGCGCTGCCACGGGGTGGTTGTCGTACACCAGCTCCGGGTACCACTGGTCGGTTTCGCCGCCCAGGAATCCGTAGAACCGCTCGAACCCCCGTGCCAACGGCCAATGACGCTTGGTGGAGGCAAGGTTCGACTCTTCCAGTGGGGTCAGATGCCACTTTCCGACGCAGTAGGTGTTCCAGCCCTGTTCCGAGAGGACCTCCGAGAGCAGTGCGGTCTCTCGCGGGATCCGGCCGTTGCTGTTGGGGAAACCGTCGGTGAACTCTTCGATGGTCGCCATGCCCACGGTGGTGGGGTTGCGCCCGGTCAGCAGCGACGCCCGGGTCGGCGAACACAGGGCGGTGGTGTGGAACTGCGAGAGCCGCACGCCGCGTTCGGCCAGCCGGTTCATCGCGGGCATCTCCACCAGACCACCGAAGCAGTCCCAGGTGGCGATTCCGGTGTCATCCCACACCAGGTACAGCACGTTGGGTGCACCTTCGGGCGCGCTGGGCGCTGCATAGGGACCCCAATCTGGTTCGGAATCCCGGATGTCGACATCGATCTTGCCGTTGAACCCCGTGGCCATGAGGTACCTCGTCCCGTTTCGCGCCCGCGCCGTGGCGGACGATCGGATCAGCAGATTACACCGGCCGCCTGACGCGAGGCTGAGATTCCGAACGCCGAGAAGGTAAGACCCGCTAACGTGTTCGGTCACAGCCCGTCCCCGACTAACTCGTCGGCACCGCCTCGTTGACGCGATACAGCCGCCAGTTCGGTTGCCCGTCACCATCGTTGGGGATCTCCAGCTCCAGCGTCGCCACGTCGGCCCCGGTCTCGTACAACGTGGGATAACGCAGATTCAAGGCATCCGAGGAGCCTCGCCCGGTGGGCGGTACCGCCAGCATGTATTTGACATCGCTGCCCACCGGATCGTTGAGCCGGGTGGTGAAATCCGGATCGGAGGGAATCACGTACATCCTGGGCCGATCGGCGGCGGCCAGGACCGCAAAACCGTAGACGGTGTCGGTGATCACCGAGCCGTCGGGCAGATTCAACTCATCGAGGTATTTCGCGATCGTGCGCTCGGTGGCGAAGGTGTTCGCGATGCGGTGCTCACGCGCCTTCTGCTCGGTCAGGCTGTCGGGCTGCGGCGCCAGGATCGCGCCGAGGGCGTATTCCTGCGGCGCGTACTTCGGTTTGCCCATCCCCCACGCCGTGACGGGCAGCGACACCGCGAACACCAGTGCCACCGCCACGTACACGTACCGCGAGTGCGGCCCACGGAACGAGGCGGCCGGATCGACCAGTACCGGTGGGGAGTTACGGCCGGGCCGCTTGGTCGGCAACAGGACACCGTCGGGAACGGCGAGCAGGGCCAAGCTGGCGGCAAACGGGATCGCGATGATGTAGAAGCGCAGGAAACCGAATGTCGAGCCGGAGGCATAGGCGTAGCTCTGGAAAGCCAGTGCGGCGCCGTAGATCGACAGTGGCACCAGCATCGTCGGCCAATACGGTCTGCCCCAGCGCCGCGCCACCGTCCACACCGCCAACGGCAACAGCGTGGGCGCCAGCAACAGGATGCACACCGCGGCGAACGACAACCCTTCGAGGAAGTCCGGGGTGGCCTGACCGGACTGCTCCAAGATCGCCGAATTGCCGTACTGCGAGGTGAACTGCGCAAAAGCCTCGCCGGTGATGAGCCAGCTCACCACCGCCCAGCCCAGGAACGCCACAAACCCGGGCAGGCTCACCATCAACACGTCCAGCAGCGCCCGCCGGACCCGCGGCCTGGTCTTGACCCGCAGAAAGGTGGTGGCCCCCACCAGGATTCCGGCGGCAAACGCACAGGCCACCGCGTCGTAGCGGGTCAGGTAGGCCAACCCCATGGCAATGGCGCCCGCAACCACCAGATGGTGCACGTCGTCGTTGATCATCCACATGATCAGCCGGCGCACCGCCCACGACATGAAGAAGATGAACGGCGCCTCGCTCATCCCGTTGGAGCCGTAGAAGACGATCATCGGATTCAGGGCGAACAACACGGTGATGGTCACCGAATAGCCCCGGGGCAAGCCACGGTCGGTGCCCATTCCCAAGATCTGCACCACCGCCGCAGCCATGAAGAACGCCGACATCAGGCTGCCCGCGAACGCGCGTTCGGCGATGTCCGGCCACAGCGGGCTCAGCGCGATCGCCGGGATCTGCACCAGGGCGGTCAGTGGCGTGAAGATGAAACCGATTGCGGCCAGGTGCGGATCACGGCTGAACAACACCGACTGCGCAGCCGTCACCCGCGATAGTGCATCGCCGAGGATGAAGCCGTTCTGGACCTGCAGCCAGTAACCGACGATCAGGTAGACGGCGAAGGCCCCGGCAAAAAACACCGATGCGAGCCGGCGGTTTGTCCAGCGGGCGATCATCCGTTGGCTGCCGCAGTGTCATCGGCAGCGGGCGGTTTCTCGGACAGCCCGTGGAAGGTCTTCTCCCAGTAGGAGGGCTGCCGGATCATCTGATAGACACCCTTGGTCGCGGCGATGCTCATCATCAGCCAGAACACCGGCACGGTGAGTGCAGCCAACAGCAGATCGGAGCGGTCGTCCTCCCGGAGTGCGATCAGGTTCATGTACAGCGTCGCCGCATTTCCCAGCGCCAGCGCCACCAACGCCGGGAAGTAGATGTACATCGGGAACACCTCTTCGACCAGTTGCGGCTGGCCCAAGAACCACAGCATGGTGATCAACCAGAAGAGCAGGTTCAGCACCGCAATGATGGGGGTCCCGGCGAGCACCAGGTTGAACCGGACAAAATTGCGCAGGCCGATCGTGCGGTACAACCGGACCGGCCGCCGGATCTGCACCAGCCAGCTCTGCAGGTAGCCCTTGTACCAGCGGGATCGCTGTCGGATCCAATTGATCCCGTCGCTGTTGGCCTCTTCGAGGGTGGTGGAGTCGATCACCGCGGTGTGAAATCCCGAGGAGGCGATCCGCATGCCGAGGTCGGCGTCCTCGGTGACGTTGAACGGATCCCAGCCGCCGATCGGGTCGAGTACGTCACGGCGCAGGTGGTTCGAGGTGCCGCCCAACGGAATCGGCGATCCGGTGCGCATGAACCCCGGCAGCAGGTACCCGAACCACAATCCGTACTCCGCGGTGAACCAGCCGGTGAGGATGTTCTGGCTGCCGTTGTGGTAAGCCAGCTTGGCCTGAACGCAGGCCACCGTCTCTGGCAGGCTGCGGAAGGCGGTCACCACCCGGCGCAACTGCAACGGCTCGGGCAGATCCTCGGCATCGAAGATGGTGATGATCTCACCGGTGGCGAAGTGCAAGCCGTAGTTACACGCCTTGGGTTTGGTGCGCGGATCCGCCGGCGGCACCAGACAGATGGTGATCGAATCGGATTCGGCACAGGCCCTGGCCGCCTCGATGGTCACGTCATCGTCGGCTTCGAGCAGCAACAGCACCTGCAGTTTCTCCGCCGGATACTCCAGGGCCGCCATCGCCCCGATGAGGTCACCGACCACCTCTGGCTCGTTGTAGGCGGGAACCAGGATCGTGTAGGGCGGCAGATCCTCGTCGGGAATCTCGCGGGCCTCTTCGTCGGTGATGCGAATAGCGCTGGCCGCCAGGCCCTGCCGGAAGATCAACACCCGGTCGATCAGGGTCAACAGATATCCCGCGGTACACAGGCCGACGAGCACCACCGCGGTGCGCAGCGGCTGCCAGAGGACACAGCCGACCACGATGACCAGCAGTGCCCACAACACGGTCTTCTGCCAGCCCAGTACGGGTTTGGCAGCCGAGGCCACCGGGTCCTCATCGCGCAGCCGGTTGATCGCCCGGTGCAGCGCATACTCCCGGTCGGATTGGTTGTCCATGTCCAGGACGCGGTGTCCGGGTGCGGGGCTCATCCGGCTTCCCCCGACGGCGTGAACTGGGCGGCCACCAGCTGGCGGCCGAACTCGGTGAGCAGCTCCTGATCCTTGAATGTCGGTGTGCGCTCATCGAGTACGGCGTTGCCCCGGAACAGCAGGGTGAACAGGGTGCGGACGGTCGACATGGTGGTTCCGGCGGGCTGTGGGAAGGGCGCGTCCGGCTCGTGGTTGTCGACGGCAAAGATCGTGATGCGTTGCGCCAGCCGCTGGTCGCCCCACTCGAATCGCAAGGCGTTCCACGTGATCAGCAAGTTGTCGTCGACCACCGAGAGGATCTGCCCGGTGACCCCGTACCCGAGATCCACGGAATGCCGCGGGCTCATCCGGGCCCCGGTCATGTCATACACCGCCCGCGACGGAAACACGGTGAAGGAGGTCGGCCGTTGGCTCACGACGCTGTCCACCATCACTGTCCGTGGTCGTGACAGCTTGTCGAACCGTGGATCTCCGACCTCAGCCGTCATCTGCTGCCGAACCATCACCGCGTCGTTTCCGTACAGCCGGCTCACTTCGCGAAAGTTTCGGCGTGCCACCGTGTCCCATCCCCGGGGCGCCACAACCGGCTGCCCGAACGACAGCGGGCCCGGGGCGGCACGCTCGACCACCGAGGTGTCCGCCTGCTCTGGCAGGGGAATGAACGTCAAGATCATCGCCACCCCGACGACCAGGGGCACCGCCGACCAGACCTGCTTGGCAGCCAGCGGTTCGACCTCGCGATGCAGATGCCGGGCCCCGTTCTTACGGGCCCAGAAGGCCATCACCCCGATCACGACACAGAGGGAGAACACCGACGGAAGCCCTTGGTAGAGAAGCATCGGCGCGTCGCGGAAGAGAGTGCCCAAGGCAAAGAGAACCCCGGCTCCCACCACCCAGGCCGCACAGAATCCGAGGGCGGCAGCTCTGAAGCTGCGGCCCACCGCGATTGCGGCGCCGAACGAGGAGATCAGCAGCGCCGCCGCACCGGCGGCTCCCCGGCCACCGCCGAGGACCACAACAATCAGGTAGTACGGCAGCGAGAACACCATGAACAGCAGCGCCCACACCCAGGCGAAGCGCGCCACCGGGCGCAGCCCGAACAGCACCACACAGGAACTCAGGACAAACAACCACATCGCCAGCAGGTCCAGCCGCAGCAGATGGAAGTACATCGCGAAGCGGGGCGTCAGCACAGCCTGTATCAGCAGCGCCAGCACAAACCCCATGATCCCGACGATCAGGTCGGTCTGGCGGTCATGAATGGGTAACTCGTTGCGTTCGCGCAGCGCCACCACCCCGGCCACCAGTAGCCCGACGATCCACACCGTCCAGACATAGCCGCCGATGCCCCGAGAGATCGTGGTGTGCACCAGGCTGACAAAACTGGGATAGAACGCCACCCCGGTCGAAGCGAGGATCAGCAACCAGCGCAGCGCTACCCGATAGCTCGGGTGCAATGCGTAGTACCAGGTACCGAATCGTGTCAAGAGCTTCTGCTGCGCCGGCGGCGTGGGTGCCGCCTCAGCGGTGCTGACCGTCATGGCCTACGTCAGGTTCTTCTGCGGCGGGCAATCAGCAGCGCGCCCAACAACGCGACGGCCGCCACAGATGTCACGGCCACTCCTGCCCACAGTGTGGTGAGTCGGGGTCCCGCCGAGCCCGTCTCGGCGGGCCGCGACTCCTGGGCCCCGGTGCTCACCACCACCGGAGTCCGATCCGGCGCCGCGATCAGTGCGTCACCGCGCAGCCGCGCCCAGCGCTCGGGGTCGGTGTCGAGCCAGTTCAAGAGTTGGTCGAGCTGCGCGGGTGCGCTGTTGGAGGTGGCGACCAGGACGGAGCGGTTGTTGGTGTAGACCACCTGCAGCGAGCCGAAGGACACCGAGGGGTCCAGCGTCAGGGTGCCGGTTTCACCGCCCCCGTCGACGTCACCATCGCCGTTGACATTCTCGACGGTGATCACCCCGTCGGTGTTGCCGGCCACCGGCAGCGTGACGTCCTCGTGTGTCCAGCTGGCTGCCTCCACCACCACGGCCGGGTTCTGTGAGGCGAGGGCCTCCTCGACCGACACCACGGCGGTGTCGATCGGCAGCGCGCTCAGCCGCTGCAATCCGGCCAGGATGGCGACCGCACGCCGGGTGTCGTCGAAGTCGTCGCTGATGCCGACCTCCACTCGTGGCATCAGCGCCTGCGGCAGCGACTGGAAACCGGCAGGCACGGGTGGGTTGGCGCGGGTACTCTGCACTGGGCTGTCGCCATCGATGGTCAGGGTGATGGGCTGGAATTCGCCGCACTGGCCGGTGTTTCCGGTGATGTTCAGGGCGACACCGAGGTTGGTGTACCGCTGCAGCAGACGGTCGGGCACCGTTACCCACCGGTCGATGACACCGGTGCTGTCAACCTGCCAGCGATCGATGGTCTGACCGCCGACGTTGGCGACGAGTTGGCCACCGACTGTGGACGGCAGTGGGGTGTAGGACCCCAGCAGGTGCACCCGCATGTTGTGGGCCGCCCGGCCCAACCGGGTCTGGTCCAGCGCGATGTTGACCTGTGGGGCCAGTGCCACTGCGGTCACACCCTGCTGCCCCAGGTCGCGCAGCGCCGTCACATCTGGCGGCAACAGCGGGCGCGGCCGCAGCGGGCCCACCACCGCGCTCGAGCTCAGCGCCAGCCGGCCGAGGTCGCTGGCCAGTAGCCGCGCCTGGTTGCCGAGCTCTTCGGCAGGTCCGGTGATCAGCAACGTGGGAACACCCGGACCGTCGGTTAGCCGGACGCCGGTGTCATTGCCCTCGCGGATCACCACTCGACGCTGGAAGGGAAGCGACGGCCCGGCCGGAACTTCCTGGCCGTCGGCCATGGCGGTGAGTGTGACCAAGGTGTTCTGTTGGCCGTATCGCGCGACGATTGCGGTCGACAACCGCAGTGCCGCATCCGATTCCGCGCGAGTCGGCTCATCGGGCAGGAAGAGGTCGAGTTGCTGCAACACGGGAGGCAAAAAGTCAGCAACGGTTCGCGGCGCAATTTCCACGCCTTCGTAGCGAATGTTCGCATTGACCAGTCGCAGCGGATTGGACGGATCCAGACAATAGCCTTCGATCGGCACCAGATAACTGCGCAACGTCACCGTCACCGCATTGTCGGCGACCATCACCCCGGTCAGGGGAATCGACAGCGGAACCCGGTCGTCGACCGACAGCGGAACCCGGGCCAGCGCCCGATCCTCCTGCATCACCGTCAGCGTGCCTCTGGCCATGTTCACCGGAACCTCCACCACAACATCCAAAGATGCTGGTGTCAGCCCCTGCGGGACCGGCAGCGTGAGGGAGGTGATGCCTTGCGCACCGTAGAACGGGATGGTCGAGTCAGAGCCCAGAGCATCCAGACTCAAGATCGGCGAATCGGCGGTCAGGCCGCCCTCACCGGGCTCGGCTGTCGCATGGGGCGCGCAGAATCCGACAACAACCGTGGTTCCGATTACCGCTGAAATTGCGCGAAGAACTCTTCGGCCGTCCCAATTCACGGCGAAATCGTATGCAGGAATTCAACGCCCCACAAACACTATGTGCAAAAACTCACCGATCCCCTCCTCGCGGTTGCCGGCAACGACTGTCGTTGACAGGTGTGAAAACACCGCAGCCTCGGAATGCTCCGCGCCGGGCGCGCAGTCTCGGGACCGGCAACGGTACCCTCCGTGGCGACAACTCCGACGGCCAAAGGGAAAATCGATGCCGACTCCACGACGGAAGCCGGGCTCGGTGAATGGGTAACGGCAGCACCCGTTCCGTCGATCTCCTCTTCGACGTCCGGCACATCGACCAAAGCGGCGTCGGAACCTACATCCGGGCTCAGATCCCCGCCCTCGAAGAGGTACTCGGGCAGCACGGTCGCCGGCTGGCTCTGCTGGCGGACCGCGACCACGTCCCCCCGGTATGCGACGACACCCACGTGGTCTTCTCCGATCCGCCGGCCGCTCCGATGTATTCTCTGCAGGAGCAACGAGCCTGGGATCATGCGGTACGGGCCGTGCGACCGAAGGCCATGTGGGTCCCGCACTACCCGTACCCGTTCAGCCTCCTACGGCCACGGAACCGCCACATCGTCGGCTTCAGCACCGTCCACGACGACAACCACCTGCTGCCCGAACCCATCAGCGGCATCAGCCGGCCGCGCCGGATGTACGCGCGAGCGATGCTGGAAATCGACGCCCGCAGGTGCAGCACCATCTTCACGCCGTCCCGAGCCGCGGCCGACGCCCTGGGGCGGATCGCACCCTCGGCAACATTTGTCGTGACACCGATTCCGGTCGGCAGGCAATGGCTCGAACCGGCCGACTCCCGGCGCCCGCCGGCCCAGGACAAGTACCTGCTCTACCTGGGCAACGTGAAGCGGCACAAGAATCTCCTGACCCTGCTGAATGCGTATGCACAAGTGCAGCAAGAAATTCCACACCGGCTGCTGATCGCAGGTAGCGGGGCCTCGGTGCGCACCCTCGACGACCGGGTCAAGAACCAGGCCACCGCATTGGGAGACCGCGTTCAGATGATCGGCCGGCTTGATTTCGACGAGCTGCATTCGCTTGTCGCCGGCGCAGACCTGCTGGTGATGCCGTCGTTCAATGAAGGTGCCGGACTTCCCCCGCTGGAGGCGATGGCCTCAGGCACCGCCGTGCTCTGCTCGGACATCCCGTCGCTGCGCGAGACGTGCGGCGACGGCGCCGCCTACTTCGATCCCCACGATGATCGCGAACTGGCACAGCTGCTGCGCCACTACTGCGACGACGACACCGCCCGAGCGCAATTGTGTTCCCGGGGCTGGACACACGTCACCCAGAGACAGTCCCGGATCCCGGTGTCCGCCGCGGCCGACGCCATCACCGCAGAACTCGACCGCCGGGGTCTCTGACCGCCGCGCGTGCGCTACACTCGCTGCGCCGCAGCAAATTGACACCCGATCGGCACAGGACAGGGGCAGCGTGTGGTCGAGTCCCCTGTGACCGGTGGCCCGGGCTCACCGATGCGGTTCGCTTTCTTGACCGAGCTCTACCACCCCAATGTCGGCGGCCAAGAGGTGTTCTTCCAGGAACTCGCCGAGGCGATGGTGCGGCGCGGCCACTCGGTCGACGTCTACTGCATCGGCCACGACACCAACCTCGCCACCGACGAGACGATCAACGGTGTGCGGGTCCGGCGGCACCCGCTCAGCAATCGCTATCTGACACCGCTGGTGCCGGCTCTTCGGCGCAACTGGGGAGCCGTCACGAGGTACAGCGCCTGGGTACGCCGACAGGTGGTGCCTGCGCAGTACGACTTCCACCTGATGAATCAGTGGCCGCTGCTACATGTCCCGGTGCTGCCGGCGGCCACCCGGGCCCGGGCGGGCATTCACTGGTGCGAAATTCGTGACGACCCGATTCTCGGTCAGGCCCAGAAGCGGTTACCACCGCTGGCCGGATCCAATTTTGCCGTCAGCAATGCCGTGGCCACCGCGATCACCGAGCAGTCGGGGCAACCGTGTTCGGTGCTGCCCAGTGGCATCGAACTCGCCCGCTACCGGACGGCCGAACGCAGTGAACGTGCCGGGGTTCTGTATGTCGGGCGGCTGGCACCGCACAAGAACCTGCCGCTGCTCATCGACGCTTTCGAGCTGGCCGCCGCGCGAGGATTGGCCGGCGACTTGGTGATAGCCGGTGACGGCCCGGCACGAACCGACGTCCAGGACCACGCGAGACGGTCGTCCCTCACTTCGCGGATCCAGGTCCTGGGCTCGGTCAGCGAGGCCCAGAAGATCGATCTGCTCTCCCGGGCCGCGGTCCTCGGGATGCCCAGCCAGCGCGAGGGCTTTCCCCGGGTGATCGCCGAAGCCATGGCCAGTGGACTTCCGGTGGTGACAGCCGAGTTCACCGAGAACGGTGCCAAAGATGTTGTGGTGCAGTATGGCGCGGGAATCGTTTGCGGCACGGGGCCCACGGATTTTGCCGAGGCGTTGCTCGCCGCAGACCAGCAATGGGAGGTGTTCTCCCAAGCCGGGCTTGTCGGCGCGAAGTCCTTGGATTGGTCGGGAATCGCCCGGGCGCTCGAATTGCGCGCGCACGAAGTCGACAACAAGCTGTAGAAGACATGCCCAAAAACGCGGAGGAGACGCTCGTGCGAGTGATGGTCACAGGTGGTGCGGGCTTTGTCGGGAAGGAGCTCGTTCGCGCGCTCAGCACCAAAGCCGATGTGCTGGTGGCCGATCTGTTGCGGTACGGCGCCCCCTCCTGGCTGACCCAGGATGCGGTCGGATTCCGATTCCACCGGCTCGACATCCGCGACGCCGCGGCCACCCGGTCACTCATCGAGTATTTCCAGCCGGATGTGATCGTCCATCTGGCTGCCATTCACTACATCCCCGAATGTGATGCGGATCCGGCCGACGCGGTGGCGACCAACGTCACGGGGACGGTCAACCTGCTGGCCGCGTGTCCACCCGGGGTCCGGTTCGTTTTTGCCAGCAGCGGCGCCGTGTACCAGCCCGATGAAGCTCCCCATCGCGAGTTCGAGTCCGTGCTCAAACCTGCTGATATCTACGGCATCACGAAGCTGCAAGGCGAACAGTACGTTCGAGCGTTCACCGAAAACCGGGATCTCACCGCATGCATCGTGCGGCTCTTCAACGTGATCGGCCCCGGAGAGACCAATCCGCACCTGCTGCCGGCGATCATCACTCAGCTACGCCAGGGCCGGGAGTCGATCAATCTCGGAAACACCTGGCCCAAGCGCGATTACATCGATGTGCAGGATGCGGCCGGCGGGTTCGCCGCTGCCGCTCTCGGCAGCAACTCCGACGGTGCCGCCTGTGAGGTGGTCAACCTCGGCAGCGGGCAGCAGTACTCGGTGGACGAGATCCTGACGCAGATGCGGACGACACTGAACCTGGAGTTCACCGTGCAGCAAGATCCCACGCGGATGCGCGCCGTCGACCGTCCCTACCTCGGTGCCGACATCTCACGTATTGCCGAAGTCTTCGGCTGGCACCCGCAGCACGATCTGGGCGATACGTTGACACGCACCTGGGCGGACCCTGATCTGTCGGCCGGCCTGCGTGAGCGCTCCCTGGTGTGACCGCAACGCCGCACGTCGAGAACCCCACGCCTGTTTTCGGGGTGGCCCTGACCACGGTCGGACGCTGGGATGAATTGGGGCTGCTGCTCGACGATCTCGCCTGCCAGTCACAACGCCCGCACGCCGTGGTCATCGCGCACCACGGCCACGACGGTGACCCACCGGCACTCGAGGCGCTGTGCGCGCGATTCGCCGGTGTCCTGACGATCCGGACCGTCGTCAGCACACGGGGGGTGTCCAACGGCCGCAACACCGCCGCCCAGTCGCTCGACGATGTGGACTGGCTCTGGTTTCCGAATGACACCAGCCGCGTCGACCCCGACTTCTTCGAGCGGGTGGCACCCCATTGCCTACCGCGCACCACGGTGATCGCCCTGCAGCTGGCCGACCGCGAGGGTCCACGAAATCCACTGGCCGAACGTGGTTCCCCGCTGACGCGACGCAATGTCTGGGGAGTCATCGAACCGGCCGCCGTGTTCCGGCGGGAACCGTTCATCAGGGCCGGCGGTTTCGACACCAACCGGGGTTCGGGAGCCGCCAGCCCATGGCAGGCCGGTGAGGGTACCGACCTGCTGCTGCGGCTGTCCGAATTGGACAACTTCTCGATCGAATGGGTCAGCGACATCACGGTGCACGCGCAGACCGAATTTGCGCATCTGCCGTCCGCCGAGCGCCGGCGCAAGCTGCGGTCCTACGGCCGCGGTGCCGGCAATGTGCTCCGCACCTGGCGTTACCCACTCTGGTACAAACTGGCGCACCTGCTGGCGGCGGCCTTGCAGCCGCTGCGCAATCCGGAGAAGTTCACGCCGCGTGACGGATTGGCGCTGTTGATCGGACGAACCGAAGGCCTGCTGGGCAGACCGTTCTCCAAAGGTACGGACCATCAGGCGATCGTGCGCTGACGCCCCGCGCCGCGGCCTCACCGGACTGCTGTCGATGGTGCTGATCGGCGGCAGCGCCCTCGCGTGCGGATCATTTTCGCCGGCCGCCGAAATCGGGATGACGGTCCATCATCGCGGCAGCGAGGCGGCCACCACCGTCGAGCAGTTCGACCTGATGACGGCCATGGGCGTCACCTGGGTGCGAGTCGACATCGACTGGGCGGTGGTCGAAAGCAACCAGAGCCGTCTCGATTGGTCCTATCCCGATCTTGTTGTGAACGAAGCCGCCGCCCGCGGGATGAACGTGCTGATGGTGCTGGCGTTCACCCCGGCGTGGGCGCGTACGTCCGCGGCTGACGACTCACCGACCGCCAAGCACTCACGACCCGATGACCTGGTGTCGTTCGCGAACTTCGCCCGAGTCGCCGCCGAGCGGTACACCCCGCGCGGGGTGCACACCTGGGAGATCTGGAATGAGCCCAACACCGGTAAATTCTGGCCACCTCGGCCCGACGCCGACGAATACGGTGACCTGTTCCGGGTTGCCGCGGAGGCGATTCGCAGCGTCGCACCGGAGGCCACCCTGCTGATCGGCGGACTGGGACCAAAATTCGAGGAACCGGATGCCGAGGTGCCGCCGACCGATTACCTCGAACGGCTGTACACCAACGGCGCGGCGCAACTCGCCGACGGTGTTGCGGCCCACCCGTACAGCTTCCCCGCCCTGCCCATGGAGTCGCCTCAGCGAACCGAGGGCGGATTCGCCGACCTTCCGGCATTGCGCGCGGTGATGGACCGCAACGGGGACGGCGGGAAAAAGATCTGGATCACCGAGTTCGGCGCGCCGACGGGCACCGGTCCACACGCGGTATCGGAGGATGATCAGGCAGCGGCTCTCCTACAAGCCCGCCACCAGGTCACCGAGTGGGACTGGGCCGGACCACTCATCTACTACGAATTGGTGGACGGCGGAACGGACCTCGCCGATCCCGAGCAGAACTTCGGGGTGCTCCGCGACGATCTCTCCCCCAAACCGGCCGCCGACGCATTGAAACAGAGCGCCGCGGGCTGAGCGCTACAGGACGCGGCGCAGCAGTGGTTGCACCCGCGGCGGCATGCGTCCGATGAGTCTGTCCCTGAGCGCCGGATCCACCATCGACGTCACCTTCAGCACACGCAAGCTGAGGAGATAGACCACCGCGGCCACGGGAATGGCGACCAACAGCGATATCGCACCGCCCAGCCCCACCCCGAGTTTCACTACGGTGAGGTAGGCCACTGCAGCCTGGGCCCCCGCAGCCAGCGCGATCGCCCCCAGCACCCGGTATGGCGGGGCGATACTCAGCCGCCTTGTCACATACCAGGTTTCGATGAGAACCACCGACACCTGAACAATGGCTCGCGACCAGGCAGCTCCCATCAGCCCATAGCGCGGCACCAGCACGAAGCCGAGCGCGATCGTGCCCACCAGGCCCACCCCGTTGGACATCAGCAGGAACCCGGTCTTGCCGATGCTCTGCAGCAGATAGAAAGTCGTCACGCCGAGGCTGCTGACCGCCGCGGCGATGAGCAGCACCGAGGCGACCCCGGCCGCATCGGCGAACTCCGCACCAAAAAGCAGCGGTACCAACACCGGGGCGATCGCCGCGAGGCCTAAGCACAACGGCACGATCAGCATCGCGATGAGCGCGGTCATCGTTCGATACAGCCGGTGCATGTCGTCGTGGGCACCCGCCCCGTGCTGCTCGCTGAACCGCGGAAGCAATGCGGCCAGCAGCAACGGCGGCAACTGCACCGCCATTTCGGCCACCGTCACTGCAGCCGCGAACAAGCCGACGGCGCCGAGCCCGGTGTAGTGCTCGAGGAAGAGTATCTCGGTCCGGCCGAACACCAGACCGCCGAGCACCGCAGTGGCCCAGGCCGGTAGCGCAAACCTGACGACCTGGCTGCGCAGCTCCGGTCCGACGGTGGCGGGGAATCGCAGCAACCGGAAAATCCGGCTGGCCGGCAAGAGGTTGCCGGCGATGAAACCGGCCAGCGCGCCGGGGATCCCGAACAGCCAGGCCCCCAGGGCCATCACGGCCAGCTTGAGTAACGCCGAATATGCAGACAGGCGGGCCAGCTCGCCGAAACGCTGCTCACCTCGCAGGTAGAACTGGTAGACCTCGGCCATCCGCCAGGTGAGGAACCAGGTCAGCGCGAGGCCGATCACCACATTTCGGGTGGTCTCCGAAGGTCCCTCGATGGCGCTTCGTCCCGGCCAGTAGAGGTAGGCGAACAACAGCACGCAGCCGATGACCGCGGCCACCGTGGACAACCGTGTGGTCGCCCCGATCAGGCCGTCGGCCTCGGTGTTGTCGTCCGTGGCGCGCAGACTCGGGATGAATCGCTGTTGCACCACGCCGATGCCGAGGCCGGCGATCATTGAGCCGATGGTCACGCAGAAGACCACGTAGGCAAAGACACCGAGGTCGTCTGGTCCGAGCAGCCGGGCTGTGATGGCGTTGCCGATGAAGCCGGCCAGCGCCACGGCGGCGCCGGAGGAGAAACCGAGGAGGGTGTTACGGGCGAAGGACATCAGCGCTGTTTCCCGATGTTCATGACTTCCCGGCCGCACGAGTGCCCGCGGCGCGGAGGCGTCCCCAACCCAGCCGCAGGGTCGACTTGACCACACTCGCCCAGGCCCGCCACCCCGGTCGACCATTCCTGATCGCCGCACCAACGGAATTCGCGACACCACACATCGAACCGGCTCCGAGTGCCGAACCGACCGGAGAGGTCAACAGGTAGTCACCTCGCACCCGCGGTGTCTCGTCGGCGAGTTCTCGGATGCCCCAGTCGATCAGGTCTGCGCTGCGGTCCACCCCCGAGCGGGACAATGACGCAACCGTCCAGAAGATGTCGACGAGCGGCTCGGACACCTGGATGATGGGCAGATTCGGGTGGACGCGCCGTACTTCCATCAGCCATTTCGGATCGTCGTGGATCGATCCGGCAGCCACCGACCAGGGCACCGTCTGCGCCAGCGCCCGCGGGAACACCAGTGTCGAGGTCTGGACCATGTTGAAGGCCTGCGGGGTCCGGAGCTCGAACAGATACGGGGCTATCGGCTCGTGGCGGCTGATCGGGTTCTTCGGCCCGACCACCGGCGAGCGGCCGTCGATGTGAACCCGGAACCGGGAAGCGAGGATCCACTCGTTCCCCGGTGGCGCTGCGGCCAGCTGCGTTTCGAGTTTGTCGCGACGCCAGACGTCGTCGTCGTCGAGCAGCGCTATGACATCCCCGACAGCCGCCTCGACACCGAGGTGCTTGGCGACGCTGGCTCCGAGTCCCCCTGAGGTCCGCATCACCCGGATGGTGGGCGACTCCGGCAGATCGGGCTGACAATCAGCATCCAGCACCACGATGATCTCGACCGGCGGTGCCGTTTGTTGCAGCGCCGATTCGACCGCCGCGGCCAGACTGGCGCGACCGATTGTCGGAATGACTACGCTGACCGCCGGTTCAGTGCTCACGGATCGATCCTTCCAGGGGCGGCGGTCCGTCCACCCGGGTGCCACGCCTGCCCAGGATCAGCACGGCGAAGATCAGGCCACTGATCGGAAACAGTTGCAGATTCGGCAGTAGCGCCCAGACCGCCTCGGTGGTCGCCGCGACAAAGAAGGCCATCAGAAAACCGAAGCAGGCCATCTGCTGGTTGGTGGCGCGCAATGCGCGCACCGAAAGTATCGCGGCCACCAACAGCGGCACCAGGACGGCGACCCCGAGAAGGCCGGATCTCACCAAGGTGTCGACCACCAGATTGTGTCCGGTCCCCACAAACGCCCACTTGGCGATGTTCGACAGAGACTGAGCGTCGACGAGGAACCAGTTGACCCCCATCCCCACCCACGGAGACTGCTGCCAGACGCGCAGACTCTCCGCCCACACATAGGCACGGTCGGTGAAGGCGGACGGGTCCCAATCCAGGAACGGGAACACGAACATGGCGGTGGCGGTGAAGCCGGCGAGCAGGGTGCCTACCAGTCGCACCGACGTTGCTCCCCGCAGCCAGCAGAACGCCCACCACAGCAACACCATTGCGGTCGCGATGAGCGCAGTTCGTGAGGCCGCGGCCAGCAGCGTGACAAACAGAATTGTTGCGATGACCCACCGCCACCGCGTCCCGACGATCAGCGGCACCAACGCAAATGCCAGCGCGCAGTACATTCCCAGCACGTTTGCGTGGCCGAATGGTCCGGCCAGTTCCCAACCCGGGATGATGTCCTTCTGGGAGTCGACGTTGTACATCATGTATTCCGGGATGAGCAGCCCCCCGATGAGCGAGTAGACCGAGATCGCCGCGACGGTGATCGGGAACCATTTCAGTTCGGCGATCGGCGCTCCGATGTTCCACAGCGCCAGGATGAACATGTTGGCCAGGACGATCTTGGGCAGATCGGCCGGTGGCGGCAGGTGCGGGTTGACAAGATAGGGCAGATTCACCGCAAGCAGGAGCACCAGAAGCCCGGTGATGTCGCGGTTTTCCGGCCCTCGCATCAGGGCGACGGCGGTGCTCAGCAGGAGCAGCAGTGCTGACCCTGCCAGACTGGCGAGCTGCGCCAGTGGGACCTCGGAGAAAGCCGCGGATTCCCCCGGCGGCAGAATCGGTGAATGCTCGACCTGCAGATACGTGATCAGGTCGGGAACCACCACCAGCCCGATCGCGGTGATGATCAGCACCGCAAACGCGCGATTGTGCAACTGGAGATCCGTTGTCCTCGGACCGAAAACGCGGGGCAGCGCTGCCAGATAGGTTCCGTACGAATCGCGTCGAGAGGTTTCGGTGGCGGCTCGAGCCCTGCCGGCCTTCGGCACCGCGGCTACGAAAGTGGCCGGGGTCCCGCTTTTCCCGGATTCGTCACCATCCATGAGTGTTCCGGTCCGGTCACTTGTTCTGCGCACCGCGGCGCTGGCGGCCGCCACGGCGCGGTGAATCCCGGTGCACACCACTGGTTGTGTCGTAGTGGCCGTCAGCCTTGGGCCGCTTCTTCGCCGGCGCCATCGTGAGCACCGCGCCGAGCAGGGGCGCCCCCGCTCGCCTCAGCGAATGAACGCCGTCGGCCAGTTGGTGAGCCCGGGTGGAACCGAACCGCGCGACCATCAGCACGCCCTGCGAGCTGTCCGCCAGCAGGGCGGCGTCGGTCACCAGCAACGACGGTGAATCGACGATCACATAGTCGAATCGTCGGCCCAGTTCACCCAGAACATCTTTGGTCGCCTGGGATTCGAGTAGTTCGATGGGGTCCGGCGGGATGGCTCCGGCGGTGAGAGCGCTCAGGTGCGGGAAGCGTGTCTCCTGCAATGCCTCGTCCACAGTGGCGTCGCCGGTCAGCACGGTACTCAAACCCGGCTGCGCGGCCAGCCCGAAACAGGTACCCACCCGGGGCCGCCGCAGGTCTGCGTCGACCACCACCACGCTGTGGCCGGCGTTGGCCAGGGCCAGCGCCAGATTGATCACGGTCATGGTCCTGCCCTCGTCGGGCAGACAACTGGCAACCAGGAGCACCCGGGGGCCGTCGACGGCTTCGAGGAAGCGCAGGTTGATTCGCAGCTCGCGGAATGCGCCGGCCACCGCGCTGCGATCGCTGTCGAAGGAGATCAGCGGTATCTCCCGGCGCTGTTCGTCGTAGGGAACATCGGCGAGCAAGCCGACGCCCGTGGCTCTTTCCAGGTCTTCGGCAGTTCGCACCGAATCATCCATGCGGCCGCGGACAACCGCGATGAAGGCACCCAGGAGCACACCCATCACCGCGGCGATCCCCAGGATTCGGAGCCTGCCCTGATTCATCGGCTTGTCGGGAATCTCCGCGCGCTGCTGGATGACCACCCGTGCGTTGGGTTGCGCACCCAACACCGGCGTTTCCAATCCGGCAGCCATCACCACAAATTCGTCGGCCAGGGTGTTGGCGATGTCTCGGGCCCGAACCGGTGACGGGTCCACCACCGCGACGTCGATGAGCACTGTCCCCGCGGGCACGCTGGCTTCGACGGCTTCCTGCAGGTCGGCCGCGCTCATGTCGAGCCCGAGTTTGTCGATGGTGCGCTGGGCCAGGATCTCACCCATCAGCAGCTCGTTGTAGGAGAGCACTCGACGTTCGGCGAAGAGGCCACCGTCGTAGGTCTGGCTGTTGGTACCGTCCGAGGTGGTCGAGACGAACAGTCGAGTCGAGGCCTGGTATTGCGGCGTCGTCAGGAGTGCGTAGGCGAGTGCAGCCAAAACAGCGACAACGACTGTGCCGCAAATGAATTTCCACCGGGTACGCAAGATCTGCGCGAAGTCCTGAACAGTCAAGTGCGACCCTTCGTCACCGATGCCCATCGGAGGTCAGTGCCAGTTACTCCAGCCATCCGGCACGGCATGAGTCGTCACACGCTATCCCAGAACACCGGGCACCGTCGCCTCACCCCTGACATTCGTCGGTTCGGCTGCCGACGTCACGCCAGTTCAGCGGGTACGCCGGTATAGTCCCAGCACTGTTGGTATTTCGAATACTCGAAAGTAGACCGCGTGCACCCGGTTAGTTCATTCTTCTCAGGGATTCCGCAGCGACTCCGAGCTCCATGGCGGTGCGCAGATGAGTTCACCACTACAGAACCTCTCTTCCACGGGTGCGTCGCCGGTGCCGGGATCCCGCGGTGAGTACGGTCACCCCGGTGCGCGCGCTCCTTTCGACGCTGTTGCTGATCCTGCCGGCGTTGCTGGCGGGGTCGGTCGCGGGTTCGGCGGCTGCCGAACCCGTTGACGGCGGCGATCCCACGGACGTTGCAGCCGTGACGATGGACTGGCCCACACTGGGATTGGAACCCGAGGTATTCCTCGGCCCCGACAGCAGCACAAAGTTCACGGTGCCGGTGCCTGCCGGACTGACCCCTGCACGGTTGCGGGGGGTGATCCAAACGCCTGTCAACATCGACGCCGGCTATGTCGAGATCGATGACGGCGACGGCACCCTTCTCGGGGTTGTCGAGCTGCCCCCGGCTACGGCCGGACAGGTGATGACACCCGTCGATGTCGATATTTCGGCGGCACGTGTTCGCGCTTCGACGATCGGGCTCTCGCTCACTCTTCGCGCGACCGATGATGCCGACCAATTCTGTGGTCCCAGACAGCAGCTGACCATCAGTGACCTGACGACGATGTTTGTCGGTACCGAGGCACCGGCGACCACGATCTCGAGCTTTTTCCCGCCGGTGCTCCAACGGGCCACCATCTATACGCCGGCCGACGCGGACGCCGCCGAACAACAATCGGTGCTGACGTTGGTGTCCGCGCTGACCCGGCTTTATCACCCCCAGCCGCTGAACATCGGCGTGGTCACGGCAGCTCGTGGCGCGGCACCGCCGCCGGCCGGTCAACTGACTCGTGCGATTGTCGTCGAAGCAGGCGGCCCCGCCGGCCTCAGTGTCGAGAACCCCGGGACCCCGGCCGCACACCTCCGGGTCTCCGGTAGCGGTGACGAACTCACGACGCAGGTTTCGCTACTTGTCAACCAGCTGCAGTCGCTGGTGCAGACCGCCGGCACCCGTATCGAACAAGCGGGATCGACACCTGCGCTCAGCGGTGACACGTTGACGTTCGCCCAGCTGGGAATCAGCGGCAGAACCGATGTGCTGCGCACCGGCAACCTGAGGCTCGGGACCGACCGGGCGGCACTGGGCACCGGTCGGGTCGACAGCGTGCAGGTACATCTGCTCGCCGACTACACACCGGTACCCGCAGCCGACTCGGCAAGTGTTGTCATACGGTCCGACAACACTGTCGTGTATCGGGCCCCGCTCGACGACACCGGCCGTCTGGACGCGACATTCGACCTGGATCGCCAGGCTTTCGGCCAGTGGATCAACCTCGACCTCGCTCTGACCTACACACCGAACCAAGTGTGTGGGCCGTTCGTGGCACCCATCACCTTTCAGGTCGACCCGCGGTCGACATTCACGGTGCGCCGTGGCGGCCCGCCGCTCGACGGTTTCGGAGCCGTGCCCTCGGAGTTCAGCCCCAGCTTCCTGGTGGCCTTTGATGGCAGCAGCCCGAATCAGCTCTCCTACGCCGCCCGCACGATCGGCGCGATCGCGCGGCTGACCGGTCAACAACTGATGCCTCAGGTTGTTGACTTGCGAACTGCCGCCGACGCCACCTCGGGTGCGCTGATCGTCGCCAAATCCGCTGCGCTGGCCGATACCTCGCTACATCCGCCGATCAGTGGTGTGGGTACCGAGGTGGGCCTCGGTCTTCCCACCGAGCTTCGCGCCGTCATCGACGACGGGCTCGGGTCCATTCAGGTATTCGCCGACCGCCCCCGCGACCGCTCCGTCGTCCTCGTCACGACGACGGACACGTGGCGGTTGGTCGACCCGCTCTTCGACTACCTCCAGGGATTGGACGGTGGTTGGTCGCAGCTCACCGGCGATGTGCTCGCCGCCGGTGCCGCCGGAGTCCCGATCAATGTTGCGATCCGGGCCGGCTCCGCCTCCTCCGATTCCGTCGATTCCGCTGCACCACAGCCGTCACCGTCGCTGAATCCGTGGGTTCCGATCGGCGTGGGCGTGGCCATCGTTGCCCTCATCGCCGTGATCGGGACAGCCGTGTGGTCCCGCAAACGACGTTCCCCCGGTGGCGCGCTGGACGATTGAGCCGGCCCCGGCCTCGTTACCGCCGGATGCCGGGGCCTTGCACCCCGATCGCACGAGCTCACCGGCCGCGCAGCGGATTCGGTTTCCGTTCTTCGTCGCGTCGTCTTTTTCGGCTAACGTGTTGTGGATGACACGTTGGGTTCCACGCTTCGATGATTGGCTCAACGAACTGCTCGAGGAGTCTGCGCGCACGGCCGGCGAAGACGTCGACGCCTATGTGGCACGCGCGGTGGCAACACAACTGGTCGCCGACCAGCGAGCGGCCGACAGCCCGGATCTCGGGAAACTGCTCGCCCATCTGTCCAGCATCCTGGAGTCCACGCAGTCACCGGCCGCGATCTCGATGACCGCCATCTCCGACCCCGACCGGCTGCGCTCGCTCTATGCCACCGGGTTGCTGGACTCCCCGCCCGAGGAGATGTACGACCGGATCACCCGCGCGGCGACGGCGGCCCTGGACGCCCCTCACGCAGCTCTGACCCTGGTCGATGTCGACCGACAGTTCTTCAAGAGCTCGGTCGGGATGGATCTGCCGACCCCGGCGGACCGGCAGACGCCACTCGAGCGATCCGTCTGTCAGTACGCCGTGGCGATGGGTGAGCCGTTGGTACTCGAAGACATGCGTGAGGACCCGCTCTTCAAGAACCACCCAGCAGTCCTCGACGGTACCGTCGTCGCCTATCTCGGTATCCCGTTGACCGATGCGGACAACCACTCCGTCGGAACCCTGTGCGTCTTCGACAGCAAGCCGCGACAATGGGGCACCGGACATCTGCAGGTCCTGAGCGATCTGGCCAAGATCGCCGCAGACCGGATCTTCGGCACCGGCCCCGCTCGCTGAGCGCAACGCCGACAGCAGCTGCCCGCCGGTCCCGCCCGAGAATCCACGTCCAACCGTTTCAGCAAAGCCCGCCGGCAAATCCCCCACTTTGCCGTGACCCGCTCCTGCGCGAGCGGGCTCCATCGCCGGCGGCCAGGCTTACCCCCTGTAGTACCTTTGCAGTTCAGTGGCAACGCAAGGGTGGCCGAACATGCAGCGTGAACCGGCCCACGTGGGTCTCATCCCGGACGGGTTGCGACGTTGGGCAAACGCCAACGGCGCCTCACTCGAGGACGCGTACCGCCGCGGTGCCGAGAAGGTCACGGAAATCCTTGTGGCACTGCAACAACACGGCGCGGGAACCGTCTCCGTCTACAACCTGAGCCAGGCAAATCTGGCGCGGCCCAACCCGGAACTGGCCGCGGTCTATGCAGCCTCGATACACTTTTTTGCCACGCTGATACCCGCTCACTTCGATCCCGCGGTCTGCGGTGTGCGGTTGCACGGTGATCGCAGACTACTCCCGGACGATTTCCTGGAGGCTGCACACGCCACCGAGAGCGCGATGCACGGCGACGAATTCCAGATCAACATCCTCGCTGCCTATGACGCCGCAGACGAGCTGCGCGCCGCCCATCTTCGCGCCCAGCGCGACTCCTGCGATATCAGCGAAGCTTTCGAGATCGGCGACGTGGATCTGGTCCTGCGGACCACGCCGGAGCCACTGCTGAGTGGATTCCTGCCGATGCAAACCCAATACGCCCAACTCAGATTTCTGACAACACCGCTCAACGACCTCGAGGTGGCCGACATCGATGAACTGATCACCGACTACCGACGCTTCCCGCAGCGTCGCGGTCGATAGCGGGTTGCGGAGTTGAGTCGCAACCCGTTGATCATCGGCGCCGGCCCGGCCGGACTCACCGCCGCCCTCGAGCTCACCAGGGCAGGTGTATCGCCCCGGATCCATGAAGCGACCGGAAACCTGGGCGGCCTGGCCCGGACACCACGCAGCGGAGCCTGGCGGGTCGATCCCGGAGGGCACCGGTTCTTCACCAAGGACAACGAGGTCGCCGCGCTCTGGAACGCTCTGCTGCCGGACGACCAATGGATCTCCGTGCGCCGGAAGTCCGCCATGCTCATCAACGGCCAGTATGTGCAGTACCCCCTGGTTGGTCGTGATCTGTTGACTCAGTTCGGCTTTCGTAGCGGCCTGGTCGGCCTCGGCAGCCTGTTGTGGCAGCGGGCCCGTCGGAAGATGCGCCCGGTGGACAAACCCGACAGCTTCCGCGACTGGGGTGCGCACGAATTCGGCGACTACTGGTACACGCTGTTCTTTGATGGTTATGTCCGTAAGACCTGGCTGACCGATCCCCATGACATCGCCAGCAACTGGGCAGACCAGCGAATCAGACCGATCACCTGGCGACGGCCGCGACGCGCGGAACCTGCTGCCCAAGACACCTTTCGGTATCCCCTGCTCGGTCCCGGCCAACTCTGGGAAGCCGCGGGGGCGGCATCGGTGGATGCCGGAGCGGAGCTGTCACTCAATTCCCGAGTCGTCGGCGTTCGCGCCGACGGCGACGGCTGGACAGTCGAACTGCACAACGGCGAGACCACATCCGCTGATGCGGTGTTCTCGAGCATGCCGCTGCGCAGTCTGCTGGAGATCCTGGACCCCGAACCGCCGCAAAAGATTCGGGTGGCGGCCGCGGCCCTCAAGCATCGGGCGTTGATCACCGTTGCCGTGGCCCTTCGCAATCATCTCGACATTCCCTTCAACTGGGTCTACACACCGGAAAAAGGGTTTCGGGTGGGCCGGGTCCAGAACTACGGTCGTTGGTCGGCCGCGCTGGCGCCCCCACACTGGGACGGCACCTACCTGGGCCTCGAATACTTCACCCTTCCCGGCGACGACCTGTGGGTCATGCTCGACAAGAGCCTGGGCACCGTCGTCGAACAGGACCTGCTTGCACTCGGTATCGAGGATGCCGAGGTCGAGCATGTCTCGGTGGTGCGGTCTCAGTTCGCCTATCCGATGTACAACCCGGAGCGCGAGGACAACGTCACCGTGATCCGTGACTACCTACGTCGACGGCACCCGACGCTTCATCCCATCGGCCGCAACGGCATGCATCGTTACGACAACCAGGACCATGCGATGCTCAGCGCAATGCACAGTGTCGCCCGGTATTTCGGGGAGGATGTCGACCCCTGGAAGGTGAACACGGACCGTCGCTACCACGAATCGGGCGTGGTGGACCGGTAGCGACCGGGGGTGGCGCCTACTCCGAACCGCGGAGTACGGCAACCACCGTGAGCGCCAGGATCTTCAGATCCAAGCCCAACGACCAGTTCTCGATGTAGTAGTTGTCCCACTCGGCCCGGTCGGCGATCGAGGTCTGACCGCGAAGTCCGTGCACCTGCGCCCATCCCGTGACGCCGGCCTTCACGCGATGGCGCTGGCCGTACCTCCGGATCTGCATCTCGAAGAGGTCCACGAACTCGGGCCGCTCGGGACGTGGCCCCACCAAGCTCATGTCCCCCTTGAGAACATTGATCAGCTGCGGCAGTTCGTCCATGGACGTCGCCCGCATGAGCTTGCCGATCTTGGTCCGTCGGTCCACGCCTTCGACACCGCCCGGGGCCGCGCCGGTCTGCAGTTCGAACTGCAGATCCGAAGCCCGAGGCGGACGCATCGACCGGAACTTCAGGCACTTGAACACCCGGCCATCACGTCCGATACGGTCCTGGCCGAAGAAGATCGGCCCCGGCGAGCTCAGCCGAACAGCAAGCGTCAAGGTGAGGAACAGCGGCGAGATCAACAGTAGGCCAAGGCCTGCGACCACTCGGTCCGAGAAATGCTTGACGGTGAACTGCCAGCCGTTCGGATTGGTGTAGGTCAGAGCCAGCAGCGGCAGGCCGCCGATGTGTTCGATGCGGGCGCGTTCGCCGATCGTGTCGAACATTCGCGGTACCACCCACACCCGCAGCCCCAGTCGGTGAGCGATATGGACAACATCGGTGAGTACTTCGTCCCGGCTCCGTGAGAACGCGATGACAACGTTCTGGGCGCCGGTACTCTCGGCCACGGCCTCGAGCTGATCCGGTGAACCGATGTAAGGAATACCGAAATCGGGTGCACTCTCGTCCCGGGACTGCGGTGCCTCGACGTCGAGCAGACCGATGGGCAGGAGCCCGTACTGGGGTGAGGCCCTCAACCGTTCGACGATCTGGTGGGCCACCCGACCGTTGCCGACGATCAAGGTGGGAGCAACCAACCGGTGCGCCAGCCCCGATACCCGTATCACCAACGCCACCAACAGCCGACCGATCGGAAGCAATACGGCCGTGGCGATCCAGATGCTGAACCAGATCACACTGCGCGGCCCCTGGATCCCGAGCACCACCAGGGCCGCAAGGAACACCACCGAGACCAGCGCGACCGCGACTTCGATGGGGCCGATTTCGTTGATGGTCCGCCGGTTGAGATCGCAGCGGTACATCTTCCTGACGGTGAGTATCAGCAGCAGTATCGGCACAAAGAGCGCCAACAGCCAGAACGGGGCCACGTCGTCGTGTGTTCTTGTCGCCCACCACCAACCCAGGGCAACGGCAAGCATCGCCGACACGCCGTCGCTGAGGACCAGGACGCCTCTGACAAATGTGTCGGTTCGATCTCCGACCGGCGCGCGGAAGCGTGGCTGGCCCGGCGTCCCGGTGTCGCGGTCCGCCGCGACGATCCGGAGGCGGGGGGAAGTTGTGGTCTCGCCGAGGATGTCTCGTGTCGCCATCAGATCTCAGCCCGCCGACGACGCGGCAAGCGAGAACCGTGTGACGAGCACGCCGAGGACCGGTTCGGTGGTGCCCAAGCTACGGCGTGAATTCACAGCGAAAGAGTAGGCATGAATTCACACCTCCGCAAACACATCCGGAAAAAACGCGAACGCCCGCCGCGATTGCTCGCGGCGGGCGTTTCGAAATGCGGGAAGGCAGGTCCTACTTGGCCTTCTCGAGGACCTCGACCAGGCGCCAGCGCTTGGTGGCCGACAACGGACGGGTCTCCATCAAGGACACCCGGTCACCGATACCGGCGTCACCGTTCTCGTCATGTGCCTTCACCTTGGTGGTGGTGCGGATGATCTTGCCGTAGAGCGGATGGCTCTTGCGGTCTTCCAGTTCGACGACGATGGTCTTCTGCATCTTGTCGCTGACCACGTAACCGATCGCAGTCTTGCGACGGCCACGGGGCTTCTCGGTGGCCGGCGTGTGCTTCGGGCCGGCCGCTTTGGTTGTGTCTTCAGCCATCAGGATTCCTCACCAACGGGTCCGGAGGTCAGACCCAATTCACGTTCGCGCAGCACCGTGTAGACACGCGCGATCTCCCGCCGCACCGTGCGGAGCCGGCGGTTGTTGTCCAGCTGCCCGGTGGCCATCTGGAAGCGCAGGTTGAACAGCTCTTCCTTGGATTCGCGCAGACGTTCGGTCAGCTCGTCCTCGGTGAGTTCGCGCAGCTCTCCTGGCGACACTCCTACTGCCATCAGAACTGCTCCTCTCGAGTAATGATGCGTGCCTTGATCGGCAGCTTGTGGATGGCGCGGGTCAGCGCTTCCTTGGCGATCTTCTCGTCGGGGTAGCTGATCTCGAAGAGAACGCGTCCCGGCTTCACATTGGCGATCCACCACTCCGGCGAACCCTTACCGGAACCCATGCGGGTCTCGGCAGGCTTCTTGGTGAGCGGACGGTCCGGGAAGATGTTGATCCACACCTTGCCGCCACGCTTGATGTGCCGGTTGATGGCGATACGAGCGGACTCGATCTGCCGGTTGGTCAGGTAGGTGTGCTCCAGGGCCTGGATGCCGTAGTCACCGAAGCTCACCGACGTCCCGCCACTGGCGATGCCACGCTGCCGGGGGTGGTGCTGCTTGCGGTGCTTGACCTTACGTGGGATCAGCATGCTCAGCTCTCCGTTTTCTCAGTCGCGCCCGCCTCGGCGGCAGGCGTCTCGCCACCGGAGGCAGCACGACCGGCGTCGGTGCTGGTTGCGGTGGTGCCCGACGCACCACTACGGCGCGGCCGGGTGC